>NZ_JARVSA010000003.1:0-626676 GCF_030209415.1 Plantibacter sp. lyk4-40-MEA-4
ACCGGACATCTCCTGAGTCGGGGACGAACGGACCACACGCGACCCCGGCGCCCCTCTCGCAGGACTCCGTCGCGTGTCGCCACCCACACCACCCCGACACACCGGACATCTCCTGAGTCGGGGACGAACGGACCACACGCGACCCCGGCGCCCCTATCTCAGGACTCCGCCGCGTGTCGCCACCCACACGAGCCCGACACACCGGACGTTTCCTGAGTTGGGGACGGCACCGGGGGCTTCAGCTACTCCGTGAGGCCGTTCGCCTTCGCGACGTTCCCGAGCCACGCGAGGCTCGGCTTCGGCGTACGCACGAAGGTCTCACGGTCGACGGCGATGAGACCGAAGGTCGGCCGGAAGCCGCTCGCCCACTCGTAGTTGTCGAGCGCGCTCCAGTGGAGGTAGCCCTCGAGCTGGATCCCGTCCTGGATGCAGGCGTGCAGCTCGCGCAGGGCGCCGTCCGTGTAGTCGATCCGACGCGTGTCGTCCGAGGTCGCGATGCCGTTCTCGGTGATCATGATCGGCACCCCGCCCGACAGCTCCCAGGCGCTCCGCACACCCTCGGCTGCAGCCGGCGGGTAGAACTCCCAACCGGTGAGCGTCGTCTCGACGCCGTCCTCGACGGGCAGCGGACCCTTCGGCCCGATGAACGTGCGCGTGTACGCCTGGACGCCGAGGAAGTCGTCACCGGCGGACTGCTCCAGGTACCAGTCGTCGCGCGGGTAGCCGTACTCGCGCAGCATCTCGTCGGAGCCCGGCTCACCGTTCGACCGGAACGCCTGCGTCGCGATGGTCCAGCCGGACTTCAGGCCGGACACCTGCGAGAGCACCTCGCGCGAACGCTTGTGGGACTCGAGGAGCGCATCGGCCACGAAGAGGTCCGGGTTGGGCAGCCCGTACGCGACGAGGTTCGCCGCGTCCTCTCCACCGGCGAGCATCGCGGCGATGTTCGGCTCGTTGATGGTGCAGACGTGTCCGACGCCCTCGCCGACGATCGGCAGGGTGAGCTCGGTGTACCGCGCGAAGAGGTCGGCGGCGTCCTTCGCCCGCCAGAACCCGTCGCGCTCGAACCAGCGCGGCACCGTGAAGTGCATGAGCGTCACGACCGGGTTGAGTCCCAGCTCGTGCGCGGTGTCGACCATGCGACGGTAGTGGTCGACCTCGGCACGCGAGACGATGCCGCGCTCGGGCTCGATCCGCGCCCACTCGATGCTGAACCGGTAGGTGTTGAGCCCGGCGTCGGCGAGCAGCTGCATGTCCTCGCGGTAACGGTGGTAGCTGTCCATCGCGTCACCCGAGGGCTCGACGATGTTCGTCCCGGCTTCGTGCTCGTGCACCCACCAGTTGCTGTTGATGTTGTTGCCCTCGATCTGGTGGGCAGCGGTGGCGGCGCCCCAGAGGAAGCCGTCGGGGAAGGTCAGCACGGGTGTTGCTCCTGTTTCATGTTGGGGTGTGGCCCTTCGACAAGCTCAGGGACCGGGCGGGTTGGGCTCAGGGACCGGGAGGGTTGGGCTCAGGGACCGGGGAGAACGCGGAAGGGTCCGCGTCAGCGCTTGGCGCGGGCCGGGTTGGGGACGGCGTCGAGCAGCTGGATCGTGTACGGATCCTGCGGGTGCTGCAGGACGTGCGCGGTCTCGCCACGTTCGACGACACGACCCTGGTTGAGGACCATGATGTTGTCGGTCACGAGTCGCGCCGACAGCAGGTCGTGCGTGATGTAGAGCATCGAGACGCCCCACTGCTCACGCAGGTCCTCGAGCAGCGCGAGCACACCGGCACGCAGCGACACGTCGAGCATCGACACGGGCTCGTCGGCGATGAGCACCTGCGGGTCGCTCGCGAGCGCCCGGGCGATCACGACGCGCTGCCGCTGTCCACCGGAGAGCTGGTGGGGCAGCTTCGCCGCGAACTGCTCGACGGGCGAGAGGCCCACCGTCTCGAGGAGTTCGAGCACGCGCTTGCGCACCGCGTCACCCTTCAGCCCGGTGAAGTTCACCACCGGACGGGTGAGGGTGTACTCGACCGTGTGCAGCGGGTTGAGCGCCGCATACGGGTCCTGGAAGATCATCTGCACGTTCTTGTGCAGGTTCCGGATGCCCTTGCGGTTCAGCTGGGCGACGTCGAGGTCGCCGAAGCGGACCGCACCGGACGTCGGCTTCTCGATGCCCGTGATGAGCTTCGCGATGGTCGACTTGCCGGAGCCCGACGCCCCGACGAGCGCGAGCGACTGACCGGGTTCGAGCGTGAACGACACGTCGTCGACGGCCGTCACCGCGGACTCACCGCGACGCGGCGGCGGGTAGACCTTCGAGACGGCGTCGACGATGACCGCCGACTCCGCCGAGCGACCGGCACGCGACGACGCCTTCCCCGACTCGGAGCTCGCGCTCGTCGCGGTCGGCACGCTCGTGGTCGTGCCGGAGACGGGAGCCGTCCCGCGGTTCGCCCGCGACGGGAAACCGGGCAGCTCGACGACCGCGGCGCGCGGGTCGGCGTAGTGGCTGAGCAGCATCCGCGTGTACGGGTCCTGCGGACGCTCGAGGATGTCGCGACTCGGGGCGTCCTCGACGATGCGGCCCTCGTGCATGACGAGCACGCGCTGCGTCGCCTCGAGCACGACGCCGAGGTCGTGGCTGATGAGGATGGCGGTGAACCCCTCGGCCTGCTGCAGCTCGGTGATCGTGTCCATGATCGCGTGCTGCACGAGGACGTCGAGCGCGGTGGTCGGCTCGTCGAACACCATGAGGCGGGGCTCGAGCGACAGGGCCAGCGCGATGGACACGCGCTGGCGCATACCGCCGGACAGCTCACCGGGGAAGCGGGCGAGCACCTGCGGCGTCAGCCCGACCTTGCCGACCAGCTCGGCCATCCGGGCGTCCCAGCGGTCGCGGGAGACGTGCCCGTGCGCCTTGAAGATGTCGACGAAGTGGTTGCGGATCGTGCGGACCGGGTTGAGCGCGTTCATGCCCGACTGCAGCACCATGGCGAACCCGCCCTGCCGCTGCTCACGGAGCGCCTCGTCGCCGAGCTCGCGGATGTCCTTGCCGCCGAAGAGGATCTGCCCGCCGTTGATGCGGGCCGGCGGCTTCTGCAAGCGGGTGGCCGCGAAGCCGAGCGTCGACTTCCCGGAGCCGGACTCGCCGACGAGCCCGATGAACTCACCGGCGCCGACGGAGAACGACACGTGGTCGACCGCCTGGACCGGCGCGGCGCCGACGGACTCGTAGACGACGGACAGGTCGCGGACCTCGAGGAGCGCTCCGGTCCCGGCTGCCGGCGCGGATGCGCTCTCGGCCTGGAGGTTGACGGCGTTCATCGTGACTTCCCTTCACGGAGGCGCGGGTTGCTGATCGCGTCGACACCGAAGTTGATGAGGGTGAGGCTCATCGCGAGGAGCGCGATGCAGAGACCGGGGGCGAAGAGGAGGATCCACTGACCGGTGAGCAGGGCGTTGGAGTTCTGCGCCCAGTAGAGGATGGTGCCCCAGCTGACGATCGACGAGTCGCCGAGGCCGAGGAACTCGAGGCCGGCCTCCGCGAGGATCGCACTCGTCGCGGCACCGAAGAAGCCACCGGCGATGAGGGACGTCATGTTCGGCAGGATCTCGTTGAACACGATGCGGAACGGTCGGTCGCCGGAGAATCGGGCCGCGGTCACGAAGTCACGCGAACGCAGCGACTGCGTCTGGCTGCGGAGCACGCGGGCACCCCACGCCCACCCGGTGATCACGATGACCGCGACGATCATCACGAGCCCACCGTTCTGGAGGTACGCGGCGATGACGATCATGAGCGGCAGGCCGGGCACCACGAGGAACAGGTTGACGATGAAGTTCACGACCTCGGCGCCGAAGCCCTTGATGTAGCCCCAACTGAGGCCGATCAGCACGGCGACGATCGTCGACAGGATGCCGGCGATGAAACCGACCGTGACGCTGATCTGCGAACCGTAGATGAGCTGGCTGAGGACGTCCTCGCCCGCCGCCGTCGTCCCGAACCAGTGCTCGGGGCTCGAGTCGGCGTTCCGGGGGAACCCGTCCTGGCTCGCGCCGTAGGGTGCGAGCACCGGGGCGAAGATCGCGACGAGGATGAAGAACGCGAGGATGATGAGTCCGAGGCGGGACTTCCAGTTGGCCCAGAGCGTCGCCGCCGATCGACCGATGAAGGCGAACTTCCGCGGCGGACGCACGGCCTGGTCGGACTGCAGTGTCTTGACGTGCTGTGTGGTGGTCATCGGCGGGTCCTTGGGTCGAGTACGCCGTACAGGATGTCGACGAGGAAGTTGGCGACGAGCACGCTCACCGTGATGAGCAGGAAGAGCGCCTGCATGAGCGGGTAGTCCTGTCCGATCACCGCGTTGAACAGGAGGAAGCCGATGCCCGGGTAGCCGAAGACCTGCTCCACGAGGATCGAGCCGCCGACCACACCGCCGAGCGCGAGCCCGAAGCCGGTGAGGTTCGGGAGGATCGCGTTGCGGGCCGCGTACTTGATGGCGACCGTGCGACCACGGAGGCCGTTGGCCTCGGCGAAGGTCACGTAGTCGTCACCGAGGGTGTTGATCATCGCGTTGCGCATGCCGATGATCCAGCCTCCGAGGCTCGTCACGAGGATCGTCAGCGCCGGCAGCACCGCGTGGTACGCGACGTCGACGATGAAGTCCCAGGTGAAGGCGGGCGTCGCCGTCGGCCCGAAGGCACCCGAGGTCGGGAACCAGTGGAGGACGTAGCCGGCGAAGAACAGCAGGAGCAGCGCGGTCCAGAAGTACGGGAACGTGCTGGCGAAGGTGCCGCTCAGCGTCGGCAGCGCGTCGAGCCAGGTGTTCCGCCGCCAGGCCGCGAGTACGCCGATGAGCGTGCCGAGGATGAAGGCGACGATCGTCACGATCCCGAGCAGGATGATCGTGTACGGGAACGCCTGCCAGATGAGCTCGCCGACCGACTGCGGGAAGAAGGTGTACGACACCCCGAAGTCGAGCGTGACGACCTGGTGGAGGTACGTGACGTACTGCTCCCAGAGGTTACCGCCGGGGACACCGAGTTGGGCCTCGATCGCCGCACGCGTGGCCGCGGAGACCGGACCGTTCTGGGCGAGCTTCGCGATCGCGGCGTCCGTCGGTGAGCCGGGCATGAGCCGCGGCAGGAGGAAGTTCAGCGTGACCGCCGCCCACAGGGTGAGGACGAAGAGGCCGAGTTTGCGCACCATGTACACGGTCACTCACCGTCCTTCCGGAGCTTGAGGTGCGTGAACACGAGGAGCGGGGTCTGGTCGTAGGTCTGGAGCGGTGCGTACGGATTGTCCGCATCGGGCCAGCCGGTGAACTTCTTGTCGTTGTAGAGACCCCAGAGTCCGCCGTAGTACATGCCGATGACCGGGAAGTCGCTGTAGACGATCTGCTGCATCTGGTGACTCAGCCCGAGGCGAGTGGCCTCGTCGGTCGTCTCCTTGTACTGGGCGAGCAGCTGGTCCATCTGCGGGTTGCGGTAGCGACCGAAGTTGCTGGACGTCGTCTCGCCGATGGGCTTCGCGAACTCGCTGTTGAAGCTGTTGTTGAAGCCCTGGAACATGATGCCGTTGCCCATTCCGCCCATCGCGACCTGGAAGTCACCGCTCTGGATGGCCTGCTGGTACCCCGGCGGCTGCGGCTGCTTGATCTGCACGTCGATGCCGAGGGCGCCGAGCTCCTTGCGCACCTCCTGGACCGCGCGGAGCCAGTCCGCGTAGCCGTTGGCGGTCGTGATCGAGAAGCTGAACTGCTTGCCCGCCGCGTCGACGAGCTTGCCACCCTGCTGGGTGTACCCGGCGGCCGCGAAGGCCTCGAGGGCGCCGGCGGTGTCCTGCGTGATCATGCCCTGGTTCGGCAGGGTCGGGTCGAGTTCGTCCTCCTGGTTGGGGAGCATGAGGCTCGACTGGCCGGCGGCACCGAGGTAGCCCTCGGTCGCCGCATCGGCGATCTTGTCGCGGTCGAGCGCCAGGGCGATGCCGCGACGGACGTCCACGTTGTCGAAGGGGGCGACGTCCATGTTGGGCACGAGCCCGATCACGCCTCCCGGCGGGAACCAGAACTTGTTGTGGTCGTTGGCCGCAACCCAGGTGCCTTCGACGTTCGACAGGAACGAGTACGCCCAGTCGAAGCCCTTCGTGACGATGTCGAGTTCACCGGTGGCCGCGGGGATCACGAGGTGGTTGACCTCGATCTTGTCGGCCTGCCAGTAGGTCTCGTTCTTGTCCATCGTGTACTGCTGCGAGGTGTAGTTGCCGAGGACGTACGGACCGGTGCCGACCGGGTTCGGGTTCCGCCAGGTGTCGGGGCTCTTGACGTCCTTCCAGATGTGCTCCGGGACGATGAGCGTCTGCGAGACGATGTCGGCCGCGGGGGCGTCGTCGTCGAGCAGGTGCATGATGACGTGCTGACCCTTCACCTCGATCGTGTCGATGTGCTGCCAGGCACCCTTCTGATCGAGCGTCGGGTACTGCTTGATGAGGTCGAAGGTGAACTTGACGTCCTCAGGGGTGAAGGCCTCACCGTCGGACCAGGTGGCGCCGTCGCGGATCGTGTAATCGATCGTGCGGGCGTCCGGGAGGTCGACCTTCTCGGCGAGCCACGGCGTCTCCTTGCCGTCGAGCACGTTGATGATCACGAGCGGCTCGTAGATGTAGCTCGAGGCCGAGCGCTTGTTCACGAGGTAGGGGTTGAAGTTCCGCTCGAGCATCGGGGTGCCCTTGTCGGAGGCCAGCAGCATCGTGTCGGCGGGGATCGAGGGATCCGGCTCGCTCTTGATCTGGATGCTGCAGCCGGAGACGAGCAAGGCCGCCGCGGCGATCATCGCCGCTGCTCCGAGTCGTCTGCGCCTGCGGACCTTGGTCCGCTCGTGCGTCGTGTGCGTCATCGCCACCGTCCTTGCTGAAGTCTGTACCGGTTGAGTGTAAGCGCATACATTGTCCGACGCAACCCGTGTCGGACATCCGCTCCTGTTCACAATTCAGGAGAGCCTCGGCGTGGCGGCCTCGCGGCGGACGGACGCGTCGCGGCACGCCGCGGTCTTCCTGAATGGTGAACGCGAGGGGAGGCGATGATCAGGACGTGATTGACTCGGAGCTCTCGCGGAGGACGACCTCCACGGGGAGTCGGACGGACATCGCAGGCAGCTTCGGTTCGGCGAGGCGACGGGCGAGCGCCTGCACGGAGACCCGGCCGAGCGTCTCCATCGGCTGCCGGACCGTCGTGAGCCGCGGAGCGGACAGGCGGCCGGCGTCGATGCCGTCGAAGCCGGTGACGATGAGCTCGTCCGGGACCGCGACCCCGGCGATCCTGGCCGCGTCGATCACGCCGAGCGCCATCTGGTCGTTGGCGCACACGACGGCCCGCGGCAGACCGTCTCGTCGGAACAGCTCCCGACCGACCCGTCGCCCACCCTCCCGCGTGAAGTCGCCGCGGAGGGTCGGCTCCTCCGGCGCCTCGAGCGACCGATCCGCGAGAGCCGCGCGGAACCCGCTCCAGCGCTCGGCATCATCGGGCGAGCCGAGGCTCCCGGCCACGTATTCGAGCTCTCGGGCACCGAGGTCGTCGATGAGGTGCGCGGTGAGCGTGCGCATCCCCTCGGCGTTGCTCACGGAGACGTGGTCGAGGTCGTCGCCGCGCCGGGGCCCCGCCATCACGACGATCGGGACGTGCCGCGACAGGCGCGCGAGCTCCTCCTCGCTGGCGCTCCCGGCCAGCACCATGAGGCCGTCCACCCGACCCGCCATGTCGCGCACGGTCTGCGTCGCCGTGGACCCGCGTCCGACGCCGACGAGCAGCGCGAACCCGCTCCGCCAGGACTCCAGCTCGCAGCCGCGCAGCACCTCGTCGAAGTAGAGGTTGAGCGTCCGTGTGTCGGTCCGCTCCGGGATGTCGCGGACGATGCGCGCTCCCCCGGCCGCCGCCTCGTCGCCCTCGAGGGCGATGTCCCCGAGGTCGTCCATCGCGTCGAGCCCCTGGAAGAACAGGCCGATGACACCGGTGCGGCGCGCGGCGAGCCCTCGTGCAGCTCCACTCGGGACGTACCCGAGTTCACCGACCGAGGCGAGCACGCGGTCTCGGGTGGCCGGTTTCACGTCGTCGGGGCGGCTGAGCACCCGCGAGACCGTGGCGATGGAGACGCCGGCGTGGTGCGCGACGTCGTAGACCGTCGGCGGTTTCGTCATGGGAGCGCCTTCCTTCGGCCACCAATGATACGCACGGCATCCTGCCCGCCCGGTTCACCGGCGGCGTGGGATGACGCGTGGAGCGCCCGCGTCTTGCGTCACGGGAGGCCCACAGCAGCCGGCAACCGCATCGAACCCGAACGTTCCCTGAATTCTCGACGCTTGTCGGCTGGGCGGCCGACGTCCGCTGGCAGACTGCGGACATGACTGATCAGCATGCCAAAGCCGTCCTCCTCAACTCCCTCCACGAGCCGGGTACCCCGCTCATCGTCACCAACGTCTGGGACGCCATCACCGCGAAGGTCGTCTCCGAGGCCCCCGGCGTCGTCGCCCTCGCCTCGGCGAGCCACTCGGTGTCGAACGTCCGTGGGCTCGAAGACGGCGGTGGCCTCGACGTCGACGAGGCGATCGCCGCCGCGAAGATCATCGTGGGCGCCGTCGACCTGCCCGTGACGATCGACTTCGAGAAGGGCTACGCGTCCGACGCGGCCGGTGTTCGCGAGAACGTCCGCCGCCTCATCGTCGAGTCGGGTGCGGTCGGCATCAACCTCGAGGACTCCGTCGGTGCCGCGAAGGCCCCGCAGTTCCCGATCGAGGAGGCCGCGGCCCGCGTCGCCGCCGCTCGCGCCGGAGCCGAGGACGCCGGCATCCCGCTCGTCATCAACGCCCGGGTCGACACCCTCGCCGGTGACCCTGAGGCGTGGGACGAGGCCGTCGCTCGCGCCAACGCCTACCTCGAGGCCGGTGCGGACGTCGTCTTCTTCCTCGGACTCGGTACGGAGGAACTCGTCGCCAAGGCCATCGAGCAGGTGCACGGACGCATCTCCGTCATCGGCTACCCCGGCGCGGTCCCACTCAAGCGCCTGGCCGAACTCGGCGTCTCACGCGTCAGCTTCGGCCCCGGCACCCTCGGCCTGACGCTCGCCGCCCTCCAGCGTGCGGCGACCGGCCTCACCGAGCTCGGCGAGTACCCCGAGGACCTCGGCTTCTCCTTCGAGCTCTGATCCTCGACTGACGACCCGTTCTCAGGAGAACCCGGGCGTGGCGCGGTGCAACGCCTGCGGCGCGCCCGGGGACTCCTGAGACAGGGTCGCGGTTTCCGGTCAGGACGTCAGGAACCAGTACCAGATGATGAGCATCGTGACGAGGAAGCCCGTCAGGAAGTTGAGGCGGAGGAACCGTTTCCAGCCCGCGTTGGCCCGCTCGGCGTCCTCCTCGCGGAGGTTCCAGAACGGCAGCACACTCGCGGCGTAGGGCAGCGCGAGCAGGCCCGCCAACGGGATGGGCCACGGCGTCACGAGCATCAGTGCTCCACCGGCCAGGTAGGCGACGAAGGCGAACCGGACGGTCGCAGCCGCACCGATGACCGTCGCGATCGAACCGATCCCGCCCTCCCGGTCGGCGATGATGTCCTGCACCGCACCGAAGGCGTGGCTGGCGATCCCCCAGAGGAAGTAGCCGACGAGCAGCGCCCAGAGCGCGGGCGTGAAGACCGCACCGGCGAGGACGAGGCCGTAGACCGCCGGGCTCACGAAGTGCGTGCTCGAGGTGAGCGAATCGATGAACGGCCGCTCCTTGAACCGCAGGCCGGGTGCGCTGTACGCGATGAGCGCGAACACGCTGATCGCGAGGACGAGCCACGACAGCGGCGACCCGATGACGACGAGGTAGACGAGGAACGGGACGTTCGTCACGATCGCCGCGAAGATCGTCAACCGGTGCATCCGACGATCCAGGACCGCGCCCTCGACGCCGCCCTTGCGCGGGTTCCGCAGGTCCGACTCGTAGTCGAAGACGTCGTTGATGCCGTACATCGCGAGGTTGTACGGGATGAGGAAGTACAGCGTCCCGAGCCAGAAGGTGAGGTCGAGCTCGCGCGTGGTCAGCACATACGCCGCTGCGAACGGGTAGGCGGTGTTGATCCACGACAGCGGTCGGGAGGACAGCACGAGCTGGCCGAGTCGGTTCATGCCGGGTCCTCCTGGGACGGGGATGGGGAGACGGGAGCAGGGATTCGGCGCTCGAGGAGCACCCAGAGGGACGGGAGCAGGACGGCCGCGGCGATGGCGTAGGCGAAGTCCTCGAGGGGCGCGATGCCGACGAAGGCGCCGGAGATGAGTGCCGGGTCGTAGCCGACGAGCCCGATGCCGATCATGACGTTGTCGAACAGCGCGGTCATCAGCAGGAGGACGACGAGCCCACCGCCCACCGCGAGCAGCCAGGTGCCCGCCGTCAGGCCGGCGGACCGCGATCCGTTCGCACGGCGTCGATCGAGCCGCACGACCGCGAGCAGGGCGACGACCGCCACGACGGCGAGGAACCATGCGTTGAGGGCCCAGTAGGTCATCGTCCGCTCACCTCGGCGGCGCCGGTCGTCCGGCGGGCCACCCGGCCGAGCGTGTGTCGCGCCGCACCGAACAGGTTCATCGTGAGGTAGCAGAGCAGCGTCAGGAAGAAGACCTCTTCGATCGGCAGCTCGGGCGCGACCTGGAGCCCGGTCATGAACGCGGTCTCACCACGGAAGAAGATGCCGGCACCGATGCCGAGCAGGTCCCACACGAGGAAGAACACGACGCCGATCGGCAGGATGATCGCGGCCCGCCGCCGATCGGCCCAGAAGAACAGCCGGAACCGCCGGTCGAGCATGATCATCCCGGTGATCGAGACGAGCAGCGCCAGCAGGTACAGCAGACCCATCAGCCGGTCGCCTCGGCGCGCGCGAGCAACGGCTCCGCCATCGGTCCGGTGGTGAGGTCGCCGCGCATGCGCTTCACGACGAGCTCCGCGCTGATGAGGCACATCGGCAGGCCGATGCCCGGGATGGTGGAGCCACCGGTGTAGAACAGGCCGTCGACCTTCTTGCTGACGTTGCCGCTCCGGAACATCGCGCTCTGCGAGAGGATGTGCGCCGGCCCGAGGGCGGTGCCCTTCCAGACGTTGAGGTCGGTCGCGAAATCGGCCGGTCCGACGTCGCGACGCACCACGATGCGCCCGGCGAGGTCGGGGACGCCGGCCCACTCGGCGATCTGCGCGATGGCGGCGTCGCCGATCTCCGCGACCCGGGCGTCTCCACCGCCACCGATGGACGGGTCGGCCGGGACCGGGACCAGGATGAACAGGTTCTCGTGGCCGTCGGGTGCGACGCCCGCATCGGTCGCGCTCGGACGGCAGACGTAGAGCGACGCGGGGTCGGGCACGCTCGTCTCCTCGCCGAAGATGCGGCCGAAGTTGTCGCGCCAGTCGGCCGTGAAGAACAGGCTGTGGTGCAGGAGCTCCGGGAGCTCCCCGCGGACGCCGAGCATCACGAGGACGGCTCCGGGACCGGCGGTGCGCTTCTCCCAGTACTCGGCCGGGTAGGTCTGGAGCTCGCGGGGCAGCAGCGTCGTCTCGGTGTGGTGCAGGTCGGCGGCGGACACGACCCGGTCGGCGCGGAGCAGCTGCCGACGACCGTCGGCGTCGAGGTAGTTGACGCCGTCGACCCTGGCGCGGCGGCCGGCGGGAATCGTGGTGATGCCGGTGACCTCGGCGCCCGTGATGATCTCCACACCCTCGGCGCGGGCGAGCTCGGCGATCGTGTCGATGATCCGCGAGAAGCCGCCTTGCGGGTAGAGCACGCCGTCCTCGAGGTCGAGGTAGCTCATGAGGTGGTACATACTCGGCGCCTCGAAGGGCGATGAGCCGAGGAACACGGCCGGGTAGCCGAGGATCTGCTGCAACCGGACGTCGGAGACGGTGCGCGCGGCCAGGGTGTCGAGGTCCTCCGTGAGGAGCTTCGCGAGCTTCGGCATCCGGGCGAGGACCTCACGGCTCGCGAGCGTCCGGTACGACTCGAACGTCGTGTACAGGAAGCTCCGGATGGCGATCTCGTACGTCTCCTTCGCGCTGCGGAGGTACTCGTCCATCTTCGCGCCGGCACCGGGCTCGACCGACTCGAACAGGGCGAGGTTGCCGGCCCGGTCGGCGGCGAGGTCGAGGTGCCCGTCGCGGCCCTCCGAGTAGACGCGGTAGGCCGGGTCGAGTCGCCCGAGGTCGAGCTGCTCGGCCGCGGAGGTGCCGAGGAGCCGGTAGAAGTGGTCGAAGACCTCCGGCATGAGGTACCAGCTCGGGCCGGTGTCGAAGGTGAAGCCGTCCTGCTCCCAGGTGCCGGCGCGGCCGCCGAGCACCTCGCGTCGTTCGAGCAGCGTGACCCGCTGGCCGTCGCGGGCGAGGAGGGCTGCGGTGGCGAGACCGCTGATGCCGCCGCCGATGACGACGGTGCGGTTGTGGGAGGGGGTCATGACTGCGAGCTCTCGTCGATCGTCGGGATGGAGGCGGTGGTGCCGGTCGTGGCTGGTGTGCGACCGGCGAGCGCGCCGGCGGCGATGCGGAGCTTGACCGGGTCGGGCACCCGGACACGCGTGCGGACGAGCTCCGAGGCCGGCGTGGTCCGGATGCGTCGGGCGAGTTCCGAGAAGAGTTCCTGGGCGAGGGCGACCGCGCGACGGCTCGACCTCGGCAGCCGCCCGAGGACGGCTGCCGAACGGTCGAGATCGGCTTCGATGTCGTCGAGCAGGCTGTGCTTCTGCGCCTCGGTGAGCTCGTCGACGGCGACACCCGGGAAGTAGCTGCGGCCGAGCTCGTCGTGGTCGGCCGAGAGGTCGCGCAGGAAGTTGACCTTCTGGAAGGCGGCACCGAGACTCCTGGCGCCGACGACGAACGCGGCGCGCTGGGCGTCGTCGACGTCGTGACCGCGCAGGAAGATCCGCAGGCACATGAGCCCGACGACCTCGGCGGAGCCGTACACGTAGTCGCGGAACGTCTCCGGGGTGTGGACGGTGCGCGAGAGGTCCGCGCGCATGGACGCGAAGAACGGACGGGTGAGGTCGGTCTCGATGCCCGCGGACCGCGCCGAGATGGCGAAGGCATGGACGACGAGGTTGCTGCTGTACCCCGCCTCCATGGCATCCTCGGTGTCCTGCTCGAGGGCGTCGAGCATGCGGAGGACCCGCTCGGGGCCGAGCCCGGCCGCCGCGGCCACGCCGTCGACGATCTCGTCGGCGATGCGGACGAGCGCGTACACGTTCTCGACGTCCTGGCGGATGTCGCCACCCAGGAGCCTGGCCGCCAGGCCGAAGGACGTGGAGTACCGACGGATGACGATGCTGGCGGTCTCCTGCGCGACCCGGTCGTAGAGCTGTCGTGCGTCGTCGACCGCCGAGGCGTCGTCGGCGGGTCGCACGGTCCCGTCCCCTGCTGCCGTCATCGCGACCGCTCGAGCACGGTGGCGACGATGGGGCGGAGCTCGTCGCGGAGCTGCGCCGGGATACTCGGCGAGGCGAGCTGTTCCCAGGCGCGGTTGGCGTAGTCACCGGCCAGCAGGGTCGCGTGCTGGCGGGCGCCCGTCGTCGTGAGGACGTCGCGCAGGACGGCGGCACCCTCCTCGTCGAGGTCCGGGTCGCCGAAGAGGTGCTCGACGGCGTGCCACTCGGGCTGCTCCGCCGCGAACGCGACCATGACCGTCAGCTTGCCCTCGCGGAGGTCGCCGATCGTCGTCTTGCCGGTCGTCTTCGAGTCGCCGAAGACGCCGAGGACGTCGTCGATGATCTGGTAGGCGATGCCGATCTGCTGTCCGAAGGCCCCGAGCGCGTCGATCGTGGCCTCCGGAGCACCGGCCAGGACGCCACCCGACTGCAGTGGCGCCTCGAACGAGTAGTAGGCGGTCTTCAGGCGCTCCATGCGGATGATGTCGTCGACCGTCGGGACGACGCCACCGACCGTGAAGTCGACGTCGGCGAGCTCACCGGCTGCCGAAGCGGAGATGGCGTCGTCGAGGATCTCGCGTAGGCGGGTGCGGACCGAGTCGGCGCTCCCGGCGCGGTCGATCAGACGGTAGGACGCGGACAGGGCGAGGTCGCCCGCGATCACGGCGACGGACATGCCGCGGTGCTCGGCGAGCGGCAGCGGGATGCCCGCGGTCTGCGCGATGTCGCGGTAGCTGCCGGAGACGTTGGGGCTGCCGCGCCGGACGAAGTCGCGGTCGATCACGTCGTCGTGGACGATCAGCGCGGTGTGCAGGAGTTCGTAGGCGGCGGCGACGTGGGCGGCCGCAACGATGTCCTCGCCACCCAGCGCCTCGTACGCCGTCATGACCATCCGGGGACGGAACCGCTTGCCGCCGGCCATGCTGCGCTCGATGGTCTCCCAGAGCCGCAGGTAGCCGGCGCCGCCGAACGACACCGCCTGCGTCTTCGCCAGTTCGAGGAAACGCTCGAGGGCATCCTCGACCTGATGCTGTTGTCGATAGGGCACGTCGACGACGTGGTGGGTCTCCATATCACGAGGCTACTTCACGGAGCGGTGAGATTAGTACGCTAGCTGTCCATTCGCGTTCGCCCCGATCGTCGGGGAGAATGGACGTATGTCGGTACCCGAAGAACTCGTCGTCCTGCTCGCCGAGGACGGCACCCGCATCGGCACCACGCCGAAGGCGACCGTCCACACGCTGGAGACGCCACTCCACCTCGCGTTCTCCTGCCACGTCATCGGGCCCGACGGACGCATCCTCGTGACCCGGCGCGCGCTCTCGAAGCTCACGTGGCCGGGCGTCTGGACGAACTCGTTCTGCGGACACCCCGGCCCGGACGAGGACGGCGTGGACGCTGTGCTGCGTCGGGCGAGTGCCGAACTGGGCCTGCCGATCTCCGCGCCGGAACTGGTGCTGCCCGACTTCCGGTATCGCGCCGTCGATGCCTCGGGCGTGGTCGAGTACGAGATATGCCCGGTCTACGTCGCCTACACGGACGCGACGCCCGAGCCGAACCCCGACGAGGTCATGGAGTGGGCCTGGGCCGAGCCCGAATCGCTCTTGGCGTCCGTCGAGCAGGCACCCTTCGCGTTCAGCCCGTGGCTGACGCTCCAGCTGCCGCTCGTCGTGCCGCTGCTCGCGGAGTCCACGGCCCGCTGAGGCGCCCGGATCTGCACGGATCGTCCCGGTCTTCGAGCAGATTCAGGCGACTGAGCGAGGTCAGGCGCCGCGGAGTGCGTCGACGGCCGCGGCGATCCGCTTGTCGCGCGTCGCATCCGTCTTCGCCAGCGCGACCGGCTCGGCCAGCGCGCGCTGGCGGCTGAACGACAGGGCTCCGTAGGCGGCGAGCGCCTGCTCGTCTCCCGCGAGCGCCGTCTCGAGCTCGGGCGGCAACGGGAACACGCGCGGTGCCTCGTCGAGCTCGAGGTCCACCTCGACCTCGTCCCCTCCCGCGACCCCGGCAGCGGCGCGGTTGGCGGCGCTCAGCGCGATCAGATACCGGCCGCCCATCGGCGTGATGGTGCTGCGGTAGGTGGTCGCACCGACGGTGACGACGACGGGCACGCGCTTGCCACGATCCAGGCCCTCGACGACGGCGTCGGGGACGAGGATGCCGGTGTTGTTGCCCTGGAGTTCGATGACGGTGCGGAATCTCATGCGCTCAGTATGGCCCGGGGCCGTCTCGCGGTGAAGACCAGGATGAGGGAGCCGGCGACGACCCCGATCCCGAGCACTTGTCCGAGGCTCAGTGCCTCGCCGAGGACCACGAGGCCTGCCAGAACAGCGACGACGGGACTCAGGAGACCGAGGAACGACACCGACGACACGGGGAGCGCGGCGATGCCACGGAACCACAGGGTGTAGGCGAGGGCTGTGCCCACGAGGGAGAGGTAGGCGTACCCGCCGATCGCAGCTGCGTCCGGGGCGGCCGATGGGAGCCCCTCGACGACGAGCAGCACCGGCGCGAGCACGATGCCGCCGGCGACGAGCTGCCAGGCGGTCGATGCGAGGCCGGAGACCGGTGCGCCGCTGCCGGCGTTCGGGTCGAGGTCCGGGCTCGTGCGCCGGCGCGTGCCGATCCGGCGACCGACCTCCGGTCTCCCCCACCGCTTGCTCAGCACCGATCCGAGCGACATCGATGCAGCACCGGCGAGTGCGGCGACGACGCCGACCGCGTCGAGGCGGGCGTCGGCCTGCAGCACGATCAGCGCGACGCCGGCCACTCCGGCGAATCCCGCGACGACCCGGCGCACGGTCAACGTCTCCCCCACCAGCAGGCTCGCGAGCACGGCGACGAGCACCGGGCCGATCGCCCCCATGGTCGCGGCGACCCCGCCGGGCAGTCGGTAGGCGGCGAGGAAGAGGAACGCGAAGAAGGCACCGATGTTGAGCGTGCCGAGCACGAGCGATCGCCACCACCAGCCACCGACCGGGAGGGTTCGTGTGATCGCGAGGAGCAGGAGTCCGGCGGGCAACGCCCGGAGCACGGCTGCCAGCAGCGGTCGTCCGGGCGGGAGCAGTTCGCTCGTGACGAGGTAGGTCGTCCCCCAGCTGATCGGGGCGATGGCGGTGACGGCGGCGATGCGGAGTTGATTGCTAAGCACTGAGCAATAATAGCTCAGCGCTAAGCAAATCGCTATGCTGGCCGGATGAGCACGCGCGTCGACGACATCCTGGGCCAGTGGCGGACCGAGCGACCCGATCTCGACGTCGCGCCCATGGCCGTCATCGGACGCCTGTCACGGGCCGCGACGGCGGTGGACGCACGGCTGTCCACGACCTTCGCCGAGCACGGGCTCGACAGCGCGTCGTTCGACGTGCTCGCGACCCTCCTCCGCTCGGGCTCACCGCACGAACTCGCGCCGAAGGACCTCGCCCACTGGTCGATGGTGACGTCGAGTGCGATCGCCCAGCGCGTGAACAAGCTCGTCGAGCGCGGTCTCGTGACGCGCCGTCCGAGCGAGCAGGACGGGCGCGGCACGGTCGTCGCCCTCACCCCGGCCGGCAAGCGCCTCGTCGAAGCGGCCCTGCCCGATCACCTCGCCGCCGAGGAGCGCATCCTCGACGGCTTCTCCACGGCCGAGCGCGAGCAGCTGGCGTCGTTCCTGGAGCGCCTGGCGCGCACCGACACCTGAGTGTCGCGGTGGAGACGGAGCCACTCAGGCGATGCGGCGACCCTCGTTGTGCTCCTGCAGCCACCAGGTCGCGCCCTCGTCGTCGGACACCCAGCTCTCCCAGGTGTACGAGTCCTCGGTGATGCCGCTGAAGTTCCACCGGATGAGCTTGTCGTCGTTCCGCGTGCCGTCCTGGCGGATGCCGTCGGAGCGGTGCGGCGTCGCGACGAGCTGGCAGAACTCGCCGCGCCGTGGCTCGACGTAGTTCACGCGCCAGGCGCCCATCAACCGGTCGTACACGCGGAGAGCCGTGCTGACCGTCTCCCAGCCAGACGGTTCGGCGTCGTTCGCGACGAGCTGGACGTCCTGCACGGCACGCCCCTCGAGAATGTACGACACGATCCAGCGGAAGTCGGACTCGACCCACTCGCCGC
Source organism: Plantibacter sp. lyk4-40-MEA-4 (assembly GCF_030209415.1). Classification (NCBI taxonomy): domain Bacteria; kingdom Bacillati; phylum Actinomycetota; class Actinomycetes; order Micrococcales; family Microbacteriaceae; genus Plantibacter; species Plantibacter sp. lyk4-40-MEA-4. Next base: position 17,513 of record NZ_JARVSA010000003.1, read on the forward strand.
TCTCGTCGTCGAGGCGCTTCGAGTGGACGTCCCAGGACCCGACGAACTGGCCGAACCGGACCATGCGACGCGGGTAGAGCGGCGTCGGCCCGTCGGCGGTGATCGCGCGGGCGAAGTCGGGTCGCTCTGACGTGCTCATGGCGGGGCCTTTCTGCTGGTCCACCTGCTCGCCCGTCGTCGGGACGCCCGCCTCAGTCCTGCGTCAGCGCTGCGTCTCGCCGACGTCGGTCCGGTGGAAGTTCTGGAAGGAACGGGAGGCGGTGGGTCCGCGCTGTCCCTGATACCTGGAACTGTACTCGCTCGACCCGTACGGGCGCTCGGCCGGTGACGTGAGCCGGAAGAAGCACATCTGACCGATCTTCATCCCCGGCCAGAGCTTGATCGGCAGCGTCGCGACGTTGCTGAGCTCGAGGGTGACATGGCCTGTGAAGCCCGGGTCGATGAAGCCGGCGGTCGAGTGCGTGAGGAGACCGAGACGACCGAGCGAACTCTTGCCCTCGAGGCGTGCGGCGACGTCGTCCGGGAGGGACACCCGCTCGTACGTGGACCCCAGGACGAACTCGCCGGGGTGCAGGATGAACGGCTCGTTCGGCAGCGTCTCGATGAGGCGCGTCAGCTCCGGCTGATCCTCCGCGGGATCGATGAAGGGGTACTTGTGGTTGTCGAAGAGGCGGAAGAAGCGATCGAGGCGCACGTCGATGGACGACGGCTGGATCATCTCCGGCGAGTAGGGGTCGAGCGCGATGCGGGAGGCGTCGAGTTCGGCTTTGATGTCACGGTCCGAGAGCAGCACGGTGACAGTGTATCGGCCGGGAGCCTGAAGCCTCGGGCCGGTGGCGGCGCCCGGATTCGCTACGATGCTCCCACGGTGACGACCTCCGCGACCCGGCGGAGACCGGTCGCGCCGCCCCAGCGACCTGGAGGCCTCCGATGACCAGACCGCACGTCCTCATCCTGCAGCACGTCCCCTGGGAGCGACCGGCGGTGCTCGGCGAGGTGCTGACGGCATCGGGGATCGATTGGACGCTGGACACGGTCGTCGAGCGCCGTGAGCTGCCGCCGGCGCGCGAGATCACCGGGTTCGACGGGCTCGTCCTCCTCGGTGGCCCGATGGGCGCGCTCGACGTGGAGGAGCACCCGGGTCTCGGGCTCGAAGCGCAGCTCGTGCGCGATGCGGCGGTACTCGGCATCCCGGTGTTCGGGATCTGCCTCGGGCACCAGCTCATCGCGACGGCCCTCGGCGCCACCCTCCACTCGGCGGCGGCGCATGAAGTGGGTGTCGGCGACGTCGAACTCCTGACCGAGAGCGAACTCGGCATGCGCGGAGAGCGGCTACCGGTGCTGCACTGGCATGGCGACGTCGTCGAGGCGCCGCATGGGGCGACGGTCCTCGCGTCGTCACCGTCGACGCCGAACCAGGCGTTCCGGATCGAGGACCGGGTCTTCGCGACGCAGTTCCACCTCGAGGTCGACCCGCCGATGCTCGACCGATGGCTCGCGGAACCGCTCATGCTCCGCGACCTGCCGTTCATCGCCGGGACCGCGGAGGAGGCGGCCGACCGGCTGCGGTCCGAGGTCGCCGCCGTGGCAGGGCCGATGCGCGAAGCCGGCGAGCGGTTGTTCGGGGCCTTCGCCGATGCGGTGCTCCGACGGACGAGCGTCGATCCGTCATTGCGGTAGGGCTCGGATCCCGCCCGGACACAGCGAAGCGGCCGGCCCCCGGAGGGACCGACCGCTTCGTGGACTCGAATTCGAGTTAGAGCGCCTTACGACCCGTAATCGTCCTGATCAGGAACGCGATGATCGCGATCGCGAGCAGCACGAGGCCGACCCACAGCAGGAAGTTGAGGGACTGGACGAACCCACCGGTGATGGCGAGAACGATGGCAACGACGATGACGATGATGAGCAGGATGTTCATGGTGAAGCTCCTTTCGCAGAACTCCGTCCACCGTATGGGGGCACGACCATTCCGTCGCGGGGGTTGACATCGTCCGAAGTCGTTCCGCTACGCGCGCGGAGCGCCCCCGCGTTGCACACCTCCGCCTTCCACCGTGTCGGTGTGTGCCAGCGCGGTGCGCTGACGCGAGCGCGGACCGCACGCGTGAGCGCGGGTCTCCGGAGGGTCGCGCTCACGCGCATGGACCGCGCTCAGGCCTGATCCCGGGTGTTCGGACGAGCGCACCGCGCTGACACCGGTTCACCACAGCTCGGTCGACAGCACCGCGCTGACCAGGGATTCCCGAGCCGAAGACCGTCCCGGGCGAGCCGCGCTAGAGGAGGCCCGGCTGGTCGGCGGGGTCACCGTCACCGGGCTCGGAGCCCGGCTCGTCGACCGTCGGTGCCGCCATCGGATCGTCGCTCTCGGGAGCGTTGTCGGGCAGCGATCGGGAGATCGCCTCCTGCGCGTCGCCGATCGGGTCGTCCATCTCGTCTCGTGGGTCGCTCATGCTGATTCCTTTCCTCGTGTCCCGACGGTAACGCGGGACGCCTCACAGCCACACCCCCTGGCAGAACGGTCCGATTCGTCCTACGAGCCGGGTGCCCGGGTCCGTCAGGACGGTGTCGATGCCGTCGTCGATGCCGCTTCCGCGAGTCGCTTCGCCGCTGCGAGGACGCGCGCACTCGCGAACGGTTCGACCGTCGGTGCCCCGGCCGCGTCGAACACCTCGATCCCGGAGGCGTCGCGGTCGGACCTCGACCAGCCCGGTGACCCGTCTCGGACGAACGCCACGACGGCACCGTGGACCCGATCAGCCAGCTCCTGCGGCGCGTGCGGGCCCGCCACCCGGGTGACGTCCGGGTCGTCGAGCACGTCGAAGATGAACGGGACGTCGAGGCAGTGCTCCGCTATCCCGCTCACCGCCGAGCGCCACACGAAGTCGGAGACCCAGGTCTCGGCGTCGTCCCGCAGCGCCAGCCAGCGGATGACGCGCTCCCGGAACATGACGTCGCTCACGAAGCGACCCGCGACGAGTCCCGTGCGTTCGCCGGGCTGGGTCGCGACGTACGCCTCGGCGAGCGGCTCCGGCACACCCATGAGCTCGAGGGCACGCGTCGGCGTCACGGCGTCGAACTCGTCGAGCCGACCGGTGAAGAACCCGGCGAACTCCTCTCGGGTCGCGCTGACGAGCAACGGCTTGTCCGCACCTCGTCCCGCGATCATGCCGGCTTCGACGGTGTCGACGACCAGCTCGCCGTCGACCACCGGCCCGAGCCCGAGGCGGCCGTTCATCGTCGTCATCCCTCGGAGCACGGACTCCGGATCGGTCGCCCCACCGGGGACGACCTCGAAGCCCTGGGCCTCGATCAGCGACGCCTCCGGGACGCTCGCGAAGCCGGCCAGGGTCGCGGGCACCCCGAGGTGCTCGGCGAGTCGCGCGGTCAGGGCCTGCGCCTCGACGAGCGGGACATCACCGGGGACTCCGGACACCGAGATCGCCCGCTCGAACAGGTGCCTGGCTGACGGGACCGTGAGCAGGGTCATGACGGACCCGCCGCCGGCGGACTGGCCGGCGATCGTGACGCGCTGCGGGTCGCCGCCGAACGCCGCGATGTTGTCGCGCACCCACTCGAGCGCGAGGATCCAGTCGAGCACACCGCGGTTGGCGGGGGCGTCGGGCAGCCAGCCGAAGCCGTCGAAGCCGAGGCGGTAGGACACCGAGACCGTGACGACGCCGTCGCGGTTGAAGGCCCGGCCGTCGTACCAGGGGCTCGCGGGCGACCCGGCGATGAAGCCGCCGCCGTGGATCCACACGAGGACGGGCAGGCCGGCGCCCTCGTCGGTCGGAGTCGGGTCGGGTGTGAAGACGTTGACGTTGAGCGTCGAGTCGCCGGGGATCGACGGTTCCGGGATCGTCGTGATCTCGGCCATGGCCTTCCGCTGCGGTGTCGCACCGTAAGCGGTCGCGTCGAGGACACCGTGCCAAGGCGCCTTGGGCTCCGGGGCCTGGAACCGTCTCGCTCCGATCGGCGGCTCGGCGAACGGGATGCCGAGGAAGGCGACCGACCCGTCGGCGCGGCGCGCGCCGCGAACCGCTCCCGAGGTCGTCTGTGCGATGGGTTGCTCTGGGCTGGAATCGGTCGTCATCGGCGGATCCTCCGGGTACTCGGCCGCGCGCTCATCCGACGAGCGTCGCGTGGTGATCCGCCTAGTATGCCGCGTCGCACCCGAATCCCGTCCGATGTTCGGACTTCACCCGGCCGACCCACCCGAGACGCCAGCGCGGTGCGCTGACCCGAGCGCGCCCCGGAGCCGTGAGCGCGGGTCTCTGGAGACCCGCGCTCACGTCCGATGCACCGCGCTCACGTCAGCGCACAGCGCTGGCCAACCCGACGTGCGGGGTTGGCGGAGGGGGTTAGGCGACGATTGCCGCGCGGAGCGCTGCCGCGGACGCCGCCGGGTCGTTGGCCGAGTAGATCGCACCACCGGCGACCGCGACCTGCGCGCCCGCCTGCTGCACCGACGCGATCGTCGACACGTTCACGCCACCGGCGACCGAGAACGGCACCGCGGCCGCTTCACCGTCGGACAGGAGCGTCTGGAAGGTGAAGCCCTCCTCCGCCTGCTCGTCGAGACCGGCGTGCATCTCGACGAACGCGGCGCCGAGAGCAGTGACCTCCTTGGCGCGCTGCACCTTGTCGGCGACCCCGATGAGGTCGACGACGACGGACTTGCCGTGCGCCTTCGCGGCCTTCACGGCGCCGACGATCGTGCTGTCACCGGCGGTCCCGAGGACGGTGACGATGTCCGCACCGGCCGAGAAGGCGATGTCGGCTTCGAGCTCACCGGCGTCCATGGTCTTGAGGTCGGCGAACACGATCTTGTCGGGGTGGGCGTCCTTGACCGCGGTGACGGCACGCAGGCCCTCGCTCTTGATGAGGGGTGTGCCGAGCTCGAGGATGTCGACGTAGGGCGCGACCTTCCCGGCGAGTTCGAGGGCTGCCTCGGTGGTGAGGACGTCCATGGCTACCTGGAGCTTCATGTGGTGCTGCTTTCTGTCGTGATGGGAGGCGTCCGACGTCTGCCGGGCGCGTTGAAAGGGATCGGGTGACTACTCGAGATTCGCGTGGCGCGGCCACAACTGCTCAGCGCTGACGCCCGCTGACCGCCAGAGCGCATGGAAGAACGCGTCGCCGAGCAGCATGACCGCCTGCTCGAAGAGGCTGCCCGAGTACTGCACGGAACGCGTGCCGCCGTGGTCGGTCTTCTGCGCGGCGGGGACGACGATCGTCTCGGCGGCCAGCTCGGCGAGCGGAGACGCGGTGTCGGTCGTGATGGCGATCACCTGGGCCCCGACGGAGACGGCCGTTTCCGCGGCGCGGACCACACCCGTCGTCGTGCCGGAGCCGCTGGCGACGAGGATGACGTCACCCGCGACGATGGCGGGGGTGGTCGTCTCGCCGACGACGTGGACGGTGAGCCCGAGGTGCATGAGCCGCATCGCGGTCATCCGGAGCGCGAGACCGGAACGCCCGGCACCGGACACGAACACGCGGTCCGCCGTTCGCAGGCGGTCGAGTGCACCGGCGAACGACGCCGGATCGGCCTCCAGCAGGCTCGACACGGTGCGATGCAGCTCGGCGTCGATCGCGGCGAGCGCCCCTTGGACTGTCGAGGTCGCAGGCGTCACCGACGTGGATGGAGGGACGGTGGGGTTCGACATCCCTCCATCCTGGGCGTGATCGGGTAGGTGCACCGCTGCTCACCCGAACGGTTCGACCTACCCGAACGGGTGGGTGTGGACCGATGGGATAGGGTGCGGACATGACCGAACATGCTGTCACCTACCCGGTCGAGCTGCTCGACGGCCTGGCCTCCGTCGCATCCAGCTCGCTGCTGCGCATCGCCGGTGCGTTCCGGGAGGTCCTCGAGCCGGTCGTCGCCCATTCCGCGCTCGTGATCTTCACCGAGGACTGCACCGGCCGCCCCCGGAAGAAGGCCGGCGACCCCGCGATCGTCGAGGGCGTCACGATCGCCGAGCTCGACGCGGTCCGACAGCGCACGCCGCGCGGCCCGGCCACCGCTGTGACCGCCGATGCCGACCCACACGCCGACCGGCCGACGTCGGCCGTGATCGCAGGCGCGGAACGTCCGATCGCCGCGTGGCTGGCCGACACCGGTGCCCTCCTCGTCCTGACCGACCCACAGGGGCCGATCGACGACCGGCTCATCGGCGCCCTGTGGGAGGTCGTCGCGGCCGGTATCCGGCAGCAGGTCGCGACGGCGGCCCCCGACTACCTCCGTGACTCGCGGGCGGCGTCGAGCGAGCGGGCCGGCGCCATCGCGGAACTCACCGACGCCCATGCGACGACACTGGAGTCGATCCTCGCCGTCACCCGGTCACGGCAGACGTCGGCGGAGGACGCCCGAACGGCGGTGACCGAGATCGCCTCGGCCGCGATGGTCGAGCTGCGGGCGGTGTCCGACCGCGACCGCCAGCTGGCCGAGGAACCGGTCGCGCGCGCCTTCGCCAGACTCCGCGAGGATCTCCGTCCGCTGGCCCGCTTCGGCGGTCCCGAGGTCCAGTTCATCGAGCCGCCCGTCGACGGTCGGGCACTCCCCGGTGAAGTGGCGCACGCCGGCCGGGCGATCGTCCGCGGCACGGTCCTCGCGCTCGTCGAGCAGTCCTCGGTCGGGCGGGTCCGGGTGCAGTGGGACTGCGACGGCAGCAACCTGCTCATCGGCATCCGCGACGACGGCCCCGGCGAGTTGACCGTCGACACCCCGAGTGTGCAGCAGCTCGGCGCTCGCGTCGCCGCACTCCGCGGCAGTCTCGATGTCCAGGCGACGCCCGGGTGGGGCTCGGAACTGCACGTGACGCTTCCGCTCGACCCACCGCCCGCAGCCCAGACACGTTCCGACTCGGCGGCCGCCGCGTTGACCGACCGCGAATGGAGCGTCGCCGAGCTGGCCGCCGGAGGAGCACGGAACCGGGCGATCGCCGAGACCCTCACCATCAGCGAGAACACCGTGAAGTTCCACATCGCGAACGCCCTGCGGAAGCTCGGCGTGGCGAGCCGCGTCGAGCTGGCAGCCGCCTTGGCCGCCGGCCGCTGATCCCCTCCGGGCTCCGTCGCCGCCTACCCCTTCGTGCGCTTGCCGCCTCGATCGCGATCCCGGTCGCCGAACCGTCGCGTGATGAGCGCCCAGCCGAGGATCCAGCTCCCGAGCGCCGTGACCAGCCACACCACCAGCGGAGCGAGCACCCAGGCGAGGACACCGCGGATGTGGAGGCCACCGGGGAGGATCGACGCGACGAACAACGACACGAGCGTCGTCACGAGTCCGATGCCGCCGAGGATCGCTGAGGCGTAGCGCCGTGCGAGGCGCAGGATGAAGGGCCCGAGGACGCCCTGCGCGATCGTGAAGACGACGACGGCGATGACGAAGCCGCCGAGCGACAGGCGGACGCCGGGTACGACCCAGTCGGCGACGAGCAGCCCTATGGCCGAGGACAGCAGGCTGACGGCGATGCTCAGCAGGAAGCGGGTCATGTGCCGACCCTAGCGCTGGGTGTCGGCCGCGTCGAGAGCGCGACTGAGGGGAGGCGGATCGTCGCTCAGCACGCGGCTGGACGACGACATGCCTCCCCTCGGGAGTGCCGGGACGGCTCAGTCGACCGCGAGCACCCGACCGGTGCCGACACCCTCGACCGCGCGCACGAAGGCGAGGCCGACCACGTCGGACGCGACGGGCGGGAAGCCGGGGAACGCGTCGTGGTACCCGGTCGCCTCGGCCAGCACGGTCGGGCTCACCGCGTTGATGCGGATGCCGCGCGGGAGTTCTGGGGCGGCACCGATCACGAAGGACTCGACCGCTCCGTTGGCCATCGAGGCCGCCGCACCGGTCGCGATCGGCTCGCGGGCGAGGATGCCGGTCGTGAGCGTGAAGGAGCCGCCGTCGCGGACGAACGGCGTCCCGATCCGCACGACGTCGAGCTGGCTGAGCACCTTGCCGAGGAAGGCCGCGCGGTAGTCGTCGCGCGTCAGCTCCCCCACGGGCTTGAACGGGACCGAGCCGACGGCGACGATCACCGCGTCGACCTCGCCCACCTCGGCGAACAGCGCCTCGATCGACGCCTCGTCGGTGGTGTCGACGGCAGGCGCCGTCGAGCGGGACACCGCGGTCACCTCGTGACGTTCCGCGAGGGCGTCCTGCGCCGCTCGTCCGACATGTCCACTGGCTCCGATCAACAGGATTCTCATGCGGGCGACGCTAGCACCGGCGTCGGACGCAGGCTCCGTCAGTTGGCGTCGTCCATTCCGGTGACGTGGACGGCGTAGCCGTGGCACCCTGCACGAGTCCAGTCGTAGGCGTCGCCGAGCGGGGTGTCGCCGTACTCCGCCAACTCGGCCGCCGGGCCGTCCTCCGAGAGGACCATCGTTCGCCGTTCGGGGTCGAGCAGCGCACGATTGTTCGTCCACGCGTACCAGAACCCCTGATCAGCCATGCACTTCGCGATGATCTGCTGCTGCGCCTCCCAGATCCCGGTATTCGCCTCGCCCCAATCGTTGGTCGGCGGGATCACGATGGACGCCGGGTCGGTCGTGGCGTCGAACCATCCTTCCGGCGTCCGGGAGTAGTCGACGCCGGCCGCCGGCGAGACGGGTTCGCCGGCCTCCGGCGTCGCTGCGGGATCCACGGGTTCGACGGGTGGGAGTTCGTCCAGCGACGCCGCAGCCTGGGCCACCGTCTCGATCGAGCGCGCATCGTCGGCCGCCGCCTGGGCGTTCGACACCCCGATGAACACCCCGCCTGCCGCCACCGCGAGCACCCCGCTCATCGCGATGCCGAGCCCGATCCGTCGTCGGAGCATTCCAGGACTCCGGCGGACGGGTGCCGCCTCCTGCGCCGCCTCCGGCCCGTCGTGGATCTCGCTGCCGCTCATACCGTCTCCCCCTGCACCGACGCCGGTGCGTCCCGTTCCGTCGTTCGGCGACCCCCAGGCCACCACCACACCGCGGCTCCGACGAACCCGAGTGCCGCCCCGACCCCGATCGCCACGCTCATCACCCACCACGGTTCGAATCCGGCGCCGTGCGAGCTCAACCGGGACACGATGAGCACGCCGGTCGCGCTGACGCGGTACATGATGCCGCCCGCGAGCACGCCGACGAGGACCGCTGCGGGCGCCAGCAGCCCCGCGCCGAGCCATCGACTGGGTCGCCGCAGCGACAGCACGAGCCCCACGATGCCCAGGACTGCGGCGATCGCCACACCGAGCGCGCCCGCCGGCACCTCGACGACGTCGCCGATCACGAGTGCACGCAGGATCCGGACGAGGAGGAACAGCGCTGCTCCGGTGACCAGGACGCCGCCGGTCACCACGAGGGCTGCGAGGACGTCGCCGGCCCGCCGCATGCCGAGCGGCATCGGATCGACGCCGTGGCCCGCGCGCAATTGCCCGGAGCGCCACGAGAGGTCGTGCGGGATCCCGCGGATGGCCCGCAGCATGATGTCGCGCCGGAGCCGCTGTGGCGTGACGCCCGTCTCCTGGGCCCAGATGGCGTGCTCGTGCAGGTCGGAGGCGATCTCGTCGCGGCGCTCCCCGGCGACGTCGGGCGAGAGGTCTCGGGTGTACCACCCGCACCAGTTCAGGACGCGGTGGGCGGCCGTGCGGTATTCAGGCGTCCGGATGGCGGTCATGCGATCGCCCCCTGCGTCCACGCCGCACCCGCCGGCCTCGCCGCGGAGGCCTGCTCACCGGCGATCCTCGCGTGCTCACGATCCCGGGCCGTCGCGCCTTCGCCCGTGATCCGATACAGCCGTCGACGGGGGCGGCCCTCCGCCTCGGCGACCTCCGGAGCCTCCCACGTCGCCTCGATCAGGCCGGCGTCCGCCATCCGCGACAGGGCCTTGTAGAGCGTGCCGTGCGCAGTGAGGGCGGCATCCCCGGCTTCGGCGAGCTGCTTGGCAAGGGCGAACCCGTAGAAGCTCCCATCGGTCGCCTGCAACACGGTGCCGACGTCGAGGATGTCGAGCTCGAGTGGGAAGAGCGTGCCGGGTCGTCTGCGTGCCATGGAGCCACTATAGGAAGATAGGTTCCGATACGTCAACTCCGGATTCGCGGTCGCACCGGTCGAGGACGACTAGCTCCCGTCGCGGAGGTCCGACGGGGGTTCCACACCGAAGGCGATCTCGTGGAACCGCGCCTCGCAGGGCGGACCGAGCGGCGCCTGCGAAAGGAAGCCGACGCGCACCGGGGCGTCGCTGTGCAGGCGGAAGACCCGGACGAAGTCCCACGTGACACCGTCGGTCGAGCTGTGGAACGCCCATGCCTCGCCGAGACGACTGACGCGCATCCACACGTGGTCGGCCGCGACGTGCGTCGAGTTCACGTCGTCCGACCAGGTGTTCGTCACGACGCTCACCACCATCGCCTGCCCCTGCGGCGACTGCTCGAAGCAGAGCTTGGCCCAGTGCTCGTCGTCGATCCAGAGTGCGAGGGCACCGGCGTCGAAGGTGCTGCGCTCGCTCACGACCGCGATCCGCGCCGAGAGCGTGAAGTGTTCGGGTGCGTCGAAGGCGAGCGCCGTGGCACGCAACTCACGCGGCCCACCGAGCGAGCTGTTGCTCCAGTCGACGCCGGCGGCGGAGGTGAGGGTGAGCGCTCCGGCATCGGCGTCGAACGATGCGATTCCGCGGGTCGAGGTCCAGGCGAGGTCGGGAAGCCCGTCGATGCGGGTCACGTCGGTGTGCATGGTCCGACCCTATCGGGATCGCCCGTTCCTGCGAGTCGCCCGGATCTGTTCAGAATCCGGCGGATTTCGCGCAGATCCGGGCGACTCAGCGAGGTCAGCCGTCGGGGACGTCGACGACGCGCTCCTCCCCGACGGCCACGGCGAGCGAACCGTTGGAGGCCGAAGCGACGTCCGCTTGGAGCCGCTCGAGCTCCGCCGGCGGCACCCACAGTTCCAACTCCGCCTGCGCCCCGTAGACCGGCTCACCGAGCGTCGCACCGTGGGTAGCGGACCAATCGCGCAGCAGGTTGTCGTACCGCCCGGCGTCGGCGTGGGGGACGACGAGGGTCGCACGGGTCAGGGTCTCACGGCGCACGAGCGAGGCGAGGTCGAGCGTCTCGGAGGCCGCCGAGGAGTACGCGCGGACGAGCCCACCGGCCCCGAGCTTGACGCCGCCGAAGTACCGCGTGACGACGACGACCACGTCGGTCAGCTCGCGCCGCCGGATGACCTCGAGGATCGGCATCCCCGCCGTGCCGGACGGTTCACCGTCGTCGGACGAGCGGGCCTGGTCGCCGAGCAGCCCGGTGACCATCGCGACGCAGTGGTGTCGTGCGTCCCACGCCTGCTTCTTCACCCGCGCGATGACCGCTTCGGCGTCCTCCGGCGACGCGACCGGGTGGGCGAGGCCGAGGAAGCGCGACTTCTTGATCACGAGTTCGTGCTCGACCGGCGCGGCGATCGTCGCCGGGTACTGCCGCGCGGTGGTCATCCGTCCGAGCGTACTCGCGGCCGGTCGACGAGACCCGTTCGGCCTACGGCCGCAGCACGTCGTCGGCCGGGTGGGCCTGCACGTGCCCACGGACGAAGATCAAGCCGATCACGGCCACGAGCATGATGAGCAGGTTGGCCGGACCGGCGATCGCCAGGAACATGCTCTGACCGGCGGCGGCTCCCGCGTGGTCGATCCCACCGGTCGAGAGGAAGAGCGTCGGGTCGTAGAGGCCGTGGACGAGGATCGGCCAGATGAGGTTGCCGGTCACCCGGAGCGTCAGGTACATGCACACGCCGAACCCGAAGGTGTAGACGACGGTCACGAGCACCGTCACGAGCGGTTGGCCCGAGAGCAGGTTGGAGGCGTGCAGCAGCGCGAAGATCAGCGAGGAGACCACCATGACGATCCACTCCGAACTCCCGGCGTCGCGCAGCATCTTCACGACCAGTCCGCGGGTCAGGATCTCCTCGGCGAACCCGATGAACACGCCGGACAGCATCGCGACCACGACCACGGAACCCTCGTAGCTCCCGTAGTCGATGCCGAGCAACCGCAGGACGACCGCGGCGAGGATCACGATCGGAGCGGCCCACATCCACCAGCGTCCGCGGATCGGCTGCTTCGCGAAGAGCTCCCGGAACCAGCCGACCGAGAGGACGAAGCCGGCCAGAAGGACGGAGCCGATGATGAGCGGCAGCATGAGCCCGAAGAACACGCTCTGCGGGGTCGCGAAGAGGTCCTCGCCGATCTGCGATGTGAAGAGCTGCCCGACGACCCAGCCGGCCCCGAGGTACAGGGCGAGGTAGACGATGGCCAACAGGAACGCCCGGCCGATACCACCCTTCGCCCAGAAGTCGTGCCATCCGCTGGTGGTGAGCGTCCGCTGACGTCGGTGCTCGTGACCCCTGTGCTCGCCCATGCATCGATCCAACCACGGAGCACCAGACCGAGTCGCCCGAATCTGCGCGGAGCCGGCCGCAATTCGTGCAGATCCGGGCGACTCAGTGGGTCAACCGACGCCGTTCAGGACCGAGGAGGCGAAGGAGGCGGCACGGACGCCGAGCGTCGCGATGCGCTCCTGGCGGGCCGCCTCGGCGTCGAAACCGACGTAGGCGAGCGGTGGCAGCTTCCGAACGTTGGCCGAGCACTGGAAGTCGGCGCAGACGAGCGTGCCGACGGTGTCACCGTTCTTGCCGGCCTGCCCGGCCCGCTTCGCGCTGTAGAACACGACGTCGTTGCTGAGCGTGATGTCCTGGCACCACGCGCACTGCGGCCGGGTGCGGGGTGTCGCGTCGGCCTGTCGGAGGAGGATGCCGACGGGTTCGCCGTCGACGATCGTGACCACGTACGCGCGTCGCGGCAGCTTCTTGTCGCGCCAGCCGAGGAAGTCACGCACCTCGAAGTCGAGCATGTCGAGGTCGACGGGAAGGCTCACGTCACTGACCTCCTTGCGCGATGCGTTGACGAAGGAGGTACGGATCTGGGATTCGTTCAGGGGGATCATGGGTTCACCGGTTTCGGCTGGGCCGTCGTGGCGACGGCGGGAGGCCCTCCGCGCGTCGATGCGCTGCGGCGGGTACGTCAGGGTGCGCGGCCCCGTCGTCGTCGCTCGGACGAGCGCGATCGACGAAGCCGACGTCCTCACCGGGTGGGCGAGGTGGTCGACCGGGTGCGCTGCTCTCTCGGGCCGGCGTTGCGGACGCCGACGACCTCCAGACGCCCGACACGGGGCGGAGCGATGAGCATGGACACACCGGCACTGTATCAAGCGATGGCGCGCTCGCTCCCCCGATCCGCACGTTCTGGCTCCCGGCGCGGCAGGATGGACGTATGACCCTCGACGTCGCCCTCCTCCGCACCGCGTTCCCGTCCCTCGCCTCGGGCATCGCCCACTTCGACGGCCCCGGCGGCACCCAGACGCCGCTCGCCGTCGGTCAGGCCATCCTCGACACCCTCACCGGGCCACTGTCCAACCGGGGTTCGTCGGTCGCGTCCGAGCGCCGGGCGGACGACGCCGTGACCGCTTTCCGCGCCGCGTGCGCCGACCTGCTCGCCGCAGAGGAGCGGGGCATCGTCTACGGTCGCAGCGCGACCCAGCTCACGTACGACTTCTCCAGGCATCTGTCGCGCGGCTGGATCGCCGGCGACCAGATCGTCCTGTCCCGACTCGACCACGACGCGAACGTGCGCCCGTGGGTGCAGGCGGCGGATCGCACGGGCGCGACCGTGCGCTGGATCGACCTGGACCCGGCGACGGGCGAGCTCGACCTCGCCGACCTCGACGACCTCGTCACCGAACGCACGAGGCTCGTCGCCGTGACCGCTGCGTCGAACCTCCTCGGCACCATCCCGCCGGTGCGGACGATCGCCGATCGGGCGCACGCGGTCGGCGCACTCGTCTGGGTCGACGGCGTCCATTACACGGCTCATCACGTCGTCGACGTCGCGGCCCTCGGCGCGGACTTCTTCGTCTGCTCGCCGTACAAGTTCTTCGGGCCGCACTGCGGTGTCCTCGCCGCGTCGCCGGCGCTGCTCGAGTCGATCCACCCGGACAAGCTGCTGCCGTCGACGAACGTGGTGCCGGAGCGCTTCGAGTTCGGCACGCTGCCCTACGAGCTCATGGCCGGCGTGACGGCGGCCATCGGCGTGCTCGCGTCGATCGACCCCGGTGACGCCACGACGAGGCGTGACCGGCTGGTGGCCTCCGCCGCAGCCGTCCACGAACGGGAACTCGCGCTGCGCACCCGCATCGAGGATGCCCTCGCGGAGCTCGGCCCGCTCGTCGAGCTGCACTCGCGGGCCGCAGAGCGCACGGCGACGCTGTTCATGACGTTCCCGGGCAGGCGTGCAGCCGATGCGGCCGCCTTCCTCGCCGCACGCGACGTCCTCGCACCGGCAGGCTCGTTCTACGCGGTCGAGCCGTTCGCGGCGCTGGGCCTCGACGACGTCGGAGGCCTCCGCGTCGGCGTCGCCCCGTACACCTCGGACGAAGACGTCGACCGCCTGCTCGACGGCATCAGGGCCTTCCTCGCCGACTGAACGGCTCGCCGACTGAACGGCTCGCCGACTGAACGGCCCGCCGATTGAACGGCCGGCGGACCGACCCGGCGTCAGCGCTCTCAGGACCGCTTGCCGCTCTCGCGTCGCAGCACGACGAACCCGGCGACCATGACGACCGCCCCGAGGACGAGGGTGATGATCCGGAAGAATCCGAAGTCGTCGATACCGAAGATCAGGGGCCCGGCGAAGAGGAACGTCGCACCGACGAAGTACCAGACCGAGGTCGTCCCACCGTTGAGTGACGTGGGCGGAGGCGTCGATTCGGGCTCCGCTGCGGCGGGACCGTCCTGGGGCACCTCGTCCCCGTATGGTGCAGGTTCGGGCTGCGTCGATCCGGTCATCATCCGCTCCGATCCGCGTCGTGCTCGGTGGTGTCCGCGACGTCGAGCCCCACGCTACGCAGCCCTCGGGCGCCGCGAATCCCCCAGGTGACGGAGATCAGGCCTCGCTGGCGAACATCCGTCCGTCTGGGTCGAGCTTCGTCAGGAGGGCGGCGGAGATCTCGCCGAGCTGCTCGATCTGGGCCGGCGTCAGCGCGTCGAGGACCAGGGATCGCACGTGCTCGACGTGGCCCGGTGCGGCCTGGACGACCTTGTCCCACCCCGCATCGGTGAGCGTCACGTTCGTCGCCCGTCGATCCTCCGGGCACGGCGTGCGCGCCACGAAGCCGGCCTCCTCCAAGCGGGTCAGCACCCGCGACAAGCGGGGCAGCGTCGCGTTCGTCCGAGCGGCGAGCGCCGAGGTGCGGAGCGTGCGGCCCGGGGTCTCGGACAGCATCGCGAGCGTGAAGTAGTCGAAGTGCGTCAGGTGTTGGTCCCGCGTGAGCTGGAGGTCGAGGGCGGCCGGCAGGAGTTCGAGCACCGCGGCGAAGCGCACCCAGGAGCGTTGCTCGTCGTCGCTCAGCCATCGCGTCTCGGTCATGACTCCAGCGTAGCAATAGTTGCGCCTACAACTAACCGGTGCTACGTTAGTTGTACCAACAACCAATTGACCCGTGACCAGGCGGCCACGAGAAGGAGCATCGTCATGACGAACGTCACCATCTTCGGAACCGGCAACATGGGCACCGCCATCGCCGGTGTCCTCGCAGCGGGCGGCGCCTCCGTCGACCACCTCGGGTCGGCCGAGACCGGCACGATCACCGGCGACGTCGTCGTCCTCGCCGTCCCCCACCCGGCCCTCGCGTCGATCGTCGAGCAGTACGCCGACCAGCTCGCGGGCAAGGTCGTCGTCGACATCACCAACCCCCTGGACTTCTCGACCTTCGACGCCCTCACCGTCCCCGCGGGCAGCTCGGCTGCAGCGGAACTGCAGGCGAAGCTCCCGAGCTCCCACGTCCTCAAGGCCTTCAACACGAACTTCGCCGCGACCCTCGCATCGAAGCAGGTCGGCGACGTGGCCACCACGGTCCTCATCGCCGGGGACGACGCCGACGCCAAGGCCGCCCTCCAGCAGCTCGTGACCGCCGGTGGTCTCGAGGCCGTCGACGCCGGGTCGCTGAAGCGCGCCCACGAACTCGAGGCGATCGGCTTCCTGCAGCTCACGCTGGCGGCCTCGGAGAAGATCTCCTGGACCGCGGGGTTCGCGCTCGTCAAGTAGTCGTCGGATCCTGATCCGGGAGGAACGATCCTCCCGGATCACGACGGACTAGAGGACGATGGGCGCATGACCTTCCGCGCCCTCGCCCCCGGCCAGCGTTCCAGCATCCTGCTCGGCGGGCCGCACGATGATGCGCCCGTGCTCCTCTTCGAGACCGACGAGCTCCTCGTCGAAGCACCGAACTGGTCGCTCGACGGCCGGACGCTGCTCCTCAACGGCAACGGGCGGCTCTGGGCGCTCCCGGTCGACGATCCGGCCGCCGGGCTCGCGCCGATCGAGTTCCTCGGCCTCCCCGAACTCAACAACGACCACGTCCTCGACCCCGACGGCGAGCACATCCTCCTCTCAGCGATGGACGGTCACATCTACCGCGGCGCCATCACCGGCGGGCCGGTCACGAAGCTCACCGCCGACGACGACCGGTGGCACTTCCTCCACGGCGTCTCCCCGGACGGCACGCGGATCGCGTACGTCGAGCTCGAAGGCTTCGAGCACCCCGGTCGGCTCGCGATCGCTCCGGCGGTCGAGGGCGGCGGCCCCGTCACCGTCCTCGACACGGGCGACGGCCACCTCGACGGCCCGGAGTGGTCGCCCGACGGCCGGTGGCTGCTCTGCAACACGGAACACTTCGGCACCGGCCCCGGCCATGCGCAACTCGCACGGATCCCCGACGCCGGCGGCGAGCTCGAGCAGCTCGTCGTGAGCGACACCGTCGACTGGTTCCCGCACCTCTCCCCCGACGCCCGACTGGCCTCGTACATCGCCTTCCCCGCCGGCACGATCGGGCACCCGGCCGACCTCGACGTCGAGGTCCGGCTCGTCTCGACCGACGACTGGGCGACCCCGCTCCGTCGCTACCCGCTATTCGGCGGGCAGGGCACCCTCAACGTGAACAGCTGGTCCCCCGACAGCTCTCGGTTCGCCTTCGTCGCCTACCCGATCGACGACTGAGGCACCGGAACTCCGGGCGCGCGAGCCGTCAGTCGGTACTGTCGGAGCGTGACCGATGCCAGCAGCGCCCACTCCCAGACGCTCTCGCGCGGCATCCGGATCCTCGAGGTCCTGGCCGACACGCGCACCCCGCTCACGATCGACACCCTGAGCGCGACGCTCGGCCTGCACCGCAGTGTCACCTACCGGCTGCTGCGCACGCTCGAAGACCACCGCCTGGTCGTCCGCGACGGCGCGGGACGGATCGCACTCGGATCGCGCCTGGCAGCCCTCGCCGCCGGCGTCTCCCACGACCTGCAGGCCGCCGCCCTACCCGAGCTGACGGCCATCGCGAACGAGCTCGGCATGACCTGCTTCCTCACCGTGCTGGACGGCGATGAGATCGTCACGCTCGTCAGCGTCGAGCCACGGCACACGATGGGGTCGATCGCGCAGCGGCCAGGCACCCGGCACCCGGTCGGCGTCGGCGCGCCCGGCAAGGCGATCGCGTCCCGCCTCTCCGAGGCGCAGTGGCCGGACACCCTCGACGACGACCACCGCGGCGAGCTGGCAGCGGTCCGCGAACACGGCTGGGCGTCGAGCCACGACGAGGTCATCTCCGGTCTCCGCGCCGTCGCGGTTCCACTCGCTGTGCACGGCTCGCCGGCAGGCGCCCTCGCGGTCGTCTACGTCTCCAGCAGCCGCCCCGAAACCGAGATCGCGGCCCGCCTCATCGAGGGGGCCGCGACCATCGCGTCGTCGGTCTGACCGCGCCTACCTCCGCGCGCCGTAGACCTGACCACGGCTTTGTTCGCCCTCCGCTTCGCCACCGAGCGGGATGCCCGTGCGGTCGCGCAGGAGGAGGGTCGCCGCGAAGGCGATGACGATCATGCCGGCGATGTAGAACGCGACACTCGTCGACGACCCCGTGACCTGCACCAGCCAGGTCGCGATCGTCGGGGCGAACGCTCCGCCGAGGATGGCGCCGATCGCGTAGGTGACCGAGACGCCCGTGTAGCGGATCGACGCGGGGAACAGCTCGGCGAAGTACGCCGCCTGCGGCCCGTAGGTGAAGCCGTTGCCGATCGTGAACAGCGCGAGCCCGAGGAACAACAGCCACGGGTCACCGGTGTTGACGAGCGGGAAGAGCAGGAAGACGGTTGCCAGGAACGCGACCCAGCCGATGATGTAGGTGTTGCGTCGGCCGATCCGGTCGGAGAGCGAACCCGCGAACCACGTGACGATCAGCCAGACGATGGCCGACCCGGTCACCGCGAGCAGCACCGGCGTCCGCTCCATGCCCACCAGGCCACCGTCGGCGAGCGGCGTCGTCGCGTAGTTCTGGATGTAGCCGCCCGTCGTCATGTAGCCGGCGGCGTTGTTGCCGGCGAAGGTGAGCGCCGCGAGCAGCACGAGCAGCCAGTGGTGCCGGAAGAGCTCGACGATCGGGACCCGGCGACGCTCCTTGTTGCGGGCGAGGGCGACGAAGACGGGGCTCTCGTCGACCTTCCGTCGCACGACGTAACCGACGATGATCAGGACGAAGCTCAGCAGGAACGGGATCCGCCAGCCCCATTCGAGGAACGCCGCGCCGGGCGAGATCACGCCCGTCATGAGGGCGAGCATGCCGGAGGCGAGGAGGAGTCCGATCGGGACGCCGATCTGCGGGAACGCCCCGAACCGACCGCGGCGGCCGGTGGGCGCGTGCTCGACGGCCATGAGGACGGCGCCGCCCCACTCCCCGCCGGTCGACAGCCCCTGCAGGATTCGGAGGAACACGAGCAGGGCGGGGGCGATGATCCCGATCTGGTCGTAGGTCGGCAGCAGACCGATGAGCGTCGTGGCAGCTCCCATGAGGAAGAGCGTGATGACGAGCATCTTCTTCCGGCCGATGCGATCGCCGAAGTGCCCGGCGACGAACGCGCCGAGCGGCCGGAACAGGAAGCTCACACCGACGGTCGCGAACGACAGCAACAGCGCGGCCTGCGGTCCTGCCGGTTGGAAGAAGAGCTGCGAGAAGACGAGTCCGGCGGCGCTCGCGTAGAGGAAGAAGTCGTACCACTCGACCGTGGTGCCGATGACGGTGGCGAAGGCCACGCGCCGGAGTTCCGCGGGCGTCGTCGCTCGCGCCAGTGATGCGGTTGTCATTGTCTCGAGACCCCTTTGTCCGTCGCGGCCCGCCATTGGACCGCCAGAATGTACACCACATCGTATACAATCATGCTCACCGCGCAAGAGGCAGTCGACGACGACGAACCGTATCGTGATCGCAGGCCGCAGTCGACGCAGATGAGGACGGGACGCGATGCAGGATCACGAACGACAGGCGATCGCCGACGAACTGGCGGTGGCGCACGAGGAGCGGAGCGTCATCCCCCTCCTCACCACCCGGCACCCGGACATGACCGTCGAGGACTCCTACGCCGTGCAGGCGCTGTGGGCCGAACGCCGCATCGCCGCCGGTCGGCGCGTCGTCGGCCACAAGATCGGCCTCACCTCGAAGGCGATGCAGCAGGCCACCGGGATCACCGAACCCGACTACGGCGTCATCCTCGACGACCAGGTCTTCGACTCGGGCGCGACGCTCGACTTCGACGCCTACTCCAACGTCCGCGTGGAGGTCGAGCTGGCGTTCGTCCTCGGACGCCCGCTGCAGGGCCCGCACTGCACGATCTTCGAGGTGCTCGACGCGACCGACCACATCGTCCCCGCGCTCGAGGTCCTCAACTCCCACATCGAACTCGACGGTCGCACGATCGTCGACACCATCGCCGACAACGCGGCCCTCGGCGCCATGGTGCTCGGCGGAACGCCCGTCCGCCCCGACGCGATCGACCCGCGATGGGCCTCGGCCCTGCTCTACCGCAACGAGACCATCGAGGAGTCAGGGGTCGCCGGCGCCGTCCTCGGGCACCCGGCACTCGGCGTCGCGTGGCTCGCGGGCAAGCTCGCCCAGCACGGCGGGAGTCTCGCCGCCGGGGAGATCATCCTGTCGGGGTCGTTCACGAGACCGATGTGGGTCGAACGGGGCGACACCGTCCACGCCGAATACCAGGGACTGGGAGCCGTGACATGCCGATTCGAATGACCCTGCCGCCGACCTTCGGCGAGCGCCTGCGCACCGCGGATCGCCCCCTCGCCGGGATGTGGGTGGTGTCGGGGAGCCCGATCGCGGCGGAGATCGCTGCGGGCAGCGGCCTCGACCTGCTCCTCATCGACGGCGAGCACTCGGCGAACACCCTGGAGAGCATCCAACTGCAGCTGCAGGTGGTCGCCGCCTTCCCGGTGTGTCCACTGGTGCGGGTGCCGTTCGGCGACGCGGTCGTCATCAAGCAGGTGCTCGACCTCGGGGCGCAGAACCTCATCGTGCCCATGGTGTCGTCGGCCGAGCAGGCGGCGGCGCTCGTGCAGGCCGTGAGGTACCCGCCTCAGGGCGTCCGTGGGGTCGGCAGCGCGCTCGCGAGGTCCTCCCGCTGGAACCGGATCGACGACTACCTCGCGCAGGCGAACGATTCGGTGTCGCTCACGGTGCAGATCGAGTCGGCGGAGGCGGTCGAGCAGGTCGAGGACATCCTCGCGGTCGACGGCGTGGACGCGGTGTTCGTCGGTCCGGCCGACCTCTCGGCGTCGCTCGGACTGCTCGGTCAGCAGGGGCACCCCACCGTGGTCAGCGCCGTCGAGCGGGTGCTCGATGCCGCCGCCGCCGCGGGGAAGCCGGCCGGCGTGAACGCCTTCGACCCCGTCGTGGCTGAGCACTACCTCGACCGCGGGGCGTCCTTCGTCCTCGTCGGTGCGGACGTGTCGCTCCTCGCCCGCGCATCCGAGCAGTTGGCGGAGCGCTTCATCGACGGTCGGAGCGACGCGAGCCGCGGCGACGGGTACTGACCCTTTCCCACTGCGTCCAGATCGTATACGATTCTGGATATCGACGACGAGGACGTGTGATGAGCAGCCACCAGGGCATCGAAGGTCTCCCGAACAGCGGGGGCGGCAAGATCATCGCCGTCCACCTCAACTACCCGTCACGGGCGGCCCAGCGCGGCCGCACGCCGGAGCACCCCTCGTACTTCCTCAAGCCGTGGTCCTCCGTCTCAGGCACGGGCGGCACCATCGAGCGCCCGGCCGGCGCGGAACTGCTCGCCTTCGAGGGCGAGATCGCGATCATCATCGGGACCGCGGCCCGCCGCGTCCGGGTCGAAGACGCCTGGCAACACGTCTCGGGCGTCACCGCGGCGAACGACTTCGGGCTCTACGACCTCCGCAGTGCCGACAAGGGGTCGAACCTGCGCTCGAAGGGCGGCGACGGTTACACGCCCCTCGGCCCGTCCGTCATCCCCGCCGAGCAGATCGATCCGGCCGCCCTCCGCGTGCGCACCTGGGTCAACGGTGTCGTGGTCCAAGACGACACGAGCGACACACTGCTCTTCCCCTTCGCGCAGCTCATCGCCGACCTCTCACAGCTCTCGACACTCGAGCCGGGCGACGTCGTCCTCACCGGGACGCCCGCCGGCTCATCCGTCGTCGTGCCCGGCGACGTCGTCGAGGTCGAGGTCGACGCACCGACCGCACCAGGCACCCCGACGAGCGGTCGACTCGTGACGACGGTCGTCGAGGGCACCGAGCCCTTCGGCGGGTTCGGCGCGAAGCCGGCCGTCGACGACCATCAGCGCATCGAGGCCTGGGGGGACGCTGCGGCGGCGGGTCTGCCTGCACCGGCTGAGCCTCTCACCGCTGCATCGCCCGCCGAACCGCTCGACCCCACGGTCGCCGAACAGCTCGCCTCGGTCTCGACGGCGACGCTCAGCGCCAAGCTGCGGGCCCGCGGGTACACCGAGGTCTTCATCGAGGGCGTCCACGCCTCGCGACCGGGCACGCGCATGGTCGGCGTGGCCCGCACCCTCCGCTTCGTCGCCTACCGACCCGACCTCTTCGCCGAGCGCGGGAACGGCTTCAACGCGCAGAAGCGTGTCTTCGACACCGTCGAGGCCGGCGAGGTCATCGTGATCGAGGCACGCGGCGAGCGCGGCACGGGCACCGTCGGCGACGTCCTCGCGCTTCGGGCACAGCAGCGGGGAGCGGCCGGGGTCGTCACCGACGGCGGCATCCGCGATGCCGAGCAGGTCGCGGCGTTCGACCTGCCGACCTTCTCGCAGGGTCCGCACCCGTCCGTCCTCGGGCGCCGCCATGTGCCGTGGGAGACCGACGTCGCGGTCACCTGCGGCGGGGCGACGGTCCTGCCCGGCGACGTGATCGTCGGGGACGGTGACGGCGTCATCGCGATCCCCCGGGCGCTCGCCGCCGAGGTCGCCGCGGAGGCGGTCGTGCAGGAGGCGGAGGACGCCTGGATCGCCGAGCAGGTCCGTGGCGGTGCAGCGGTCGACGGCCTCTTCCCGCTGAACGCCGAGTGGCGGGCGCGATACGAGAGCGAGCAGGGACGATGAGCGGACCACACCCGACGACCGGGCAGGAGGCGTCGCTCAGCAAGTCCGAGCGCGCCTACCGGTTCATCCGCGAGGGCATCGACGAGGGGCGCTTCGTCCCCGGGTACCGGCTGGTGCTCGGCCAGATCGCCGGCGAGCTCGACATCAGCGTGGTCCCGGTGCGCGAGGCGATCCGTCGGCTGGAGGCCGAGGGGCTCGTGACGTTCGAGCGCAACGTCGGCGCGCAGGTCGCGATGCTGCACGAGACCGAGTACCTCTTCACGATGCAGACGCTCGCCCTCGTCGAGGGCGCAGCGACCTCGATGAGCGCCTCCTACCTCACCGACGACCACCTGGCCCGCGCCCGCGAGATCAACGAGCGGATGCGCCGCACGCTCGACGACTTCGACCCGCACGCGTTCACGGCGCTGAACCTGGAGTTCCACACCGTCCTCTTCGAGGAGTGCCCGAACCCGCACGTCCTCGACCTCGTCCACCGCGGCTGGCGGCGGCTGAACGCGCTCCGCGACTCCACGTTCAGCTTCGTGCCCGGCCGCGCGCGGGAGTCGGTCGCAGAGCACGACGGCATCCTCGAACTCATCGCCGCCGGCGCGCAGCCGCTCGAGATCGAGATCGCCGCCCGCGACCACCGCACCGCGACGCTCGACGCCATGCTCGCGTACCAGGCGGAGCACCAGCCGCCCACCACGGCCCGCCCGCCGTCGTCACCGCCGTCCACCACCGACCGGAGGAACCACCCATGACCCAGCACGTTCCGGCAGCGTTGCCCGACCGTATCCGGCACTACATCGACGGCGCGTTCGTCGACTCGGTCGACGGCGACACCTTCGACGTCCTCGACCCGGTGTCGAACGAGACCTACGTCCAGGCCGCCGCCGGCAAGCAGGCGGACATCGACCTCGCCGTCGCCGCCGCCAAGCGCGCCTTCGACGAGGGTCCGTGGCCGCGGCTCCTCCCCCGCGAGCGCAGCCGGATCCTGCACCGGGTCGCCGACGCCGTCGAAGCGCAGGACGCCCGCCTCGCGGAGCTGGAGAGCTTCGACACCGGGCTGCCGATCACCCAGGCGCTCGGTCAGGCGAAGCGCGCCGCCGAGAACTTCCGGTTCTTCGCCGATCTGATCGTCGCCCAGCACGACGACACCTACAAGGTCCCGGGGCGGCAGGTCAACTACGTCAACCGCAAGCCCATCGGTGTCGCGGGGCTCATCACGCCGTGGAACACGCCGTTCATGCTCGAGAGCTGGAAGCTCGCTCCGGCCCTCGCGACCGGCAACACGGTCGTCCTGAAGCCGGCGGAGTTCACCCCGCTCTCGGCGAGCCTGTGGGCGGACATCTTCCGCGACGCCGGCGTGCCCGACGGCGTGTTCAACCTCGTGAACGGGCTCGGTGAAGACGCAGGCGACGCCCTCGTGAAGCACCCGGACGTGCCGCTCATCTCGTTCACCGGCGAGAGCAGCACCGGTCAGCTCATCTTCGCGAACGCCGCGCCGTTCCTGAAGGGGCTCTCGATGGAGCTCGGCGGCAAGTCACCGGCCGTCGTGTTCGCCGACGCCGACCTCGACGACGCCCTCGACGCGACGGTGTTCGGCGTGTTCTCGCTGAACGGCGAGCGCTGCACCGCCGGCAGCCGCATCCTCGTCGAGCGGAGTGTCTACGACGACTTCGTCGAGCGCTACGCCGAACGTGCCCGCAACATCGTCGTCGGGCACCCGAACGACCCGGCCACCGAGGTCGGCGCGCTCGTGCACCCGGAGCACTACGAGAAGGTCATGGGCTACGTCGAGATCGGCAAGACCGAGGGCCGCCTCGTCGCCGGTGGTGGTCGCCCCGAGGGGTTGCCGACCGGCAACTACGTCGCGCCGACGGTCTTCGCCGACGTCCCGCCGAGCGCCCGCATCTTCCAGGAGGAGATCTTCGGGCCGGTCGTGGCCATCACCCCGTTCGACTCCGACGAGGAGGCGCTCGCCCTCGCCAACGACACGAAGTACGGACTCGCCGCGTACATCTGGACGAACGACCTCAAGCGGGCTCACACCTTCTCGCAGAACGTGCAGGCCGGGATGGTGTGGCTGAACTCGAACAACGTGCGCGACCTCCGCACCCCGTTCGGCGGCGTGAAGGCCTCGGGGCTGGGTCACGAGGGCGGCTACCGCTCGATCGACTTCTACACCGACCAGCAGGCGGTGCACATCACACTGAACCAGGCGCACTCCCCGCGTTTCGGCACGGGCGGGCCGCTGCAGGCCGCGCACTGACCGCTCCCGGTCGACCTCCACCCAGCAACCGAGATCAGCAAGGACGCAGATCATGTCGAACCCCATCACCCCGTCGTCGGCCGAGCCCGTCGTGACCGCCACCGACCCCATCCCCGTGCCGGTGAACCGCATCCCGACACCCGCCGCCACCCCGCCGGACATCCTCCGCTGTGCGTACATGGAGATCGTCGTCACGGATCTCGCCGCGAGCCGGAAGTTCTACGTCGACGTGCTCGACCTCGTGGTCACGGAGGAGGATGAGCACACCGTCTACCTGCGGAGCTTCGAGGAGTTCATCCACCACAACCTCGTGCTGCGGCAGGGGCCGGTGGCGGCGGTCGCGGCGTTCAGCTACCGGGTGCGGAGTCCTGAGGACCTCGATAGCGCGGTCGCCTTCTACACGGAGCTCGGGTGCCGGGTGGAGCGTCGTGCCGAGGGGTATGTGCAGGGCATCGGCGACTCGGTGCGCGTCGAGGATCCGCTCGGATTCCCCTACGAGTTCTTCTACGACGTGGAGCACGTCGAGCGGTTGGCCTGGCGCTACGACCTGTACACGCCGGGTGCGCTCGTGCGGCTCGACCACTTCAACCAGGTGACGCCCGATGTGCCGCGGGCGGTCGCGTACATGGAGGACCTCGGGTTCCGGGTCACGGAGGACATCCAGGACGAGGCCGGGACGACGTACGCGGCGTGGATGCGGCGGAAACCGACCGTCCACGACACCGCGATGACGGGCGGTGACGGACCGCGCATGCACCACGTGGCGTTCGCGACGCATGAGAAGCACAACATCATCGCGATCTGCGACAAGCTCGGCGCGCTGCGGATGTCGGACGTCATCGAGCGCGGCCCCGGCCGGCACGGCGTCTCGAACGCGTTCTACCTGTACATCCGGGACCCCGACGGCCACCGGATCGAGATCTACACCCAGGACTACTACACGGGCGACCCCGACAACCCGGTGGTCACGTGGGACGTGCACGATAACCAGCGTCGCGACTGGTGGGGCAATGCCGTCGTGCCGAGTTGGTACACGGACGCGTCGCTCGTGCTCGACCTCGACGGCGAGCCGAAGCCCGTGGTCTCCAGGACCGACGACTCCGAACTCGAGGTCACCATCGGTGCCGACGGCTTCTCCTACACCCGCAAGGGCGACGAGGCGCAGGGCTTCAAGCTCGGCAACACCCTCTAGGCCGCGGTTCATTCGCCCATCTTTGGGCGAGCGAGTATTGGGTCGCCCAAAGATGGGCGAATGAACCGGGACAGGGGGAACCTCCCGAATCACCCCTGCACTGGGGGCAACGCCACTCTCGGAAGTCGGTCGCTCGACTGCCATGCTCAGAGCGTGACCACATCAGAACCGCTGGGGGGCGGCTCACAGCAGCCCGACCCCGCATACGCACAGCAGCCGACCGCGCCCCACACGAACCCGTACGCACCGACGGCCCAGTACACCGACACCACGGCACCGCCGCCCTACGGCCAGCAGCCGTACGGTCAGCTTCCGTACGGTCAGCTTCCACAGCAGACACCGCCGCGTTCGACTTCGGCCGGGCTCGCGATCGCGGCCCTGATCGTCGGTATCGTCGCGTTCCTCATGGGCCTCATCCCCGTCGCCGGCGCGCTCGTCGGTATCGCGGCGATCGTCCTGGCGGTGCTCGCACTGCAGAAGCGACAGTCCAAGGGACTCGCGGTCACCGGTCTCATCCTCGGCGCCGTCGCGACCATCGCATCATTCGGCTCCCTCGTCGGAATCGGTGCGGCGGTGAACAGCGTGTCCGACGACAAGCCTGCTGCGATCGTGGAGACCTCGGCGCCGGCCGAAGAAGCAGCCAAGCCGGTCGAGACGACTGCTCCCGTCGCCGAGACTCCGGTTCCCGCAGCTCCTGCTGCACCCGCGGTGCCCGTCGAGTACCAGTCCGCGCTGATCAAGGCGAAGAGCTACTCGGACCTCATGCACATGAGCAAGGCCGGCATCTACGACCAGCTGACCTCCGAATACGGCGAACAGTTTTCACCAGAGGCGGGCCAGTACGCCGTCGACAACCTGCAGGCCGACTACAACGCGAACGCGCTTGCGAAGGCGAAGTCCTACCAGGAGACCATGTCGATGTCGCCCGAAGCGATCCGCGACCAGCTGACCAGCGAGTACGGCGAGAAGTTCACGCCGGAAGAGGCCGACTACGCGATCCTGCACCTCAACGACTGATCTGAGGTGAGGCAGATCGTCGCACGCTCACCTCTCTGACGACGATCTGCCTCACTTCGCGGGCTCGATGCGCTGCAACTTCCCTATGCTGGCTGGATGATGAGCCAGGTCGGCTACACCTCCTTCACCGGATCCGCCCCCGACGAAGTGTGGGGTGAGATCACGCAGTTGTTCGTCGCGGCGTTCACCGCCGAGCCGTACAACGAGGATGCGATCGACCTCGCGACCATCCGGCAGTGGGGCCCGGAGCATCTCGGGCACCGCGGCGGGCGCCTTGTGATCGCGACGGTCGACGGCCGGATCGTGGGCTTCGCGCTCGCCCACGGCCTCGACGCCGACCCGGCCTGGCTCGGTATTCTGGCGCAACTGGCCGACTCCAGCAGCACGGCTTCGACTGCGCTCGCGCGACCGGCGGACGCCGTCGTCGTCCACGAGCTCGCCGTCTCGGAGGAACAGCGCGGACGTGGGATCGCCCGCGGGTGCCTGGCTGAAGTCTTGCAGGAGCGCACCGAGTCGACGACCTTCATCGGCGTCTACGAGCGCGCGACCGATGCCGCGTCGATGTACCACCGCTGGGGGCTCAGCGAACTCGGTCGCGTGCCGATGCCTGGCGACGCGATCGCCCTCCGCGTCCTGTCCGCACCCACGACCGAGCTGGTTTCGCGCCTGCGGTCCGCCGACCCGGCGTCGGCGCGGATGACCCGGCGGACGCTCTGGCTCAGCTCCTGGGAGTGGGATTGTTGCGGCGGACCGTTGGAAACCGGCCAACGGGCGACCTTCTCCGTCTGGCCCGTCGACGACGGCCAGCGGATCTGGCTGACCGAGGAGATCGGGGCGGATCTGACGGCGCGGATCGACGGTGTCGAGATGCACCACGAAGAGGACGCCGCACCGGAGCGGCTGACGGGCAGGCTGGCGAAGCTGTCGAGGGTGTCGATCCCCTCGCGCCGCGTCCACACCGAGCGACCACCGTTGCCGCTTGGAGCTCTGCCCGCGACGAGGCGCCTCATTGGGCCACCAGGCAGCGGCGTGTACATCGGCGTAGCGGTCTCCGACTACGTCACCCACCATGAGACCGTCCCCGGCCCGCCCGTCGTCGAGGAGACACCGCGGATCCCGCTCACGCGCGGGATCGATCACCCCGACGCCCAAGCAGCGGCAGAAGCAGCGGCGGCCGCGGCACGCGCAGCGGCGCAGGCGGCGGAAGCTGCCGCTCGAGCGGCGCGGACGACCGGCCCGCCACCACCCGGCGAGGTCGAACCCCGACTGGTCGGCTATCTCGTCGAACTCGAACTGGACGTCGACTGAGCAGGATCTTCGCGACTCAGCCCGCTCGGCGCAGGCCCCGGAGCGTCGCGGCGATGAGCCGCTCCGCCCGCTCCGGGGTCATCCGGTCCGACTGCTCCGCCGCTCGCGCGACCGCGATGCCGTCGAGCACTGCGAGCAGGAGTGCCGCATCGTCCGCGACCAAGCCGTCGTCAGGGAATGCTGCGACGAGCAGCCGCAGGAGGACCTCCTCGGTGCGGGCCCAGTCGACGGCGTGGATCGCTCGCACCTCGGTCTCGGTGCTCGCCCGCGCAGCGAAGGCGACCCAGACGATCCCGTCGGTCAGGTCCTCGCCCTCGATGCAGGCGATCTCACGACAGAAGATCCGAAGTCGCTCTTCCTCGGACGCCACGGCCTCGACCCGCGCCGCCACGCGCCGACGGAACCGCTCGTTGACCTCGGTCATCGCCGCGACGACCAGTCGGTCCTTCGTCGGGAAGTGATGCTGAACCGCGCCGACGGAGACCCCGGCCTTGCCAGCGACCGTGCGGATGGTCAGGGCATCGGCTCCGCGCGACGCCATGATGCGCAGCAGTGCATCGAGGATCCGATCCCTGTTCGTGTCCTGCTCGGTCATCGCCTCCGCTTTCGCCATCGCCCACTCGACAGGGTACGGTCATCTCATGACCAATACGAGCGTATTGCCACCGTCGCGTCCGAGCAACCGACGGATCGCCGCACTCGACGTCGTTCGCGGACTCGCCATCCTCGGCACGCTCGGCACCAACATCTGGCTGTTCTCGCACCCCTGGGGCATGGTCGGCATGCTCTCGGCCCCGGTGACGTCGGAGACCGGCCCCGCGGCGGGCACGATCCAGCTCGCCCTCATGGCACTCACGCAGGGCAAGTTCCTCGCTCTGCTGACCCTGATGTTCGGCGCCGGACTCGCGATCCAGCACGCCGCGGCACGCCGACGCGAGCAGCGCTGGCCGGGCCGGTACCTGTGGCGCGCCACCCTCCTCCTCATCGACGGTGCCGTGAACTACGTCCTCATCGCGGAGTTCGACGTCCTCATGGGTTATGCGGTCACCGGCGCCATCGTCGCCTGGCTCCTGCTCACCAGGCCCCGCGCGCAGCACGCGATGATCGCCGTCTTCGGGGCGCTGCACGTCCTCCTCATCACCGCGATCGTCGCGTTCATCGCCACGACGCCGACGATGTCGGGCGACCTCCCCCTCCCCGCCGGACCGAGCCCGTACGCCACTGACTCGTTCCTCGGCCTGGCGGCCTTCCGACTCGAGAACGTCGCGGTCTTCCGCGCGGAGCCCGTGCTGATCGGGTTCCTCACGCTCGCGATGTTCCTCGCCGGCGCACACCTCTTCCAAGCCGGGGTCTTCGGGGAGACCGGCGGTCGACTCCGACGCCGCCTGATGATCGTCGGTGCCTGCGCGCTGCCGGTCGACCTGCTTCTGGGGATCGCGGGCGGCACCGCAGGACTCCTCGCGGAACGCTACCTGGCCGCGCCCCTCGTGGCGCTCGGCATCCTCGGCGCCACCGTCGAGCTCTGTCGTCGCTTCGGTACCGAGGGCTGGATCGCCTCACGACTGCGCGAACTCGGGAAGGTCGCGCTCAGCGCCTACCTCCTGCAGAACCTCCTCGGCGGCGCGCTCTTCTACGGCTGGGGATTGGGCCTCGCCGAACTCGCCGCCCCGTGGCGCGTCCCGGTCACCGTCGCTGCGTTCGTCGTCATCGCCGCGCTCGTGACCGGCTTCGCCCACCTCTGGCTCCGACGGTTCGCGCTAGGCCCCGTCGAATGGCTCTGGAAACGCGGCGCGGAGCTCGGGACGAAGCAGCCGGAGGGCCGATCCTCGCTACGGTGAGACCATGACCACCGTGCACCTGACCGGCCAGTTGATCTGCGCGACACCGACCGACGTGGCGATCGTCGAGACCCGTCTGCCGGAGCATATCGCTCTCACCCGCGCCGAACCGGGGTGCGTGTCGTTCGAGGTGACGCCGACGGACGACCCGCTCGTCTGGGACGTCACCGAGGTCTTCGAAGACGACGAGTCGTTCGCAGCACACCAGGCCCGCGTCGCGTCCAGCGAGTGGGGGCGCGCGACCGCGGGCATCGAACGCCGCTACCAGGTGACCCGGTCGCCAGCAGGCCAGGCCGTTTTGGACGTCAGCGACGACGACCTCGCCGACCTCCGCCGCAGACTCCACGACACCCGCTGGCCCGACCGGTGGCCGACCGCGGGTTGGGAGGCCGGCACCGACCAGGACGAACTGCGGCGGCTCGTCACCTACTGGGCGGACGACTTCGACTGGGCGGCACAGCAGCGGGACATCAACGCCCTGCCGTGGCACCGCGCCGAAATCGGCGGGGCCGCGATCACCTACCTCCGGTTCGACGCCGAGGCCCCGGGCGGCATCCCCGTCGTCCTCACGAACGGATGGCCGAGCACCGCCCTCGAACTGGTCGGACTCGCCAGGCGCCTCGCGACACCGTCCCGGTACGGCGAAGACCCGGCGAGCGCCGTCACCGTCATCGTGCCCGCACTGCCCGGACTGCCGTTCTCACCGCAACGGCCGAGCTTCGGCGACCAGACGCACGAGCTGTGGCACACGCTCATGCACGACCACCTCGGCTTCGCCCGGTACGCCGCGCACGGAGGCGATCTCGGGGCGGGGATCACCTCTCGGCTCGCGCAGGCGCATCCCGAGGCGGTCGCCGGCATCCACCTCCTCGCGGTCGCTGCACCGCGCGAGGTCGACGCCGAGACGCTCACGGAGGAGGAGCGGGCGCATCTCGCTCGGGTCGAGGCCTGGGACGCCGAGGAGGGTGCGTATGAGCATCAGCACCACACCCGTCCGCTCACGCTCGCTCCCGCACTGTCCGACTCCCCCGTCGGCCTGCTCTCATGGATCCTCGAGAAGCATCGGGCCTGGAGCGATTGCGGCGGCGACGTCTCGTCCCGGTTCAGCGACGAGTACCTCGCGACGCTCGCCTCCGTCTACTGGTTCACGAACGCGATCGGCACGTCGCTCCGCCCGTACTACGAGTCCGCGACCGGGATCACGACGCGTGTCGACCGGGTCGAGGTGCCGACCGCGGTCGCGCTCTTCCCGCACGACCTGGCGAGTCCGCCGCGTAGCTGGGCCGAGCGGAGCTACGACGTGCGGCGGTTCACGACGATGCCCCGAGGCGGCCATTTCGCGCCGCACGAGGAGCCCGAGCTCCTCGCGGACGACATCCGGGCGTTCCTGACGACGCTGTAGCAGACGACAGCGCGACGCTGGTCGTTGCCGATAGGCTGCCCGACATGTCTCCAGTTCGTGATTGATCGGCCCACGAGTCCTCTCCGACGCTCGTCGTTCCGATCCTGATCACTCCGCGCGCCGTCGAGCGCGCTCTTTTTCACTGGAGTTCTTCCCATGTCGTCCACCCGGACAGCACGTTATGTCGACGTGCTCGCACTTCCCCAGGTCCCGCTGACCTTCGGGTCCGCACTCGTCGGCAGGTCCGCCTACGCACTGGTGCTGCTGCCTCTGCTCTACGCGGTCTCCGAGGCGACGGGTTCGATCGCCCTCGCGGGTGGCGCGGTTGCCGTCTACGGCGCCACGGCGAGCCTCCTCGCACCGCTTCGGGCCTGGTTCATCGACCGCCACGGCGCACGTCGCGTCCTGGCCATCCTGATCCTCGTCTTCGGTGGCGCCATCGCGGCCCTGGCCGTCGCGTCGCTCACCGCCGCTCCCGGGGCGCTGTTGTTCACGCTCGCGGGACTGGCGGGCGCCTTCGCTCCGCCACTCGGCCCGACGATGCGTGTCGCCTGGGGTCGACTCACGCCCGACGGTGAACTCCTGCGCAAGGCTCTCAGCCTGGATGCGGTCATCGAGGAACTCCTCTACCTCGCGGGACCCGCGGCGGCCGGGTTGGCCCTCGCCGTCATCGCCCCGGGCACAGCCCTCCTCGTGCCCGCCGGGTTCGTCCTCATCGGCGGACTCCTCTTCGTGAGCACGTCGACCGTCGGCAGCATGGCTCCGCAGGATCGCAGCGTCCTGCGGCACGGCCGTGGGCGGTCACTCCTGCTCGACGCCCGCTTCATCGCCATCCTCCTGCCGGTGGCGGTCGCCGGGTCGGTCTCGGGCACGATCAGTGTCGCCGTGCCGGTCGTGCTCGCGGAACACGGCGGTGCGGCCGGCGCGGGCATCGCCCTCGGACTCTTCGCCGGCGGGAGCGCCCTCGGCGGACTGCTCTACGGGGCGCTCTCGGTCCCGGGGTCGGCCGTCCGCCAGCTGGTCGCACTCGCGGGTGCGCTCCTCGTCTCGGCATCGCTCATCGCCGCAGTGACCGGCTTCCTCGCCGTCAGCGTCGTCCTCGCGGTCGCCGGGCTGTTCTTCTCGCCGATCATGATCGTCTCCTACGTCGCCGCGCACGCAGCCGGTGGGCGGTACCAGCAGAACGCCGCGACGACCTGGGTGAACACGGGCCACAACATCGGTGCGGCAGCGGGCAGTGCGATCGCCGGCGTCCTCATCCAAGCGGTCGGTGCACCCACCGCGGTCGTCGGTATCGGCGCGGCGGCAGCCGTCGTCGTCCTCGTCGCGGCGGCGCTCGCCAGGCTCACCCCCGGTCGGTCGTCCGCCGGGGACGACTCACCGCAGGCGTGATCGGGGCCCATCGCTACGGTGGAGCCATGAGCACCGTCCGAGACGCCTACGCGCGACGGTCCACCGAGTACGTGAAGCTGCTGGGCACGATGGCCTCGGTGCATCCGTCGGACCGGCAGCTCGTGACCTCCTGGGCCGACCGGATCGCCGGTCCCGCGCTGGACGCCGGCTGCGGCCCGGGACATTGGACGGCGTACCTCGCCTCGCGCGGGCTCGACATCCGCGGCATCGACCTGGTCCCCGAGTTCATCGCGCATGCCCGCGCCGAGCACCCGGAGACCCGGTTCGACCTCGGCAGCCTCGACACCCTCGACGCTGAAACCCGCTCGCTGGATGGCGTCCTCGCCTGGTACTCGCTGATCCACCACCGCCCCGACACGATCGAGACACCGCTCGCGGAATTCGCTCGCGTGCTCCGGCCGGGAGGTGGACTCCTGATCGGCTGCTTCGAGTGGCCATCGGTCGAAGCGTTCGACCATGCCGTGGCGACGGCCTATCGCTGGCCGATCGCGGAGCTGGCCGAGCACGTGCGCCGAGCGGGCTTCGAGGTCATCGAGACGCACACCAGGACGAGCCTCGATCAACGACCGCACGGAGCGATCCTGGCCAGGCGAGCCGACCCGGTGAGGTGAGGCGATTCGTCGCCCGGCCCGCGGCTGAGCGACGATCCGCCGCATCTCACTGCCGCTGCAGTTCCAGCGTACGCCGGGCACCGGGGCTTGCCGCAAGACCCCCTCCGGCCTCCAGAATGGGTGGCCGCGGTCGCCTCCGACCACGAGAACGGGGTCCTCATGCATGACGTCATCATCAGCGGTGGCGGACCGACCGGCATGATGCTGGCAGCCGAACTCCGGCTCCACGGCGTCGATGTCCTCGTCATCGAACGGGACGCCGAGCCGAGCCCTGCCGTACGGTCGTTGGGCCTCCACCCGCGGACCATCGAGATCCTCGACCAGCGCGGCATCCTCGATCGGTTCCTCGCCGAGGGCACGCAGTACCCGGGCGCCACCGGTCACTTCGCCGGCATCGTCCCGCCGCGACCCGTGCCGCTCGACACCGCGCACGACTACGTCCTCGGTCTCCCGCAGCCGGTCACCGATCGACTACTGACCGAGCGCGCGGTCGAGCTCGGTGCCGAGCTGCGTCGCGGGAGCGGACTCGTCGGCCTCGAACAGGACGACGACGGGGTCACCGTCGAGCTGGACGAGGGTGAGCGCCTGCGGGCACGGTGGCTCGTCGGGTGCGACGGCGGGCGGAGCACCGTTCGGAAGATCCTCGGCATCGGCTTCCCCGGCGAGCCCGCGCAGACCGAGTGGATCCTCGGGGAGATCCAGGTCACCCTCCCGGCCGACGAGGTCACCGCCATCGCCGACGAGGTCCGGAAGACGCACCGTGGCTTCGGCATCGGGCCGGTGTCCGACGGCTTCTTCCGCGCGGTGGCGCCCGCCGACGCCCCCGCCGACGAACGCCTGGCGACTCCCACGATCGAGGAGTTCCGGGCCCGGCTCGAACGCTTCGCCGGGACCGACTTCGGCGCACACTCCCCACGCTGGCTGTCGCGCTTCACCGATGCGACGAGACTCGCTGAGCGCTACCGGGTCGGCCGGGTGCTCATCGCCGGCGACGCCGCCCACGTGCACCCACCCCTCGGCGGGCAGGGCCTCAACCTCGGGATCCAGGACGCGTTCAACCTCGGATGGAAACTGGCAGCCGAGCTCGCAGGCTGGGCACCGGCCGACCTCCTCGACACCTACGCGACGGAGCGCCGCCCGGTCGCCGACGACGTCCTCACGCTCACCCGCGCGCAGAGCGTCCTCCTGTCCCCCGACCCCGGCCCGCAGGCGGTGCGTCGGCTGTTCTCGGAGCTCATGCGGTTCGACGACGTGGCCCGTTTCCTGGGCGCGCGGATCGCGTCCACCGGCATCCGATACGACGTCGGAGGTCCCGGCACAGCGGTGGACAGCGGCTCGGACGAGGGGTCGCTGCTGGGTCGACGGCTCCACGACCTCCCCCTGGCCGACGGCAGGGGCCTGTTCACGCTCCTGCACGAGGGTCGCGGACTCCTGCTCGACCAGACCGGGACCCACAACGTCACCGACTGGGCGGACCGCGTCGACCGGGTCGCCACCACGACCCCGGAGCTCTCGGCCACGGCGGTGCTCCTGCGCCCCGACGGACACGTGGTCTGGCTGGCCGACGGGCGGGAGCCGCTCGAGCCGGCCCTCCGGCGCTGGTTCGGTGAACCGACGCGGTGAGGTGAGGCGGTTCGTCGCCCGGCCCGCGGCTGAGCGACGAACCGCCGCATCTCAGCGAGCGCTCAGTCGTGGTCGATGGAGGCGACCGCGTCGGCCACCTGCGACTTCCCCTCGGCCACGCGGTCGTCGTCGTCGGTGACGATCCCGATGGTCTCCTCGATGCGTCCCTGCACAGCCTGGATGACCGCCTTCGGCTGCGGCGCCTCCGGCTCGGAGTCGTCGCTCCCGTCCGAGTCCTCGGGGTAGACCCGGAGCCGGTCGTCGTCACCGTCCGCCACCGTGCGTCTGGCGTGGTCGACGCAGAGTTTGGCGACCTCCTCCGCGTGCGCGTACATGACGGAGTGCGCTGCGCCGGGGATCTCCCAGAGGCGCGAGGAGGGCAGGAGTTCTCCGACCCGCTCCACCCACTCGCGCGGTGCGACGGCGTCGTACTCGCCGCGGATCACGAGCGTGTGCGCCTGCACCTTCGGCAGGGCCTCCTCGATCGGATACCTGAGCATCTGGGGCAGAACCCGAGAGAACCACTTGAAGCCGCAGAAGACGTAGGCGCTGACGGCGAGCACCTTCACCGTGAGCGGTTCGTGCCAGCTCGACTGCAGGAAGCGGACGGCCTGGGTGAGCACCCGGCGCTGACCGGGCACGACGACCGGGCCGATGAGGACGAGGGTGGACAGCTCAGGACGACGGGAGACGAGGTCGCTGACCACCTGGCTGCCCATCGAATGGCCGACGATGATCGGGTCCTTGAGATCGAGCTCGTCGATCACCCGGCCGACGAGGTCCGCGTACTCGCGGATCGTGAGCGTCGACGAGGGGTGCGGCACGCCGCCGAAGCCGGGGAGGTCGAGCGCGTGCACGGGACCGAACTCGTTGAGGTGCGGCGCCAGGCGTTCGAAGTAGGTGGAGGAGACACCGATGCCCGGGATGAGAATGAAGGAGCGGTCGCCGCTGGATCCCACGGAGTTGACCCGGACGTAGACGTCGCCGTCGTACACGCGATCGACCCGCACACTCCGCTTGCGACGCTTGCGTTCGATCCTCGACATGCCCCCAGCGTACAAGCGGGTGACGCCTGCACCGCCGGAGCTGTCAACCATGCGGGATTCGGATCGGCGATTGCGATGATGGAGGCAACCGGAGCGGCAGTCCCACGCTCCTCGAGAGGTGGCACCACCATGACCGTTCCCCGCGTCCTGATCTCCGGAGCCAGCATCGCCGGCCCCGGCCTGGCCTTCTGGCTGAACCGCTACGGCTGGGAGACGACGGTGATCGAGCGCGCGCCGGCGTTCCGCGACGGCGGCCAGAACATCGACGTGCGCGGCGCCGCTCGCGAGGTCCTGCGACGCGCTGGCCTCGAGGACGCGGCGCGCGAGGCGACCACCGGAGAACGCGGCACACGCTTCGTCGGCGACGCCGGTGAGACGATCGCCGAATTCCCGGTGTCGGACTCCGAGACCGACGGCGCGACCGCCGAGGTCGAGATCCTGCGCGGTGACCTGGCCCGCATCTTCATCGATGCGACGGACGGCACCACCACCTACCGCTACGGCGACCACATCACGGCCCTCGACGACGACGGCGAACGGGTCCTCGTGTCCTTCGCGCATGGAGCGGACGAGGCGTTCGACCTCGTGATCGCGGCGGACGGCATCCGATCGTCGACCCGTGAGCTGGCCTTCCCCGGCGAGGCGGTGACCCGGTCCCTCGGGCTCGAGATGACGTACCTCACGATTCCGCGCGACGACGCCGACGTGCCGTGGTGGCAGTGGTACTCGGGCGTCGGCGGCCGCAGCGTCACGCTCCGACCCGACCGGCACGGCACCACTCGCGCGGTGTTGACGGAGGTCACGTCCGACCGTGGTGACGGCGTCGTCCCCGCGCGCCGCGACCTCGACGCGCAGCGACGGCATCTCCGGAACCGCTTCGTCGGACTCCCCTGGCAGGCGAACCGGATCCTCGAGCACCTCGACGACAGCGACGACGTCTACTACGAATCCATCGGCCAGGTCAGGACGCCCCGCTGGGCATCCGGACGGGTCGCGCTGCTCGGCGACGCGGCCTGGTGCGCGTCGCCCGTCAGTGGCATGGGGACGAGCCTGTCGATCGTCGGCGCCTACGTGCTGGCCGGTGAGCTGGCCGCGCACGTGCACCACCGGGACGCCTTCCGCGGGTACGAACGCATCATGCGCCCCTACGTCGAGCAGGCCCAGTCGCTGCCGCCGGGCACGCCGCAGCTCGCCAATCCGACCTCGAAGGCCGGCGTCGCCGCCTTCCGCACCGCACTCCGCGTGGCCGGGTCGAAGCCGGCGAAGCTCGTCGGTGCGCAGTTGTTCTCCCCGCCGGCCGACAAGATCGACCTGCCCGAGTACGAACACCTGGCATGACCGGCGAGCCCAGGCCGATCACCTCGGACGCACCGGCACTGTCCGGCCCGGTCGTCGCGGCGCAGGAATGGCGGGACCTGGCGTTCGTGCACTGGCGCGTCCCGGCGAACGCCGTCGCACCACTGCTCCCGCCCGGGGTGGTCCCCGACGTCTTCGACGGTTCCACCTGGGTCGGACTGATCGCCTTCCAGTTGGGCGACGCGCGCATCGGTCCGCTGCCGCCGTCGCCGGTCGGCGGATCCTTCACCGAGGTGAACGTCCGGCTGTACGGGGTCGACGCCGAGGGGCGTCGCGGCGTCGTGTTCCGGTCGCTCGAGGCGTCGAGCCTGCCGGCTGTCCTCGCGGCTCGCGCGATGTTCGGTCTGCCCTACCGGTGGGCGCGGACCGCGCAACGGCCGACGGACGACGGCTGGGAGTACGCGTCGCGGCGGATCACCAGGTCGCCGACGACACGAGGTCCGGGCTTCCAGCTCGGCGTCGACATCGACCGGACGACGACCGTCGACGACGAGCTGTCCCAGTTCCTGACGGCGCGGTGGGGGCTCTTCCAGAGCCGCTTCGGTCGGACGCAGTGGTTGCCGAACGAGCACGAACCCTGGGTCCTCCACCCGGCTCGCGTCACCTCGTTGCGCGACGAGCTCTGCGCAGCGGCGGGCCTCCCGGGTGTCGTCGAGCACGAGCCCGACTCGGTCCTCTTCAGCCCCGGCGTGACCGCCCGGTTCGGTATCGGCTCGTTCCTCGCCCGCTAGTGCCGGATCAGTCCTCTGCAGCGACCGCGGCGAGCACCACGGGGTCCTCGCAGCCGCGCGCGAAGCCTCGGATCCGGCGGTCGATGTCGCGCTGCAGGACGATCGCACCGATGCGCTCGGCGATCGGTGCCAGCCACCGCGGCTTGCACGTGAAGTTGTAGCGCCAGACGGCGAGGGTGCGCTGGTCGTCGCCGTCCACCGGGCTGAAACGCCAGCCGCCAGCGAGCCGTTCGAAGAACCATGAGCCCTTCGTCATCTTCATGCCGACGTTGGTCGGCGGGTGGTACGAGACGTATTCGCTGACCATCCGAAACCCGAACCGCTGGACCGTGAAGGTGCGGACGCCCTTGGCGGGCTCCTTCGCGCCGTCGAGGAAGTGCTGCCGCCGGATGAACGGGTCCCAGCGCATCCGGGTGTCGCCCGTGGTCTGGGAGATCGCGAACGCGACGTCGGGCGGGACGGGCACGGTGCAGCGGGATTCCACGACGGGCATGCCCCATCCTGACACGGCCCCGAAGTGAGGCAGATGGTCACCCGGAACGCTGCCGGGCGACCAGTTACCTCACCTCAGCGGCGGAGCGTGGCGGGCAGCACCCGGTCGACGAGCTTGAGCAGCACGGCGAACACGATCGCGACGACGAGCACCATGAGCGCGTTCCGGACGGCACCGTCGAAGCCGAGCTGCGTCGCATCGAGGAAGGGGTAGGGGTACCAGCCGGTGATGCCGCCACGGATGAAGGTGAAGACCACCCAGGCGAGCGGCCAGAGGAACGCCCAGGCGACGGTGCTCCAGGTGAAGCGCGGACGCGGACCGAACACGAGCCAGGCACCGAGCGTGAGCCACGGCGAGAGGTAGTGGAACCCGATCGTGATGACGAGCGCCCACCCCGTGAGGTTCACCTGCGGCGCGAGGACCACCGCGTAGACGATGCCGGTGATGACGATGCTGAGCAGCGCGTCGAGCCGCGCCACCCGCCACAGCCGGCCG
Source organism: Plantibacter sp. lyk4-40-MEA-4 (assembly GCF_030209415.1). Taxonomy (NCBI): domain Bacteria; kingdom Bacillati; phylum Actinomycetota; class Actinomycetes; order Micrococcales; family Microbacteriaceae; genus Plantibacter; species Plantibacter sp. lyk4-40-MEA-4. Next base: position 56,780 of record NZ_JARVSA010000003.1, read on the forward strand.
TCACGCAGGGGGTCGATCACCAACAGGACGGACACGGTGAGCACGATGAGGTTGCTGAGGATGGTGAACGCGCTGAAGATGCGTGCGAACCGGGTCGCGAGGTCGACGGACATGTCCACACCACCCGAGCGGGCGTCGGCGCCGCCGGTGATGACGAGGACGATCTGGATGACGAGCGAGATCGCGATGATCACGGCGATCAGGAGGTAGACCACACGGCTGGCGGTGACGACGGCCGCGGACGGCGCGACCTGCGTGGGATGGACGGTGGTGCTCACCCGCCAACCCTAGCCAGCCCGCCGCACCCCATCTCCCTCAAGCCCCGACACGTGCGCTTTCAGGCCAACAGCGGCAGTCGCCCGACGATCCGGTCCACCCGGTTGCGCGGCCCGACCAGGGCGACGGCCAGCGGGTTGAGTGCATCCGACACGGTGTCCCCAACCACCTCGAGGTACTCGTCGTAGACCCGGGTGAGCTGGCCCGCCTCCGGCATGTCGACGACGAGCACGCCGTCCGACCCCGCCGCCTTGGCCCGGATCGCCGCCAGTTGCGCAGCCGGAGCGGACAACACACTGCACCCCGCCCACGGCAGTCCGGGATGAGCCGAGCCGTCGGCGTCGACCGCGTCCGGTCCGAGGAGTCCCTGCACCCCGGCTCCGATCGCCGCTGCGACGCAGGCCGCCGCATTCACGGCACGACCGGCCGGAAGATCCTGTTGCACGACGACGACCCACTTCAGCCGGGCGGACCGCGTTGGCGCCGCCGTGTCGATCTCCTCCGGCGCGAAGCCGACGAATTGTTCTTCCGTCATGTCTCTCCCTGATGTCGTACGCGAATCGGTCCTCAGGCTACGTCGATCAGAAGGGGGCGCGGATCGCAGGCGTACATCGTTCGGTGTATCTGGCAGAATCGCCGCCATGGACGAACTTGATACGGCGATCCTGCGCGAACTCCAGCGCGACGCTCGGCGCACCAACCGCGACATCGCGGCCGCGGTCGGCGTCTCCCCCACCACCGCACTCGACCGGACGCGCGGCCTCTACCGCCGCGGCATCATCCGCGGCGCGCGACTCGACGTCGATCTGCCGTCGCTCGGTCGCTCCGTCCAAGCGCTCATCGCGATCCGGATCCGGCCGCCGTCGCGCGTCAACATCGACGCGTTCCGCAGCTGGGCGATCACCCTTCCCGAGACCATCGGCGTCTTCGTCGTCTCCGGGAACGAGGACTTCCTGCTCCAGGTCGCCGTCACCGACAACGACGCGCTCTACGCCTTCGTCATCGACAAGCTCACGGAGCGCGAGGAGGTCGCGGACGTCCGGACGAGCGTCGTCTACGAGCACGTGCGACCGCAGGTGGTGATGCCTGCGGAACCCGAGACCTGAACGATCAGCCGGTGTGCGCCTCGAGGAACCCGCGGACGTCGTCGATCTCGGCTTGGTGGATCCCGTGGGCGAGCCCCGGATAGGTGCGCTGGGTGAGCGTCGTGTGCAGCGGCAACCAGGCGGCGGTCCGCGCGACGGCCGGCGCGGCGATGACCCGGTCCTCGAGACCCCGTCCCCAGAACACCGCGGGCTTCGTCGCCGCCAGCACCTCGTCGCCGGGCTGCGGTGCACTCAGGACGAAGCCGGCGAGGATCACCGGCGCCACGACCCGCTCGGGTCGGGTGCGCAGCAGCTGCGAAGCCATGAAGCCGCCCTGCGAGAAACCGATGGGCACGATGCGCGCCTCGGCCGACACGTGTTCATCGATCCAGCCCCAGACGGCGTCCGTTGCGCGGGCGATCGGCTCCGGGTCCGGGTTGCCCGGCGTCGTGATCTCGAACCAGGCCGCCCCGCCGTGTCCCATCTCGAGCGGCGCGCGTAGCGACACCCAGGGCATGCCGAGCGCGAGGGGCTCGACGAGGCCGGTGAGGTCGTGCTCGTTCGAGCCGTAGCCGTGCAGGAGCACCGCGACGGCGGGAGCCGCAGCGGTAGTCTCGGCCCAGTCGGCGGAACGGACGTCGCGCAGTGCGGTGGTCATCGGGACAGCAGCTCCTCGGTCGACAGGTCGGGCAGCGCCACGGTCACGCGGGTCCCCCACGGGTCGGAGACGGTCACGGAACGACCGTCCGCATCGAAGGGGATCGTGCGAGCGCGCAGCCTCGCGGCCAGCGTATCGAGGTTCGCGAGGTCGGGGACGGTGATCGACACGTCGCCGAGGCCGAGGGCGGCCGCGCGGGGACCGGCGCCCTGGCTGTTCCAGACGTTCATCGCGATGTGGTGGTGGTACCCGCCGGCGGAGGCGAAGATCGCGCCGGGGTACTCGGTCTGCGTCGTCTCGAATCCGAGGGCGTCGACATAGAAGGCTCGGGCGGTCTGGAGGTCGCCGACCTGCAGGTGCACGTGCCCGACCGCGCCGGCCAACGACGGCCCGGCGCCGAGGGCGTCCTCCGTGAGGTGCCGCTGCAGGTAGGCGTTCGGGTCGAGGTAGGTGGTGGTCATGGCGATCTGGTCGCCCGAGCGCACCCAGCTGCTGCGCGGGCGGTCCGTGTACAGCTCCACGCCGTTCCCCTCCGGGTCGGTGAAGTAGAACGCCTCGCTCACGAAGTGGTCGCTCGACCCGACGAACTGTCCGCGGGGATCCTGCGCGGCCCGATAGACCGTCGCCGAGAGACTCGACTCGTCCTCGAACAGGAACGCCGTGTGGAACAGGCCGGCCTGCCGCCGGTCGACGGCCGGCAGGTCCGGCGTGTGCACGAGTCGCACGAGCGGGGTGTCGCCACGACCGAGCACCCGGTGCACCTCGCGGGCACGGCTGCGCTCCTCGAGCGGCTCCATCGCGAAGGCGTTGGCGTAGTAGCCGGACATGAGGTCGAGGTCGCCGACGCGGAGCGTGACCGCGCCCATCGACGTCTCCGGGGCGAGCAGACGCTCGTCGAGCACAGCGGACATTCGGTCTCCGATCGGGTCATGGGGTCGGTACAGGCTACCCCGTTTACTTGTAGATGTAACCAATTCAGGGTCGTCGTATTCCGCGATCGGCCGACACGCCTGTCAAGCCCTTGTCTCGCGCGCGCGAGGGGTGTGGGCTGGAGGACCACAACGAGAAGAGTGCTCACATGACCGATGCCAGCAGCGCGGCCGACCGCAGACGGAGTCGCCGCGGACTTCCTCCCATGAAGACCCTCCTCACCGACCTCCGCGAGGACGTCGTCCGCCTGGTCACCGGCGAGATCGCCCTGTTCAAGGCGGAGATGACGAAGAAGGCCAAGGACCTCGGGATCGGCGCGGGGATGCTCGTCGTCGCCCTGGTGCTCGTGCTCTTCGGCTTCGGGACGCTCATCGCGGCCGCCGTCCTCGGACTCGCCACCGTGCTCCCCGCCTGGCTCGCCGCCCTCATCGTTGGCGTCGTCCTCATCCTCGTCGCCGGGATCCTGGCGCTCGTCGGCGTCAAGAAGCTCAAGGCCGGCGCGAAGCCCGTTCCCGAGCGCAGTGTCGAAGCCCTCACCGGCGACCACCTCGCAGAGCACCAGCAGCACGACTCGAAGCACGACACCAAGGAGGCCGCAGCATGAGCGACCAGGATCTCGCCCGCCCCACTCCCCCCGAGGGCGCCGGGCTGAACACCCTGCAGCTCGACGTCGAGCAGACGCGTGAGCACCTCGCACAGACGCTCGACCTCCTCTTCCAGAAGTTCGACGTCCGCACCGCCGTGGCCTACCACCTGCGCACCACCGCCATCGTCGTCGCCTCGGTGGCGGTCGTCGGCGCCGGCGTCCTGCTGTGGCGTGCGAACCGAGGGCACCGTGTCTGAACCCACCAAGCAGCGCCAGGACCGCGTCGAGGCGAGCCAGCCCGACGATCCGAAGGACCGTCACGCGGATGACGCCGAGGAGACGATGCAGCCGCAGCGCGTCCCCGTGCCCTGGGGCTACGTCCTCAAGCGGACGCTGCACTCCTTCACCTCGAACCAGTGCACCGACCTCGCGGCAGGGCTCACCTACTTCGCGATCCTGTCGCTGTTCCCGGCCGTCCTCGCGCTCGTCTCGATCCTCGGCCTCTTCGGGCAGAGCCGGAGCGGCACCGACGCCCTGCTCGAGATCGTCGGCAACCTCGCACCGGGCGACAGCCTCGGCTTCCTGACCGACGCGGTGAACCAGTTCGTCGAGTCACCGGCGATCGGCTTCGCCCTCTTCGCCGGTATCGCCGGTGCCGTGTGGTCGGCATCCGGCTACGTCGGCGGCTTCGGGCGCGCACTGAACCGCATGTATGGCGTCGAAGAAGGTCGCAAGATCTGGTCGCTGCGTCCCACACAGCTCGGCGTTACCTTGGTCGTCCTGCTCGTCATCTCGGTGATCGCGCTCGCACTCATCGTGTCCGGTCCGGTCGCGCAGGCCATCGGACAGGCGGTCGGTCTCGGTGAGACGGGCCTCACGGTCTGGTCGATCGCGAAGTGGCCGGTCATGGCCATCGCGCTCGTCTTCGTCATCGCCGTGCTGTACTCCGCGACGCCGAACATCAAGCCGGAGAAGTTCCGTTGGATCAGCATCGGTGCGCTCGCCGCTCTCCTGATCCTGCTCATCGCCTCGGTCGGGTTCGGCTTCTACATCGCCAACTTCAGCAACTACGACGCCACCTATGGCTCGCTCGCCGGCATCATCATCTTCCTGCTGTGGATCTGGATCGCGAACCTCGCACTACTGTTCGGTGCCCAGCTCGACATCGAGATCCAGCGTGGCCGCCAGCTCGCCTCGGGTGTCGCCGCGGAACAGGAACTGCAGCTGCCGCTGCGCTCGGACGCCGCGATCAAGGCGCTCGCCGACCGCGACGCGAAGGACGCCCTCGAGGGCCGTCGTGTCCGACGAGCGGCAGACCGCACGGACTGACCAGAACAGCCCGCGAACTGTCAGAAACGGCTAGTCGGATGGTGGTCCGACTAGCCGGAACTGACAGTTCGCGGGCTGCTGTGGGTTGGGACGGGGTTACGGCGTGGGCATACCGCCGTTGACGTTCAGGGTCTCACCGAGGACGTAGCTCGACTCAGCCGACGCGAGGAACACGTAGGCGGGCGCGAGCTCGGCAGGCTGGCCCATGCGGCCGAGCGGGGTGTCCTCGCCGAACTCGGCGATCTTGTCCTGCGGCTGACCGTCCGACACCTGGAGCGGCGTCCAGATCGGGCCGGGCGCGACCGCGTTGACGCGGATGCCCTTGGGTGCGAGCTGCTGCGCCAGCGCCTTCGTGAAGGCGTTGATGGTCGCCTTGGTCGACGCGTAGTCCACGAGGATGTCGGAGGGCGAGTACGCCTGGATCGAGGTCGTGTTGATGATCGACGAGCCGGCCGGCAGGTGCGGGAGGGCGGCCTTCGAGAGCCAGAACATCGCGTAGACGTTGGTCTTGAAGGTGTCGTCGAACTGCTCGTCCGTGAGGGTGGTGAGGTCCTCGTTGAACGTCTGCTTGCCGCCGTTGTTCACGAGGATGTCGAGTCCTCCGAGGCCCTCGACCGTCTGCGCGACGAGGTCACGGCAGTAGGACGGGTCGCGCAGGTCGCCCGGCAGGGTGAGGACGGTGACGCCGGCCTCGCGGACGATGCCGGCGATGCGCTGCGCGTCCTCTTCCTCCTCCGGGAGGTAGGACAGCGCGACGGATGCGCCCTCGCGGGCGAAGGCGATCGCCGTGGCCGCTCCGATGCCGGAGTCACCGCCGGTGATGAGCGCCTTGCGGCCGGTGAGACGGCCGCTGCCGCGGTAGCTCTCCTCGCCGAGGTCGGCCTTCGGGTCGAGCTTCGCGTCGAGGCCGGGCTCGGGCTGGTGCTGCTTCTCCGCGGAGATGTGAGCGTAGAGCTTCGCCGGGTCGGTGAAGGTGTACTGGTCGTCGGCCATGGTGATGGTCCTCTCGTTCAGTGGGTGTTCGGCGTGGATCGGATCGTGGCCGAGTGGTTGCAACGCTACGGACCGCGACCGGTGTGACCCCGGGGCTTGCGTTCTCGGAGGCTGCCGGGTATCCGCGCAGGGACCGCCCTTCGACAAGCTCAGGGGCCGGGGTGCAGACTCAGGGACCGGGGTGCAGACTCAGGGACCGGGGTGCAGACTCAGGGACCGGGGACTTCACTCCTCTCCGGTGAGCTCCTTGATCGTGAGAGCCGCGTTGATGAGCGCGAGGTGACTCAACGCCTGCGGCAGGTTGCCCCAGTGCGCACCGTCGGCGGGATCGATCATCTCGGCGAGGATTCCGACGTCGTTGGTCATGCCGACGAGTTCGTCCATGGCCGCGATCGCCTCGTCATGGCGGCCGACGCAGGCGAGCGCGGACGCCCGCCAGAACGCGCAGGCGACGAAGGTGTACTCCTCCTGCTGCACGCCCGAGTACCGGTAGAGCAGGGCCCCCTCGCCGAGTTCGTCCGTGAGCGCGTCGATCGTCGACGACATGCGGTCACCACGGTCGAATCCGCTCATCGCATGCAGCAGCACCGAGGCGTCGAGATCGTCGCTCCCGGGGAACATCACGTACGCGCCGCGCTCCTCGTTCCATCCGTGCTCGTCGATCCATTCCCGGATCCGGGTCTGCTCGGCGCGCCAGCGATCGGCACTGCCGGCGACCTGCCCGAGCTCCGCCAGGTGCACCGCATCGCCGAGGGCCTGCCAGCAGCCCATCTTGGACGAGACGTAGTGCTCCTCCTGGGGCAGCTCCCACATGCCTGCGTCGCGATTCCGCCACAGGTCGCAGGTGCGGTCGGCGACCTCGGCGAGGAGACGACCGGTCTCCACGTCGAGGACGTTGCCGGCGTCGACGTAGGTGCGGCAGATCGCGAAGAGGTCACCGTAGACGCCGAGCTGCAACTGCCCCTGGGCGGGGTTCCCACTCACCACCGGTCCGATACCGCGCCAGCCGGCGACGTCGTGCTCGACGACCCCGTCGGGCACACCGCCCTCGAGTCCGTAGAAGATGTGCAGCTCCGGCCCGTTCTCGCGGATGGTGCGCAGCAGCCACGACACGGCGGCGTGCGTCTCCTCGCGGAGACCGAAGCGGACGAGCGCGTGCGCGGTGTACGCGAGGTCGCGCACCCAGGCGAAGCGGTAGTCCCAGTTCTTGGCCCCGCGCGGGTTCTCCGGGAGCGAGGTGGTCGCCGCGGCCGCGATGGCGCCGGTGGGGCTGAAGATCAGGAGTTTGAGCGCGAGCGCGCTGCGCTGCACCTGATTCGCCCACGGTCCCTCGTAGGAGAACGCCCGGGACCAGGCCCGCCAGTTGTCGATCGTGCGGTCGATGCCCACGTCGACGTTGGCAGGCACGGGCAAATGGATCGGCTCGCCGTGGGTGGCGACGACGATCAGGAGATGCCGGGAGTCCTCGCTGGTCGTGAACCGGCCCGAGAGCTCCGTCGGCATCGATCCATCGACCTCGACCTCGTCCGGCCCGTACTCGTCGCCGACCACCGCGATCGTCGTCGCGCCCGACCGGATGATGGGGCCCCGTGTGCTGTCCTCGATCCAGGGCGAGGCCGTCCCCAGCGCGGTCCCGGGCCGGACGCGCCAGGTGAACTCGACGCTGCCTGAGACGCCGTCGATCCGGCGTGCGAGTTCGGCCCAGGGCAGGCGCCCCGCGATACCCGTGACGAGTGCGTCCGTGATCGTCGCGCGCCCGTGCTCGGTCGTGAAGGTCGTGCGCAACACGTTGGTGCCGGAGACGTAGCGTCTCGTGACGGTGTACTCGCCGACCGGCTCGAGCTCGATGCACCCGCCGGAGTCGTCGTCGAGCAGCCGGGCGAACACCGGCATGGAGCCGAGGTCGGGGATCGGCAGCCAGTCGACCTGGCCTCGGAGTCCGATGAGGGCGACGGTACGGCCGTCCCCGATCGGTGCGTACGAACGGAGATCCTCGCCAGCTGCGGTCATGCGATTCACCCTACGAGCCACGCCTCCGAATCGGCGGGGCTGGCGGCCCCGCCACGCGGCTGCTAGCACGCGCCTCCCGCCTCTGGGCGGGCGTCAACCCCTGGAGGCGGATCGCTCGGATCGGCTTGGCTGGTCGGACCGCAACCACGGCATGCTGGCACGCACAGCAGCACAGGGAGGAACACCATGAACCAGCCCGCTCAGCAGCAGCAGCCGCCCGGCACCGAAGGTGAACTCACCCCGCAGGCCGATCACGGCGAGTCCAGCTACCGGGGTTCCGGCAAGCTCGAGGGCAAGGTCGCCATCATCACCGGCGGCGACAGCGGCATCGGGAAGGCCGTCGCGATCGCCTACGCCCGCGAAGGGGCGGACGTCGTCGTCAGCTACCTCGACGAGGACGAGGACGCCGCGGACACGGTGCGCTGGGTCGAGGAGGCCGGCCGGAGCGCGCTCAGCATCGGCGGCGACCTGACGAGCCCGGAGCACTGCCGCGAGATCGTCCGCGCGACGGTGGAGCGTTTCGGCAAAGTCGACATCCTCGTGAGCAACGCCGCGTACCAGATGACCCGGGAGAGCCTGGCCGAGATCCCGGACGAGGAGTGGGACCACACGCTCGCGACGAACCTCAGTGCGTTCTTCCACCTGAGCAAGGCGGCGGTCCCGCACATGGCTCCGGGATCCTCGATCATCGCGACGAGCTCGGTGCAGGCCGACTCGCCGTCGCCGCAGCTCATGCCCTACGCCATGACCAAGGCTGGGCTCGCGAGCATGACCGCTTCGCTCGCCCAGCTGCTCGGCGGCGACGGGATCCGCGTGAACGCGGTCGCCCCCGGCCCGATCTGGACACCCCTGATCCCGTCGACGATGCCGCCCGAGACGGTCGAGTCGTTCGGGACGGACACCCCGCTCGGGCGTCCGGGACAGCCCGCCGAGGTCGCACCGCCCTACGTGCTGCTCGCCTCGGACGAGGGGAGCTACATCTCGGGCGCCGTCATCGCGGTGACCGGCGGCAAGCCGATCCTCTGAGGACCGGGCGCGCCGGGCGCCGCTCAGGCGTCTGGCGACCGCTCCGAGCGTTCGATCTCGGCGTGGATGCGGCGCAGGGCGAACAGCAGGTTCTCGCCACCCGCATCCTCCGCCGGGTTGTCGTCGTCCGGCTCCCGACCGGCCGCACCGTTCGCGCCCGCGTGGGCCGATCGGACCGCCCGACGCAGCATCGTCAGCGCCCGGTCGGAGGCACGCAACGCCTCGGAGAGACGCTCGTCGTCGATCGCGGCCTCGACGAGGTCGGCCGAGGCGTCGATCGCATCGGCGAGTGCGCTCCGGACGCCCTCGTCGAGGTCGACCGGCACCGGGATCCCCCAGAGCGCCGCACGCAGGGCGTCACCGATCTCCACGACCACCGGCGCGATCCGTTCGAGGGCGGCGAGCGCCCCCTCGTCCCCGCGGAAGTCGTGCCGGTTCCACCGCGTGCGCGGGTTGGCCCGGCGGCTCTCCGCGGCGTCTTTCATCAGCCCGCGCGCGGCGTCGACGTCGTGCCGGATGGCGAGCAGCGAGCTGTCCCAGGACGGCGGGTCGTCCGGGGTCGGTGCCGACTCGGATCGGAGGGTGTCCGACATGCTCCGGAGCGCGCCGACCATCCGCGACCTCGCGGCCGAGATCCCGGCTGCCGACTCGCGGACGAACAGCGGCGGCATGATGAGCAGGTTCACGAGGAGCCCGACGAGCACGCCGAGTGCCATCTGCACGAGGTAGCCGACCGAGAAGTCGTTGGCGTTCGCGCCGCCGATGATGATGACGAAGAGCGCCGCGATGGGGACGTAGTCGCGGCCCTGTCCGAGCCCCGGCAAGCCGGCGAGGAGTGTGCCGAGCCCCACCGACAGGGATACGGACACCCAGCCGGGCGCGGGCGAGATGATGAGGAGCCACGCGAGTCCGATGCCGAGGCCCAGACCGATGAGGGTCTGCAGGCTCGAGCGCACCGAGTCCATGAGCGTCGGTGTGAGGCTGACGAGGGCGCCGAGCGGGGCGTAGTAGGAGAAGTCACCGAGCTCGCCCGGGAGCAGGCTGCCGAGGAACCAGGCCGCGGTGGCCGCGATGGCGACCTTGAGCGCGAGCATGAGGCGCCACGGACGCAGCGCGGGCATGATCCACGCGCCGACCCGTTGCTTCGGTGTGCGGATGCTCCCCGTCGGGGTCTTGCGTCCGGTCACCTCATCGCCGCTCATCACAGCCGCCATGGTGGTCTGGCCCTGTCGAAGCGTCAACCCCCACGCGCCGATCAGCTCGGCGGCCTAGCGTGGGTCTGGTCATCTCCGATGGCGACAACCAGGAAGGAAGCGAACATGACGAACGCATCTGCATCATCCTCACGTCCGGACGCGGAGGAGATCCCCGACGGTTCGGGCTCCGACGGTTCCGAGTCCACTGACGGTGAGGACACGGCGTCGGGTGGCGGCGCCGACGACGAGTAGTCGCCGAACCGACATCCGACCCCGATGGGTGGCGGCGCCGACGACGATTCGCCGTCGGACGCCGCCCCAGGTCAACGACTGCGGGTCGCCGTCCGGTTCTCCGCGCTGATCATCCAGGCGAACTGCTCCAGCTGCTGGATGATCGCGTGGAGGATGTCCGCGCTCGTCGGGTCCTCGTCATCGACCTCGTCGTGGACGCGGCGCATGGTGCCGACGACGGCCTCGAGTCGGACGGTGATCAGATCGATCGTCTCCGAGGTGTCGATCTCGCCCTGCGGGTACTCGGGCAACGTCGTGGTCTCGGCCACGATGTCGCTGCGTCCGTCCGGCACGGCGTGCAGGGCACGCATGCGCTCGGCGACGGTGTCGCTGAACTCACGGGCAGCGTCGATGATCTCGTCCAGCTGCAGGTGCGTGTCGCGGAAATTGCGTCCGACGACGTTCCAGTGTGCCTGCTTGCCCTGGATCGACAGCTCGATGAGGTCGACGAGGACGGCCTGCATGTTGGCGTCCAGTTCCTTCGACGCGACGAAACCCTTCTCGGCGTTCTGCCGACGGGTGGGCTTCGGCCCGGATCCTCCGGGAGCCGATCGGGTCGTGCTCTCGGTCTTGCTGGTCTTCTCTGCTGTTGCCATTGGTGGCACCTCCTGCACCGCAGGTTACGCACCGAAGCTGTCGATCCGGGGGCCCTTGACATCATCGACGACATCTCCCATTCGCGCCCGCGCGGTCGTCAGCTGGGAATTCCGAGCCGGGAGACTTATGGTGAAGCGACACAGCGTGACGCGACACCGCGTGAAGCACGACGAGGAGAGCACGGCCCGCCATGGGAAAACTGATCTACGGTTCTGAGGTCTCGATCACCTTCGAGGACCGGCTGCTTGCGCACCTGCAGTTCGTGATCGGCGCGAAGCTCCGCCGGAACGAGGCCTTCTACTTCGGCTGGAAGGACGACCCGCGGGCGGGCGACGGGCGCAGTGTCATCTGGATCCACCCCTCGGTGCCGTTGCGCTTCAAGTACTCGGGCAGCGTCCCGATCGACCTCAACCGCGCGTGGATCGACGCGCTGAACGTCACGGCGAACTCCGCCCACGGCCTCTCGGTCATCGCGGAGCCCGCTCCGAGCCGGACAGGACAAGTCGCATGAGCCGCATGGAGATCGTCTACCAGGGACTTCCGTACTCGATCGCCGTCTCCGACCCGGACGAGTTCCGCGCCGAGGTGCTCGAGAGCATCTCGTCCGGGCAGTTCCGATGGCTGCAGGTCGACCGCGGCGAAGGACAGCTGGAGCCCATCAACCTCCTGATCGGTCCCGGTATCGGTATCGCGATGGGCACGCCTGACGGCGATTCCCAGGACACCCCGTCCTCGGCCCTCCCTCAGGGACAGGACCCGGACCTGCTGTCCTGACCATCTCGCCGAGCGGACACGCATAGCGCAGCAAGCACTCGGAAATCAACAGTTCAGAGCGCCGATTTCAAGTTTCCTAGACTAGTTCGGCGGACGTTGAAGTGGGTCTCCAGGCTGGCCGCTCGACACCGGCGCATCTCGCCGTGTCGATCGTCGGAGGTCCGGAGAAGGGTACAGCACATGGGCGCGATCGTTTACGGGACGGGCGAGAACCGGTTCCACCTCGAGGACCGGATGCTGGCTCACGTCAAGACCATCACCCTCATGAAGCTCCGCCGGAACGAGTCGTTCTCGGTGACGCTCCGCGACACCTCGACGGAACGCGGCCGCGTCACGCTCTGGCTGCACCCCTCGATCCCGCTGCAGTTCAGCTTCGAGTCGGATGAGACGTTCGAGATGGACCGCCCGCTGCTGGAGGACCTCATGCACGGCGCCAACGGTGGCGAGGTCACCGTTCGAGCGGACGCCGAAGAACTGGCCTGATCGGCCCCGCGGTGCCGCACGAAACAGGAGGGACTTCGTGCGGCCCCCTGAGGGTCCCGGTGCTCGACGGCTCAGTCGGTGATCGTGAAGCGGACCGCGTGCAGCGCATCGGCCCGTGACGAACCGCCCACCCGCAGCTCGAACTCGCCCGCTTCGACGACCCGCCGTCCCCGCGCGTCGACGATGGAGCAGTCGGCGACGGGCAGTTCGATCGTGACCGTCGTCGTGTCGCCCGGTTCGATCGCGACCTGACGGAACGTCTTCAGTTCCTGGTCGGCCCAGCTCACTGACGTGACGAGGTCGCTGACGTACACCTGCACCGTCTCGAGGACGGAGCGCGAACCGCTGTTGTGGACCTCGACCTCGGCACGCACGGTCTCGTCACGTCCGTAGACGGCCTGGTCGAGGCGCGGCTGCCCGTACTCGACGCTCGAGTAGGAGAGCCCGTCGCCGAACGCGAACGCAGGCTCCTGGGTGAGGTCGGCGTAGCGGTCGCCGTGCTGGCCGCGGATCTGGTTGTAATACGTCGGCTGCTGGCCGGCGTGCCGCGCGAAGGAGATCGGCAGGCGACCGGTCGGCTCGATGAGACCGAGCAGGAGTTCCGCGATCGCCCGACCGCCCTGCATGCCGGGACTGGCCGCCCACACGATCGCGTCGGCGTGCAGCGCGGACGGCGGCAGCACGAGCGGCTTCGAAGCGAGCAGGACCACGACGAGCGGCTTCCCGGTGGCGGCAAGGGCGTCGAGCAGGGCCACCTGTGCGCCGATGAGCTCGAGCGTCGCGGTGGAGCGGCCCTCCCCCACGAGCTCGATGCGGTCGCCCACCACGGCGACGACCACGTCGGCGTCCTCGGCCAGTGCGACGGCTTCCGCGATGAGCGCCTCGTCCGGTCGCGCGGGCGTGACGAGCGGCGGACGCGGCTGGCCGTCGGGGAAGGTCGCCCCCGCGGGATCGGGCGAGAGCGTGAGGATGTCCGCTCCGAACGCCGTCGTGACCGTGCTCCCGGCGGGTGCGACCGCACGCAGGCCGTCGACCACGGTGGTGATCATCTCGCGCGGCTGGCCGTCGGGCAGCCAACCGGCCTGGCCGGAGTTGCCCGCCCAGTCGCCGAGCTGCATCTGCGCGTCGTCCGCGAGCGGACCCACGACGGCGATGCGCTGCGGCCCGGCCTCGGACGTCGCGATCGCCCTGCCTGCCTCGTCCGCCCGGTAGCCGCCGGCGAGCGGCAGCACGCCCTCGTTGCGGAGCAGGACGAGCGAACGCCGCGCGGTCTCGAGGTTGAGCTCGGTGTGCTCCGGCGAGCCGATCACCGCGAGCTGCTCCGCGGCGTCCGGGTGCCGCGGGCGCTCGAACAAGCCGAGCGCGAACTTCAGGGTGAGGATGCGACGGACCGCCCGGTCGAGGTCGGCCTCCTCGAGCAGGCCGCGCTCGAGCGCTTCCAGGGCGCCCTCGAAGAAGCCAGGGGTGGTCATCACCATGTCGTTGCCGGCGCGGATCGCGGCAGCCGAGGCGTGCACGTAGTCCGGGCTGACGTGCTGCTCCCACACCATGCGGCCCACGTTGTCCCAGTCGGTGATGAGCGTCCCCTCGTACCCCCACTCACCGCGCAGGACGTCGCCCAGCAGCCACTCGTTGACCGTGATCGGCACCCCGTCGATCGACTGGTAGCCGAGCATGAAGCTGGCGCACCCCTCGCGGGCGACCCGCTCGAACGGCGGGAGGAACCATGACCGCAGTTTGCGCGGGGAGATGTCGGCCTCGCTCGCGTCGCGCCCACCCTGCGTCTCGGAGTAGCCGGCGAAGTGCTTGGCCGTCGCGAGGATGGCGGTCGGGTCAGACAGGCCGTCGCCCTGGTAGCCGCGCACCATCGCGGAGGCCAGCTCACCGATGAGGAACGGGTCCTCACCGAAGGTCTCGCCGACGCGGCCCCAGCGGAGGTCGCGCGCGATGCAGAGCACCGGCGAGAACGTCCAGTGGACACCCGTCGCGGCGACCTCGACGGCCGTGGCCCTGGCGACCCGTTCGAGCAGCTCGGCGTCCCAGCTCGCGGCCATGGCCAGTTGCGTGGGGAAGATCGTCGCGCCGAGGTGGAAGGAGTGCCCATGGATGCAGTCCTCCCCCACGATCAGCGGGATCCGTAGTCGCGTCCGCCCGACGAGTTCATGGGCGACCGCGAGACGCTCCGGTGACGCGTGCAGGATCGAGCCGACGTGGGTCTCGAGCACGTGCGCCTCGATGTCGTCGCGGGCGTCGAGCTGCATCATCTGGCCGACCTTCTCCCGGACGGTCATCCGCTCGACGAGGTCGTCGACACGGGCCGCGATGGGCAGCGTGGCGTCGAGGTAGCGGGCCGCGTCGAGGTGACGGGTGGTGTCGGTCTTCATCGTTCGGTCGCTCCAGCGCGTTCGGTGTGGGTCGTGTCGGTGGTCGTGGACGGGCCGGCCGGCTCGGTGCGGACGGCGGTGACGCTCGCCCCGGGCTTGATGCCGCGCTTGCGGAGGGCCCTGGCGCGTTCACCCGCCGAGCGGAGCCTCGGGTTCACGTACTCGTCGATCCCGAAGTTGATGAGCGACAATGCGACACCGAGCAGGGCGATGCACACACCGGCGGGCACGTACCACCACCAGAAGTCGGGGAACGCACCGTTCTGCTGCGCCCAGAACAGGATGGTGCCCCAGTTGAGGTTCGTGATGGGGATGACACCGATGAACGCGAGCGTGGTGAGCCCGAGCACTGCCGCGGTGACCGTGCCGACGAAGCTCGAGGCGATGATGGCGGTCAGGTTCGGCAGCATCTCGACGGTGATGATCCGGAAGAGGGACTCCCCGTTCGCCTTCGCCGCCTGGATGAAGTCCCGGTTGCGGAGCGACATCGTCTGCGCGCGCAGCACTCGCCCGCCCCATGCCCACCCGGTGAGCGCCAGGACACCGGCGATGAGGAACAGGCTCGGGTTGTCGTACTGGGACGCCACGATGATCATGAGCGGGAGACCCGGGATGACGAGGAAGACGTTCGTCAGCGCGGACAGCGACTCGCTCGTGAACCCCGAGACGTACCCGGCGGTGACGCCGATGGCGACGGCGATGATCGTCGCGAAGATGCCCGCGAGGAAGCCGACGAGGAGCACGCCGCGGGTGCCGTAGATCAGCTGGCTCAGGACGTCCTCGCCCATGTGCGTGGTGCCGAGCAGGTGCGCGGCGGACGGAGCCTGGCGCAGCGCGGTGAAGTCCTTCTCCAGTGGGCTGTACGGCGCGATGAGGTCGCCGAAGACCGCGACGAGGACGAAGAAGCCGAGGATGCAGAGGCCCGTGATCGACTTGCCGTTCCGGAACATCGCGAACGACGACGCGAACCGTGCGGCGACCGAGCGGCCGGCCGGCGTCGGTTTGGGCGCCTCAGCGGTGGCGAGGGCCTCGGTGGTGGGGATGGTCATGTCAGGACTCCATCTGGCGGGTGCGGGGGTCGAGCACCGCGTAGGCGACGTCGGCCAGGATGTTCGCGACGAGGACGGTGAGGGTGATGACGAGGAAGAGCCCCTGCATGAGCGGGTAGTCCTTCGCCGTCGTGGCGTCGAGCAGGAGCTTGCCGACGCCCGGGTAGGAGAAGACCATCTCCATAACGATCGTGCCGCCGACGATGAAGCCGAGCGACAGGGCGAAGCTCGACAGCTGCGGCAGCATGGCGTTGCGTGCTGCGTAGTCGACGAGCACCCGGCGGGTCGGCAGGCCCTTCGCCTGGGCGACGGTCACGTAGTCCTCGTCGAGGACGGTGACCATCATGTTGCGCATGCCGAGGATCCAGCCGCCGAGCGAGGCGAGCACGATCGTCGCCGCCGGGAGGAAGCCGTGCGCGATCACCTGCCCGATGAAGTCGAGCGAGAACTCCGGCCTCGATCCCTTGCCGTAGGCGTGGGAGGCGGGGAACCAGCCGAGGAGGGTGGAGAACACGGCGATCGCGATGAGGCCCATCCAGAAGTACGGCACGGTCGAGAAGAAGGTGGACAGCGGGACGATGAAGTCCGCCTTGCTGCCGCGTCGCCAGCCGATGAGGGCGCCGATGGAGGTGCCGAGGACGAACGACAGGATCGTCGCGATCCCGACGAGGCCCACGGTCCACGGCAGGGCGGCGGCGATCACGTCGGTGACGGGTGCGAGGCCCTTCGAGAAGGACCGTCCGAGGTCGCCCGAGAACAGCAACCGCCAGTAGTCCAGGTACTGCTCGAGCATCGACTTGTCGGCGTCGAGTCCGAACAGGGTGCGCAGCGAGTCCGCGGCCTCGGGGCTGATGCGGCCCTGGTTCTTCGCGATGTACGCCGAGACGGGGTCGCCCTTGAGCATGCGCGGCAGGAAGAAGTTGATCGTGATCGCAGCCCACGCGGTGAACGCGTAGAAGGCGGCGCGACGGAGGAAGAAGGTCATGGTCGGCTCCCTGCCGATTCGGAGAGCGCGTCGCCCGCGAAGTGGCGGTCGGGGTCGGGTGACGCGTTGCGGAGGGCGAGCGTGTAGGGGTGCTGCGGGCGGAGGATCACGTCGTCGGCCGGGCCTCGCTCGACCACCTCGCCGTGGTGCAGGACCATGATCTCGTCGCTGAAGTGCCGCGCGGTCGCGAGGTCGTGCGTGATGTAGAGCACGCCGAGTCGCGACTCGCGCTGCAGCTCGGCCAGGAGGTTGAGGACGCCCAGCCGGATGGAGACGTCGAGCATCGAGACGGGCTCGTCGGCGATGAGGAGGGACGGACGCGACGCGAGCGCACGGGCGATGGCGACCCGCTGGCGCTGACCGCCGGACAGTTCGTGAGGCCGACGGTCGATGGTGCCGGCGGGGTCGAGCTGCACGCGCTCGAGGAGGCGGTGCACCTCGTCCTCGACCTCGGCCTCGGGGACGACGTGGTCGAGGCGCAACGGCCGCTCCAGGTGGTGACGGATCGTGTGCGACGGGTTCAGCGAGGCGAACGGATCCTGGAAGACCATGCGGACCTGCTGGCGGTAGCGGCGGAGTGCACGACCACGATGCGGGATCGCCTTCCCGTCGAGCAGGATGTCGCCGCTCGTCGCCCGTTCCAGCTGGGTGAGGATCTTCGCGATGGTCGACTTGCCGCTGCCGGACTGTCCGACGAGGGCGAGCGTCTGGCCGGACCGCAGGGTGAAGCTGACGTCGTCGAGCGCGAGCATGTGACCGGAGCCACGGACCCGGTACCGTTTCGACACGTGGGAGAACTCGAGAGTGGTCATGCGGTCGCTCCTGCCTGGGTGGCCGACGTGGCGGCACCCGTCCCGCGGACGAAGTCGCCGCGCTCGCCGGTGAGGCTCGGGAAGGACGCGAGCAGCTTCCGCGTGTACGGGTCCTTCGCCTGTCGGTAGATGCGTTCCGCCGTGTCGATCTCGACGAGCCGACCGGCACGCATGACGGCGATGCGGTCGGAGATCTCGAGGAGCAGCGGGAGGTCGTGGGTGATGAAGATGACCGAGAACCCGAACTCGGTGCGGAGCTCGGAGATCTGCTGGAGGATCTCACGCTGCACGAGCACGTCGAGCGCGGTGGTCGGCTCGTCCATGATCATCAGCTGCGGCTTCAAGGCGAGCGCCATCGCGATCATGACGCGCTGGCGCATGCCGCCGGAGAGCTCGTGCGGGTAGGACTTCAGGCGGTCGCGGCCGACCCCGACGATGTCGAGCAGCTTGCCGGCCTCCTCGCGGCGTTCGGCTCGCGACATGCCCCGGCGGTGCGTGGTGAAGACGTCGTCGAGCTGCCGCCCGATCGAGGTGACCGGGTTGAGGGCGTTCATCGCGCCCTGGAACACCATGGAGGCCTTGTCCCAGCGGAACGCGCGCATCTCCTCCTCGCCGAGCAGGCCGAGGTCGATGTCCTCGCCGGACTCGTCGTGGAAGACGGCGGTGCCACCCGTGATGACCGCCGGTGGTTTGAGGAGCCGTTGCAGGCCGTAGGCAAGGGTGGTCTTGCCGCAGCCGGACTCGCCCGCGAGGCCGAGGATCTCGCCGCGGCGGAGGGTGAGCGAGACGTCGCGCACGGCTTCGACGGGCGGTTCCACGTCGTAGGTGACGCTGAAGGAGGACACCGTCAGCAGGTCGTCGTTGGTCACTGCATGAGTCCGTTCTGTGCTGATGAAAAGCGGCGCCGGACCGTCGGCAGGTCGTCGTTGGTCACTGCATGAGTCCGTTCTGTGCTGATGAAAAGCGGCGCCGGACCGTCAGCAGGTCGTCGTTGGACACTGCATGAATCCGTTCTGTCGCTGGTCGCGGTGCATGCCGTTGCGCATGCGGGAGATGACGGGCGGGGCGGATGAGCGCCCCGCCCGTCGGTGGGACGCCGTGCCTACTTCGCGGCCTTGAGCTGCGTGAGGATGTAGACCGCGGTCGGCTGCGTCGGGTCGGCGGGCGCGTACGGGTCGTCCTCGCTCGGCCATCCGGTGTAGTTCCGCGTGTTGTACGAACCGATGAACGGGCGTGTGCCGATCGGCATGGCCGGGACGTCGGAGACGAAGAGCTTCTGCACGGTCTCGAGGGCGGCTGCGCGCGTCGCGTCGTCCGTGGCGTTGGCGTAGGCCGCGAGCGCCGCGGTGGCCTCCGGGCTGTCGTACCGACCGAAGTTGAAGTCGGCCGCCTGGCCCTCGGCGACGAGCCAGCGGCCGTCCATGATGTCGGAGTACAGGTCGTACGGCGTCGCGCCGGTGTCGGTCCAGTGCAGGATGGCCTGGAAGTCGCCGTCCGACTTCGCCGCCCACCAGGTGTCCTGGTCGGGGGTGTCGACCGTGGCGGTGACGCCCAGCGTCTTGACCGAGTCGGCGATGAGGCTGATGCCGGTGACGTAGTCGTTCCAGCCCTGTGGCACCGACAGCGTGAAAGTGACGGCCTCGCCGGACGGGTCGGTGAGGACGTCGTCCTCCCAGGTGTAGCCGGCGTCGGTCAGGACCTGCTTCGCGGCCTTCGCGTCGACGGTGTAGTCCTCGCCCTCGAACTCGGAGGCGATGAACGCGTCACCCGCCGGGGTCGGGAGGCCGGTCACCGAGCTGAGCTCGGGGACGCCGCCCTCGCGGGCGATCTGCTTGTGCTGCTCGCGGTCGATGACGAGGTTCACCGCCTGGCGGAACGCGGGGTCGTTGAACGGCTTCGTCTGCGTGTTCACGAACATCGCGTCGACGGCGAGACCGGCGGCCGCCCAGTAGACGTTGTGCTCTTTGTCCTTGTCGAGGTACGCGGACTGCACGTTCGGGATGAACGCCTGCGCCCAGTCGGCGTCACCGTTCGCGAGCGCGGTGGTGAGAGCCGTGTTGTCGTTGTACGACACGTAGTAGAGCGTCGGCACGGCCGGCTGCTCACCCCAGTAGTCGTCGCGGGCGGAGAGCTCGACGCTCTCGGTGCTGAAGCTCGTGAGCGTGTACGGGCCGGTGCCGACGGGCTCCGGGTTCTCGAAGGTGGCGGGGTCGTCGACGGACTCCCACACGTGCTTCGGGACGATCTGCTTGAGGAGCACCTTGTCCTGCTTCACGAACATGGGGTTCGCGAACGAGAGGGTGACGGTGTCGCCCTCGGTCGCGACCGTGGTGAGGCCGAGGGCCGAGTTGTCGAGTTCGGGGTGGTCGATGAACTGCTGGAAGGTGAACGCGATGTCGTCGGCGCTGAACGCCTCGCCGTCGTTCCAGGTGACGCCCTCACGGGCGGTCAGCGCGACGGAGGTGTAGTCGTCGGACCAGGCGATCTCGGACGCGAGCCAGGGCTTCACCTCGGCACTCGGGTCGACGAGGTTGACGATCGCGAGCGGCTCCAGGATCGCGTTGATGTAGCCGAGCTTCATGGCGGACGAGTCGCCGACGTAGGGGTTGTTGGACTCGGTGGCGATCGAGCCGTCCGGCTTCGCGATCGTCAGGGCGGCGCCGCTCTCGGGGCCGTCGCTCGACCCGCCGCCACCGGTGCATCCGGTGAGCAGCAGGGCTGTGGCCGCGAACGCGGCCAGCAGTGGGGTTCTCAGCTTCATCGCTTTCTCCTCTTGGGTGTGCGCTGCGGCAGTGCGGCGCAAGTCGGGATTCGGTGATAACTTACTGACCATTCAGTAAGTTGGCAAGCGCGGTAGTGTCGGGCGCATCGAGGCCCCCGCGGAACGGACACCATGAGCACGGTGAAACGACAGAACACGGTGAAACGACCGGCCCAGCCACGCCCGGCGACCGTGGCGAGGCGAGCCGAGGTCGTCCGCTCCGCGTTGGACGTCTTCGGCGCCAAGGGGTACGCGAACGGCACGCTCATCGACATCGCCGAGCTCGTCGACATGACGCCGGCGGGCATCCTGCACCACTTCGGGTCGAAGGACCAGCTCCTCCTCGAGGTGCTCAGCTACCGCGACGCGACGGACGTGCAGGATCTCGACGACCAGCACATCCCCGGCGGCATCGACCTGTTCAAGCACCTGATCCGCACTGCCGCCGCGAACGCGCAGCGCGCCGGGATCGTGCAGGCGTTCGTCGTCCTGTCGGCGGAGTCGGTGACCGAGGACCACCCGGCCAGGCACTACTTCGACGACCGCTATCGGACGCTGCGTCGGGAGATCGCGGAGGCGTTCGAGGTGGTGTGCGCCGAGCGGGGCGTCGATGCGCCCGAGACGATCCACCGTGCGGCGGCGTCCATCCTCGCGGTCATGGACGGATTGCAGGTGCAGTGGCTCATCGACCCGGCGGACGTCGATCTCGCCGAGACGAGCGAGTACGCGATCCGGGTCATCGTCGAGTCCGTACTCGGTCCCGGCGCGCTGGACGACTGAGTCGAATCCGCACCCCACGTCCCCACCGCGAGGGCTACCGTGAGAGGCGGAGCCGGGCAGGACTCGGAGACGGTGATCGGAAGGACGTCGACATGGCCGAGAAACAATCGAGCACGAAGAGCGGATTCAGCGCCGAGGAACGCGCGGCGATGAAGGAGCGCGCCAAGGAGCTGAAGGCGGCCGCGAGTCGCGAGGAGGCCCTGCAGGCCGTCGTCGACGCGATCGCCGACATGGAGGACGCCGACCGCGCGATCGCCGAGCCGTTGCACGAGCTGATCATGAGCGGCGACTCCGGCCTCGCGGCCAAGACCTGGTACGGCATGCCCGCCTACGTCGGCGCCGACGGCAAGGCGGTCGTGTTCTTCCAGGCGGCGGCGAAGTTCAAGGCGCGCTACGCGACCATCGGGTTCAACGACTCCGCGAAGCTCGACGACGGCGACCTGTGGCCGACCGCTTTCGGTGTCACCGCGTGGAACGACGCCGTCGCGAAGCGTGTCGCGGACCTGCTCGCCCGGGCCGTCTGACCCCGTCCGGCCGCTCATCGAGTGCCCTCCTCCGATCCCTGAGCCCGTCGAAGGGCACACGAGCAACCCCACGAATCCGGCACCCCTCCTCCGATCCCTGAGCCTGTCGAAGGGCACACGAGTCACCTCCCAATCCGGTGATCTCCTCCCGGTCCCTGAGCCTGTCGAAGGGCACACGAGCAACCCCACGAACCCGGCACCCTCCCTCCGGTCCCCGAGCCTGTCGAAGGGCACACCAGCAACCCCACGAATCCGGCACCCTCCCCCCCGGTCCCTGAGCCTGTCGAAGGGCACACGGAGAACCCCACGAACCCGGCGCCCTTCCCCCGGTCCCTGAGCCTGTCGAAGGGCCCACGAGCAACGTCCACAACCGGTGCGACTCGGCATCTGGAATGTCAGTGGTCCATGATGGACTAGTCCCATGACCGAGACCTCCTCCGCCGCGATCCGCGTCGGCGACGAGTACGCCGCGCAGCTCGCGGAGTTCTCAGGCGAGTGGGCGGAGCTCCACCGGCAACAAGCCGTCCTGGACGCACGCGAAGCGCGCCTCCTGGCCCGCTCCGCCGCCTACGCGGACGCCTTCGCCGACTCGGTCGTTCCGGCCGTGTTCCCGCCGGCCGAGCGCCAGGCGCTCTCGCGTCGCTCGACGTGTGCGGCCCTCGCGATGGCGACGCGCACGCCCGAGCAGACGGTCCAGCGGGCGACCAATGACGCCGAACGTCTCGTGAACGACGCCCCATCAGTCCTGGCGTCGCTCGAGGCGGGCCGTATCTCGGCGCGGCACGCACAGACGATCATCGACCAACTCAGTGACGTCCCGGTCGCAGGGCGGGCGGCGTTCCTCGCGGAAGTCTTACCGATCGCGGAGGAGTCCACCAACGCGAACCTTCGCAGGCGCGCCCGCGTCCTGCGCGAACGACTCCACCCCGAGTCCATCACCGCCCGAGCAGTCCGCTCTGAGGCCGACCGCCGCGTCGAGTTCGAACCGGCCGCTGACGGCATGGCGTGGGTGCACCTGTTCACGACGGCGCCCATTGCGCAGGGCATCGCCGAGCGCATCGAAGCCGCCGCGGCCGAATCGCGCCAGGCCGGCGACACCCGCACCTGCGCACAATTGCAAGCCGACGCCCTCGCGGCCCTCGCCCTCACCGGCGTGACCCCGGAAGACGTTGCGTCCAGCCCGGTGCTCCCGCACCCGATCGAGGTCCAGGAGCACATCAAGCCGACCGTGCAGATCACGGTCCCGGCACTGAGCATGGCCGGTGCCTCTGACGCCCCGGCGATGCTCGACGGGTACGGCCCCATCGACCCGGAGACCGCGGCCCGGATCGCGGTGAACGCGCCCAGCTTCACCCGGATCCTGGTCCAGCCGGAAACGGGTGCGGTTCTGTCCGTCGGCCGGCATCAGTACCGCGTTCCGGCCGACCTCCAACGGGCAGTGCGGTTGCGGGACGGCACCTGTAGGGCACCGGGCTGCGGCAGACGCGCCAGAGCCTGCGACCTGGACCACTCGGTCGCGTGGGAAGACGGAGGCACGACAGATGTCGCGAATCTCGCCTGCCTGTGTCGACATCACCACCGTATGAAGCACCTGCCGGGTTGGAACCTCGACCATCAGCCGGGCGGGGTCCTCGAGTGGACGACACCCGACGGCAAGCAGTATCGGACCGAGCCAGATCCTGCACCGTTCTGACCCCCGCCGGTCCCTGAGCCTGTCGAAGGGTTCCACGCGGGCACTTCGACAAGCTCAGTGACCGGAAGAGGCGTGCCCGGAACCAGTTCGGTCCCCGAGCCTGTGGAAGGGCAGCCAAGCCGCACCGCCTCAGTCGATGGAAGAGGCCCACCCGGATGAATCCGGTCCCTGAGCCTGTCGAGGGGTCCCTTCGTGCGCACTTCGACAAGCTCAGTGACCGGGAGAAGTGTGCCCGGAACCTGTTCGGTCCCTGAGCCTGTGGAAGGGCGGCTAAGCCGCACCGCCTCAGTCGATGGAAGAGGCCCACCCGGATGAATCCGGTCCCTGAGCCTGTCGAGGGGTCCTTCGTGAGCACTTCGACAGGCTCAGTGACCGGGAGAAGTGCGCCCGAACCGTCTCGGTCCCTGAGCCTGTCGAAGGGCAGCCGAGCCGCGCAACCTCGGCCAACCGAAGAGGTTCAGCCGGATGAACCCGGTCCCTGAGCCTGTCGAGGGGTCCCTTCGTGCGCACTTCGACAAGCTCAGTGACCGGGAGAGGTACACCGGGATGGCCCCCGGTCCCTGAGCCTGTCGAAGGGCAGCCGAGCAGCGCAACCTCGGCCAACCGAAGAGGTTCACCCGGATGAACCCGGTCCCTGAGCCTGTCGAAGGGTTCCTCGTGAGCACTTCGACAAGCTCAGTGACCGGGAGAAGTATGCCCGAACCGTCTCGGTCCCTGAGCCTGTCGAAGGGGAGCCGAGCCGAGTCACATCAGTGCCCGGGAGCAGCCTGCCCGTGCAACTCCGGGCCCCACGCCCCGCCCCGCGCTCACCTTCCGGGCAGAGCAGGCCCGGTCTCTCGCCCTGACACCGCGAGCAGCAGGTCGAGCGCCGATCCCCGGACCTCCTCGCCCTCACCCCAGCTCATGCCGGCGTCCTCGGCGACGAGCCGGACGCCCTGGGCGCGTTCCTTGCCGCCGCCCATCGAGACACCGGTCCGGAGCTGGTACTCCAACGCCACCATGACCGCTGCTGTCGGGTACCCCGCGCGGATGCCGAGCGGCCGACGGACGTCCTCGCCGTGCACGATGGCCTCGACGAGCCTGGTCGCGCGGTTCGCCGGCGGAGTGCACGTCAGCTCGGTGGCGTCCGCCAGAGCCCGGAGCGTCTCCTGTGGATCGTTCCTCCGCTCCCGCTCGACCCCGTGTGCGTTGTCGAGGTCGAAGTCGAACCGCGCGGCGACGAGTCGTCGGACGAATCCCAGCCGCGTCGTCTTCGCCGAGTCGACGAGATGGGCCACGACATCATGCACATCCCATCCCGTGCACAGCGACGGCGTCGCCCACTGCTCGTCGTCCAGCACCGACAGATCCGCGACCAGCCGCCGACGTTCTTCGTGGACGACCGGCCAGACGGTTCCCGGTGAAACCCGCATCCCCGCCGATCCACTCACCATCAGCGGTAGTGCTGCTCGCCCCGGGCAGCCTTCTCGACCACGTCGGCGATGCGCGCCGCCCTGATCGCGGGCGTCTTGATGTTGCTCAGGCGGAAGAAGACGCGGAAGCGGTCGGTGCGGCCGAGCGTCGCGAAGTACGCCGCCGCCTCGGGGTTCGCATCGAGCGCCGCCTGGAGATCATCCGGTGCGACGGCGTCCTTCTGCCGGTACGCCACATCCCACCGCCCGTCGGCCTTGGCACGCTCGATCTCCGCGAGCCCGGCAGGACGCATCCGCCCCTCCTCGATGAGGCGGGCGACGTGCTCCCGGTTGATCTGCGACCACGGGCTGTTCTTCCGCCGCGGCGTGAACGCCTGCAGCGTGTAGTCGTCATCGAAGCGTTTGCTCTGTCCGTCGATCCATCCGTGGCAGAGGGCGACGTCGAGCGCCTCCGACCAGGTGATCCCCGACGCCTTCGAGGTCTTCTTCCGCAGCTTCAACCGAACACCCGCGTCGCTCGGCGCGCCGGAGAGGTAGGCCTCCCACTCATCGAGCGTGAGGTCCAGGATCGGTTTCTCCTCGAAGCTCGCCACGCAAGCGAGCGTAGCGCGCACGGGCGACGCAGCCCAGACCTCGGTGCCGTCCGGACCGTCACCCGGGACTGGATAGGGTCGGAGCATGCTGATGAACGACGAGACGCTGTCGCGCGCCGCCGACACCCTGCGAGCCTGGGCCCTCGACGAGGACCTCAAAGCGCGAGTCCTCGCTCACCCGGAGTCCGCCGCCGTCGCCAAGCGGGCCGCCCTGCGATACATCGCCGGCGAGGACGCGGACTCGGCTTTGCGGCTCCTCGAAGCGAACGCCGATCGTGGGCACCGTTGGAGCATCGAGCTCGTCGGCGAGTCGGTCCGCGACGCACGCGTCGCCGACGAGCAGACCGCCGAGTTCGTCGACCTCGCCCAGCGGATCGGTGCGGCCGACCAGACCGCGACGATCTCGCTCGACCTCTCCCACATCGGTTCAGTCGTCTCCCCCGAGCTCGGCCTGCGCAACGGCCTCGCGCTCGCGCAGGCGGCCCGGGACGCCGACACCTCGCTCATGATCTCCGCCGAGGGTTCCGACCGCACGGACCTCGTGTTGTCCATCTACGAGCAGATCGCCGACGCCTTCCCGGAGACCGGCGTCACCCTGCAGGCGAGGCTGCACCGCACCCCCGCGGACCTCGACCGCGTGATGGATCGACCCGGGTCGATCCGCGTCGTCAAGGGCGCCTTCCTCGAATCGACCGAGGTGGCCCACCCCCGCGACTCCGCACCGATGACCGCCGCCTACATCAGCATGGTCACGCGACTCGTGGGGTCGGGTCACCGTGTCAACGTCGCCACCCATGACGCGAACCTCGTCGCCGCACTCGAGGGTGCGCTCGGCGACGATCTCCGTCAGCCGCACGTGGAGTTCGAGATGCTCCAGGGACTCGGCATCGAACTCCTCGACGACCTCCGCCGCCGCGGGTTCACGACGCGCGAGTACCTCGTCTACGGACCCGAGTGGTGGCTCTACGTCCTCAACCGGATCGCCGAGCACCCCGAGCGGGTCATCGAGGCGATCGCCGACATCGGCCCGATCGCGCTCCTCGCCTGATCAGCCGAGCGGGTCGGACTCCAGGCGGTGGAAGTTGCGGTTCTGGTAGACGAGCGCCGGCGCGTCCGTGCCGGGCGGGATGACCTCCAGTACCTCGGCGATGACGAGCATCGAGCTGCCGGCCGGGACCGTCTGCACGATCCGGCAGCGCAGTGCCGCCCGGGCGCTCGGCAGGTAGGGCTCGCCGGTCGCGAGTCGCTCCCAGTGCTGTTCCGGCGTGAAGCGCGGCTCCCCCGTCTTGGCGAACGCCTTCGCGACCTCCAGGTGGTGGTCCGCCAGGAGGTGGACGACGACCGTCCCCGCACTGAGCAATCCGCCCGCGGACCCCGTCGCTCGCGTGACCGAAAAGGACAGCATCGGCGGGTCGACGGCCACCGATGCGACCGATGACGCCGTCAGCCCGACGTCTCCGTAATCGGTCGAGGCACTGATCAGTGCGACGCCGGCCGGGTGGTCACGGAACGCCGTCTTGAACCCGTCGACGGTCGCGGCGCGGGCGAGGGCATCGGGATCAGCGGACGGCGTGGTGGGAATGGTCATGCTTCAACCGTAGAACCTCAATCGGTCTTGAGGTCAACTCAAGGCGACGACTCCGAGGATGTGACTCGCTGCCGCACCGTCTCGCTCGGATTTTACGCGGACAGCCTCCGGACACTCGCCCGAATGTACTCTGCGTGCTCGTAGATGCTATCGAGGGTCTCCAGCGGGTATTTTGTCTCGACCTTCGCCTCATCGAAGAGGCCGAGGTACTTCTGCTTCTTCCCGTTGAACCAGAGACGGGCGATGGGTTTGCGGTTGTTGTCGTCGAGCAGAATCGCGAAGTACGACTTCGCGTCGCGGTGGACGATTCGTTCCGGCTTCACTTCGCTGCAGGCGATTGCCTTCACGATCTGGTAACCCTCGAGTTCCTCGAGCGTCGTCTCGATCTCAGTATCGCGGTCGAGATCGCTCTCCGCGACGCCGGCGCTCGCAACCGACTCGGCTGGCGCTTCTGCTCCGAGAGGTGCACTATACGATGCTCCGAGAGCCGTCTTCAACCGATCGTTCACCTGTTCATTCAGGAACTGCTTCGACGCTTTCGCGACGAGCGTCGTGAACTGTGTGCGGGCGTCCTGGGTAAATCGACCGTCATATACACGAGAGGTGAACAGCCGGACGAAGTCCTCCTCGGGCTCGCGGAACTGGGCAGCGATCGAACGCTTGAGTGCGCCGACGTACTTCAACTCCTCAGCAGCGCTGATGACCGAGTCGAGGTCGAACACCTCCTTTGTGAGCTTTCGCAGCTCAGGCAGAAGCGTCTCGTCGATGTCCGCGAGATCGAGGACGAGGAACGGCCGATCGTCCATCTTGTTCGGAGAGTCGAGGTCGGTGTAGAAGTTGTACACCTCACCGTTGGTGAGCACCGCGATCCGTGCGTTCGTCACAGAGAAGTACCGGAACAACTGCGAAGCATGCTCGATCTTGAGCGGCTCGGCGGACTTCTTGCATTCGATGAGGATCTGCACCTCGCCGTCGCGCATAATCGCGTAGTCGACCTTCTCGCCACGCTTGACCCCGACGTCGGCGGTGAACTCGGGCACGACCTCCATCGGGTTGAAGACGTCGTAACCGAGAATCGTCGAAATGAACGGCATGACGAATGCGTTCTTCGTGGCTTCTTCTGTCTGGATGGCCGCCCGCTGATTGCGGACCTTTGTGGCCAAGGCGGCCAGACGCTCTTCAAACTCCATTGTTCCTCCTGGGTCAGCATCACCATAGTTGGTGCACCGACTCGTTCATGGGAACTTGAGACCGCGGCTGGCTGGTCCTTACTCGAACATCTCCGCGAGGAGCTCGTGCGGGTCGCCGTCGACCCGGTGCTCCGAGCGGCCTTCGGGCCAGAACGTGACCCCGTCGTCATCCCAGCACGGGACGACGTGGAGATGGAGGTGGGGGACGCTCTGCCCGGCATCGGCACCGGACGCGCTCAGCACGACGACGCCGGTCGCCCCGAGCGCCGCCCGCATCGCGCGTCCCACCCGCTGGGCGAGGGCCGTCGTCGCCTGGAGCGCTCGCGGGTCGGCGTCCAGCAGCCCGACGCTGTGCGCTCGCGGCACCACCAGGGTGTGGCCGGGGGCGAGCTCCGACTCGGGCAACGGCCGGAAGGCGACCGCCTCGTCCTCGCGCTCCACCCAGATGATGTCGTCGGGCTCGTCATCGATGATCCGGCAGAACGTACACGTTTCGGGCATCGTCCCATTCTCGGGGCTCTGGACGGGCACGTCCATCACCTCAGGACACGCGGTCCCGCGCACCCCGGATCACGCGGGGGCCGACCAGCCACACCAGCCCGATGAGGACGACCACCGCGCCGCCCGCCCACAGCCCGACCTCGGGCGATGCGACGAAGTCGAACACGAACAGGACGATCCCCGCGAACAGCAGTGAGGCCGCCCCGAGGCAGACCATGAGGATCCGGCTCGAGAGCCGCACGAGCTGCGGTTTCGCCTGCTGCCGGAACACGAGCCGGTGCATGATGACCGGCGCGAGCGCCAGGAGCGTCACCGTCACGGCCAGGACCACGAGACCGAGGTACAGCACGTGATCGAATCCACTGAGCTCGGTGAACCGCGCCTGGAACGGCAGCGTCAGCAGGAATCCCGCGAGGATCTGCGTGCCCGTCTGCAGGACGCGGAACTCCTGCAGCAGCTCCGACCAGTTGCGATCGGAGCGCTCGTTCAGCGTCTCGTCGCGGCCGTCCCCGGGCAGGGCGTCGGCCGGGTCATTCGCGGCAGGCATCAGCCGACCTCGTCATCCGTCATACCTCGTCCAGATCGCATGGACGGATGGTACCGCCGTCAGACGCTCCTCACGCCGCTTCCGGCGCCTTCCGCCGACGCACCAGGCGCGTGATCGCGTAGAGCACCACGCCGACCGCGACGATGATGCCGCCACGCAACCAGACCTCGGCGCTCTGCTGCGTGAGGAGGACGAGGCACGACAGGACCGCGAGGACCGGCAGGACCGTCCACGCACGGAAGTGGGCGTGCTCGACGTGCTCACGCCGCAGGACGAGCACCGCGATGTTCGTGCTGAGGAAGACGATGAGCAGGAGCAGGACCACCGTCTCGGCGAGCGTCGCGATACTGCCGGTGGCCGTGAGGACCATCGCGACACCCGTGGTCACGACGATCGCGACCCACGGCGTACCGCGCTTCGGCAGCACCTTCGTGAAGACGCTCGGCAGCAGACCCTGCGAGCCCATGCCGTAGGCGAGCCGGCTCGACATGATCATCGTGAGCAGCGCACCGTTCGCGACCGCCACGAGCGCGATGATGCTGAACAACCAGGCGGGGATGCCGACGCCGGTCGCCTGGATCACGGTCAGGAGCGGACCGGTCGATTCGCCGAGCTCGTCGGAGGGCACGGCGATCGAGGCCGCGGTGCCGACGAGGACGTACAGCACACCCGCGGTCGCGAGGGCACCGAAGAGCGCCTTCGGGTAGACCCGCGACGGATCCTTGACCTCTTCGATGACGTTCGCGCTCGTCTCGAACCCGACGAAGGAGTAGTAGGCGAGCAGAGCCGCGCCGAAGACGGCGATGACCGGGCTGCCACCCTCCGCGAACTGCGTCGCACGACCGAGGTCGCCCCGGCCTCCGCCGAGCATCATCGCGACCGCCACCACGACGAGGACGAGGCCGGTGGTCTCGATCATCGTCATGACGAGGTTCGCCCGGACGGACTCCTTGATGCCGCGGGCGTTGATGAGCGCGATCACCAGGAGGAACAGCACGGCGCCGAGGACCGGTGGCAGGTCGACGAAGGTCGCGAGGTAGTCACCGGCGAAGGCAAGCGCCAGCCCGGACGCACTCACGACACCCGCGGCGAGCATGCAGTATCCGACGAGGAAGGAGACGATCGGCCGCTTGTAGGCGCGCTCGGCGAACACGGCCGAACCACCCGCCTTCGGGTACTTCGTGACGAGCTCCGCGTAGGAGGCCGCGGTGAGCAGCGCCAGCAGCAACGCGACGATCATCGGGACCCAGGTGACCCCGCCGACCTCTCCGGCGATCTGGCCGATGAGGGCGTAGATACCCGCGCCCAGGACGTCTCCGAGGATGAACAGGTAGAGCATCTTGCCGGAGATGTCGCGTTTGAGCGTGGACGGAGGATCAGCCCTGGTGGTGTCGGTCGAGGTCATCCGCGCAACGGTACGGCAGCTGTGGAACCCCGCCCCGTGCTTGCTATCGCGGCGCGGTTGTGCGTCGGCGTCGGATCGACGTCAGTGACGGGCGAGCTTGCGCGCCACCGCGACCACCGGCACGGCGACGACGAGGACCGACGCCACCCGCGCGAACAACGACCGCTTCGGGAACTCGGCGTCCTTCCGGTCGTCCGCCGTCGGTTCTGCCGCCTCCACGAGGTGGGTGCCGCCGGCACCGCCCTCAGCGAGGTGGGCGAGCCGGCGCAGCGTCTCGACGTTGCGGATGTGCAGACCGATGTCGAGGAGCCAGACCGGGATCAGCGCACCAGGGCCCGTCACGGCATGCTCGTGCAGGTGGACGACGCACCCGCGCTCGTGCGGTTCCACCTCGATGGCGACACGGGCCTCACCGAGCGGCCACCCCTTCGGCTGGATGACGAAGCGGTGCGGAGCATCCCATTGGAGCACGGTGGTCTCGTCGTCCAGCACCGCCGGCCAGACACCGAAGGAGTGGTGCAGCTTCCCGTCCACGTGCGGCCACCGGTCACCGACGTCACGCATGCGGGACGCACCGACCACCCACGCCGGGAACAGCCAGCCGTCGGCGAGGACGGCGAAGACGCGGTCGGGCGGGCAGTCGAAGACCTTGGTGGTGTGGGACACGGTGGTGTTCCTTTCGCTGAAAGCGGGGATGGAGGTCAGGAGGGGCGCGCGGTTCGGTCTGGCGCGAGCGACGGCATCCGGTCGCGACCGAACACCGAGCGGAGGGCGCTGCGGGCGGCGTGCCAGCCTGCGAGACCGTGGACGCCCGGGCCCGGTGGTGTCGACGAGGAGCACAGGAAGATCCCCGGCGTCGGCGTCCGCCACGGGTCGTTCGAGAGCACGGGACGCGCGACGAGCTGCGCGAAGGTCGCAGCGCCGGCGGCGATGTCGCCGAGGACGTAGTTCGGGTTGTACCGCGCCATGTCGCGGGCGGTCATCGACGCCGACGTCAGGATCACGTCGCGGAACCCGGGGGCGAAGCGCTCGATCTGCCGGGTGATCGCCTCGGTCTGGTCGAGACCGGACCCGCTCGGCACGTGCGTGTAGGCCCAGAGGACCTGGGCGTCACCGGGAGCGCGACCAGGATCGCCGACGTCGGGCTGCGAGACGAGGACGTAGGGCGACTCGCTGTGCCGACCGCGGGCGACGTCGCGCTCGGCGGCGGCGATCTCCGGGCGGGTGCCGCCGAGGTGGAGCGTGCCGGCCCGCGCCAGTTCCGGGTTCGTCCACGGGACGGGACCTGAGAGTGCGAAGTCGACCTTGGCCACGCCGTCGCCGTACCGGAATCGGGAGAGACGACGGAGGTACGCGTCGGGCAGACGGCTGCCCGCGATCTCGGCGAGCGCCTTCGGGGTCGTGTCGAACAGGACGGCACGGGCGGACGGAAGTTCGTCGATGGAGCGCACCTCGGTTCCGGTGACGATCTCACCGCCGTGGGCCAGCAGGTCGTCCGCGAGCGCGTCGACGATCGCTTGGCTGCCGCCGACGGGGATGGGCCAACCGCGGGCGTGCGCATACGCGCCGAGCGACAGGGCGGCGGCCGAGGTGGACAGGCTCGGCATCGGCCGGATGGAGTGGGCGGCGACACCGCTGAGCATCGCCGGAGCGGTCTCCTCACGGAACCGGAGGTTCCAGGCCGGGCTGCCCTGCTCGAGCGCGCGGAGGCCGAAGCGTGCGACCGTGACCGGGTGGCGCGGCACCTGCAGGAGCTTGCCGCCGGTGAACTGCGAGACGCGGTCGGCGTCGGCGGCGAGCGGTCCCATGAGCGAGCGCCAGGCCCCGCCGTCCCGTCCGAGGGCGTCGGCGGTGCGGTCGATGTCGCGGTAGGCGATCCCGGCCCGGCCACCGTCGAGCGGGTGGGCGTAGGAGATCTCCGGCACGACGAGGTCGATGCGGCGCTCGAGGCCGAAGGACCGGAAGAACCCGGAGGCGAGCGCCATCGGGTGGACGGCGGAGCAGATGTCGTGGTGGAAGCCGGGCAGCGTCAGCTCGGCGGTCCTGGCTCCACCGCCGATCGTGTCGCCTCGCTCCACCACCTGCACGTGCAGGCCGGCCCGCGCGAGGGTCACCGCGGCGGCGAGCCCATTGGGCCCCGCGCCGACGACCACCGCGTCGAACTGCTCGCGCCGCGCCATCGCGCTCAGCGCCGCTTCGCCGCGCCGGCCACGAGGGCGACGCCCGCTGCGAGGGTGCCGGCGGCCGCCGCGTACACCCCGCGACGGTGGCGGATCGCCCAGGTCTGCGGGCTCCACGAGTGGGCCTTGTCGCTGAACACGCCGCGGGCGCCGTGGTCACCGGGGGCCGGTGTGTAGACGTTGTCCGGCAGGCGCGGGTCGTGCTTGTCCGGCGCAAGCTGCCCGGAGTATCCGGTCCTGGCGAGGAACCAGTCGAGGAATCCGCCGGCGAAGCGGTCACCGAGGATCGTGCCGACGGTGGACTCCCCCACCCAGGTGCGTCGCCTCGGTCGGTCTGCGACGTCGGCGATGGCGGTCGCCCCGACCTCGGGCTGGTAGATCGGCGGCACCGGCTGCGGGTGCTCGGGCAGCTGCGACTTCACCCAGCTGAACTGGATGGTGTTGAGCGCCGGCATGTCCACCGTCGAGAGCTTGACGTTGCTGCCGTCGTGGAGGAGCTCGGCGGTGACCGACTCTGTGAACCCGCGGGCACCGAACTTCGACCCGCAGTAGGCGGCCTGCAGCGGGATGCCGCGGTGGGCGAGGGCGGAACCGACCTGGATCACGTGCCCACGGTCGCGCGGGACCATGCGCGAGAGGGCGGCCCTGGTGCCGTTGACGAAGCCGAAGAAGTTGACGGCGACGGCACGCTCGAAGTCCGCCGGTTCGGTCGTGAGGAAGTCCCCGAACACACCGACCATGGCGCAGTTCACCCACAGCTCGATCGGTCCGAGTTCCGCCTCGACCCGGTCCGCCGCCTGCTCGACGGCCTCCCGGTCGGCCACGTCCGTCGGCACGGCCAGCCCGCGACGTCCGGCCTGCTCGACCTCGGCGACGGTGGCTGCGAGTCCGTCCTCGCCGCGGGCCAGGATCGCGACGTCCCACCCACGGGCGGCGAGTTCGCGGACGGTCGCACGACCGAGCCCTGCGGTTCCGCCGGTGACGACGGCGACCCCGCGGCTCATCGCGCCGACCGATCGGCTGCTGCGGACCGCTGGGCGGAGGGGCGCGGAGAGGGTGTCGTCGTCAGAGGCATGACGCCACGTTAGGCGAATCCACCCCGCCAGGGCGGCCCCTTGCTTTCCCAGGCAGGACGGATCACCACCCGGCGGTCGCGGCGGGATGGCCGTACGATGAACGGAGACCTCCCTCGAGCCGGAAGGAATGCGGACATGAGCGACACCTTCGCCATCGTGTACAGCGCACTCGACCGGGTCGACGAGGACGACCAGCTGGTGGAGCCGATCCTGCGGCTCATGCCGCTCAGCGGTGTCTCGATCGCGACGCTCGGCGACACCCTGAGCCCCGAGACGATCGCCGCGAGTGACGAGCAGATCGCGCTGCTCGACGAACTCCAGTTCGACCTCTCGGAGGGCCCCTCCTGGGACGCGGTCGGCAGCGGCCGCCCGGTGCTGGAGGAGGCCGTCAAGCGGACCGGCTACGACTCCTGGCCGTCGTTCACCGAGGCTCTCCGCGACCACGCGGTCGGCTCCATCTTCGCCTTCCCGCTCCGCGTCGGGCCGCTCCAGGTGGGTGCGGTCGAGCTGTACGACACCGAGGAGCGCACGCTGGACACGCAGGCGGTCGGGGCCATGATGTCCCTCACCCGCCCGCTCAGCCGGTACGTCCTCCGACGCACCCTCGAACTCGCGAGTCTCCCCGACACGACGCAGCTGAAACCCCACGCACGACGCCGGATCCACCAGGCGACCGGATTCGTGATCGCGCAGCTCGGACTCTCCCCCGACGACGCCCACCTGCTGATCCAGGCTCAGGCCTTCGCCCAGAACCGCTCGATGTCGGAGGTCGCGGAGGACATCCTCGAACGTCGCACCGGCTACGTGATGCGCGACGAGACGATCGAAGACGAGCGATGAACGCGCGCGGCGACGACGGGACCGGTTCCGAGCTCCGTCACTCGACCGCCCTGCTCGACGTGTTCGCGACGCTCGCCGACACGCTGGTGGACGACTACGACGTGGTCGACCTGCTGCAGATCCTGGTCGATGCCAGCGTCGACCTCCTCGACGTCCAGGCCTCGGGCATCCTCTTGGCGGATCCGCACGGCGACCTCGAGCTGATCGCGTCGACCAGCGAGTCCGGGAGGCTCGTGGAACTCATCCAGCTGAGCGCCGACGAAGGCCCGTGCATCGACAGCTTCCGTGCGGCGACGCCGGTGTCGATCCCCGAGATCGCCGCGGTCGCAAGCGACTGGCCGAGGTTCGCCGAGGTCGCGGCGACCGCGGGGTTCCGGTCGGCTCATGCCTTCCCGCTGCGACTCCGCCGGACCACCATCGGCACCCTGAACCTGTTCCGCACGGCTTCGGAGGCCTTCGACCGGTTCGAGTCACGGGCCGCGCAGGCGATGGCCGACGTGGCGACCATCGGCATCCTGCACGAGCGCACCCTTCGCGAGAGCGACGTGACCCGCGGCCAGTTGGAGTCCGCGCTGCAGTCGAGGGTCGTCATCGAGCAGGCGAAGGGCGTCGTCGCCTACACCGCTGCGATCTCGGTGGAAGCGGCCTTCGAGGTGATCCGCAAGTACGCGCGGAGTCGCCGTCGTCCCTTGGCGGACGTCGCCCGCGACATCGTGGAGCGTCGCCTCGAGCTCTGAGGTGCGGCCACCGGCCCCGATCGACCTTCAGCGCGGTTTCCGCGCGAACACGTGATGCACGACGCCACTCGGTGATGCGGTCACTTCGACTGTGAACCGATCCTCCAGGCCTTCGAGCCCGTCCCAGAGCCGCACCCCACGACCGAGCAGGATCGGGACGACGACCACGTGGAGATGGTCGACGAGGTCGGCCTCGAGGAACTGCCGGACCGTCGTCGGCCCTCCACCGAGACGGACGTCGAGTCCGTCGGCGAGCGACGTCGCGAACGACAACGCATCGACGGCGGACAGGTCGCGGAAGAGGAACGTCGTCTCACCGACCACCAGGTCCGGTCGTTCATGGTGGGTCAGGACGACGACCGGTGTGTGGAACGGCGGTTCCTCGCCCCACCATCCCCGCCAGCTCTCGTCCTCCCACGGGCCGAGCTGCGGACCGAACTTCCGACGGCCCATGATCTCGACGCCGATGCGGTCATCGGTGGCCGCAGCGAACGCGTCGTCGACCCCGCGTGTCCCGGCGCCGACCGCCTCATCCTCGTGCCCGCTCTTGGACACGAAGGTGCGGGTCGGGAGGAACCACTGCATCAGCCGATGCCCGGCGTGACCGAAGGGGGTCTCGAAGGACTGGCCCTCGCCCGTGGCGAACCCGTCGAGCGAGACGGCGAGATTGTGGACCCGGAGCATCGTCATGGGCACACGTTAGTCCGGACACCCTGGCCCGTCGAGTAGCAGCTCGACGGCTGAAAGGCAAGAGCGCGCCGAACGGTCGAACGGCGACGACACTCGAAGGAGGGCACGGCGGTCCGACGACCGGTCGACGCAGCCGTCCCGCCTGACATCGGGTGCCACGACGCGCCCAGAGAGGAGATGCTCGTGTTCACCGAGCTCGACGAATTCCTACGCGGCATGGAGTACCCCTGCCGCCCCAGCGACCTGACGCGTGAGGCCCGCCGCGACCTGCTCCCGACCCACCTCGTGGAGGCGCTCCGCTCGCTCCCCGAGCGCAGCTACACCAGCCGCTGGGACGTCCTGCACCGCACCTCGATCGCGGAGGCGCTGCCGATCAGCGTCTGAGCGATCGCGCACCACGGCTGAGCGGCACCGGCATCGCGCCGGTGCCGCTCCGTCGTGTCAGGTCCACCGGCCGGACAGGTCGGAGATCATGCGGCGGTTCGCAACCCCCTCGGGCATCGTGGCGGTTCCTGGGGGCCGGGCCTACCGTAGGAAGCCGAGAGCGGAGCAGGAGGACCCATGGGCAAGATGATCTACGACGCCGAGGTGTCGGTGACGTTCGATGACCGGGTGCTCGCCCACCTGCAGCAGGTCATCGGCGCCAAACTGCGTCGCGGTGAGGGGTTCTACTTCGGGTGGAAGGACGACCCGCGGGCCGGCGACGGCCGGACGACGATCTGGCTGCACCCCGCGATGTCGCTGCGATTCAAGTACGCGGGCAGCGTCCCCGTCGAACTCAACCGCGCATGGCTCGACGCGCTCGCCGTCAGCGCCGACTCGAACCACGGCCTGGTGCTCGTCCCGGAACCGGGCCCGCGCGTCTGAGGCTCCACAAGCCCTGAGGCCGAGCCCGGACGCCGGGTCCGTGCGCTATCGTCTCGACATGACCGACAGCGACCAGACTCCGCACACGCACGACGAGAACCGACACGACCAGCTGACGACGGCCCCGAACGCCACCGAGGAGGACGCCGCGCCCCGCATCGACGTCACCGATCAGGGCGACGGCGTCACCCGCATCGACATCCGCGACGACGCGGCGGTGCGCCCGGGCGCAGACCCCGAGGACACCGAGCAGACGGACCGAGCCTGAACCCCGCCTGTTGCACGACGAAGCGCCGCCGACCCGAGGGCCGGCGGCGCTTCCACGTCTGACGGCTCAGCGAGCGTCGGGGTCGTCGAGGGGTGCCGTGTCCGGCTGCTCGAGCACGTCCGGCTCGTCCGCCGTGTCCTCGTCCGTCGGCTCGTCCGGGATCTCGGTGGGCGGCGTGCCGACCACCATGTCCGGGTCGGTACCCAATGCGTCTGCTCCGGTGAAGTCGCTCATGTCGCTCCTGCTTCCTGTGGTGGTGGTCTGGGTGATGCTGGTATCGGGGAGATGCTGGTCTCGGGAGGTGGTCGTCAGGCGACGACGACGTGCAACCCGCCGGTGATCTCGATCTCCTCGAGCATCTCGGCGGCCATGCGTTCGTCGATCGGCGGCTCGAACTCGGCGTCGAACGCGAAGACGATCGGCTGCTCGGGCGAGACCGTGACCGGTTCCGATGATTGGAAGCGCCCGCGATGGAGTTGCAGCCGGAACGAGCGCTCGCCGAGCATCCGTGTGAGGATCACGCGTTCCAGTTGGGCGAGCGTCTGATCGTCGACCTGTGATCGGAGCGCACCGAGGCGGAGGAATCCCATCGTCAGCCCCTTTCTCAGGTGTGCCACGCTAGCGCGCAGAGATGGGGGCGCCCGGGCCATTGCGCGGATGGCCCGGGCAGCGGACAATGCGCGTGCGCGTCGTCGATCGAGCACCGCATCGTGGATAATCGGGCGCGCGCCAAGAATGTCTCGTATCCTGAGAGAGCGCTTCACCGACCCGGACCCCGTCGCGATGCGCGCCGTGTCGGCTGTCCACGTCGACGACCATCTCAGGGGTTGGAAGTCGAGGTTCCCAATGGGACAACTGGTCTACGGCACCGGGGATGCACGCGTGCGGCTCGACGACCGCATGCTCGCCCATGTCAAGACGATCGCACTCATGAAGCTGCGACGGAACGAGTCGTTCGCGCTCACGGTGCGACAGGACTCCACCACCGACGGACGCACGACGCTCTGGCTGCACCCGGCGATCGCCCTGCAGTTCTCCTTCGACTCCGACGAGGTCGGCGAGATGGACCGCGCACTGCTCGAAGGTTTCATGCACGAGGCGAACACCGGCGAGGTCGTCGTCCACGCGACGACCGGCGACGACGCGACCGCCGGGTCACCGAAGCGGTGAGTCCGGCGGCCGAGCCGCCTGTTCAGCTGTCGCGGAGCATCGCGATCAATTCGCTCTTGCGCTTGTCGGAATAGCCGGTGAGGCCGATCTCCTTCGCACGCTCGCGGAGCCGCGCGACGGTCCAGTCGTCGTACGACCCGGACTCGCCGCCCTTCTCCCCGATCGCCGAACGTCCCTGCTTGGCCGCCGCGTTCGAGATGCGTGCCGCCTTCCCCTTCGAGGCGCCCTCGTCGCGGAGCTTCTCGTAGAGCTCGGGGTCCTTCAACGACGGATTCTCCGTGTCGGGCATGTCGCCCTCCCTTCCGTGTGGCGG
Source organism: Plantibacter sp. lyk4-40-MEA-4 (assembly GCF_030209415.1). Taxonomy (NCBI): domain Bacteria; kingdom Bacillati; phylum Actinomycetota; class Actinomycetes; order Micrococcales; family Microbacteriaceae; genus Plantibacter; species Plantibacter sp. lyk4-40-MEA-4. The sequence goes on from NZ_JARVSA010000003.1 coordinate 95,379, forward strand.
CCATTCTCCTCCGGCCGCGCTCACCCATCCAGCCCTAGCGCAGGAACCAGTCCCGCGGGTGCTGGTCGGCGGTCGGCGGCGTGCGCTCGATCGTCGGACGGGCCCACTCGGCAGCGTTGGCCAGTACGCGGCGGATGTCGGGGTGGTGGTAGACCGGGTACTCCTGATCACCGGGTGAGAAGTAGAACACCCGCCCGCGCCCGCGGTGGTAGGCGACACCGGAACGGAAGACCTCGCCGCCGGCGAAGGTGGAGAGGAACACCTCCTCGTCGGGACGCGGGATGTCGAAGTGCTCCCCGTACATCTCCTGGCGGTCGATGACGATCGGGTGCGGGACACCCTGTGCGATCGGGTGGTCCGGGAGCACCGTCCAGACGAGTTCGCGCTCGCCGTCGTTGCGCCACTTGAGCGCGCAGCTCGTCCCCATGAGGCGTTGGAAGACCCGCGAGTAGTGACCGGAGTGCAGCACGACGATGCCCATGCCGGCGTGGACGTGTCGGACGACCCGCTCGACGACCTCGTCGGAGACCTGGTCGTGGGCGATGTGCCCCCACCAGAAGAGGACGTCGGTGTTCGCGAGGACCTCCTCGGTGAGACCGTGCTCGGGATCCTGGAGGGTCGCGGTCGAGACGGACACGGCGTCCCCGAGCGACTCCTCGAGGCCCGCCGCGATCACGGCATGGATGCCGTCGGGGTAGTGCCCCAGCACCACGGCGTCACCGCGGGACTCGTGGACGAACTCGTTCCAGACGCGGATGCGGATCGGTGTCGTGGTGCTCATGCGGGGACCTCCAGTTCGTGCCCGGCGGCGGCCGAGGCGTAGGCGGCGTCGATGACGCGGCTGCGGTGCAGTGCGTACTCGCCGTGGTGACCGGCGAAGCGGAGTTCGCCGCCGGCGGTCTCGCCCGCGCGGATGGTGTCGAGGAACTCCGCGATGACCGACTGGTGGTGACCGGCCGGGACCTGCACGGCGGGTCGTTCGATCGTCGGCGCACCGGCGACGTCACGGTAGATCGTGACCGTTCCTTCGGTGTTGTAGTTGTCGACGTGGAGGCGGACGCCACCCTCTGAGCCGAGCAGTTCGACAGAGATGTCCTCGTGCGCCTTCGAGTAGGAGGCCCACGACGCCTCGAGGTGCAGGCTGCCGCCGTCTTCGAACCGCAGGAGGGCGGACGCGAAGTCCTCGACGTCGAAGGCGTGGGAGGACCGGCTCGAGACCGGACCACCGCCGGAGGAGCCGCCGCGGCCGGCGCGGCCCAGCTCGTTGTACGCGACGGCCGACACGTGCGTCACGCGCGGCTCACCGAGGAGCGAGAGCGCGATGTCGAGGACGTGGGACCCGAGGTCGATGAGCGGCCCGCCGCCGGCCGCGGCCTTGTTGGTGAACCAGGAGTCGATACCGGGCACACCCTGGCGACGCAGCCAGGAGGCACGCGAGTGGTAGACACGGCCGATCGGCTCCTCGGCGAGGTACCGCGCGAGGTAGGCGACGTCGGCACGGCGGCGGTGGTTGTAGGCGACCTCGAGGACGCGGTCGGCGGCGGTCGCCGCCTCCACCATCTCGGCGGCGAGGTCGGCGGTCGTGGCGAGCGGCTTCTCGCAGAAGACGTGCTTGCCGCTTCGGAGCGCGGCCACGGCGATCGGGTGGTGCAGGGCGTTCGGCACGCCGATCGACACGATGTCGAGGTCGTCGCGGGCGACGAGGTCCTCCCAGTCGGCGTAGGTCTCGGGGACCCCGCGGCTCTCGGCCAGCTCGGCGAGTCGCGCCGGTTCCTGGCCGGACAGGGCGACGACGGTGGCACCGGGGAGCGCGGTGAAGGCGTCCAGGTGCGTGGTGCCGGCGAAGCCGAGGCCGATGACGCCGACCCGGAGATCCGATGCGTCTGTTGTGGTCGGGGCGGTACTGGTGCTCATGCTCGGACGGTTCCTTTCGGGGTGCGGAGCCGAGCACTGTCGTGACCGGCGGTGGTCGACCTTCGCCACTAAATATAGCGGCCATATCTAGTAATGCAACCCTGCTACAGTCACCCCATGGCGGAACCGGGGATCGAGACGGGCAGGGCGAGCGTCGAACTCGTCGCCGCCTACGCCTTCGACCACGGTGCGTTCACGGCGAGCGACGTCATGGATGGGACCGGCCTGACCCGCGCGACCGTACTGAACGCCTGCGACTCCCTCGCCGACCGCGGCTGGATCCGTGAGCTCGACGACGCCCGGGCCGCCGGCGACTACCGACGGGGACGACCGGCCCGGCGCTACGAACTCGCCGCGGACACCGCCTTCGTGATCGGACTCGACGTGGGGCAGCATCGGGTCGCAGCACTCGTCGCGACGCTCCGTGGTGAGGTCGTCGGCCGGGCCGAACGCCCCATCGTGGGCGGCGACGAAGACCCCGACCTCCGCCTCGCGACCGCACGGACCGTCGTCGAGGAGGCGACCGCGCAGGCCGGCGCGACGCCGGGGCAGGTGCTCGTGACCGCCGTCGGCGTCCCGGCACCGGTGGACGCGCACGGCCGCTCCCCGCGCGGCGATCACGACTACTGGGCCCGGATGAACCCCGACTTCGCGAGCCGCCTCGGCCCGTGGGGTGACGTCGTGCTCGAGAACGACGCCAACCTCGCGGCCACGGCGGAGCGCGCCCTCGGGGAGGTGGCGCGTGAGTCCATCGCCGTGCTCCTGGCCGAGGCGAGTTTCGGGGCGGGACTCATCGTGGACGGCGTGCTGCTGCACGGCGGGGCGGGCGGCGCGGGCGAACTCCGCGTGCTCGGCATGGTCGAGGGCGTCGGTTCACCGGAGGGCCTGGACGGTGCGGCACGGTCGTGGCTGGAGGAGGATCAGCGATCGGGTGCGGTGCCGGCGTCGTCTCCCCTCGCACGGACACCGATCGACGCCCTCGACGTCGGCCGCGTCATCGACGCCGCCGCCTCGGGCGACGCCTACGCCGGCAGACTCGTCGAACGCCTCGGGGAACGCCTCGGGCGGGTGTGCGTCCTGTTCGGCAGCCTGCTCGACGTGGACGAGGTCGTCGTCGCCGGCGGCGTGGCCCGCGTCGCCTCGCCCGTCATCGCAGCGGCTCAGACCTGGCTCGACGAGGGGACCTACGCGCCGACGCCGATCGTGCGGGCCTCGCGACTCGGCGCGGACGTCGTCGCCCTGGGCGCGATCACGCGGGCGGTCGCGACGATCCGCTCCCAGCCGTGGCGCTTCGCCGCTCCGATCCCGCGCTGAGTCCGCGCGCCGCCCATCGCAGGCCGGACACGGCGCAGGGCCCCACCTTCCGCCAAGATCGGTGGGGCCCTGTGAGCGGTGTCACCGCAGTGCGAACGATCGTTCCGGCCGTACTCGTTCAGAGCGTTCGCAGGGGACGGGCGACGCAGAGCGGGCCCGTGTGATTCAAGATTCGCAGCAGAAATACGTTCATCCCGCCCTGAACGACCGTTAAGAATCGCGGTTCTTACCGATTGCTGAAGTTCTGTGCAACGGCTGCTACTGCACCGACCATCCACCGTCGGACGGCAGGATGACGCCGTTGACGTTCACGCCGTCATCGCTCAGCAGGAAGGTGATGGACGCGGCGAGCTGCTCCGCGGTCGCGATCGTCGGGATCGCCGCCTGGAACGGTCCGAGCCGCGCCGAGCCGGCCTCGGAGACGTTCGGCGGGAAGGGGATCCCCGTGGCGACACCGCCCGGAGCGACGGCGTTGACCCGGACGCCGCGCGGTCCGTACATGAAAGCGGCACTCTTGGTCATGCCGACGACCGCGTGCTTCGAGGTCGTATAGGCGTTCCCCGAGGCGTTGCCGCGCAGCCCGGCCTCGGACGCGATGTTGACGACCGAGCCGGATCCGGCCGCGACCATCGACGGCAGGACGGCGCGGGTCAGCTTGAACGCACCGGTGACATTCACGCCCATCACCCGCTCCCAGGTCGCGTCAGAGGTCTCGTGGAGCGGGGAGAAGTCGTCGTTGATACCGGCGACGTTGGCGAGCGCGTCGATCCGCTCCCCCGCTGCAGCCACGATCGCGTCGATGTCGTCCTGCTTCGTGATGTCGCCGGCGACCGTGACGAGGTCGGCGTCCGGCAGGCTCGAGGCGAGGTCGGCGAGCTTGTCCTCGAAGAGGTCCACGGCCACGACCCGGCCGCCCTCACGCGCGACGCGGGATGCCGTGGCACGGCCGATGCCGGAAGCGGCCCCGGTGACGATCACGGTCTTCCCGGCGAACCGACCCACGGTGATGCGCTCCTGCCACCCCTGGGGCGCGTCGTCGACGGGTACGACGCCGTCGTTCGCGGCGAGCACGAGGTCGTCGATGAGCGACTGGGGCAGCTTGCCCTGACTCAGGGCGACGAGCTGCTGGAGCGGGAGGCCCGAGATCGGGGCGAGCTGCGATTCCTCGGTGCCCAGCTGGGTGAGGAGGCCGCGGATGAGCGGTCCACCGGTGGGGTCGGCGAGCCATGCGGCGATCGGGGTGTTGGCGGTGAGGGCGCTCATGGGGGTTCCTTCGTTCTCGGGAGGGCGATGAGCGGCGGGACCGTATGGGCCTCGATCCATACCGGACATCATTGTCCGGTACACGTTACGCCGTCCGGGTCATGGCCACCAGCCCTCACGGCGGGCTCCCAGTCGGGTGCTCCGGAGCGACCGCGCGGCGTTACGCTACCGGGATGTCGTCCACGCCCCCGAAGTTGAACCGAGGCCCGAGCGCGGGACCCGAGAACCGCCGAGCGCTCGTCGCCGCGGCGCGTCAGGTGTTCGCCGCTGACGGCTTCAGCGCTCCCCTCAGCGCGGTCGCGAAGCGGGCGGGCGTCGGACAGGGCAGCCTGTACCGGCACTTCCCCGACCGACTCTCCCTCGCCCTCGCGGTGCTCGACGAGAACGTCGGCGAGCTGGAGGAGCACACCGGGCGACCCGATGCGACCCTCGACAGCCTGCTCGACGTCGTGATCGACCAGGCCCTCGTCACCTCGCCCTTCGTCGAGGCGATCCTCGGCGAAGGCGACGACCCCCGCGTGATCGCGCTCGGCACCCGCCTCGACCGCCTCGCGCACGCCCTGCATGCGAAGGAACTGGCTGCGCACCGCATCGCCGACCACGTCGAGCCCGATGACATCCTCATGGCGATCTCGATGGTGGGAGCGACCCTCACCCGCATCCCCGATTCCCATCGAGCCGACACCGCGGCGCGCGCGAAGGCGATGTTCCGCCGCTCGTTCGGCCGATGAACCGGGGCGTGATGATGGATGCGGCTGGGTCGGTGGCACAGGACACCCGCGAACCGTGTGCCGACAGCCCATTGAGGCGTGCGAAGGACGACCGTAGGGTCGGAGGGACAGAGAAGGGGTCCGCCATGCAGGCCAGCGCGTTCGCGTCGATCGACGTCGACACCATCCGTCGCTCCCTCGGCGAACCGGATCCCGCGGCGACGGCCAAGATCATGGACGAGCTCGACGAGAACTGCCTCGCCTTCCTCGCCCACTCGCCGTTCTGCACCATCGCGACGTCCGACGCCGACGGCCGGTGCGACAATTCGCCGCGCGGGGACTACCCGGGGTTCGTCCGGGCGCTCGACACCCGCACGCTCGTGATCCCGGAGCGCCTCGGCAACCGCCTGGCCGACTCCCTGCAGAACATCGTCCAGAACGGCCACATCGGCATGCTGTGCTTCGTCCCCGGCATGAGCGAGACCCTCCGGATCAACGGCACGGCCACCGTCACCGACGACCCGGCACTCATGGCGATGCTCGAACAGGACCACGTGACGCCGCAGCTCGCGATCGTCGTGCGCACCGAGGAGGTCTACCTGCACTGCGGGCGGGCGCTGCTCCGCGGCGGGCTGTGGGACGCCGAGATGCAGGAGCTCGCGGCCGAGGTGCCGAGCGCGGGCAGGATCTGGGCGAGCATGTCGGGCCTGAGCACCGAGGTCGGCGACGCCATCGACGAGGCGGTCGCCGTCGGGAACCAGAGCCTGTACTGATGGCTGGAAGCAACGGGCCTGCCCTGATGGCTGGAAGCAGCAGGGTTTCCTGATGCGCGACCGCGCGGGCATGACCGGTCCGGATCTCCAGATCGGCGATGCCATCGACACGAGGGATTTCTGATGCGCAATCGCGCGGGCATGACCCCGCTCATCGTCCAGGAGATCGTGCACGAGACACCGACGATCGTCAGCGTCGTGCTCGCCGATCCGGAGGGTCGCCGGCTCCCGCCGTGGGACCCCGGAGCGCATATCGACCTGCAGCTCATCACCCGCCACGAACGGCAGTACTCGCTCTGTGGTGATCCTGCGGACGAGTTCCGGTACCGGATCGCCGTCCTGCGGGAGGAGCACTCGCGGGGTGCCTCGCACTACATCCACAACTTCCTCAAGGTCGGTCGGAAGGTGTTCATCCGGCCACCAAGGAACCTGTTCCCACTCTCGGACGCGAAGCGGCACCTGCTGCTCGCGGCCGGCATCGGGATCACGCCGCTGCTCTCGATGGCGCGTCGGTTGGCCGCGGGCGACGCCGATTGGACCCTGGTCTACGCGGTGCGTACCCGGGAGGACGTCGCGTTCGCGCCGGAGCTCGAGGCTCTGGGCGACCACGTGCGCATCCATGTCAGCGCGGAGAGCGGCCGTCTCGACCTGGCCGGCCTCCTCGCGGGCCTCGAGCCGGGCACCGACGTGTCGGCCTGCGGGCCGCGCGGGTTCACCGACACCCTGACGAACCTGGCCGAGACGTTGCCCGAGGGCTGCCGGTTGCACCTCGAGCGGTTCGAGCCGAAGCCCCGCGCCTACCTGCCGAACACGGCGTTCACCGTCGAGTGCGCGAGGTCGGAGCGGACCGTCGAGGTTCCCGCCGGGCAGACGATGTTGCAGGCGATGCAGGCCGCGCGGGTCGGTGTCGCCGGGTCGTGCATGCGGGGCGTCTGCGGCTCCTGCGCCGTGCAGGTGGTGGACGGGACGCCGGAGCATCGCGACTCCCTGACGACCGACGACGCGTCGATGATCATGTACCCGTGTGTGTCGAGGTCGCTGACGCCGACGCTCGTGATCGACGCCTAGGCGGCGCGGCGCGGCGCGGCCTCTCAGCACCCGACCCCGGTCCCTGAGCCCCATCCCCGGTCCCTGAACCGCATCCCCGGTCCCTGAGCCTGTCGAAGGGCGGCGTCCCCCGTGAGCACTTCGACGAGCTCAGTGACCGATGGAGGAGGGCTCAGTGACCGATGGAGGAGGGCTCAGTGACCGGAGGAACGCTCAGCGGCCGGCGGCACGCACCCCCGTGGTCAGGGGCGCCAGGTGGCGTCGGCGGAGGCGAGGACCGTACCGTCGGCGGCACGCACGACGACCGAGGTGCCCTCCGGGCCGTCCGTCCCCGCGATGCGGAACGCCGTGTCGACGAGCACCGGTGCCTTCGCCCGGAAGCGGACCGACGCGAGCCGACGACCACCGGCGTTCGCCGTGAGGGCGTCGAGCACCAGGATGCGGGTGAGCGGACCGTGCACGAGGAGGTCGTTGAGCCCCTCGACCTCACGCGCCCACTGTCGGTCATAGTGGATGCGGTGCGTGTTGCCCGTGACCGCCGAGAAGCGGAACAGCTGGCGGGAGTCGAGCGACCGGGTCACGGTCCAGTCGGCTCCGGCGTCGGGATCGACGTCCTCGGCGGCCACCTCGGGCACCGCCGTCCGCGGGGAGGGCACCGCGGGCTGCGCCTCGAGGAACACATCGTGCCAGGTGCTGCGGACCGCGACCTCGCCGTCGACGAGGTACTCACGCACGAGGTCGGCGAAGACCAGGCGGCCGACCCGCCCCTGCTTCTCGACGAGCGAACCGAGGCTCGTACGCTGCATCACCATGTCGCCGTAGCGGAGCGGCGCCAAGAACTCGGTGTCCTCCCCCGCGTACATGCGGCGCGGCAGGTCGATGACCGGCAGCACGCCGTCCTCCGCGGGTGAGCCGTCTTCGCGGAGCTGCGCGAACGGCGTCTCGAACGGGAAGTGGACGCCCTCCCAGCCGGCGGGGAGCTCCTCGCCGAGGACCGGTTCCGGTGCCGCGGTCGCGAAGGTGCTGCGATACCAGGAGGCGGGACGGAGATCGAGCTGCTCTGTCCGCTCGACGAGCCCCACTCAGATCACCCCGTCGGACCGCAACGCGGCGATACGGTCGGCAGGCTGCTCCGTCCGGTCCACGAGTCCCACTCAGATCACCCCGCCGGACCGCAACGCGGCGATGCGTTCGGCGTCGTACCCGGCGAGCGCCGTCAGCACGTCGTCCGCGTGCTCGCCCATGTGGTTCGCGGGGCGGTCGGTGGTCGCGGGCGTCGCGCTCAGTTTGATCGGCTGGCCGAAGGAGCGGAGGGTGCCGAAGGAGCCGTAGTCGGTCTCGACGACCATGTCGCGTTCGGCGGTCCCCGGGTCGTCGACGACCTCGCCGATGGTCTTCACGGCGGTGAGCGGGACGACGTCGCCGGCCAGCTCCTCGAGCTCGGCGCGGGTGCGGTCCGCGAACCAGGAGACGACGAGCGGCTTGACGCGACGGGCGTACACCTCCTCGTCGAAGCGTTTGCGCATGGTGTCGATCTCGGGGTCGGCGATCGCCTCGGGCGTGCCGAAGAGCTCGCAGCTCGCCTTCCAGAGCTTGTCGGTGTACGCGCCGAAGAACACCTGACCGTCGGCGCAGGGGAACAGCTCGTAGGGCCGCACCCAGGCGTGTTCGTTGCCGGACGGCGAGGCGACGGTCCCGTCGACGGTGTAGTCGACGACGGCGGTCTCGGTCATCGCGATGATGCTGTCGACCTGGGCGACGTCGACGAGCTGGCCCACGCCGGTGCGCTCGGCGTGCCGCAGCGCGGCGAGCGTGCCGATGACGCCGAACATCGTCGCGGAGAGGTCGCCGATGGTGACGCCGACGCGTACGGGCGGCTGGTCCGCGTAGCCGTTCATGGACCAGAGTCCGCCGGCGGCTTGGGCTGTGTTGTCGAAGGCCGGGCGGCGGCTGCGCGAACCCGTCTGTCCGTAGCCGGAGATCGCGGTGTACACGAGCTTCGGGTTGATGGCGGCGAGCGCCTCGTAGGGCAGGCCGAGCTTGGCCATCGTCCCCGGGCGGAAGTTCTCGACGAGGATGTCGGCGCTCGCGACGAGGTCGCGCAGCACCTCCTTGCCGGCGTCGCTCGCGAGGTCGAGCGCCAGACCGAACTTGCCGCGGTTGTACTGGCCGTAGTAGCCGCTGAACTCCTCGTCGCCGTCGCGCAGGTAGGGCGGGAAGCCCCGGGAGACGTCGGGGTCGTTCGGGTTCTCGATCTTGATGACGGTCGCGCCGAGGTCGGCGAGCATCGATGCGGCGTAGGGGCCGGCGAGGACGCGGGAGAGGTCGAGGACCACCACGCCCTCGAGCGAGCCGGGCGGGACGGCGAGTCGTTCCGTGGCGGCGAGGACCGCTTCGGTGTCGGCTCCGGTCGACGGCTGCTCGGTCATTCGTGTCCTCCTGATCGCTGTACTCCGTACCGGTCAACGGTATCGGGCGGTGGAGGCCTCACCCATGGGTGAACCGCACACGTCCCGCGCCGATCCATGGATCGCCCGCCCGTCGCCGCCGATGACGGACGTGCATCGCTACCGGGATAGGTGAGGCTAGGCTAACTCCATGCGCAGCGCGACCCTCCTCCGATCGAGACGCGCGCTCGCCGTCGGCATGCTGGCCGTCGCGCTCCTCGTCATCGCCCTCGCGAGCCTGATGCTCGGCAGCAACCTCATCAGTCCCGTGGCCGTCCTCACCGCACTGTTCGACCCCACCCAGGACACCGGTGCCGTCGTCTGGGGGTCGCGGGTGCCGCGCACGGTCCTCGGCGTCCTCGTCGGCGTCTGTCTCGGGATCGCCGGTGCCGTCATGCAGGGGCAGACCCGCAACCCGCTCGCCGACCCCGGCCTGTTCGGTGTCTCCGCCGGCGCGAGCCTCGCGGTCGTCGTCGGGGTCTACGTGCTCGGCACGAGCTCGGTGATCACGACCCTCTGGCTCGCCCTGCTCGGCGCCACCGTCGCCAGCGTCATCGTGTTCTCCGTCGCCGCGCTCGGCCGCGGACTGTCGAGTCCCGTCCCGCTCGCGATCGCCGGCACCGCCGTCTCGGCCCTGCTCGTCGCCCTGACCTCGTACCTCGTCCTGTCCGACGAGACGACGCTCGCCGCCTATCGCATCTGGGTGGTCGGTTCACTGTCCGGCCGATCGCTCACGGGCGTCGACGCGGCCCTGGTCTTCGCCGGGCTCGGCCTCGTGTTCGCGTTCGCCAACATCCGCTCGCTGAACGCCCTGGCGCTCGGGACCGAGCTGGCGAACGGCCTCGGTGAGAACCTCATCCGCGCACGACTCGTGGGGCTCGCCGCGATCACCCTGCTCACGGCCGCCGCCGTGGCCCTGACCGGCCCGATCGCCTTCGTCGGGCTCACCGCGCCGCACATCGCGCGCACCCTCGTGGGCGGGCATCACGGCTGGCTCCTCCCCGCCTCGGGACTCGTCGGTGGGAGCGTGCTGCTCGCGTGCGACGTGATCGGTCGACTCATCGGTGGCACCGCCGAGGTGCCCGTGGGCGTCGTCCTCACCGTCGTGGGCGGCATCGCGTTCATCGCCATCGTGCGCCGCGGACGGATGGCGGAGCTGTGAGCGCCGTGCGGGAGGGCAGCCGCTTCTTCGGCCGCCTGTGGCGAGGGCGGGTCGTCGGCGTCACGATCGCCTGTCTCGTCGTCGCGCTGGCGTTCGCCCTGCTCGGGATCGTCGCCGGCTCGTCGTCCCTGACGATCCCCGACGTGATCACCACCCTGCGCGGTGGTGGGACCGGCGGCCAGGAACTCATCGTGTTCGAGCTCCGCCTCCCCCGGGTCGTCGGCGGCCTTCTCGTCGGTGCGTCCCTCGGACTCGCCGGGGCCCTGACCCAGACCTTCGCACGCAACCCGCTCGCCACTCCGGACATCCTCGGTGTCACCTCGGGTGCCGCGCTCGGGGCCGTGGCCGCGATCGTCCTGGTCGGCGGCAGCTACTCGGTCGGGGCCGGCGCCCTCAGCCTGGGCTTGCCCGCCATGGCCGCGATCGGCGCCCTCGTCACCTCCGCCGCCGTCTACGCGCTGTCCTGGCGCGGCGGCGTCGACAGCTTCCGACTCATCCTCATCGGCATCGGTGCCACCGCGACCCTTGGCGGCATCACGAGCTACCTCATCGCCCGGGCGCAGATCACCGAGGCGGCAGCGGCGGCACAGTGGCTCGTCGGCAGCCTCTCGGGCATCTCCTGGTCGAGCGTGTGGCCGGTGCTCGTCGCGCTGGTGATCCTGACACCGATCGCGGTCCTGCAGACGAGCAGCCTCGACATCAGCCAGCTCGGCGACGAGTTGTCGACCGGCCTCGGCGTCGCGGTCCAGCGGCATCGGATCGTCGTCATCGCGTGCGCGGTCCTGCTCGTCGCAGCGGCCGTGTCCGCGGCGGGGCCGATCGAGTTCGTCGCCTTCGTCGCGCCGCAGATCGCCCGCCGCCTGGCCCGCACCGGTCGCCCGCCGCTGCTCGCCTCCGCACTGCTCGGCGCCGTCATCGTCACGGGCGGCGACGCACTCGTCCGTGGTGTCCTGCCGGGCGAGATCCCGGTGGGCATCATCACGGCGATCGTCGGCGCGCCCTATCTCATCTGGTTGCTGACGCGCCGCAAGGAACGGGAGACCTCCGCATGACCGACCCCGCCACGACCGCATCGCCCGCGCAAGGGCGTCCGACGCCCGCCCTCGAGGCTCGGGGCGTCTCCCTGGCCTACGACCAGACGGTGGTGTTCGAGGGGCTCGACCTCCGCATCGAGACGGGCGAGGTCACGACCCTCATCGGCGCCAACGGCTGCGGCAAGTCGACGCTGCTCAAGGCGTTCGGTCGCCTGCTCACCCCGACCGCCGGCACGGTCGAGCTCGGCGGTCGCGGCGTGCGGTCGATCCCGACCCGCGAGGTCGCGCGCCGCCTGGCGATCCTGCCGCAGAAGCCCCTGACGCCGTCGGCGACGAGCGTCCGCGACCTCGTCTCGCGGGGGCGGCACCCGCACCAGAGCCTCCTCAAGCCGTGGACGCCCGCCGACACGATCGCCGTCGACGAGGCGCTCGCCGCCACCGGTCTCGAGACCCTCGCCGACCGCGACACGGCCTCCCTGTCGGGCGGGCAGCTGCAGCGCGCCTGGATCGCCCTGGTCCTCGCGCAGCGGGCCCCCACGATCCTGCTCGACGAGCCGACGACCTTCCTCGACCTCAGCCACCAGCTCGACGTCCTCCGACTCGTGCGGTCGATCAACCGCGAACGTGGCGCGACGGTCGTCATGGTCCTGCACGACCTCACGCTCGCCGGTCGCTACTCCGACCGCCTCGTCGTCGTGGGCGGCGGCCGGGTCATCGCCGACGGCACGCCCTGGGAGGTCCTCACCCCGGCCGTGCTCCGGGAGGCGTTCGACCTCGACGCGATCGTCATCCCCGACCCGAGCAGCGGTTCGCCACTCATCGTGCCGGTCGACCCTGACGACGCGATCGCCCTCGACGCCAAGTGATCCGGGCGATCGGGCATTCCGATATCGTTTCGTGACTTAGGTTCGGCTACCCTAAGTATCATGACGATCTCTTCACGCCTCCGCCGCGCCGCACTCGTGCTCGTGCCCGCGCTCGCCCTGGTCGGCCTCGCCGGCTGCTCCCCCACCGCCGCCTCCGACGCCGACAGCAGCGGCGCCTGGAGCTACACCGACGACACCGGCACCACGGTCAAGCTCGACGAGCAGCCCAAGCGCATCGCGAGCTTCGCCGACTACGCGCTCGGCCTGCACGGCAACGGCATCGACCCCGTCGCGGTCTTCGGTCGCGTCGACGTCGCCACCGACAAGCGGTTCTCGGACTACGACCTCGGCGACACGGCCATCGTCGGCAACAGCTACGGCGAGATCGACCTCGAGGCACTCGCCGAGGCGGCACCCGACCTCATCGTGACCGGGATCTACCCGACCGATCGCGACGGCACGCTCGACCTCAAGGGCCCGTACTACGGTGTCGCCGACGTCGAGCAGCAGGAGCAGCTGGAGAAGATCGCTCCGGTCGTCGCCATCAAGGTCGGCGGCAAGGGTGCCGACGTCATCGCCTCGCTCAACAAGCTGTCCGAGGCGCTCGGAGCCGACGAGGACACCATCGCCGCGGCAAAGGAGAAGTACGACGCCACAGCAGCGGACCTGACCGCCGCAGCGAAGGAGACCGACCTCGAGGTCACGCAGATGTACGCGGACGCGAGCGGCATCTACGTCGTCAAGCCGCAGGACGAGCCGGAGACGGAGCTGTACAGCGAACTCGGCGTGAAGTACACGAACGCGAACCCGGACGGTTACTACTACTGGGACATCTACAGCTGGGAGAACGCCGGCCAGGCGATGACCGGTGACGTCCTGCTCGTCAACGTCGAGGGCTTCCAGCAGAGCGACCTCGAGGCGCAGGCGACCTTCGCCTCGCACCCGGCGCTCGTCGCCGGCCAGATCCACTCCTGGAACACCGCCGCCCTCGACTACACGTCTCAGGCGAAGCAGATGGAGACGCTCGCCGGGATCCTTCGCGAGTCGAAGGCGCTGTAGCGAGCACGGGGTGGGGCGGCCCTCGGGCGCCTCACCCCGTGTGCTCCCGACGCACCGGAACGGCCCCGGAGTGTGCCGACCGCACATGGGCTGAGCCTCCAGACGGCCGGTAGCCTCGTCAGGCGTCCCGGCCGTCCGGGTGCGCCCAACACGAAGGAGTGCCATGGCCATCCAGAGCGCGCGCGCGAGCGACCCACGCGGATCCGACACCACCACCGCAGGCCAGAGCGACATCGATCGCGACGGCCTCGACTCCCGGGTGCAGCGTCGCCGCGCCATCCTCGCCAGCTCGGTCGGCACCGTCATCGAGTGGTACGACTTCACCCTCTATGGGCTGGCCTCCGCGCTCGTGTTCGCGCCCCTGTTCTTCCCCGGCGCCGGTGACCTCGCCGGCCTGCTCGGCGCGTTCGCCGGCTTCGCGGTCGGCTTCGGTGCCCGCCCGATCGGCGGCCTGATCTTCGCCCATTACGGCGACAAGCTCGGGCGCAAACCGACGCTGCTCATCACGCTCCTCTTCATGGGCGTCGCGACCACCATCATCGGGTTGCTCCCCACCGCCGAGACCATCGGCATCTGGGCACCGATCCTGCTCATCGTGCTGCGGATCTTCCAGGGCATGGGCTCGGGCGCCGAGTTCGCGGGCGCGATCACGATGGCGAGCGAGTCCGCCGACGTGAAGCACCGCGCGTTCGCCGCCTCGTTCCCCGGTGCCTCCGTGTACGTGGGCATGGCGCTCGCGACCACCGTCTTCGCCGTGGTGAGCACGCTGCCGATCGACCAGTTCCAGAGCTGGGGTTGGCGGATCCCGTTCCTCGCGAGCGTCGTCATCGTCGCCTTCGCCCTGTACTTCCGCCTGCGCGTGAAGGAGACGAAGGCGTTCGAGAGCGCCGAGGAGCGCGGTGCCGTCACCTCCGCTCCGCTGGCCGGCGCGATCCGCTCGCACTGGCGCGTGATCATCTGCGGCATGGCGCTGTTCACGTTCGCCCTGCCATGGGTCTACGTCGTGCAGGTGTTCTCGCTGTCGTACGTCACGGGCACGCTGAGTGTGCACCCGACGGAGGCGCTCATCGGCCTCATCGTCGCCGAGGTCCTGACCATCCCGACGGCGCTGCTGTTCGGTCGCCTCGCCGACCGCATCGGTCGCAAGCCCGTCCTCATGGGCGCCGCGATCTTCGGTGTGGTCTACGCGTTCCCGATGTTCCTGCTTTACAACACGGAGCAGTCGACCCTCGTCGCGCTGGGCCTGATCCTCGGCCTCGCCGTCATCCAGGGTGCCACCATCGGCACCTCGGGGGCGCTGCTCGCCGAGATCTTCCCGACCTCGATGCGGTGGAGCGGCATCGCGCTCTCCCGCGAGATCCCGGCCGCCCTCGTCGGCGGGACGGTCCCGCTCGTCGCGACCGCGCTCGTCGCCGCGAGCGGTGGTGCACCGTGGCTGGTGGCGGCGTACCTGCTGCTGCTCAGCGCGATCGGCATCGTCGGGATCGCGTTCCTCCCGGAGACCCTGCCGCGCAAGCAGCGCGGCTGACCTGTTCTCCCCGGTCCCTGCCCTTCGACAGGCTCAGGAACCGCCTGTCGACGGGCGACGTCACCCGGGTGCACTTCGACAAGCTCAGTGACCGGGAGAGGTGCACTCAGTGACCGGAAGAGGTGCGCTCAGTGACCGGGAGCAGGAATCCCTCCGCTACTCCTCGTCCCAGGCCATGCGACGGCCCATCACGGGCACGGAGGCCAGGAGTTCTCGGGTGTAGGCGTCCTCGGGAGCAGCGAGGACGGTGGCCGTGGGGCCCGCCTCGACGACCCGGCCGGCCTGCATGACGCTCACCGTGTCGCACATGTAGTTCACGACGGCGAGGTTGTGGGAGATGAACAGCACCGTGAGTTCGAGCTCGCGCTGCAGCTCGCGCAGGAGGTTGAGGACGACGCCCTGCACCGACACGTCGAGCGCCGAGGTGATCTCGTCGGCGATGAGGACCTCCGGTTCGGCCGCGAGCGCCCGGGCGATCGTGATGCGCTGCCGCTGACCACCCGAAAACGCCGACGGCAGGTCATTCGCCCGGTCCGGGTCGATGTGCACGCGCTCGAGCAGCTCACCCACCCGGGACCGCTGCTCCGAGCGACTCCAGGAGCGCCCCGTCGCCCGGGACCCCTCGGCGATCGACAGTCCGATCGGCATGCGCGGGTCGAGCGCGGAGTACGGGTCCTGGAAGACGAGCTGCACGCGTCGACGCGCACGACGGGCAGCGGACGAGCGCCCCACGATGTCGGCGCCGTTCAGTCGGATGCCGCCGGCGCTCGGGATGACGAGACCGACGGCGGCCGCGGCGACCGTCGACTTGCCCGAGCCCGACTCCCCCACGAGCCCGTGGGACGTGCCCGGTCGGACCGTGAGGTCGAAGCCGTCGACCGCGGTGTGCGCGGACGCGCCGTGGCCGTAGCGGACCGTGAGGCCGGAGAATTCGAGACCGGTCATGCGCGCCGTCCTTCGGTGGTGATGGGTCCTTCGACAACCGGATCCTGGGCTTGTCGAAGGGCAGGGACGAGGGGGTCCTCCTCGTCGATCTCGTCGATCGCACCGATGACCGGGAGCGGCATGGTGCGGTCGGAGGTCATGTCGGGGACGCAGGCGATGAGCCCGCGGGTGTACGGATGCCGCGCCTCGTGGAGGCGGTCGGCGTCGAGCGATTCGACGATGCGGCCGTCCTTCATGACGAGGATGCGGTCGCAGAACCCGCTGACGAGGGCGATGTCGTGCGAGATGAGCAGGATCGCAGCGCCCGTCTGCTCCTGCGCCTCGTGGAGGACCCGGAGGACCTGGCGCTGCACCGTCACGTCGAGCGCCGTCGTCGGCTCGTCGGCGATGAGCAGCTTCGGGCGGCCCATGAGTCCCATGCCGATCATGGCCCGCTGGCGCATGCCGCCGGACAGCTCGTGCGGGAACTGCTTCAGGCGCTTGGCCGGAAGCGGGATCCGTACCGACTCGAGTGCGGCCTCGGCACGCTTCGTGGACTCGGCCGTCGAGAGCCCCTCGTGGACCTCGACGGTCTCGCGGAGCTGCTTCCCGATCGTGAGCGAGGGGTTGAGCGAGGTGAGCGGGTCCTGGAAGACCATGGCGAGCTCGAGGCCGAGGCGGCTGCGCTCGGCCTTCGTGAGCGGTGCGGTCATGTCGATCCCGCGGAAGCTCAGCTCCGAGGCCTGTACCGAGGAGTCCGGCCCGAGGAGGGCGGCGATGGCCATCGCGCTCACCGACTTGCCCGATCCGGACTCGCCGACGACACCGACGACCTCTCCGGGCATGATCGTGAGGCTGATGCCGTGGACGCGCTCGACGAGTCGGCCGTCGCGGTCCGGGAAGGCGACGCGGAGGTCGCGCACCTGCACGACGGGCTCCTGGTCGGCCGGGGTCGCAGCCGCAGCCGAGGCGGTCGCGGGAGCCGCGGTGCGACGTCGCGCCGGCGCAGGCAGGCCGAGCAGCCGCTTCGAGGACTCGTTCCAGAGCTCGCCGAGCTGCGTGAAGATGACGCCGCACACGACGAGCGCGATACCGGGACCGATCGCCGCCATCGGGTTGCCGTAGATGCGGGCGATCCCGAGGCCGAGGAGGCGCCCCCAGTCGTACTCGGGTGCCTGCACCCCGAGACCGAGGAAGGACAGGCCGGCGAAGGCGAGCAGCGTGCCGGAGGCGGAGACCGCCGCGTTCACGAGCATCGGCGGGAGCATGTTCGGCATGACGTGCCGGACGAGCACCTCCGCCTGCCCGACACCCGCGATCCGCGCGGCCTTCACGTAGTCGCGACCGATGAGCGACGACGCGAGCGTGTAGGTGAGGCGGGCGAAGGTCGGCACGCCGGCGAACCCGACGGCGAGCATCGCGCCGGTGGCGCTCGCGCCCCAGATCACCGAGAAGAACAGCGCCATGAGGAGCCACGGGAACGACAGCAGGATGTCGATGAGGGCGGTGACGAGTCGGCGGAGCGGTCGAGGCAGGACCGTCGCGACGGCCCCGAGCACGACGCCGCCGACGACCGAGATCGCTGTGGCGCCGAGGGTCAGGAGCACGGACACGCGCGTGGCGACCATGACCCGGGCGAAGACGTCCCGGCCGAGCTCGTCGGTGCCGAAGGGGTGGGCGAGGCTCGCACCGGCGAGGCGGTCGGCGACGGACGTCGTGTCGGCGGCGGACCCCCAGACGGTCGGGCCGACGACCGCGACCACGATGATGAGGAGCGCGCCGATCGCGCCGGTGAGGCCGCGCGGGGTGCGGAGGCGGTCGAGCACCGGCGACCGGTTCGAGCGGGTGGATGCACGCATGAGCTCAGCCCTCCGTGATCGAGGAGCGCGGATCGATCGTCGCGAGCGCGATGTCGATGAGGAGGTTGAGGCCGAGGACGAGGATCGCGTACACGAGCACGATGCCCTGGATCATCGGGTAGTCCTTCGAGGTGATCGACGAGACGATGCTCGTCCCGAGACCAGGGATGGCGAAGACCGTCTCGATGAGCACGGTGCCGGCGACCATGCCCGTGAGGATGATGCCGCCGATCGTGAGCGTGGACGTCACCATGTTCGGCAGCGCGTGCCGGAGGTAGACGAGGTGCGTCGGAAGGCGCTTGCTCCGTGCCGTGGTCATGTACGGCATCTCGAGGACGGCCAGCATCTCCACGTGCACGATGCGGGCCAGATACGCCATCGGACCGACCGCGAGGGCCACCACCGGCAGGATCGCCTGGTCGAAGCCTCCCCAGCCGGCGGCCGGGAGCACCTTGAGCCCGATGCTGAACACGGCGATGAGACCGACGGCGAGCAGGAGGCTCGGGATGGCGATCAGCACGCCGAGCAGACCCGAGACGCCGAGGTCGGCGAGTCGGCGGCGGCCGGTGCGCGAGGACACCGCGGTCGCGACGCCGATGGGGAAGGCGCCGATCGCCGCGAGGAGGAAGGACGCGACCGCGAGGGTGAGCGTCACCGGGAAGCGCTGCGCGATCGTGTCGGCGACCGGCCGCTGCGACCCGATCGCCGTGCCGAAGTCGCCGCGGAACAGTCCGCTGACGTAGTTGACGAACTGCTCCGGCACCGGCACGTTCAAGCCGAGGTCGGCGCGCGTCCGCTCGACGAGTTCCGGCGTCGCACTGTTCCCGAGCGCAGCGCGCACCGGGTCGCCCGGCACGAGCTGCACGATCAGGAACGTCGCGACGATGACGATGGCGAGGGAGACGAGCACCCGGCCGAGTCGTCGGAGGATGAAGGACGTCCGCGAGGAGAGTCCGCCGAGGACGCCACGACCCCCTCGACGCGCGACCGCCGGGCCGCCGGGGCCCGTGGCCGGGTCGGTGGCCTGCCCGGTGGTCACGGTCGAGGGGATCGCCATGATCAGCCGACCATCCGGATGCTCGTCGGGCGGATGAAGTTCGGCCGCTCGACCTCGGCGCCGTTCAGGTACATGAAGTCCTGCGCGTCGGCGATCGGGAACACGTCCGTCCGCTCGATGAGCTTCGCCTCCGCCTGCTGCCAGAGGTCGCAGGTCTCCTCGGGGCTGGCCGTCTTGGCCTGCTCGGCGAGCGCGTCGTACTCCGGGTTGTCGACGAACATGAAGTTGTTGCCGCCCTTGTCCGGGGTCTCGCCACCGAAGAAGGTGTTCACGATGACCGGTCCGCCGGGAGCGATCTGCACGAAGCCGGTGTCCCAGTCGAAGGTCGAGAACAGCTGCTCGGACCAGGCGTTCGCGTCATTGCCCGACAGCTCGGTCGTGACGCCCAGCTCGTCCCAGGTCTGCTGCACGAGCTCGGCCGCCGCCGCGTGGCTCGGGGTGGCCGCGTCGTAGATGAACTTGATCGTCAGCGGCTCACCGTCCTTCGACCGCTTGCCATCGGAACCGAGCTTCCAGCCCGCCTCATCGAGCAGCTCGCCGGACTTCTCGACGTCCGTCTCGGGGAGCGTCCACTGCGGGCCGTCGGCGACGCAGAGGTACGGGCTCTTCACGACGAGCGACTTCGACTCCTCGGCGGTGCCGTCGGTGACGACCTCGCCGACCTGCTCGCGGTCGATCGCGGTGACGAGGGCCTCACGGACGAGCGGGTCGGAGGTGGGACGCTCGGGACGCTCGTTGAAGAGCATCTCGCCGATCGGGTTGCGCACGCCCTCGCTGCCGAGACCGGCCGCCTCGACGCGGTCCTGGTCGGCGCCGCCGATGCTCGCGGCGTTCACGTCACCGGAGAGCAGCAGGTTCGCGGCGGTCCCTGGGTCGGTGACGACGCGGACCTCGAAGGTGTCCGGCAGGCCCTTGGTGTCGCTCGTGACGTCCTCTGGACCCCAGGTGTAGTCGTCGCGCTTCGTGAAGGTGTAGCTGGAACCCGGGGTCGCCTTGTCGAGGGTGAAGAGGCCGGTGCCGTTCATCGTCTCGACGAGGGAGTCGGGGTCGTCGAGGCCGGCCTGGCAGACCATCTCGACGGTGCCGGTGTTGGCGAGGATGAACGGGTCGGGCGTCGAGCTCGTGACGGTGAGCTGGTTGCCGTCGGCGGTCGCGGTCATCCGCTCGGAGACCTGCGCGCCGTAGTAGAAGGTCGCGTTGGCCGGGTCGGCGTTGTAGGTGATGTTTGCCGCGGCGGTCTCCGCGGTGAACGGGGTGCCGTCCGCGCAGGTGATGCCGTCCTTGAGCGTGTAGGTGATGGAGGTGGAGCTCGCGTCCTCCTCCCAGCTCTCGGCCAGCCACGGCAGGAGCTCGCCGTCGGCGTTGACGTACACGAGCGACTCGTAGTGGAAGCTGATGATCTCGCGGGCCTCGAGGCTGATGCCCGTCATGGGGACGAGGCTGCCGGGGTCGCCGCTCATCGCGGTGACGAAGGTGCCGCCGGAGACGTACTCGCCGGAGGAATCGGAGGATTGCGAGGAGGTGCACGCGGTGAGGGCCACCGCGGTGAGGGCCGCGGCGGCGAGGGCCGCCGCGGCTTTCCGCTTGCTGTTCATACTGGATCCTTCGTACTCGGGTGGCCGTGGTGCGCGGGTGGCCGGATCAGATGGGGTGAGGTGCCGGGCTGGTGCTGGTGGAGAGCTGTGCTGGTGCTGGGGTGGGTCAGATGCGCTGTCGGGTCGCCGTTCCGATGCGGGCGAGCGGACCCGCCGCCTTCACGGAGACCTTCAGGGTGGGACGGGTGGCGTACGAGACGGGGGTCTCGAGCACGTCGACGATCTCGACCGAGCGCGGGTCTGCGCCGGCCTGGATCGCCTTCTCGATCGCGGAGCGTCCTGCCTCCTCGATGGCGGCTGCGCGGTCGGCGAAGTCGCAGAGCTGATCGGAGCGCCCACCGGCGAGCGCGATGGCCGCGCCCACGGCGTTGGCGACGTTGCCGCGCGCCGGGCGCAGGACCTCGCTCGCGCCGAGGACGGCGTCCGGGACGAGGAATCCTCCGCCGCCGACGACGACGAGCGGGAGGCCGGTGCGGCCGAGCGACATGCGCTCGACGGCGGACTCGATGCGTTCGTGGGCGACGCCGAGCGCGTGCTCGAGTGCTTGGCGGGTCGCGCGGTCGAGGGGCGGCAGCTCGCGGTCGGCGATGCCGAACTGGAGCGAGGCCGCGTCGGTGAGGGTCGGGGTGGTGCCGCCGAACAGCAGCGCCTCCTCGGTGAGCCGGTAGCCGACCGAGTCGTGCCGCGGGACACCGGTCGCGGTGTCGACGATCGTGCCGCCGCCGAGGCCGACGCTCAGGATGTCGGGCATGCGGAAGTTCGTCCGCACGCCACCGACCTCGCGGGGCAGGGTCGACTCGCGGGGGAACCGGTCGACGAGCACGCCGAGGTCGCTCGTCGTGCCGCCGACGTCGATGATGATCGCGTTGTCGGCACCGGAGAGGAACGCGGCACCGCGGATGGAGTTCGCCGGCCCGGAACCGATCGTGAGCACCGGATAGCGCGCCGCGTACTCGACGGCCATGAGCGTGCCGTCGTTCTGGGCGAAGTAGGTGGTCGCGTCGAGTCGCTCCTCGGCGACGACGGTCGTGAGCGCGTTCGTGACGTCGCGGGCGACGGCGTAGAGGGACGCGTTCAGGACGGTCGCGTTCTCGCGCTCCAACAGGCCGAGCGCGCCGATCTCGTGGCTCAGCGACACCGGGATGTCGACCCCGACGTGGTCCTGGACGAGCGCCTCGACCTCGAGCTCCTGCTCGGGGAACGACGGGCTGAAGATACCGCAGACGGCGACGGCGTCGAAGGTGCCGGCCAGGGCGTCGAGCTCCCGGCGGATGAGGTCGCGGTCGAGCGGGGCGATCGGGTAGCCGTCGACGAGGTGGCCGCCGCCGGCGAGGATGCTCCCCGCGAGGACGACGTCGCGCAGCTCCCGCGGCCAGCCGGCGAGCGGCGGGAGCGAGGTGGCGGCGGGCGAGCCGAGCCGGATGACGACGACGCGTCCGAGGTCGCGACGGTTGACGATCGCGTTCGTCGCGTGGGTGGTGCCGAGCATGACGCGGGTGACGAGGCCCCGGTCGTCACCGAGCTGGTCGAGGACCTCGGCGAGCGCCGCCCGGATACCGCCGGTGACGTCGCGGGTGGTGGGCTGCTTCGTCCACGAGACGACCTCGCCCGTACCCGAGAGCGCGACGGCGTCGGTGTTGGTCCCGCCGACGTCGATGCCGATCGCGAGCTCACCCGAGGTGTCGGTGACGGTGCTGGTGCCGGCGCTCATCGGGTCGCTCCAATGGTCTCGTCGGCGCTCACGCCGAACGGCTCGTAGTCGAGGTCGTAGCCGAACGCGCGCGGGCCGGCGAGTTCGAGGCCGCGCTCGGTGCGCCACAGTGGGTCGCACGCCCAGGCGAGGACGCTCACCCGTTGTCCGAAGCGCAGCATCTCGGTGGAGATCGCGTCGCCCGTCTCGGAGTCGACGATCGTGACGAGGTCGGGGACGCTGACGATGACCGCTCCGTCCTCCATGACGACGAGGTTCTCGTTCTGGATCTCCACGCGGGTGAGGCGACCGCGGTGCTCGCCGATCCCCTCGACCGTGACGGAGCCGCGGGTGAACCCGCCCTCGGTGCGGCGCTCGATGTCGACGACCTTGCCGCCGGTGATGAGGGATGCGCCGAGTTCGTCCGTGAGTGCGCCGACGGGGTCGGTGGCGGTGAGGAGCCGTCGCCCGACCTGCACGGCGCGACTGACGCTGCCCTCGATGACCGCGCCGCGGACGGTGTCGCGGTCCATGACGTAGTTGGCGCCGATCGAGATCGCTCCGCTGGCCACGGTGAGGGCGCGGGCGTGGCGCTCGAGCCAGGCGAGGCTGACCGGCCGCAGGATCGAGACGTTGCCGATCACGTCGCTGAGGACCGCGTACCCGGGCGGGAGGTTCGCGACGTTCATCGCGGTCATCGGCGCTTCCGGGAAGGCACGTCCCATGCCGTCGGCGTCGAGGATGCTGAGGCCGAGGCTCGCGGCCCAGCCGACGGGCCCGACGCCGTTGCTGCCGCCGATCTCCGTCGCCATGATCGTGGTGATGCGCTTGCCCGTGAGTCGCTCGATCTCCTCGACGATGATCTCGGCCTGGCCGCTCGCGCCGAGCATCTCGAAACCCACCGAAGGGGCACCGATGCCGGACATGGCGACGACCACGTCGTCCGCGTCGAGGTCGGCGACCTGTTTGACGGGGACCGGTCCGAACCGCTCCAGGGCGATCTCGACGCCGAGCTGCGGGGTCTGCACCGCGCCGCCGCCTCCGGTGCCGAAGATGGCGCATCCTGCGGCGAGCGCCGGCACGTCGGCCAGGGTGATGCTGGTGATCGGCGTGGCCGACGCTGCGGAGCGTGCAGCGGGGTGGTTCGTTGACATGTACCGAGCGTAGGCAGGGTCGGGAAACACGACAATGTTCCCCCAGCCCACACAATCGGGGCAGAATGTGCTCATGGCCCAAGTCACCGTCGCGGACGTCATCCTCCAAGCCGAGCATCTCGGCGCCCGTTGCGTCGCCGGTGCCCCCGCGGGCGTGCCGGTCACCGGCGTCGAGATCCTCGCGCTCGACGAGTTGAACGACGCGACCGAGCACTCCATCGCCATCGTGACGACCCCCGATGGCGCCGTCCCGAGGCCGTACCAGGTCGACATCGCCATCCGCCGGGCCATCGCCGCGGGCTGTGCCGGCCTCGTGTTCGTCGGTGCGTTCCCGGTCGCCGAGACCTCACGGGCCCTCGCGGACCGCGGTGGTCTGCCGGTCATCATGAGCGAGGGCATCGCCTCCGACCTCGCCGTGCTCATGGACCGCACCATCCGCGGCGGGGCCGAGGAGGCGATGTCGCGCGCCGAGTTCGCGATCCAACGGGTGATCAGCGCGTCCGCGGCCGAAGCGGAGCAGGCGTCAGGTGTCGGCGTGCGGGAGGCGATCCTCGAGGTCGCCAGCACGACGCTCGGGGTGCCGGTCACGCTCGTCGAGGATGCGAGCGCCAGCTGGCTCGAACCCGACGCGGTGTGCATCGGTGAGATCCCGATCGGCCGCGTCCACGCCGAGCGTGACGACCCGGCGGCGGCGATCGCCCTCCCGGTCATCGCCTCCGTCCTCTCGCGCGCACTGCAACGGGAGCTGCACGGACGGTTCGGGTCGGTGCGCTCGCGGGCGGAGCTCATCATCGAGCTGATCTTCGCCGAGTCGTTCCGCATCGACGGCTTCGCGATGGACGCGGTCCGCGCCGGGCTGCCGTTGCAGCTGTCGCACGCGGTGGCGTGGCTGACCCCGAAGCACGCGAGCGATCCCGACCGTCGGGCGCCCACCGTCCTCGCGCCGTCCGTCGAACTGTTCGCCCTCCAACTCGTCGACCAGCGCGAGGAGCAGTGGCACCTCGCGATGCGGCGCGACGAGATCGTCGTCATCGCCTCGGAGGAGCTCGGCGCACCCGACCACCAGCGGCGCCTGCGCGACGTGATGGAGCGGATCGTCGCGCACGCCGCGACGATCGCAGGGCCGGAGTGGACGTTCACCGTCGGGCTCGGGACGCCGCAGAGCGGGGCGGCGGGGCTCCGGCAGTCGGCGACCGAGGCGCGGGTCGCTGCGGAGGCCGCCATCGCGGGTGGTCGCTTCGGCACCATGGAGGCGACGGACGTCACCGGGCTGCGGCGGGTGCTCCTCGACTTCTACGCCTCACCGCTCAGCCGGACGCTGCTCGACGACATCCTCTCGCCGCTCGACGCCCTCGGGCCGGAGCGGGCCACGATCTCGGTGCGGACGCTGCTCGCGTACCTCAGCCATCGCAACTCGCTGGCGCGTGCCGGGGCGGAACTGAACCTGCATCCGAACGCGGTGAACTACCGGATCCGGCGCATCGAGCAGTCGCTCGAACTCGACCTCGCCGACCCCGACGTCCGCTTCGCCGCGGAACTCGCCTGCCGGGTGCGCCTCATCGGCATGCCGTAGCCCCGGTCCCCCGGCCCCCCGGTCCCTGAGCCTGTCGAAGGGCAGCCCTCCCCGAGCCCGCGGTCCCTGCCTCAACCCCCGGTCCCTGAGCCTGTCGAAGGCCCACGAACAACCCTCCCGTCAGCGACACGTCCCCCGTGCTGCATTTCGACAAGCTCGATGACCGGACGAAGCCACCCCGCTCCCTGAGCCTGTCGAAGGGCCTGCGAGCACCTCCCGGCCAAGCTCAACGACCGGACGAAGTCTTCGCCACCCGGACGATGCCGGCGGCGAGCGTCGGCCAGAGCTCGGCGGGGATGAGATGCCCCATGCCGGGGAGGACGTGGAGCTCGGCCGCCGGCATCGCCTGAGCGATGTCCGCGGCGGAGGACCAGTGCAGGACGTCGTCCTCGCGACCGTGGAGCACGAGCGTCGGTACGGTCACGTCGCGCAGTCGCTCGAGTCGCTCCGGTGCACGCAGGAGCGCCGCCCACTGCCGGCTGAAGCCCTCTGGCGCGTAGCCACGATCGTAGGCCTCACCTGTCGCCCACACCTCCCAGGCGGTGTCCGGCTGGTAGCGCGCGCCGGGCACGGGTGCGGCGAGCTCCGCCATCGCGGCGACGGACTCCTCCCGGGTGTACCGCACCGGCTCGACGAGCAGCTCGGGCCGCTCGCCGTGCAGGATGTAGCGCGGGTCCTGGCCGGGGATCGTGGACAGCAGGCCGAGGCTCAGCACGCGCTCCGGGTGGTCGAGCGCGACCATCTGCGCCATCATGCCGCCCATCGAGTGCCCGACGAGGTGCGCCTGTTCGACCCCGAGGTGGTCGAGCACCCGCAGGACGTCGTCGCCCATGTCGCCGAGCGAGTACCCGCCGTCGAGGTCGGTCTCGCCGCCGAACCGCTGCGAGAAGCCGACGTCGCGGTTGTCGAACCGCACGACCCGGAAGCCCTCGTCCACGAGCATTCTCCGGAACGGATCGCGCCAGGTGAGCAGCTGGGCGCCGCCGCCGGCGATGAGCACGATCACCGGGTGGGCGGGGTCGCCCTCCACCTCGTAGTAGATCGAGACGTCGTCGGTGTCGGTGTACGGCATGCGGTACCCACTCTCTCGGAGGTGCGCCCTGGCGGGCGTTTCGAGGCTAGCCCGCGGCCTGTCCGGGCACCATGTGTCAGGACACCACGGTTCCGGAGGAGACTGTGCCGACGCCCCAGTCGTCGGTACCGAGGGCAACGCGGGTAGGCTCGCGACATGAGCGCCGAACCCCTCTCCGGAGACGACACCCTGCAGCTGCCCGAGTTCGAGACCCCGCCCGCCGAGCCCATGCTGCTCGCTCAGCAGTGGCTCGCCGCAGCGATCGAGCGGGACGTCAGCGAACCCCGATCGATGACCCTCGCGACCGCCACCTCGGTGGGCGTCGTGAGCGCGCGCACCGTCGATGTGAAGACCCTCGACGATCGCGGCCTGATCTTCGGCTCCTCGACCGAGAGCCGGAAGGGCGGGCAGCTCGCCGAGAACCCGAGCGCCGCCCTCCAGGTGTACTGGCGCGAGACGATGCAGCAGCTCCGCTTCGAGGGCCGCGTCGAGCAGCTGAGCGACGAGGAGTCCGACGCCTTGTTCGCCGACCGCTCGCCCAAGTCACGAGCGGCGACGGCGGTCGCCCACCAGTCGACGCCGTTCCGCGACGGCCCGGAGGAGACCCTCGACGCCCTCATCGCGCGGGCCAACGAGCTGCTCGAGCGCGAGGGCGATGATGTCCCGCGGCCGGCCACCTGGGTCGGGTTCCGGCTGGTCCCGGACATGGTCGAGTTCTGGCATGCCAGCCGCGACCGCATGCACCGGCGCCTCCGCTACCTCGCGGCCGACGGCGGCTGGATCGTGGACCGCCTGCAGCCGTAGCGGAGAGGCGACCACCGGCCGCCTCCCCTAACCCGGTCGTCGAGCCCAACCCGGTCATTGAGCCTGTCGAAATGCACCCCGACAACCCCGCCCTTCGACAGGCTCAGGGACCGAGTAGGTCGCTCAGGGACCGAGCAGGCCGGTCGTCGAGCCCCACCCCGGTCATTGAGCCTGTCGAAATGCACCCGGAGAAACCCCGCCCTTCGACAAGCTCAGGGACCGGATGGGGGCTCAGGGACCGACCAGCCCTTCGACAGGCTCAGGGACCGGATGGGGGGCTCAGGGACCGGACACCCGGACAGGCTCAGGGACCGAGTAGGTCGCTCAGGGACCGGACCGCTCGCGCTACCTCGGCGCGCGGACGACCACGACGCCACCGACGGGCGGCTCGACGACCGCGGTGCCGTTGTCGGCGTCGACCGCGATGACGTAGGCACCGACGGCCACGCGCTGTACACCGGCGGTCGCAGGGTGCACGACGACGTCGAGCCCGGGCTCCACCCGGGAGACCTGCTGGTCGGCCGGGTCGGGGTCCGTCGTGAGCACGTGCGCCGGGTGTGTCCGCTCGGCGGCGGCTGCCGCCTCCCGGCGGGTCAGCTCACTCGACGGCGCGGCCACGTGTGCGGCCGTCCCCGCGGTCACGCCGGCTCCGAGGGCCGCCGTCTCCGCGCCGTCGACCGCGTTCCGCGGCTCGCCGCTCGACGGGGCGGTCGCGACCGAACCCGTGTCATGCGGGTGGCTGCGCTCGAGCGCGGCACCCTCGACGTCGACGTTCGGGAGGATGCGGTCGAGCCACTTCGGGATCCACCAGGCGCTCTTCCCGAGCAGGTGCATGACCGCCGGGATGAGGAGCATGCGGACGACGAACGCGTCGACGAGCACACCGAAGGCGAGACCGAACCCGATCGACCGGATCATCGCCGAGTGGGAGAAGATGAACCCGCCGAACACGGAGATCATGATGATCGCCGCCGCGACGACGACCGTCCGGCCGGCGTGCAGGCCACGCTGGACCGCCAGGCGCGCCGGGGCACCGTGGGCGAACGCCTCGCGCATGCCGGACACGAGGAACAGCTGGTAGTCCATCGCGAGCCCGAAGAGGATGCCGATCAGGATCGTCGGCAGGAAGCTCAGGATGGGTTCCGGGTCGTGCACGCCGAACACCGGTCCGAGCCAGCCCCACTGGAAGATCGCCGTGATACCACCGAAGGTCGCCGCGAGCGACAGCATGAAGCCGAGCGTCGCCGTGAGCGGCACGAGGATCGAGCGGAACACGAGGATCATGATGATCAGCGACAGGCCGACCACGAGCGCCAGGTAGAGCGGGAGGGCGTCGGACAGCTGCTTCGAGACGTCGATGTTGCCGCTCGCGCTGCCGGCCACGCCGAGCTCGACGTCACCCGACAGCGGCGAGAGGTCGCGCAGGTCGCGGACGAGCTGCTCCGTGGAGACCGCGTTCGGGCCCTCCTTCGGGATCACCTGGAAGGCGAGCACGGAGTTGTCGTCCGAGGCGCCCACCGGCGCGACGGCCTTCACGTCGTCCTGGTCGGCGATCTCCTGGCCGATCCGCACCTGCTCCTCGAGGACCTCCTCGTCGGTGGCGGCGTCGGGCAGCGTGGCGACGACGAGTAGCGGCCCGTTGACGCCGGCACCGAACTTGTCCTCGATGAGCGTGTAGGACTGGTACTGCGTCGAGTCGACGGCTTCCGAGCTGCCGTCCGGCAGGCCGAGGCGCATGTCGAGCGCGGGGATCGCGACGACGCCGAGCACGACGAGTCCGGCGACGAGCGTGCCGACGGCGCGCAGCGTGCCCATGGGCTTGGTCGGGACGGCGTCCGGACGCGGCGTGCCGATGGTGCCGCGTGCCTTCCGGCTGAGGATGCGGAGGCCGAGCAGCGACAGCAGGGCGGGCGTCAAGGTGACCGCGAGCAGGATCGCGACGGCGACGCAGATCGCGCCGACGGTGCCCATCAGGCCGAGGAAGGGGATGCCCGTGACGTTGAGCGCCAGCAGCGCGACGAGGACGGTCGATCCGGCGAAGACGACGGCGTTGCCCGAGGTGCCGTTCGCCAGTCCGATGGACTCGTGCAGCTCGACGCCCGCGAGCAGCTGCTTGCGGTGTCGGTTGAGGATGAACAGCGAGTAGTCGATGCCGACCGCGAGCCCGAGCATGACGCCGAGTACCGGCGTGATCGAGAGCATGTCGACGACACCCGAGAGCGAGAGCGACGCGGTGACACCGACACCGACGCCGACGATCGCGGAGACGAGCGGGAGCGATGCGGCGATGACCGTGCCGAGCATGACGAGCAGCGTGATCGCCGCGATGATGAGGCCGATCGCCTCACCCACGCCGAACAGCTGCGGCAGGCTCTGCGCGAGCTCGTTCGAGAACTCGACCTCGACGCCCGACGGGACGTCCTTCTTCACCTGGTCGATGACCGACTGCTTCGTCTCCGGCGTGACCTCCTGCTGACGCTTGTCGAAGACGACGTTCGCGACCGCTGTGGTGTCGTCGGTGGAGACGGTGCGGATGCCCGAGGAGAGGTCGAGGAGCTGGGAGGAGAGCTCGAGCTTCGTGCTCTGCTCGTCGAGCTTCGCGAGGTTCTCGGTGATGGTGGCCTGCTGGGCGTCGAGCGCCGTCTGCTGCTGCGTGATGGCGGTCTGCTGGGCGTCGAACTGGGCCTGTGCGGCGGCCGGGAGCGTGCCGCCGGCGGCCTGCTGCGCCTGGGCGAGCGCGGCGCTCAGCTGGGTCTGCGCGTCGGTCAGCTGCTGCTGTCCGGCGTCGAGCTGCGTCTGGCCGTCGGTGAGCTGGGTGCGGCCGTCGTCGATCTGCGTCTTGCCGTCGGAGATCTGCTTCGCCTGGTCGGCGATCGTCTCCTGCGTCTCGAAGGGGTTGACCGTGGTGTCGACGCCCTTCAGGTCGGCCGTCTCGTCGAGCAGCTCGCCGATCGCGGTCTTCTGGCTGTCGGTGAAGGCGTCGCCGTCCTTCGTGTGGAACACCATCGCCCCGGTGCCGCCGGACGCGCTCGGGAACGACTCCTCGAGCTGGTCGGTGACCTTCGCGGTCGGCGTGCCCGGGATGGTGACGGCGCTCGAGAGGGTGCCGCCGAAGGCGAGGAACGCGCCGACCGAGATGCCGAGGATCACGATCCAGGAGATGAGGACGGCCCACGCGCGACGCGCGGAGAAGCGTCCGAGGCGATACAGCAGTTCAGCCAAGGGAGTCTCGATTCTTCGGGAGGTGGTGCTGGTGTCGTGTGCGGGGACGGAACGGGAAGCGGGTCAGTGCGTGGACGCGTAGCCGGTGCGGACGCTCGCGATGAGCCGTTCCAGCAGGTCGGTCCAGAGGGCACGGGCTTCATCGTCCGTGGTGGCGCCGGTACTCGCGATCCAGTGGTGGGCGAGCACTTCGACACCGTGCATGAGGGAGGACACCAGGAAGCCGGCCTCGAGTTCGTCGACGTCGGTGTTGCGCTCGGCCAGTTCGTGGGCGAGTTCCTGGGTGGTGCGGGAGAAGGTGGCCTGGAAGAGCTGCTGCGGGCGCGAGTCGTCGGGTGCGAAGCCGCCGAGCGCGTTCCAGAGGAAGGCGATGACGCGGGGGATGTCGGTCGTGCGAAGCGCTGCGGCGACGTCCTCGAACATCGACACGCGCGACCCGGGGCCTGCCGGTCGTGCGTTGACGGCGGACCGGAAGCTCTCGATCACGACGGCCAGCTCCTCCGTGCAGGAGGTGGTGACGAGGTCGTCGATCGAGGAGAAGTGGTTGAACACCGTGCGGCGCGAGACGTCGGCGCGCTCGGCGATGACGTCGACGTTGAACCCCGCGATGCCCTGCTCCGCGATCATGACGCGGGCGGCGTCGAGGATCGCCCGATGGTGGCGCGCGCGGAGGGCGGCGCGTCGATCCTCGGCGGGGGCGGTGGTGGACACGTGGGTACATTACGTGCACCGATGCACTGAGTGCAACTTGTTGACCATGGTCTCAGGCGACTCTCGGCAGGGCACGGCGCCTCCGGTGGACTGACGGTCGGCTCGAGTGGACGGGAGGTCGGATGCGACCGCTTCGTCTCGGGCAGGCTTGAGGCATGACGACAGACGAGAAGCTCGATGCTCCACGAACGGGCTCGGTCCCCACGACGCACACAACCGCGTCCGCCGCCCCTCGCACGCGGACCGCATGGGCCGCCGTCGCCGTGATGATGGCGACGAGCTTCGTGCTCGTGCTCGCCGAGTTCCTGCCGCCGAGCCTGCTGCCGTCGATGGCAGCCTCGCTCGGGATCACCGAGGGCCAGGCAGGCCAGGCCGTCACCGCGACGGCGTTCATCGGCTTCCTCACCGCACCGACGATCGGCATCCTCGTCCCGCGGCTCGACCGCCGCCTCCTGCTCGTCCTGCTCGCAGCGGCCGCCGCGGTGTCGAGCGCGCTCGTCGCGATCTCCGGCGACTTCGTCATGCTGCTCATCGCCCGCCTCCTACTCGGCGCAGCCCTCGGCGCCTTCTGGGCGATGTCGATCGCGATCGCCGCCCGGTTGTCCGCTCCGCACCACCTCGGTCGGGCGATCATGCTCGTGAACACCGGCACCACCGTCGCGACGGTCGCCGGTGTCCCGGTGGGCACCTACCTCGGTTCGGTCATGGACTGGCGCCTCATCTTCGCCGGTGTCGCGGTCATCACCGCGGTGGTGGCCGTCGCACTGCGGCTCGTGCTCCCGCCCGTCGCCCCGGCTCCGTCGAGCGGCGGTCTGCGGTCGCTCGTCGACACGCTCCGGGTCCCCGGGATCCGCGTCGGCCTCACGGGGCACATCCTGACCGTCCTCGGCCACTTCATCGCCTTCACCTACATCCGGCTCGCGATCGAGCGGGTGCCGGACCTCGACGCGGCCGGTGTGGCCGTCCTCCTCGCGGCGTTCGGCCTCGGCGGCGTGGTCGGCAACTTCGTGATCGGACTCCTCGTCGACCGCCACCTCGCGGCTTTGCGCTTCGTCGTCCCGGCCTTCATCGGCGTCTCGATCGCACTCGTGACCCTGTTCCCGGGGCAGCCCTGGATCGTGACCATCGCGATCACCACCTGGGGCATGGGCTTCGGCGCCTGGCTCACGACCCTGAGCACGTGGATGGGTCGCCTCGTCCCGGACCGCATGGAGTCCGGCGGCGGACTCGTCGTCGCGGGGTTCCAGCTCGCGATCACCGTCGGTGCCGGAGCGGGTGGACTGCTCGTCGACGCGGTCGGCATCGTCCCGGCGCTCACGGTCGCGGCGATCTCCGCGATCATCGGTGGCATCGTCTTCGGGTCGGCGCGCACCGCGCGGTGACGCCGAAGGCTGCCCGGCCGACCGCCTACGCGGCGAGCGCCGCCTCGGCACGCCAGCGCGCCGGCGTGAGGCCCGTGTACCGCTGGAAGGCGCGCGCGAACCCGTCTTCCGACACGTAGCCGAGTGCGCCGGCGAGCTCGGCCACGGACGCGTCGCCCGTGAGGATGAGCCCCTTCGCCGT
Organism: Plantibacter sp. lyk4-40-MEA-4; assembly: GCF_030209415.1. Taxonomy (NCBI): domain Bacteria; kingdom Bacillati; phylum Actinomycetota; class Actinomycetes; order Micrococcales; family Microbacteriaceae; genus Plantibacter; species Plantibacter sp. lyk4-40-MEA-4. Next base: position 127,720 of record NZ_JARVSA010000003.1, read on the forward strand.
CTCCATGCGAACGGTCGTGAGGTAGGCGCGCGGGGTGTGCCCGACGACCTCGCGGAACCGCTCCGCGAACGCCGACCGCGACATCATGGCGGTTCGGGCGAGCGTCTCGAAGGTCCACGGTCGCCCAGGTTCGGCGTGCAGGGCGTCGAGGACCGCACCGATGTGCGGGTCGCCGATGCGCTGCAGCCAGCGCTCCGGTGCGCAGCCGGCCTCGTTCCAGGTGCGCAGCGCGGCCGACACGATCGTGGTCGCGATGCGGCTGCAGATGACGCTGTCGCCCGGCCGCGGACGACCAGCCGCCTGCGGGCAGCCCATACCTTCCAGGAGCGCCACCATCGAGGGCTCCTGCCCGGCGAAATCTGCGACGTACAGGTGCTCGGGCAGCGTCTCCGCCACCTGCTGGCGTTGACCCGGCGGGGTGAACGCGACGTCGAGCAGCTCCGCGTCCTCGAGCGCGACCACCGTCGTGGCGTGGGCGCGAGGGAAGAAGACGAGGTCCCCGGCGTCGAGGTCGCGGCTGCCGTCGGCGGCGCTGAGGCGGACGCGTCCGCTGGAGAGGTAGACGAAGCCGGATGCCGCGTGCGGCCGCCGCAGCGGAACGTTCGCGGCGAGGCGGTCGCGGTCGGTGCCGTGGATCGTCCACTCCAAGCTCGCGAGCGCGCGATCGAAGGTGTCGGTCGCGGGCCCTGCGGGAGCGGTCAGGGTGGTGGTCACACCGTCGTGAACGCGAATGCGTCACCGGATGTTCCGCGACCCTGCACGCTGAGTCGCCCGGATCTGTCCGGTTTCGGAGTGGATCCGAGCAGATTCGGGCGACTCGGTTGCGGCTAGCGCCCGTCGATCACGGACATCAACCCCGCGAAGGCGAAGGCGCCCGGGATGACGTACAGCAGCGTGCGGGTGACGAGCCAGCTGACCGCACCGACGGCCACCCAGATCGCATGGAAGCGCGCCCGCACCGTGAGGCGACGACCCTCCTCGCCGACGACCGTCTCCTTCCGGGTCCAGACCTGCTCAGCCTCCATGGCGTCCCGTGCCGCCTCGAGGACGCTTCCCGCGTCCTGCCCTGCCACCCGTTCGTCACGGTACCGCTCAGCCCTCGTGATGAGACGCGGGACGAGGTCGCTGAGGATCGCGTCGACGGCGACCCAGGGGGCGGCGTGCGAGAAGTCGGCGGCCGGCCGACTGAAGAAGACGACCCGATCGTCGACCATCTCCACGTTGTAGTACGCCGCGGTGCTGACGAGCGACGACATCACGTCGGGGGTCAGCACGTATCGCGCGTCCGTTCCGTAGCCGGACGGTGCGTAGACGCGGAACCACCGGTCGAAGTCGCCCTCGAGGGAGATACGCAGACCCCGGTCGAGGCCCGGCGGCAGGTCGCTGCGGACGGTGTCGTTCGTCGTCGCGTCGAGCAGGAGGTGCGGGAGCGGGGCCGGTAACTGCACGGTGAGGTAGTGCCAGTCCCGCGACCGCTTCACGTCGTCGACGAGGTTGCCGAACTCGACCCGATCGCCGACGAACCGCGGGTGGGACGACAGCTGCGGCCCCGGCGTGGTGATGAAGGCGTTGTTGTACTTCCCCGTCGTGGTGATGAGCGAGGAGAACATCGCCCGTCCTTTCGGCTCCTCCCCGAATCCGTTCGTCACCGCCGTCAGGTGGGTCCGCCACTCGGCGAGGCGTGCCTTCGGGGATGGCGGACGTCGCGACCAGCGGTACAGGAACCAGGCCCCGACGAGGAGACCCACGAGGACGAGCACGGCGACGACCAACCCGACGACGTCATCGATCTCGACGCGACCGTCGTGGTACTCGTCGACGCTGACCCCGACCGAGACGAGGGCGATCGCGAGGTACCAGAGGACGAGACTGAAGTAGAGGTGGAAGAGCACCCTCCGCCCGGTGGGCACCCACTTGGACCGGCCAGAGCGACGCTCGTCCGCCATCGCCGCGGCGACCTCGTGTTCGGGCGCCGTCAGCCACCGCAGTTCCACCGACCAGATCCCCTCGACGCCCTCGACGTCCAAGCCTAGGACAGCGCGCGCGTGACTATACGCCTGTCGGCACGCGGATGACACACCCAGCGGGAATCCTCCGGCGGGCGCAGGCTGGGTGCGAGTGCCGCTCCGCCGGGGTGGGCACCGAGCACTGCACCACCGCGCCGGTCAGGCGTCGAACCAGTCCTCGCGGGGACGGGCGGGAACACACAGCATGTCGAAGACTCCGAACCGGACCAAGCCGCCCAAACGCATCCGGAAGGACCGCTACGAAGCGGAGCTGGAACGGCTGCAGATCGAACTGGTCGCGATGCAGCGCTGGGTGATCGAGACCGGCGCGCGAGTCGTCGTGGTCTTCGAGGGCCGCGACGCCGCGGGTAAGGGCGGCGCGATCAAGCGCATCGTCCAATATCTGAACCCGCGTTCGGCGCGGGTCGCCGCGCTGCCGACCCCCGGTGAGCAGGAGCGCGGCCAATGGTACTTCCAGCGGTACATCCAGCACCTGCCGACCGCGGGTGAGATCGTGCTGTTCGACCGCTCCTGGTACAACCGTGCCGGCGTCGAGCGGGTGATGGACTACTGCACTCCGGAGCAGTACCGGCGGTTCCTCCGCCAGACTCCCGTGTTCGAGCGGATGCTCGTCGAGGACGGCATCATCCTCGTCAAGTACTGGTTCTCGGTCTCCGACGAGGTCCAGGAGCAACGGTTCCGCTCGCGCCTCGACGACCCGATGCGCCGCTGGAAGCTGTCCGACACGGACCTCCAGTCGATCACCCGCTGGGAGGACTACTCGCGCGCCAAGGACGAGATGTTCGAGGCCACGGACCACGCGGACGCACCCTGGTGGACGATCGAGAGCGACGACAAGCGGGCGTCCCGGTTGAACGCGATCTCGCACCTGCTCTCTCAGATCCCCTACGAGCAGCGCGCCCCCGAGCCGATCGACATCCCCGAGCGGCCGGGCGCCGACGGGTACGACCGACCCGCCCGCGACCGGTACCGGTACGTGCCGGATCACGCCCACACGCTCGGGAGCTGAGCAGGAGGGTAGGACGGCGGCCTGAGGAGGAGCACCCCGTAGGGAGGTCGTGAGGATCCACGCGGAAGGCGTATGGAAACCGTGAGGACCGCCGTCGGAGGTCGCTGACGGGTGTTGGCTCTGAGCTGTCCCGAACGGGACGCAGCACCACGCACCCGCACCACGCACCCACTGGAGTCCTCTTGCTCGACCTCGTCTACGTGCTCGGCATCATCGCCGTGTTCGCTCTGGTCGGCCTCGTCGCCCGGGGAGTGGAGAGACTGTGATCGTCTTCGAACTCCTCGCCGCCGTCCTGGCCGTCGCCGCCGTCGTGTACCTCGTGTACGCGCTCGTGAAACCCGAGAGGTTCTGATGCAGACCCTCTTCGCGATCCTGCAGGTCTCGACCCTCGTCCTGGTCCTCGTGCTGCTCTACCGTCCACTCGGCGAGTACCTCGCCCGCGTGTACACCTCCGGCAGGGACTTCGCCGTCGAGCGCGGCTTCTACCGCGTGATCGGTGTCGACGCCCGCTCCGAGCAGACCTGGCAGGCCTACCTCCGCGGGGTGCTCGCCTTCTCGCTCGTCGGCGTCCTCCTCGTCTACGCCCTCCAGCGTGCGCAGGCCGTCCTCCCCTTCGCACTCGGCCTCCCCGCCGTCCCCGAGGGACTGTCGTTCAACACGGCCGCGTCGTTCGTCGCCAACACCAACTGGCAGTCGTACTCCCCCGAAGTCACGATGGGCTACACCGTGCAGCTCACGGGCCTCGCGGTGCAGAACTTCGTCTCCGCCGCCGTCGGCATCGCCGTCGCCATCGCCCTCGTCCGCGGGTTCGCGAGTCGCCGCAGCGGCACCATCGGCAACTTCTGGGTCGACCTCACCCGTGGCACCCTCCGCGTGCTGCTGCCGCTCTCGGTCGTCATGGCGGTCGTGCTGATCGCGGGCGGGACCATCCAGAACCTCAACGGCTTCACCGACGTCACGACCATCACGGGCGCGACGCAGACCATCCCCGGCGGACCGGTCGCCTCGCAGGAGGCCATCAAGCTCCTCGGCACGAACGGCGGCGGGTTCTTCAACGCGAACTCCGCGCACCCCTTCGAGAACCCGACCGCGTGGACGAGCCTCGTCCAGAACATCCTCATGCTCGCGATCCCGTTCTCCCTGCCGCGCACCTTCGGCCGCATGGTCGGCGACCACAAGCAGGGCTACACGATCCTCGCGGTCATGGGCGTCATCTTCCTCGCCTCGTTCTCGATCCTCACGGCGCTCGAAGCCCGCGGCCTCGGAGCGGCACCGATGGCCGCCGGCGGCGCGATGGAGGGCAAGGAGCAGCGTTTCGGCGTCTTCGCCTCGACGCTGTTCGGCTCGACCTCGACGCTCACCTCGACGGGTGCCGTCAACTCGATGCACGACTCCTACACGGCACTCGGCGGCATGATGCCGATGATCAACATGATGCTCGGCGAGATCGCCCCCGGCGGCGTCGGCTCAGGCCTGTACGGCATGCTCGTGCTCGCCGTCATCGCCGTGTTCATCGGTGGGCTGCTCGTCGGCCGGACCCCGGAGTACCTCGGCAAGAAGATCGGCCCACGGGAGATCAAGCTCGCGAGCCTGTACATCCTCGTGACGCCGACCCTCGTGCTCGCCGGCACCGCACTGAGCTTCGCCATCCCCGGCGTCCGTTCGGACGTGGAGACGACGTCGATCTGGAACCCGGGCCTCCACGGCCTGTCCGAGGTCCTCTACGCCTTCACCTCCGCGTCGAACAACAACGGTTCCGCGTTCGCCGGCCTCACGGCGAACACCCCGTGGTTCAACACGGCGCTCGGCGTCGCGATGCTGCTCGGCCGCTTCGTCCCGATCGTGCTCGTCCTCGCGCTCGCCGGTTCGCTGGCTGCACAGGACCGGGTGCCGTCGACCGCCGGAACGCTCCCGACCAACCGGCCGCAGTTCGTCGGCCTCCTCACCGGTGTCGCCGTGATCATCACCGCACTCACGTACTTCCCCGTACTCGCGCTGGGTCCCCTGGCGGAAGGGCTGTCATGAGCCACGTCCACGACGCACACGCCGTGATCATCACCGCACCCACCTCCTTCCCCGTACTCGCGCCAGGTCCCCTGGCGGAAGGGCTGTCATAACCATGTCCACCACGCACACGCTTCCCGCCCAGGCGGAACCCGAGCAGGAGCAGGACCACCACCACGAGCCCGCGAAGGCCGCCTTCGGTCCGGCACAGCTGCTCGCCGCGACCCCGGGCGCCTTCCGCAAACTCGACCCGCGGCTCATGGTCAAGAACCCGGTCATGTTCATCGTCGAGGTCGGCGCGGCGCTGACCACCGTCCTCGCGATCGCCGAACCGTTCCTCGGTGGGGCGCAGGAATCCGGCGGCTCGGCTGTGCCGGCGTCGTTCACCTGGGGCATCGCGATCTGGCTGTGGCTCACGGTCGTCTTCGCGAACCTCGCGGAGTCCGTGGCCGAGGGCCGCGGCAAGGCGCAGGCCGACAGCCTCCGCAAGACGCGCACCTCGACCATGGCGAACCAGGTCACGGCCTACGACGCCTCGGCTGATCCGTCCGCGGAGCACGCCGCCATCGGCCAGGTCTCCTCGGCGGACCTCACCCTCGGCGACGTCGTCGTGGTGACCGCCGGCGAGCTCGTCCCGGGCGACGGCGACATCGTCTGGGGCATCGCCTCGGTCGACGAGTCGGCGATCACGGGCGAGTCGGCCCCGGTCGTCCGCGAGTCCGGCGGCGATCGCAGTGCCGTCACGGGCGGAACCCGCGTGCTGTCCGACCGCATCGTCGTCCGCATCACCTCCAAGCCCGGCGAGACCTTCGTCGACCGCATGATCGGCCTCGTCGAGGGTGCGGCGCGGCAGAAGACGCCGAACGAGATCGCGCTCAACATCCTGCTCGCGAGCCTGTCGATCGTGTTCGTGGTCGTGGCGCTGACGCTCAACCCGATCGCCTCCTATGCGGCGGCTCCCGTCAGCGTCCCGGTCCTCATCGCCCTGCTCGTCTGCCTCATCCCGACGACCATCGGCGCCCTGCTCTCGGCCATCGGCATCGCCGGCATGGACCGACTCGTGCAGCGCAACGTGCTCGCGATGTCCGGTCGTGCGGTCGAGGCCGCCGGCGACGTCACGACCCTGCTGCTCGACAAGACCGGCACCATCACCTACGGCAACCGGCAGGCGGTCGAGTTCATCGCCCTCCGCGGTGTCACGCCGGAGGAGCTCGCGCAGGCCGCCGCCCGGTCCTCGCTCAGCGACCCGACGCCCGAGGGCAAGTCGATCCTCGACCTTGCGGCCGAGCGCGGCATCCACCTGGACGGGTCCGGGGCTGGCGAGATCGTCCCGTTCACCGCGCAGACCCGCATGAGCGGCCTCGACCAACCGGACGGCGTGCAGATCCGCAAGGGTGCCGGCTCAGCCGTACTGGCCTGGGTGGAGTCGTTCGGTTCCCTCGCCGAGGCGACCCGCGCCGAGCTCCAGGAGCACGTCGAGGCGGTGTCCGCCGGCGGCGGCACCCCGCTCGTCGTCGCGCAGACCGACACCGCCGGCACCGCGCGGGTGCTCGGCGTCGTCCGCCTGAAGGACGTCGTGAAGGCCGGCATCGCGGAGCGGTTCGCCGAGCTGCGCGCCATGGGCATCCGCACGGTCATGATCACGGGAGACAACCCCCTCACCGCCAAGGCGATCGCCGCCGAGGCCGGGGTCGACGACTTCCTGGCCGAGGCGACGCCCGAGCAGAAGCTCGAGCTCATCCGCAAGGAGCAGGAGGGCGGCAACCTCGTCGCGATGACCGGTGACGGGACGAACGACGCTCCGGCGCTCGCGCAGGCCGACGTCGGTGTCGCGATGAACACGGGCACCTCCGCTGCGAAGGAGGCCGGCAACATGGTCGACCTCGACTCCGACCCGACGAAGCTCATCGACATCGTCCGGATCGGCAAGCAGCTGCTCATCACGCGAGGTGCGCTCACGACGTTCTCGATCGCGAACGACGTCGCCAAGTACTTCGCGATCATCCCGGCCATGTTCGCCGGGGTGTTCCCGGGGCTCGCTCTGCTCAACATCATGCAGCTGCACTCCCCCGCATCGGCGATCCTCTCGGCGATCATCTTCAACGCGATCATCATCGTGATCCTGATCCCGCTGGCCCTCCGTGGCGTGAAGTACCGACCGCTCAGCGCCTCGAAGGTCCTCAGCCGGAACCTCTTGATCTACGGGCTCGGTGGCGTGATCGCGCCGTTCATCGGCATCAAGCTCATCGACCTCGTCGTCACCCTGATCCCCGGCTTCTAGCCCCACCCAGCACACGAAAGCAGACAGATCATCATGAGTGCCTCCCGCAGCGGCATCGCCCAGTACTGGGTCGCCATCAGGGCCATGCTCGCCCTCACCGTCGTCCTCGGCGTCGGCTACCCCCTCATCGTCACCGGCATCGGGCAGGCGACGATGTCCTGGCAGGCGAACGGATCCGCCGTCACCGAGGGTGGCGAGACGGTCGGCTCGGCGCTCATCGGGCAGTCGTTCACCGACGCCGACGGCAAGCCGCTGCCGCAGTGGTTCCAGTCGCGTCCGTCGGCGGCCGGCGACGGCTACGACGGTGGCGCGTCGAGCGGCAGCAACCTCGGGCCGGAGAACACCGACCTCGTCGTATCGATCGAGGAGCGCCGCGCGGCCATCGCCGCCTTCGAGGACGTCGATCCGTCGAGCATCCCCGCCGACGCGCTGACGGCCTCCGCGTCCGGCCTCGACCCGCACATCAGCCCGGCCTACGCACTGCTGCAGGTGCCCCGCGTCGCCGCCGAGCGCGGCCTCGACGAGGGTGCGGTCCGTGCCCTCGTCGAGCGCCTGACGCAGGGCCCCGACCTCGGCTACCTTGGGGAGTCCACGGTCAACGTCCTGCAGCTCAACCTCGCCGTGGCCCGACTGAACGGATAACCCATGCAGCGCGGACGACTCCGGGTGCTCCTCGGCGCGGCCCCCGGCGTCGGCAAGACGTACGCGATGCTCGAGGAGGGTCACCGTCTCGCCGCGGAGGGCGTCGACGTGGTCGTCGCGGTCGTCGAGACCCACGGCCGGGCCGCGACCGCCGCCCTGACGGAGGGGCTCGAGACCTTGCCGCGTCGGGGCGTGGAGCACCGGGGCGTGACGCTCGACGAGATGGACCTCGAGGCCGTCCTCGCGCGCCGCCCCGGACTCGCGCTCGTCGACGAACTGGCTCACACGAACGCCCCCGGTTCAACGAACGACAAGCGTTGGCAGGACGTGGAGGCCCTGCTCGCCGCCGGTGTCTCCGTGCTCTCGACGGTGAACATCCAGCACATCGAGTCGCTCAACGACGTCGTCCGGCAGATCACCGGGGTGCCGCAGCGGGAGACGATCCCTGACGCCGTGCTGCGGGCGGCCGACCAGATCGAACTCATCGATCTCGCTCCACAGGCACTCCGCGACCGGCTCGCCGGCGGGCGGGTCTACCCGGCCGAACGGATCGACGCCGCACTGTCCAACTACTTCCGCCTCGGCAACCTCACGGCACTGCGCGAGTTGGCGCTGCTGTGGCTGGCCGACGAGGTCGATTCCGCCCTCCGCGACTACCGCGCCGAACACGGCATCGACAGCACCTGGGAGGCGCGTGAGCGGGTCGTCGTCGCCCTCACCGGCGGACCGGAGGGCGAGACCCTGCTCCGGCGCGGCGCCCGGATCGCAGCCCGCTCCTCCGGTGGTGAGCTCATCGCGGTGCATGTGACGACGCAGGACGGCCTCCGCACCGCGAACCCCGGAGCACTCGCGCAGCAGCGAGCGCTCGTCGACACCCTCGGCGGCACCTTCCACCAGGTCGTCGGCGACGACGTGCCTCGTGCGCTCGTGGACTTCGCGAAGGCGGCGAACGCGACGCAGCTCGTCATCGGCGTCAGCCGGCGCAGTCGCCTGTCCGCCGCGGTCACGGGGCCCGGCATCGGCAACACGGTCATCCGTGAGTCGGGCAACATCGACGTCCACATCGTCAACCACGAGGCGGCGGGCGGCCGGTTCCGGCTGCCGAAGCTCGGCGGCGCCCTGAGCGCACGGCGCCACATCGCGGGCTTCGCGCTCGCGCTCATCGGCGGGCCGCTCGTCACCTGGCTCCTCCACCTCGCCCGCACCGAGGAGTCCATCACGAGCGAGGTGCTGTCCTACCAGCTCCTCGTCGTGCTCGTCGCGCTCGTCGGCGGGTTCTGGCCGGCGGTGTTCGCGGCCGTCCTGTCCGGGGTCACGCTCGACTTCGTCTTCGTCCAACCGCTCTACACCGTGACCATCGACGACCCGGCGCACCTCGTGGCGCTCGTGCTCTACGTCGTCATCGCGGTGATCGTGAGCGGGGTCGTCGACCTCTCGGCCCGGCGGGCTCGCACGGCCAGGCGCGCGGCCGCGGAGTCCGAGCTGCTCGCGACGGTCGCGGGCAGCGTGCTCCGCGGCGAGGGTGCCCTGCAGGCACTCGTCAGCCGGACCCGTGAGTCCTTCTCGCTCGCCGGGGTGCGCCTCGTCGCGGGTGAGCAGGTCCTCGCGGTCGACGGCGAACCGACCCGCGGCGGCGACTTCACGAGCGTCCCGATCGGCACCCGCGCGGTGCTCGAACTGCACGGTGGCGTGCTCGCCGCCTCCGACCGCCGCCTGCTCGCCGTCATCGCGGCGCAGCTCGACGCCTCGCTCGAGCACACCGATCTGCGCGCCACCGCCCAGGAGGTCGGCCCGCTGGCCGCGACCGACCGGGTGCGGAGCGCGCTGCTCTCGGCGGTCAGTCACGACCTCCGGCGCCCCCTCGCCGCCGCGACCGCCGCCGTCACCGGACTGCGCGCGACCGACGTCGAACTCACCACGGCGGACCGCCGCGACCTCCTCGAAACCGCGGACGACAGCCTGCGCACGCTCGCGGCCCTCGTCACCAACCTGCTCGACGTCAGTCGCCTCCAGGCCGGTGTCCTCGCCGTGACCGTCGCACCGATCGACGTCGAGGACGCGATCCTGCCGGCCTTCGACGAGCTCGGCATCGGCCCGCACGACGCCGAGCTCGATCTCGCACCCGAGCTGCCACCCGTCCTCGCGGACGCCGGCCTCCTCCAGCGGGTCATCGTGAACCTCCTGACGAACGCGCAGCGTTTCAGTCCCGACGACACCCCCGTCCGGATCGCGACGAGCGGGTTCCGCGACGCCGTCGAGATCCGCATCGTGGATCACGGCCCGGGCATCGCACCCGACCGGCGGGAGGACGTGTTCGTCCCCTTCCAGCGGCTCGGCGACACCGACAACCTCACCGGTCTCGGCCTGGGGCTCGCGCTGTCGAAGGGCTTCGTCGAGGGGATGGGTGGCACACTCGAACCGGAGGACACGCCGGGTGGGGGTCTCACCATGGTGGTGTCGCTGCCGGCGGCACGTGATCAGGAGGGGAGCGCTCGATGAAGATCCTCATCGCCGACGACGACCCGCAGATCCTCCGGGCCCTGCGCATCACGCTCACCGCCCGCGGCTACGAGATCATCACGGCCGAGGACGGCACCGCTGCGCTCAACGCCGCGACGACGCACCGCCCCGACCTGTACCTGCTCGACCTCGGCATGCCCGGGCTCGACGGGCGGCAGGTGATCGAGGGCCTCCGCGGCTGGACCGACGCGCCGATCCTCGTGGTGTCCGGTCGTGCCGGCTCGACGGACAAGGTCGAGGCGCTCGACGCCGGAGCCGACGACTACGTGACGAAGCCGTTCGCGATCGACGAACTGCTCGCCAGGGTCCGCGCGCTCACCCGACGGGTCCCCGGTGCCGAGGCCGAACCCACCGTGCGGTTCGGCGACATCGTGGTCGACCTCGCCGCGAAGCAGGTCACCAGGCAGATCGCTGGTGCGACCCCGGTCACCGTCCGCCTGACGCCGACGGAGTGGCAGGTGCTCGAGCTGCTGATCCGGAACGCCGGCAAGCTCGTGACCCGGCAGATGCTGCTCACGGAGATCTGGGGTCCGACGCACGTGACCGACACCGGCTACCTGCGCCTCTACATCGCGCAGCTGCGGAAGAAGCTCGAGCCGGAGCCGGCCACCCCCCGCCATCTGCTCACCGAGGCCGGCATGGGGTACCGCTTCCAACTCTGAGCGAGGGCACGCGTCGCGACGGGCAGGGTAACAGGTTGCAGCGCCTGTGGCCATGCCCCCGGAATCGCAGCTTGCACGCGTACCGTCGCAGTCGCGTCCGGGTTTTCCGGACGAGACCCGTGCAGGTACCGCAGCACCAGAGAGGATGGCGCCCATGACGCAGATCATCGAAACCATCGACGTGGACGTTCCCGTCTCCGTCGCCTACAACCAGTGGACCCGCTTCGAGGACTTCCCGAAGTTCCTCGACGAGGTCGAGTCGATCACGCAGGTCACCGACACGCTCACCGAGTGGACGGTGAGCGTCGCCGGCCAGACCCGCACCTTCGAAGCGGAGATCACCGAGCAGCACCCGGACGAGCGCGTCGCCTGGAACAGCACGGGCGGCGAGGCGGACCACGCCGGCGTCGTCACCTTCCACCGCCTGGAGGACGCCAAGACGCGCGTCACCGTGCAGCTGGACTGGGAGCCCAAGGGCCTCCTCGAGCACCTCGGTTCCGCCGTCGGTGTGGCCGGACATGCGGTGAAGAAGGACCTCGGCAACTTCAAGCAGCTCGTCGAGACCGAAGGTCAGACCGGTCAGGGATGGCGTGGCGATGTCGAATAACGGACCCGAGTCGGACGCGCAGCGCGCACACGACGACGACATCGAGCAGGCCGTGACGAAGCCCGAGGAGGTCGATCCCGAGACGGGGACCGACGCCGAGGGCGATCCCGTCGAGAACCCCTCGGGCTGATCATCTGATTCCTGCCAATCAGCACTCCCACCGCCTCTAGGCTCGGAGCATGAGTGCTCGCGCCGGTCAGGCGAACCCCCGCCCCGCGCTGTCCGCCCCTCTTCGGCGGCGGCGCGGGGCGATCTTCGTCTTCATGCTGACCCTCGGGGTCGGCCTGTCATCCTTCATCGTCCGGACGCCCGCTGTCCGCGACCTCGTGCATGCGAGCACCGCCGAGATGGGGCTCATCCTCTTCGGCATCTCGATCGGTTCGATGACGGGCGTCCTGTCCTCGGCGGCGTTCGTCCGCCGCTTCGGCGCCCGACGCCCGATCCTCATCGGTGGTACCGCCTTCGTCACGGGGCTCGCCCTCCTCGCCCTCATGGCGGGTGCCGGCCAAGGCTTGGGCGTGTTCGTCGGGCTGGTCGGCATCGGCCTCGGTTTCGGCCTTGCAGAGATCGCGATCAACATCGAGGGTGCGACGATCGAGCAGCTGTCCGGACGGTCCATCCTGCCCGTGCTCCACGGCTGCTACAGCCTCGGCTCCGTCATCGGATCCGTCGCCGGCATCGCGCTCACGGCGATCGCCTTCCCCGTGACCATCCACCTGCTGATCGTCGTGGCCGTGGCCCTCGCGGCGCTGCTGTGGGCGATCCCGAAGATCCCGGCCGACACGGGACGTCAGACGGACACGGGGGTCGGCTCCCCCGGCATCCGCGCGCAGCTCGCGGTGTGGCGACAGCAGCGTGTGATCTTCCTCGGACTCATCGTGCTCGCCCTCGCGCTGGCGGAGGGCGCCGCCGGCGACTGGTTGCCGCTCATCATGGTCGACGGGCACGGCACCACGGCGGCCGTCGGATCGATCGTCTTCGCCGGGTTCGCTCTCGCCATGACGATCGGTCGTTTCGCCGGTGAACCGCTCCTCGCCCGCTTCGGGAAGGCCAACGTGCTGCGGGTGAGCGCGCTGGTGTCGGCGGTCGGGATCGCGCTCGTCGTCTTCTCCGACAGCGTCCTCGTCGCGGGGCTCGCGGTCCTGCTCTGGGGGCTCGGTGCGGCCCTCGGCTTCCCCGTGACCCTCTCCGCGGCGGGTGAGAGCGACGATCCGACGACGACCGTCGGGGCGGTGGCCTCGGCCGGCTATGTCGCATTCCTCGTCGGGCCGCCGCTGCTCGGGTTCCTCGGGGAGCATTTCGGTCTGCGCGGCGCGATGATCGTCGTGCTCGCCGTCGTCGTCCTGGCGTCGTTCCTGACGTCCGCGGCGAAGCCCCAGCAGCGGTCGGTCACGCCGGCCGGTCCCTGAGCAACACCATCCCGGTCCCTGAGCCTGTCGAAGGGCGCACTTCGACAAGCTCAGTGACCGCGACCGGTCAGCGCGGGTGGCGCTTGGAGCGCCGGATGTACCCGGGCAACAGCACCCGGCCGGAGACACCCGAGCGGCGCGCGAGGATCTCGCCGAAGGTGACGCCCGCGGCGAGCGCGAGGCCGGTGAGCCCCGCCTGCAGGAGCTGCTCGAAGCCCTCCGAACCCTGCTCACCGTTCACGAGGGCGAGCATGCCGCGGTAGATCGCGAGCCCGGGCAGCAGTGGGACGATCCCACAGATCGTCAGGATGATCGCCGGGATCCGCAGCCGCGGGCCGAGCGCCTCCGCAGCGAACCCGATCACGAGTGCGGCGAGCGCACTGGCCGCCGCCGGGGCGACGCCGCTGCCGGAGACGAACACGAACACCGAGAACGCGATGGCGCCGGTCACGCCCGCGAAGAACGCCGCGCGGAGGGCCGCGTACGAGGCCATCGCCCAGGCTGCCGAGGCGACGGCCGCTCCGACGATCTGCACGGCGACCGGCCAGGGGCTCACGGGGAGGTCGAAGAGGACGAGCGAGATGCCGAGTCGTCGGGCGAGGTCGAGCACCCCACCGATGCCGACGACGATCCCGATGGTGAGGAGCATCACCTCGACGAGGCGTCCGCTTGCGGTGACCGGGAACCCGTTGATCGCGTCGTCGGCCGCCCCGACGAGTGAAGCGCCGGCGAGGAGGACGACGATGCCGGACGCCACGATGAGGGCTGGGGGCAGCGCGGAGAGGTCCGCCGGGACGTAGGGGCTGAGGATGGAGATGAGGACGGCGACCGTCGTGGCGATGGCCGCTCCGGTGAGTTGGAGGAAGAAGACGGGCAGCTTCCAGACGTTCAGGGCCCGGAACGCGCTGTCGATGAGTGCCGTGGTGGCTGCGGCGAGCAGCATCGAGACCACGCCGCCGCCGAGGAGGACGGCGACGGCCGCGGCCATGGTCGACAGCAGCACGGTGATGAAGCCGCGACGGTAGGTGCGACGGGCGGTGAGGATGCGGTCGAGGTCGCGATGGGCGGTGCCGAGGCGGGCGTGCAGTTCGTCGAGCACGTCCGCCTCCTCGTCGCGGGCGACGTCGGTGACGGTCATGATCGGCTCGGAGCGACGGGTGATCCCTTCGGCGACCACGACGACCTTCGCGAGCCGGTCGAAGTCGGCTGCGGGCGAACGCACGACGCGCAGCACCGTGACCCCAGGTGACCGCTCGGACCCGTCGTGCGCGATGAGGATGGAGGTGAAGGTGAGGTCGACCTGGCATTCGAGGTCGAACGCGCGGCAGACCCGACGGATGGCGTCGGTGACCTCGGCCGCTGCGGCCCCGAGCGCGAGCATCGACTCACCGATCCGGCCTGCCAATTCGAGCACCTCGCGCACGGGCCGTTCGGCGTTGAGGCGGACGACCGCCTGCTCGTCGACACCCTCCGGCGCCGCTCCTCGAACTCCCCCGGCCAGCTGACTCAGCAGCGAACGCATACCCACCCGCTCATCGTACGAGCCACCGGTGACCGCGGTCTCGCCCTGGCGTTCCGCGGTCGCCTGTGCGAGGCCGCGGACTCGTCCTCACGGCCGGGATCCTCGTGATCATCTCGAATGTCAGTGGTCCATGGTGGACTGTGGTCATGACCGAGACCGCCATGATCCAGGGCCCCGAGGCGCTCGAGCGCGAGGGGCATCCGGAGCATCCGAGCGATGCCTTCGCTGCTCGGATGGCGTCGTTCACCGACCGCTTCGTCGATCTCTCCAGGCGCCGCGCGGCGCTCGACGCCGAGGAGGCGCAGCTGCTGGCCGAGGCCTTCTCCTACGCCGACGCGACGGCGTCAGCACTCGTCTCCACGAGCGCCACCTCGACCGACGCACGCGATCTCGCGAGGCGGTCGATGTGCGCGTCGCTCGCGATCGCCACGAGGATGTCCGAGCCGACGCTCCAAGCGCGGGTCGGCGACGCCGAGGCACTCGTCCACCACGCACCCGCCGTGCTCGAGGCCCTCGCGCACGGTTCCATCAGCGGCGGTCACGCCCGCGCGATCACCGACCAGCTGCGCGACGTCCCGGTGGAAGGCCACGCGGTGTTCCTGGAGCAGGTGCTGCCCGTCGCTCTCCGATCGACGACAGCACGCCTCCGGCAGCGCGCCAGGGTCGTTCGGGAACGGCTGCATCCCGAATCGATCACCGCCCGACGCACGCGCTCGATCACCGAGCGCCGCGTCGAGCTCGAGGCTGCGGCCGACGGCATGGCCTGGCTGCACCTGTTCACCACGGCCCCGTTGGCGCACGCGATCAGGAACCGCCTCGACGCCGTCGCGGTCCCGGCGCGGATCGCCGGCGACGCCCGCACGCTCGCACAGCTGCGCGCCGACACCCTCGCGTCGCTCGCCGTCGCCGGCACGGTGAGCGACGACACAGGTCCCATCCCGGTCGACCCGGAGACGACCGGGACGTTCACGTGGCTTCCCGGTTCCGCACCGCTCGACGACGCCGCCAGGATCGCGGAGGAGGCGGTCGCCGCCGGGGCCGACCCCCTGCTCGCCGAGCCCGTCGGCATCGAGGCCCGCATCCGGGCCACCGTTCAGATGACCGTCCCGGCACTGTCCACCCTCGGCGTCACCGACGAACCCGGCGTGCTCGACGGCTACGGCCCGATCGACCCCGACACCGCCGCCCGACTCGCGGTCACCGCGCCCTCGATGACCCGCATCCTCACCCGACCGGAAACGGGAGCCATCGTGTCCGTCGGACGCGAGCAGTACCGGGTCCCGGCCGACCTGGCGCGTGCCGTCCGCCTGCGAGACACCACGTGTCGGGCTCCAGGCTGCGGACGAGCCGCCCGGAACTGCGACCTCGACCACTCGATCGCCTGGCAGGACGGCGGCACGACAGCGGTCGACAACCTGGCCTGTCTCTGCCGACATCATCACCGACTGAAGCACCTGCCGGGTTGGAACCTCGAGCACCACCCCGGCGGCATCCTCACCTGGACCACACCCGACGGCCGACGACACGAGACGAGACCCGAGCTCGCCGAGACCGGGTGAGTGCGAGCGCGCCGGACGATCCTCGCGCCCACGGTTACCATGGATACCCGTGACCAACCGCCGACTCCCGCTCCTCGCGCAGCTGCGCAGGCGCATGCCGCTCGTCCGACTCGGGACGGATCCCGCCGAGTCGGGGACGTCGCTCCGCCGATCGCTCGGCGTCTGGCAGCTCACGATGATCAGCGTCGGCGCGACGCTCGGCACCGGGATCTTCGTCGTCCTCGGCACCGCCGTCCCGCTCGCAGGACCCGCCGTCTGGATCGCGTTCGCGGTCGCCGGACTCGCAGCACTCCTGTCGGCCCTGTCCTACGCCGAGATGGCCGGGTCGGTGCCGGTCTCCGGATCCAGCTACTCCTACGCCTACGCGACCATGGGTGAGGGCGTCGCCTGGGTGTGCGGGTGGTGCCTCGTGCTCGAGTACGGGGTCTCCGTCGCCGCGGTCGCCGTCGGCGCCGGGCAGTACGTGAACGAGGCGCTCGCGGTCTTCGGCCTGGGACTGCCGCCGGCACTCGCGAACCCGATCGGCGTCGCCGACGGACTGATCAACCTGCCGGCCGCCGCCCTCGTCCTGCTCGCGATGCTGCTGCTCGTCCGCGGCGCGAAGGACAGCGCCTGGGCGAACACGATCATGGTGTTCGTGAAGCTCGCCGTGCTGCTCGTCTTCGTCGTCATCGCGTTCTCGGCGTTCTCCCTCGGCAACTTCGAACCGCTCGCACCCATGGGGATCGCCGGCATCGCGGCAGCCTCCAGCCGGCTGTTCTTCTCCTACATCGGGTTCGATGCGGCATCGACCGCCGGCGATGAGGCGACGAACCCGCGTCGCGACCTGCCGCGCGCGATCATCCTGTCGATGGTGATCGTCACCGCCGTCTACATCCTGGTCGCCATCGCCGCGATCGGTGCCCGCCCGTGGACCGCCTTCGCGGACGACGAGTCCGCGTTCGTCGGCATCCTCACCGAGATCACCGGGCAGCCGATCGTCGCGCTCTTCTTCTCCATCGGCGCGGTCATCGCGATCGCGAGCGTCGTGCTCACCGTCTACTACGGGCAGACGCGCATCCTGTACCGGATGGCGCAGGACGGCATGGTGCCGCGGGTGTTCTCGCGCGTCGGTCGCCGCAGCGGGACGCCCGTCGCCGGGACCGTCATCGTCGGTGCGGTCGTCGCGGTGGTCGCCGCCCTCATCCCCCTCGGCGAACTCGCCGACGCCACGAGCATCGGCACACTGTTCGCGTTCGCCCTCGTGAACCTCTCGGTCATCCTGCTGCGTCGCCTACGCCCCGACCTCGACCGCAGCTACTCCGTCCCGCTGTTCCCGGTGGTCCCCGCGCTCGGCATCGTCATGTGCCTCGGGCTCATGGTGTCGCTCGGCGGGACGACCTGGATCGTGTTCCTCGTCTGGATGCTCGTCGGCGCGGCGCTCTACCTCGGGTACGGACGCCGGCACTCGACGGTCGGCGCCCTCAGCGACGAGGAGTACGCCGAGGCGATCGCAGCGGAGGACACGTCGCAGAGGTGATGTCCGGGGCCTAGATGACGCCCTGTTACGCGAGGGGCCGATTGCCAGGCGACGTCCGGGACTCGTGATGCAGGATCGTGCGTATGACCCGACAGATCCGATTCAACGCCTTCGACATGAACTGCGTCGCCCACCAGGCATCGGGGATGTGGCGTCATCCCGACGACCGCTCGAGCACCTACAAGGACCTCTCCTACTGGACGGACCTGGCGCAACTGCTCGAGCGCGGCAACTTCGACGGCATCTTCATCGCCGACGTCCTCGGCACCTACGACGTCTACGGCGACAGCAACGAGGCCGCGATCCGCAACGGCGCGCAGGTGCCGGTGAACGACCCGATCCTGCTCGTGTCGGCGATGGCCGCGGTGACGAAGCACCTCGGCTTCGGCGTCACGGCCGGCACCGCGTACGAGCACCCGTACCCGTTCGCGCGACGCATGTCGACGCTCGACCACCTGACGAAGGGGCGGGTCGGCTGGAACGTCGTCACCGGCTACCTGCCGAGTGCGGCGCGCAACATGGGGCACGACGACCAGCTCGAGCACGACGAGCGGTACGACGTCGCCGACGAGTACCTCGAGGTCCTCTACAAGCTGTGGGAGGGGTCGTGGGAGGACGACGCCGTCGTGCGCGACCGCGAGACGGGCGTGTTCACCGACCCGACGAAGGTCCACGAGATCGGGCACTTCGGCAAGCACTACACGGTGCCCGGCATCCACCTGTCCGAGCCGTCCACGCAGCGGACACCGGTCATCTACCAGGCCGGTGCGTCGCCGCGCGGCATCCGGTTCGCCGCCGGCAACGCGGAGGCGATCTTCGTCGGTGCGTCGACGAAGGCCGGTTTGAAGGCGACGGTCGGCCGCATCCGCGACGCTCTCGAGGCCGCCGGTCGCGACCGGTACTCGGCGAAGATCTACACGCTGCTGACGATCATCACCGACGAGACCAGCGAGAAGGCCCAGGCGAAGCACGAGGACTACCTGCAGTACGCGTCGCAGGAGGGTGCGCTCGTGTTCATGTCGGGTTGGATGGGTATCGACCTGTCGCAGTACGACCCGGAGGAGCCGATCGGCAACGTCAAGAGCAACGCTATCCAGTCGGCGGTCGCCAACTACCAGGCGGCCAACGAGGAGGGTGGCGAGTTCAAGGTGAAGGACATCGCGCGCATGGGGGCGATCGGTGGGCTCGGTCCGCGGATCGTCGGCAGTGCGTCGGAGATCGCCGACACCCTGCAGGAGTGGGTGGAGGAGACCGACGTCGACGGCTTCAACCTCGCCTACGCGATCACGCCGGGCACCTTCGAGGACATCGTCGAGTTCGTCATCCCCGAGCTGCGTCGTCGTGGTGCCTACTCCGAGGAGTACGTCGAGGGGAGCCTCCGCCACAAGCTCCACGGCCGTGGTGACCGTCTCCCCGAGGAGCACACCGGCGCCCGCTACCGCTATGCGAAGGACCAGGCCTAGGCGGGAGAGCCGGCCCAAGGGCCCGGTCCCAGTCGCCTCGGTCCCTGAGCCCCACCCCGGTCCCTGAGCCCGTCGAAGGGCACCACGCACCCCACCGAACCGTCCTACCCACCGATGATCCCGGTCCCTGAGCCTGTCGAAGGGCACCACGGACACACCCCGCCCTTCGACAAGCTCAGGGACCGAGGAGCACCTCGCTCAGGGACCGAGCCTCACCCGATCAGCGCGCGTCGAGCCACTCCCGCACAGCCGCTTCGAACGCCTCCGGCGCGACGTTCCACTCCAAGCCGTGGGGCGCAGCGTCCACCTCGACGAGCTCGAACGAGGCCGACTCAGCGGCGACGGCCCGCGTGAGCTCCACGGGGATCGTCGTGTCGCCGGGCGAGTGGATCGCGAGCGTCGGCAGGCCGTCGATCGGCCCGGCGGACAGCGCGCGGACCGGAACCGCGCCGCGCACCCCGGCGGATCGCGCCAGCACCGGCGTCGAGAGCACGGCGAGCGCCGAGTTCACGAGTACCCGCGGCACCCCGGCGACCTCGGCCGCGTGCAGCACCGTCTCGCTGAGGCCGAGCATCGGCGAGATGAGGATCGCGCCCTGCACCACATCGGGTCGCTCGCGTGCCGCTGCGAGGCTCAAGGCGGCACCGTAAGACCACCCGCAGACGACGACCCGTCGAGCACCGAGCACCACGGCGTCGTCGATGGCCGCGATGACGCGGTCGACGTCCGTGGCGTCAGCCCCCGAGCGACGCTCGGCGAACGCGGACCCGAGGCAGGTGACGAGCGACGGCAGACCTGCCCGACGCACGGCCTGCGCGGAGCGGAGCGTCGCGAGCGGCGAGGCCCCGAGCCCGTGGGTGTGCACGACCCAGGTGTCGTCATGAGCGTCGCCGCCGACGACCGCCTCGAATCGCCACGCACCTGACGGCGTCCTCGGCACGCGCGCCTCGTCCACCCCGAAGTCCGCGGGTGTCACAGCCGCCCCGGTGAACCGCGCACGGGTCGCCCCGGCTGGAACCCGACCGGTGATCACTGCTCGCATCACCGACCCGTCCGTCGTCTCGCGACCGATCACCGGGCCCACGATCACCCGCGACCCGTCCTCGAACTCGAGCCCGTATCGTCCCGGCAGCGCGGTGGCGGCGTTCCGTTCGAGCCGCACGGTCACCGGAGTGGAGGTCGGCAGCACCTCGCAGAAGTGCACCCGTCCTGCCCCGATGATGCGGCGGGCGACCATCGCGCTCGCGACCCCGAACCCCGCGACCGCAACGGTGGCGAGGCCGGCCACGACGACACCTGCACTGCGCTTCACGTCACACCCTCGATCCCGTCCCGCTCGGGGAACGGTGAACCAGCCTAGCCGCGGCCCCTGAGCCTCGGGCCGAACCCCGGTCCCTTGGCCATCCCCGGTCCCTGAGCCGAACCCCGGTCCCTGAGCCTGTCGAAGGGCACACGACCACACCCCACCCTTCGACAGGCTCAGGGACCAGCAGAACCCATCCCGATCCGCCGGGCCATCCCGTCCCGGTCCCTGGCCATCTCCGGTCCCTGGCCATCTCCGGTCCCAGGCCATCTCCGGTCCCTGGCCACCTCCGGTCCCTGAGCCTGTCGAAGGGCATACGAGGGTCCTCCTCCCTTCGACAAGCTCAGGGACCGGGAGGGGGCGAGGCCCGAGTCCATACGGAGCACCGCCGGGTCATGTACGATTACTCAGGACGCTCCGGCGCCACGCGGATGTAGTTCAATGGTAGAACTTCAGCTTCCCAAGCTG
Organism: Plantibacter sp. lyk4-40-MEA-4; assembly: GCF_030209415.1. Lineage (NCBI taxonomy): Bacteria > Bacillati > Actinomycetota > Actinomycetes > Micrococcales > Microbacteriaceae > Plantibacter > Plantibacter sp. lyk4-40-MEA-4. The sequence continues at coordinate 148,715 of NZ_JARVSA010000003.1, forward strand.
ATAGCGCGGGTTCGATTCCCGTCATCCGCTCCAATTCCCGTGCGGGAGTTCGACGTAGACCCCTGCTCGGTGATGCGGCCGACGGCGACGCCTCCCCCGACGCGCTCAGCTGCGCGTCGTGTTCGCCCGCATCTCCTCGACGGTCATCTCCGGCGCACCGCCGGCGGCCGCCTCCGGGTCCATCCAGACGAAGTCCCAGTGGTGGCCGTCGAGGTCGTCGAAGCTCTTCGAGTACATGAAGCCATGATCCTGTTCGCCGGCAGGCGTAGCGCCGCTCGCGATGGCCTTCTCGAACATCGAGTCGACGTCGTCCTTGCTCTCGGCGCTGAGCGCGAGCTGCACCTCAGAGGCGGTGGTGGCGTCGATGATCGACTTGCTCGTGAACTCCGCGAAGAACTCCCGCGTGAGCAACATCGCCGTGATCGTGTCGCTGATGACCACGCTGATCGCGTTCTGGTCGCTGAACCCCTCATTGATCGAGTAGCCGAGTGCCTCGAAGAACACGCGTGACCGGTCCAGGTCGCTGACGGGAAGATTGACGAAGATCATGGTGGACATCGGGGCCGTCTCTCTCGAGGGTGCCGGCGGTCCGTTACCGTCGGTCGCTTTCGAATGATGACGACGATGGTCGACGACGTCAAGAGAGATCCGACGAGCGCGGCGCGACGGTTCGTCGCCATCCTCGACCGGCTGTGCATCGACGGTCACGTCACTCGCTCACGCGCATCCGACCGAGGTCACGGGATGCCTGACGCTGACACGGTGTCGGTCACCGAGCTCCAGCAGCCGGTCGCCCCAGCCTGACCGGGCGCCGGTCCTCCGACCCAGCGGCCACGAGGAACGCCGCAGCACTCGGGACACCACCGTGACGCTGGTCCGACAGCGGCTGTGGCGATAGCGTGTCACGCATGAACCGGAAGCAACGCCGTCAGCGCACGGCCGGACGATGGTGCATCGGCGCGGGAATCGCGCTCATCCTCGCTTCGATCCCGCAGTTCGGCTTCGGCATCCCGGTCTCAGAGGGGTTCGCACCAGCGGGGCTCTCGCTCGGACCGCTCGCCCTCATCTGCGGCTTCGTCCTGTACCACTCCGGACGACCGGGTCCGGGCGACGGGACCTTCGATGACAGTTCCACGTTCCGCAACCTCGACCTGCCGACGAACCTCGATCACTAGGCGAATCCCCGCGCGAAGGGGCCGCCAAACGGGCTCCTGAAGGCGTGGTCGACGTCAACCGCTTACGACGGCTTCCGACCATCGCGTACGGCGCGATCCGTTCACTCAGAACCGGGAGATCATGGCCACCGTGTTCGCCGTGTTCACGGCGTTGACGGCGTTCACGGCGGCAGTCATGGCGATGGCTCCGGCCTGCGCGGCCCGCACGAGGTGGTTCGCCACCCAGAGCACGAACACGGCCTCGGCCACCGGCATCTGTGGCGGCACGACGAGCGCCCCGCCAGGAACCCCCTCGACGCGTCCGAAGAGGACCGCCCCGACGAGCTCGAACAGGTGCGGGGCGATGTCGGTCCGCCACCGCAGCTCGAACGAGCCGGAGGAAGTGGCGACGCGCCAGGTGCGATCCGATGTCCGCGTGGCATGCATCCACCGGGTGGGGCCGACGTCGGCGTGCAGGGTGCTGAGCATCCCGTCTCCACCGTACTGCCACTCGTCGACGCCGACCCGGTAGCGGTCCTGCCCGATCCAGCCCGCCGCGGCCACTCCGTCTGCCGAGACGACCCCGGCGATCTCGCGGTATTCCACGGCACGATGCTAGCCCGAGCCGGCACGCGGTGCACCCGGGAACCGCGCTTGTCCTCAGGGCCGGACGCCCACCGCTCGAATCCCGCGTGATGTCCTCACACGAGGATCGGACGAGACTCAGTGCTCGTCGTAGTGCTCGCCGTGCGCGGCGTGCTGGTGGCCGTCGTGGAGGTAGTCGACGTGACCGTCGTGGTCGACGGCGTCGTGACCGCACGCCGCACCGTGCTCGTGGTCGGCGACGGTGTGCTCGGCGACACTCTCGTGCTCGTCGTAGTGACCGTCGTGCAGAGCGTGGTGGTGCGTGCCGTGCACGTAGTCGGTGTGGTCGTCGTGCTGGACGGCCTCGTGGCCGCAATCCGTTCCGTGCTCGTGCTCGGTGACGGAGTGCTCGGCGTGGATGTCAGTCGTGCTCATGGTTGCCTTTCGAAGGAGGAGATGAGGTGTCGCGATGGACGGCGACGCTTGACCAGTACATCTCATTCATAAGCGAATTGCAATACATGCACCTAATCGATAGTGGTTCTCGCTATCCCTCGAGCGCGTGCTGCACGGCATCGTCGACGATGTGCGAGACGTGCACGTCAGCGACGTCGTAGTGCGCCTCTCGACCGATCCGCTGCACCGAGACGAGGCCGGCCGAGCGCAGCGTCCGCAGGTGCTGCGAGACCAACGGCTGCGACAACTGGCTCTGTTCGGCGAGTTGACCGACCGTGGATGTGCCGCCGGCCAGGATGCGCAGCAACCGCAACCGCGAGGAGGAGGACAGCGCCTTGAACAACTCGGCCGCAGGTTCGAGATCCTCGTTCATCTGTACATATAAGCAGATGTGAATGCATCGGGATCGTCTGAACCCTCGAAGACCCCGTTCGACGTCAGTGCTCTGGATCGTCACCCTGAGGATTAGGCTGGGCGACTGTGCTCGATGGACCGCTGATCGCCGAATGGCTCCCCGTCTCGGTGGCCGCGCTCATCCTCCTCCTCGTTGCGGCCGGAGTGGCCGGCTGGGTCGACGCGGTCGTCGGCGGCGGCGGGCTGATCCAGCTGCCCGCGCTCGTCATCGCCGTTCCGAACGACGTCGCGACCCCGTTCATCCTGGGCACGAACAAGCTGTCGTCGTTCTTCGGCACCCTGTCGGCGAGCTGGGTGTACCTGCGCAAGATCAGGGTGCGGCTCGCGCTACTGGCGCCTCTCGTCGCCGGGGCCTACGCCGGGTCGACCGTCGGTGCCGCCCTCTCGCGGTACGTCCCTCGCGACGTGTTGACGCCCGTCGTGCTCGTCGCCGTGATCGCCGTGGCGCTGTACACCCTGTTCAAGCCGACCATGGGCCTGCACCACGAACCCCGCCATGAGCGCGCCACCGCCGTCGCCTGGCGGGCGGCGATGATCGGCCTGCTGGTGGGCTTCTATGACGGCATCCTCGGACCGGGAACGGGTTCGTTCTTCGTCATCCTCATCGTCGGCGTGCTCGGCTACGGCTTCCTGCAGGCCAGCGTGAACGCGAAGATCGCCAACCTCACCACGAACCTCGCCGCCCTCGTCGTGTACGGGGTGCACGGCGAGGTCCTGCTCGCGCTCGGTCTCGCCATGGCCGTGATGAACATCACCGGCGGGTTCATCGGCGCCCGGATGGCGACGAAACGCGGAAGCGGCTTCGTGCGCATCGTGTTCCTGGTGACGCTGTCCATCCTCATCGTGAAGCTCGCGTGGGACACCGTGACGCAATTCGCGGGTTCATGACCCACCCGGGACCTCCCCGCTCACCCTCGACCGACCGCGCGGACCAATCGGCAGACAGCTCATTTTGACCCCCATATGTGGGCCAAAATGAGGACAGGCGAGCTCTTGACCGACATGTGAGGTATTTGTACGCTCAAACTAAGGCGGGGGGCCGAGTAGAGAATCTCATTCCACGCTCTGGGACCGCAGGTCTCCCTGTCCGATTCTCTCAACCACGCACATCCCGCCTCGGGCGGATGCATGCGTTTCGCTGATCGAGCGCACCTGGGCCGGACCGCAGGAGCCGCTATCTCGCCAGCGACGTCCTGGAGACGTCGCCCTTCCCAGGATGTGCCATGCCTCACGACCGTCTCTTTCGCGCGCGCTCACACGCAGCCGCGCGCAGCTCACCAGCGCAGCGTCACCGCGGCTTCCCGCTGGTGACGCACGGGGTCGTGTTGGCCATGACGGTCGGACTCTTCTTCGCTCCGGGCGCCTCGGCGGCGACGCCCACACCCCTCGATGTGCCGTCAGCGGAACCGACGCCGTCGGAGACCCAGCCACCCGCCGAAGCCCCGGTCCCCGCAGAAACCCCCGCAGAGACGCCGCCGACGCCGACGCCGGACGATGCAGACCCGTCGCCGGTGACCGAGCAACCGGCACCCGGCGCGCAGGAGCCCGAACCGGCCGAGGAGCAAGGGCCCGCCGACGAGCCCGAGCAGGAGTCACCGCCGGACGCGGAGAACCGGTCGGCGGCACCGACCGACGTCTCGCTCTTCGCCGCAGGTGTCCCAGAGGCTCCGGCGCAGCTCTGGCTCGAGGACTTCGAGGCGAGCACCACCCCGGCCCAGCTCGGCCCCTACGCCTCCAACCGTTTCACCGCCGCCGCATTCTGGCTGAACTACACGAACTGCAACGGCGTGATCCTGAACTACGCGGTGACCTTCCCGTCGACCGGCTACTGCGGTGCCGCAACAGACGTCGTTCCTCGCAACCAGGTGCGACGACTCGCCGACGTCCTCGGCCAGTTCCGACTCGGTGTCGCCGGCAGCACGAGCAACACGGCACCGGCCAACGGGTCGACGACGGGTACCACCGGGTCGCAGGCCAACCGCGCGGTGACCGCCCTGACGATGACGGGAGGGACGACGACGGCGAACCAGACGGTCATCGAGTCCACCGCGCCCGTCGGCCTGACGGCGTCGGCCGACCGGTACTACGCGGCCTCCATCGATGTCGCCGAGGATTCCTGTTCGGCCAGGCCCAACGGGGCGAACAACAACTCCCGTCTCGACATCTCCATCCTCTTCGGTGCGACCGTGCAGCCCCTCACCGCGGCACCGATCGTGGCGTGCAACGTCGCCGGCGGCCGGTACACCTCTCCCACCCTGTCGAGCGGTTTCGGCACCGAGACCGCGGTCCGGGCCGGCCGGTTCTTCACCGACACGGCCGTCCGCCTCACCCCCGCGCAAGCGGCGCAAGCGCGCATCCGGGTCAGCAACCAGATCTCCGCCTCGTCCGGCAACGACTTCGCCTTCGACAACCTGCGCATCGTCGATGCCACACCGAGCCTCGACAAGGCGTTCGCCACCGACACCGGCACGACAGGCACCCCGACGACGCTGACCTTCACCGTCACGAACACCGCCGAGCTCGCCGCGAAGAACGACTGGGGCTTCACCGACAGTCTGCCGGCCGGACTGGTCGTCGCCCCGACCCCGGCCGTCGGCGGCACCTGCGTGAACGTCACCGGCGCAGCCTTCTCCGTGCAGGCCGGTGCCGGTGCGTCATCGATCGTGGTGTCCGGCGGCGACCTCGCGGCAGGCGCGGCGAGCTGCACGATCACCGTGAACGTCGTGTCGGACACCCCCGGCACCTACGTGAACGGTCCGGCGAACGTCAGCACGGTGCTGAACCCGCCCGAGAACGCCTCCCTCGTCGTCGAAGCGTCGGCGCGCATCACGATCAGGACCTCCGTGACCGCTCGCGCGACCGTGGGCGACCAGTTCCGTCTCGCGCTGACGCTCGGGGCGACCGAGATCGCCAGCGCCACGACGACCGGCGCCAACACCGGTGTCCAGACCGAGCAGGTCGGTCCGATCAACGTCACGAGGGGGAGCGTCTACACGATCGCCGAGTCCATCGTGTCGACCGCGACCCTCAACACCTACTCGACGACCTATCAATGCATCCGCGGCACGACCACGGTGGCCACCGGAACGTCGGTCTCCGGTCCCATCACCATTCCGAACGAAGCCGGCGCCGAGATCGTCTGCACGTTCACGAACACCCCGCAGTCGGCGACCCTGTACTGCGACGGCAACTACTACTACGCGGTGCGCACCAACGGGTCCATCGCCCAGGTGAACGCTTCGAGCACCGCCGCACCCACGCAGCTCGTCGGAGCGGTGACCGGTGCGACCGACATCAACGCCCTCGGGGTGAACGCGAACGGGACGAGCGCCATCTCGATCGACCGGACCGGGACCAACGCCGTGAACGCCGGTGGCGTCGTCAACTACACGATCGTCAACGGCTCGCTCCAGGGGACCCGCACCGCGTTCACCGGGACGCAGGGCTCGTTCCTCGACCGGACCGGTGCCGCCCTCGACGGGACCATCATCGGTGGCGCGGTCGACCCGCTCAACGGCCGGTTCGTCGTCGGGAAGTCGGCGGCCGGATCCATGCGGCTCTGGGAGTACACCCCGAACGCGCTGAACAACGGCAGCCGATTCCTCTACCTCGGGCAGGTGCTCACCGGGACCACCGCCGGCGAGAACGGCGACATCTCCTTCGATGCGCAGGGGAACCTCCACATCGTCCAGGCGGCGGCCGACTCCAGCAACGTCGGCATGTTCAGCGTCACGCGGGAATCACTCCAGGCATCGTCCGGCGGCACCATCGCATCCAGCGCCACGACCCGACGCGCACTGAGCGGCACCGACACCGGAGCGGCGCTCACCGCCGTGAACGGCATCGCCTTCTCGCCCACCGGAACCCTCTTCCTCGGGAACGGGACGACGGCCTACCAGTTCGATCCCGCGACCTGGGTGCGGGTGCCCAACAGTCCCCGCGCCACCATCGGCACGACGACGAACACCTCCACGGACCTCGCCGGCTGCGCGTCGCCGTCCACGCTGTCCGTCGAGAAGAACGTGGTCGGGCGCCTCAACGCGGCCGACCAGTTCCGGCTCGCCGTCTCGGCGGGTTCGCCGCTGGCCGAGTCGGCGGCCGTGACCACCAGCGGGACGGCGACGGGTGTCCAGAGCGCCCGCATCGGCCCGACTCCGACGCAGATCAACACCTCGGTCACCATCTCCGAGACCATGGCGAGCGGGTCCTCGTCGCCGCTGACCTCGTACACGAGCGTGTACGAGTGCTGGGCAGACGGCGTCCGCATCTCCACCGGCACCGCGACCACGGCGGAGATCACGATCCCGAACCGGTTGAGCGTGGGAGTCGCGTGCACCTTCTCCAATTCACCGGCGCCGTTCGCGACGGTACGGGTGACGAAGATCGTCGAGGACTGGAACGGTGCCAACCGGACGCCCACTCCCGGCTGGACGATGACCACCACCGCGACCGCCAACACCGGAAGCACCGTCAGCATCCTGCCGTCCCGGAACCCTGCGCAGTCCACCGGATCCGACGGATCGGCCACCTGGCAGGTGCTCTTCGGTGCGGCGGCGCAACGGGGACGGATCGCCGTCGCCGAGACGTCGCAGTCAGGCTTCCGCTACCAGAGCCTCGCGTGCACGGTGAACGGCGCCGCCGGAACAACGACGGTCACGACCGTCGGCAACCAGGTGCGCGGCGCCGTCAACGTCGACATCGGACCGGGCAACGTCGTGGACTGTGTCTACACGAACCGGCCCGTTGCCACCCTGACCCTCGCCAAGAACGTCTCCTTCGGCACCGCGGCTCCCTCGTCGTGGCAGCTGAGCGCCACCCGAAGCGCGTCCACCTCCCTCGCCGGACCGAGTGGCGCGGCCGGCAGCGGATCCGTGAACGCGGTCGTCGTGTCGGCCGACAGCCCCTACCGCCTGTCGGAGGCGGGCGGCCCTGCGAGCTATGTGCAGGTCGGCGGCTGGTCCTGCGTGACGGAGACCGGGACCGCGGTGCCGGTGACCGCCGCCGGCGACGTCAGCCTGCAGCGGGCGACCAACGTCACGTGTACGGTCACGAACGCCACGGCGAGCCTGACCCTGCTGAAGAACGTACAGAACCCAGCGGCGGGGTTCCAGCCCTCCACCTGGAACGTGACGGCGACACCGGCCGCGTTCACGGGGCTCGGCGAGACCACGGTCCGAGGCGCGGACTTCGTCGCCTCCGGCAACCCCGCCAGCACCTTCGACGTCCGACCGGGGCACTCGTACACCCTGAGCGAGTCGCTCGCCCAGAGCGGGACCCGCCTCGCGTACCAGCAGTTGCGAATCGAACGGCGGCAGCCGGACGGCACCTGGACGACGGTGACCTCACCGACGATCACGGCTCCGCCCGCCGGGCAGACCGCCGTCTACCGGTTCGTCAACGCCCCCGTCCAACCGACGGCGTTGCCCCGGACCGGAGGCCCGAGCACCGACGCCTTCCTCATCGGCGGATCGACCCTGCTGGCCTTGGCCTTCGTCCTCGCCCTCTGGCAGGGACGTCGTGAGGCGCGAAGGAGGGCGACGTGACACCTTGACCGCCCGCCCGCGCATCCCCGAACCCACCCCATGAAACCCATCCCGCTGTTCAGCACTTCACCTTCGACAGGAGAAACCATGTCCACATCCATCACCAGGCGTCTCGGCGCCGCGATCGGCACCGTCGTGCTGGCCGCCGCCGTTGCGCTCGTGAACGTCGCCCCCGCGCAGGCGGTGACACTGCCGGGCAACATCGACCCCAATCAGCCCCGCAGCTTCACGGTGCACAAGTTCGCACTCGGCCCGAACAACGGGCAGAACGCGGGCACCGGTCAGCAGCTGCCGTCGACCGCCGGCCTCGGCACCCCGCTCCCCGGAGCCGTCTTCACGGCCACCCAGGTCGCCGGTGTCGACCTCACGACGCCTGAAGGGTGGACCGTCGCGAACAGCCTCAGCCCGCAGGCGGCCTCGACCCGTCTGACCGGTGCTCCGTTCACGTCGGCACCGTCCACCGCCGACGGCACGGCGACCTTCCCCGCTGACATGCCGCTGGGTCTGTTCTACGTGCAGGAGACCGTCCTGCCGGCCGCCGCGACCAACCCGACGGCGCCGTTCCTCGTGTCGCTCCCGTTGCCGACCGGCCCGGTCGGTGCACCGGCGAACCAGTGGATCTACGACGTCCACGTGTACCCGAAGAACGCGGTCACCGAGACGACGAAGACGCGCGTCCCGGCACCGGCGAACTCCGCGGAAGCGCGCAACCCCGACCTCATCCGGTGGGCGATCGCGTCGAGCGTGCCGACCCTGGCCGCGGGTGACACCATCACCAGCTTCTCGCTCACCGACACGGTGCCCGGCGCCCTGGTGTTCCCCGCCTCGCCGCCCGCAGGGGTCTCGCCGTCGACCGTGACCGTGACGAACGCCGGAGGGATCGCGCAGAACTTCGCGCTCGGTGCCGACTACACGATCACCAACACCGCCGCGACCTCGACGGCGGACGCGACCTCGGTGCTGTCCTTCACCTCGGCCGGTCTCGCCCGTCTCACCACGATGCAGGGTGGACTGGTGTCGTTCAACGTCCTCACGCGTGCCGTGTCGATCCCGTCGAACGGGCTCATCACCAACAGCGCAACGGCCAACATCAACGGTGCCCTCGAGACGGTGACCGGGACGACCCCGATCGGCCAGCTGACGGTGTTCGCCTACGAGAGCAACAACGGTGGTCCACGCACCCCACTGGCCGGTGCCGTCTACCAGGTGTACCTGAACCAGAACGACGCGAACAACCAGCAGAACCCGATCACCATCAACGGCAACACGAGCTGGACGACCGGCGCCAACGGCATCGTCGCCATCCCGATCATCACGCCCGGCAACTACTACGTGCGTGAGATCACCCCGCCGACCGGCTTCAACCTGCCGCAGAGCAACCCGGTCCAGGCCGTGGTGGTCGCCGGTCCGACGTCGACCGTCCCGCCGGTGCAGAACTACGTGGAGTTCAACCACACGCAGGTGTCCGCGTCGAACTTCCTGCTGCCGCTCACCGGTGGTGACGGTGGCCTGTGGTTCGGCCTCGGTGGTGGCGCCCTCGTGGCGATCGCCATCGGTGCCGCGATCGCCGCGGCACGCCGTCGCGCGGGCGCGGTTTCCGTCTCCGCGTAACCTGGGATCATGACACAGAAGGCGGGGCGTCCTGCGGGACCCCCGCCTTCGTCGTCCCAGAGCGACACCGCGCGCCCCACGCTCACTCGGCGTGCTCGCCGTCGTTCGGAGCGGTGGCGGATGCCGCGGAGCTCGTTGGCGATCGCGCTCGTCGCGATCATCGGCGCCGGGATCCTGCTCTTCCCGATGACCGTCTCCTGGTTCAGCCAGTACGAGCAGTCCCAGCGCATCGACGGCCTGACCGACGAGGTCGCGGACCTCGGTGCCGCCACGCTGCAGCAACGTCTCGACGAAGCCCGTGACTACAACGCGCAGATCACCGGCGGCGGTGCGAACCTCCTGGCGAACGAGCGTCTCCCCCTGGCCGAGCAGCCCCAGCAGGACGGCGACTACGACCAGATCCTCCGTGCCGACGGGGCCGGTCTCATGGGGCGACTCCGAATCCCGTCGATCAAGGTCGACCTGCCCATCTCGCACGGGACGAGCAACGAGGTGCTTGAACACGGCGTCGGACACCTGAAAGGCACGGCCGTGCCGGTCGGCGGACCGTCGACGCATTCGGTGCTCACGGCACACCGGGGCCTGGCCACCTCGGAGCTGTTCACCCATCTCGACCGGGTGCGGGTCGGCGACACCTTCACCATCGAGGTCTTCGGCGAGGTCCTCACCTATCGGGTCACCGACACGAGGGTCGTCGAACCCACCGACACGCAGTCCCTGTTCCCGGTCGACGGCAAGGATCTCGTCACCCTCGTGACCTGCACACCCCTCGGCGTCAACAGCCACCGTATCCTCGTCACGGGCGAACGGGTCATCCCCACCCCGCAATCGGATCTCGATGCCGCCGGTGAGCACCCGGAGGGTCCTTCCTTCCCGTGGTGGTCGCTGATCGCCGGCGGGGTGCTCCTGACCGCGACCGCCTACGTCTGGCTGTCCGGACGCCCGCCGAGACAGCACCGGGCCTCGACGGCGTCACCGCCACGCCCGAGCGAACCGTAGCCGAGCAGCAGGACCACAAAAGCGTCAGGGACCCGCACCGGCAGGATCGACTCGTGTGCCGTCGTCACCCTGACGGTCAGCCTCCTCGGCGCCTGCGGCCTCATGCCCGATCGGCAGACGAACCTCCCCGGTCTCCGGCCGCGACCCCCGGCGTCCGGAGCAGCCGCGTCGTCCAATCGCTCAGAGCCGCGATCGCCGTCCGAGAGATGCCGGCGGTCGGCATCATGCTCGTGAAGCCGTGGAACGCCCCCGGCCAGACGTGCAGCTCCGCGTCGCCACCCGCAGCCCACATCGCACTGGCATAGGCGACCGTCTCGTCGCGGAAGACCTCGGCGCTGCCGCAGTCGAGGTAGGTGCGCGGGAGGCCGCTGAGGTCGGTCGCCCGCGCCGGCGCGGCGTACATCGAGACGTCTTCACCGGCACGGCGGGGTCCGAGGTACGCGTCCCAGCCGAACCGGGTCAGCTGCCGATCCGCGACCCCGACCCCGTCGATCTGCATCGTCGACACGGTGGCATCGCGGTCGTCGAGCATCGGCGAGACGAGGATCTGCCCGAACAGGGCCGGCCCCTTGCGGTCTCGGGCCAGCAACGCGGTGCCTGCCGCGAGCCCGCCGCCCGCGCTCTGCCCGGCGATCACGATGCGGTCCGGGTCGATACCGAGTTCATCCGCGTGCTCCGCGACCCAGACGAGTCCGGCATAGCAGTCCTCCACTGGGTACGGGTCGGGGTACTCGGGGGCGAGGCGGTAGTCGACGCTGACGAGCACGACGTCATGGTCGTCCAGGAGCCAGTCGTCGTAGGACTCGAGGTTGCCGAGGTGGTGACCGAACATCATCCCGCCGCCGTGGATCGTGTAGACCGCCGTCGTCGCGCCCGAGCGCCCGATCCGCTGGATGACAGCGAGCGTGATCGGATCCCCGAGATGGCCGGGCACCGTGAGGGAGCGCCGCTCGAACCCCCGCGAGCGCAGCCGTTCGTCGAGGGCCTCCTCGGTCGTGTCGAGGCTGCGCATCCTCGGCAGCATCTCGGTCGTCAGGGTGAACGGCCCGCGCGCCTCGAGCGCGGCGAGGAAGGGGGTGAGTTCGGGGTCGAACGGGGGACGGGGCGTGCGGTCAGACATGGGAAGGCTCCTGGGTTGCGGGCTGAGATGGGAGGCGAAGTGAACGGAGGACACCAACAGCCACGAGGGTTGCAGCGAGGGCGGTGATGGTCGATCCCGCAATGAGGACCGCTTGCTGGAACGACGCGACAAGGGCCGGGGTGAAGTGCTCGGTCGCGATGCCGCCGCCGACGAGCGCGGCGAGGATCGTCCCGGTCGCGGCGATCCCGACCGCGGTGGCGATCTCGCTCGCGGTGTCGACCAGGGCCGCACCGATGGATGTGCGGTCAGCCGGGAGCCCGCGGAGGACGTTGTTGCCGGCGACGACTCCGACCACCCGCATCCCGGCGGCGACGAGGACGAGTGCGAGGAGCACCCACGGGTAGCCGAACCGGCTCAGCAGCGCGAACACGGCGAGCCCGGAGACGACCGCGGCGGCGCTCATCCAGGCCGCCCGCTCGAGACCGACGCGGTGCACGAACGGACCGACGAAGCGACCGCTCGCCAAGAGCACCACGACCTGCGGGAGCATCGCGACAGCGGCCAAGGCCGGCGGCCACCCCCAGGCGAACTGCAGCTGCAGGGTCGCCAAGTACGACAAGCCGGCCATCGCCAGCCCGGCGGCGGCCTTGTACGCCAGGCCGGAGGCCACGAGCGGCTGAGCCACGAGACGAAGATCCAGCAACGGCTGGCGGGCAATGCGCTCCCTGACCACGAAGCCGATCGCGGCGGTCACCGTTGCCGCTGCCGTTCCCCAGCCCGCAGCGACGTCGGTGCCGGTGACGAACAGGGTCGGGGTGACGAGGACACCGACGACGGTCGCAGTCCCGAGCACAGCGCCGAGCACGTCGATCCGGTCACGGTGCAGGTGCGACCGCTCGTCGGCACCGATCCCGGCGCGGATCCCGATCCAGGCGATCACTGCGATCGGGGCGTTGGCGACGATGAGCACTTGCCACGGCGCCACGGCGAGCACGAAGCCACCGATCGTCGGCCCGGCGGCGAGGCCCACCAGTCCGGCGGTCGAGATGACCGTCAGCGCGCGGACGCGCAGGTCGTCCCGGTCGAACAGGCGGAACGCCAGCGCCATCGATCCCGGGGTCGTCATCGCCGCAGCGACACCCATGAGCGCGCGCACGGCGATCAGCTGCTCCACCGAGGCCACGAACACGGTCAGGACGCTGACGACCGCGAGCAGCGTCAATCCGACGAGCATGACCCGGCGCCGGCCAAACCGGTCGGCGACCGCGCCGAACAGCAGCATCAGACCACCGAACGCGACCGAGTACGCGCCCGAGACCCATTGCAACGACGCGGTGGACGCCGTGAGATCACGGCCGATGGTCGGGAGCGCGACGTTCAGGACGGAGTTGTCGAGCATCTCGAACAGGAACACGGCCGAGAGACCGGCCAGCGCGACCCAGGCGTCGCGGAGACGTGGCGGCGAAGCTGTGACGAGCGGGGAGGATGAGGGTTCGGGCATGGGCGCACTCCTTCGATGAAGAAGTGACGACTCCCACGAGCCGCGTGCGCGTTTCCGTCGGCCGGAGCACGACGGGATTTTTCCCTCTGCGACGAGAGTAACGCATCATCGGCCGGTCGTCGCACCTGCGGATCACCGCAGATACGCGTCGACCAGCAACGGACCTCGGACGGCCCTGAGCGTGTCGACCAGCCGGTCGAGTGCTCGGCGGTTCCAGGAGGAGAGCTGGAGATCGTGAGGACCGAGCGGTTCGAGCTTCCCGGTCCGGAGACGGATGACCTCCCAGCCGGCCGAGCGCAGCGCGCGGTCCTTCCGTCGGTCGACGGCTTCACGGCGGCCGACGTGCTCGAGACCGTGCCGGCCGATGCTGTCGTACTCGATGGCGATGCGCAGTTCCGGGTAGACGAGGTCGGGCCACACCTCGAGGTGTTGGAAGAACGGACGTTGCACGCGCACCGCGTTCAGTCCCTCCGTCAGCGCCAGCCGCTCGTGGACGTCCGCGCGCAGCTGGGCCTCGACAGCGGACGCCGGCTTCGGGGCGCACACCGATGCGAAGGCCTCGCCCGCCGGCAGGTCCGGGGTCTTCTCGCACAGCGACGGCTTCGGGCGCGCACGACGCTCCCGGATGATCCCGGCGGCCGCGGGCACGGGATCGGTCACCGACTCCCGCATCGGCAGTGCGACGATCCTCGACGGATCGGCCTCGTCGGAGCACTCCGGGCACCACGCGCTCCGACGACGCTCGCGTCCGGGCCGCGAGCGCTGCTCCGCCGGTGTCGCGACGAAGCGGTGTCCGCGGTCGCACTGCCACTGCAGGAGGACGTCGGCAGCCGGCGGCACCTGGCTCAGGACGATTCCGGCATTGAGATCCGCGTGGTACTGACGCCACAGCGCGGGGAACGACGCCCAGGCCTGCCGGTAGGCGCCCACCGGGTACGGCGTGTCGAGGCCCTTCGACCATTGACGGCGGGCCCACCACGCTTCCACACGTTCCGGCACGGTCCCGAACCTACGACGGGCCGCCGACATCGGGCGCCGCGAAGCGCGCCCACCTCGGCGACCCGTCGTCAGCGCGTCGCGTGGACGGTGTCACCCCACCGGGACCTGGAAGTCCTCGCTGCAGGGGACGTTGTCCTGCCCGGTTTCGAAGTGACCGGTCGGCGCCTTGCGCTTGACGTCGTCGATGTAATGGGTTTCGGTGCTCTGCGAGTAGCCGTCTCCACCCTGGAATTCGTACACGGTGATGTCGACGCGGATCCGGCCAGTCTGCTCGACGTACTCGGTTCCCGCCGTCACCGCGTTCTTGTAGCCCGGAACCGCCGTCACCTCGGCCCGGCGTTCGTTGGTCGTGGTCCTGGTCTCCGTGTAACCGCCGCTGGCCTCGATGCTCACGACGTCCTTGATGTTGAGGGAGACGCCCCCGCCGGTGGTCCACGACTGGGCGAAGGACTTCACATCACCCAGCGTGAGCTTGAGGTCGCTGACCGCGCCGACGTTGCAGTTGGACAGCGGCTCGCCGTAGCGCACCCATTCGAGCGGGAGCGGGGTCTCGCCCTGCACCTCGAAGGTGCACGAGCCCTCCATGGCACCCGTCGACGCCGGCTCCCCGTTGCAGGTCTTCATCAGCATGTCGTCGTTGTAGGGGTCCTCGTCGGCGGATGCGGGACCTCCGGCGATCAGCGCCCCGGTGAGCGCGAGCAGTGACCCGGCAGCCAGGAGGTTCCGCTTCCGACCTCCGCTGAATCGAGTGACTTTCACGTGTGTGGTCGTGGTCTCGGTGTTCATGGTTCCGTCCTTCCGCCGTACGTTCCTGTCGCTGTTCCCCGCCGGTCGATCCGACGTGTCGTCAGCATGACGCGACCGACTCGGGCTCGACAACGGAAGCGGCGGATGCTGAGACGATCGCCTAAAGAGCCGCAGGGGTCGACGAATGCGTGATAGAGGCGCGGGCCACCGTGGTCGTCACGCGAGCTGGTCGTCGTCCTCGCGCTCGCTGGGCTGCGCCAGGGCGACTTCGGGATGACGGTGCCCTGCTTCGAGCTGTGCCGGAGTCGACGGACGGCGGCGGAATCTGGCGGCGAGCACACCGCGGACGAACGCCACCGCCACGAGCGCGGTCCGGTTCTGCACGTTCCAGGCCTTCATGAGCTTGCCGAGGTGCCAGCTGACCGCCTGTCGGCTGTAGTTCGTCTGTTTGGCGATGTCATCGTTCGAGAGCCCGTACGCGGTGAGCGTCAGCATGTGCTGCTCGGTCTCGTCGAGCTCCGGACCGGTGGCGATCAGTTCGACCGGCGCTTCGTCCACGCCCTCGGCGACGACCGCTCCGACCGGCACCAGCGATCCCTGAGCCCGATCGAGCCGCGCCCGCTCCTGGTTCCAACTCTCGACCCAGCAGGATCCGAGCTCGTGAGCCACCCAGGTCGCGCGCGTCATGGCGAGCACGACCTGCGAGGGTCGGGCGGGCTGGAGTTCGAACATGACGGCTGAGAACACCGCCAGGGCCGGATACGACCCCCGTAGGGCCGTGGAGAAGGTCGCCCCCGGCTCGTTCGCCGAACGGATCGCCACACCTCTCAGCTCGGTGAGACACCTGGGCGAGATGGGTCCGCCGCGCTCCACGGCGCGCAATGCGGCCGGGAGGACGACGGGAACGATCTCGGCGTACCGGGCCCGCAGCCACGCTCGCGTCTCGGGTTCGATGTCGTCGAACGGTGGGTCCTGGAGGAGGAGGCTGAATTCGTGGACGCGGTGGTCGAGGTGCAGTCCGAGATGTCGCCGTTCGCCCATGAGCCCCCGCCAGCCGTCAGTTCGCCTCAAATCCACAGTGGTCGGAGGCGCCGCCTCACACTGTATCGACACGCGATCACCTCGACGGCGTTCGAACGGGTCGGGCTTGCCAAGTTGGACTGACGGGCCGCGCTCACCCCTCCCGATGTGAACAACGGGTGAATCCGCCCGCTCACCCGTTGTCGATCCCGTGATCGAGGAGCAGGATCTTCGCCGTGGACCCCATCATCCTGCTCTCGCTCGTCGTGATCACGGCGCTCGCCTTCGACTTCACCAACGGATTCCACGACACGGCGAACGCGATGGCAACCTCGATCGCCACCGGTGCGCTGCCACCGAAGGTCGCGGTCACCCTCTCGGCGGTGCTGAACCTCGTGGGCGCGTTCCTCAGCATCGAAGTCGCGCTCACCGTCACGAACGCGGTCGTCAAGATCCAGGACTCCGCGGGGGCCCCCGATCCGGCGCTCCTCGAGGGCGGTGGCTCCGCGCTCCTGTTAATCGTGCTCGCCGGGCTCATCGGTGGCATCATCTGGAACCTGCTCACCTGGCTGCTCGGGCTCCCGTCGAGCTCGTCGCACGCGCTCTTCGGAGGGCTCATCGGCTCGACGCTCGCGGGACTCGGGCTGAACGGCGTGAACTGGGCCGGTGACGGATCCAAGCTCGACGGTGTCGTCGGCAAGGTCATCCTCCCGGCCCTCATGTCGCCCGTGCTCGCCGGCGCGGTGGCGGCGATCGGCACCTGGCTGGTCTTCCGGGTCATCGGCAACCTCTCCCAGGGGCGCCTCCACCGCGGCTTCCGGATCGGGCAGATCGGCAGCGCCTCGCTCGTCTCGCTCGCCCACGGCACGAACGACGCACAGAAGACGATGGGCGTCATCACCCTCGCGCTCATCGCGGCCGGCGGCTGGGACGACACCGAGTCCGTACCGCTCTGGGTCAAGCTCGCGTGCGCCCTGGCGATCTCGCTCGGCACCTACATCGGCGGGTGGCGGATCATCCGCACCGTCGGCAAGGGCATCGTGGAGTTGAACACGCCGCAGGGCATGGCCGCCGAGAGCTCCTCCGCCGCGGTCATCCTCGCCTCGAGCCACCTCGGCTTCGCGCTCAGCACCACGCACGTCGCGACCGGGTCGATCCTCGGCTCCGGCGTCGGACGGCCGGGGGCGCAGGTGCGCTGGCGGGTGGCCCTCCGGATGGTCGTCGCCTGGATCATCACCCTTCCGGCCGCCGCGCTCACTGGCGCGGTGATGTGGTGGGTCGGTCACCTCGCGGGCGGGGCGATCGGCGGAATCCTCATGGTCGCGATCCTCGTGGGTGTCGCGCTCGCCATCTACCTGCGGTCGCGCCGCGACAGCATCGGATCCCACAACGTGAACGACGACTGGCAGGACACCCCCACCCGTTCGTCGCAGAAGACCGCAGCGTAAGGACCTCGGACATGTTCATGCTCTTCCTCGAAGCCGCCGGCCAGGTGGCCGTCATCGCGCTCGTGCTCGGAGCGGGTCTTCCCACGCTCTTCGCGCTGGGTGTCCGCTCGTTCGCCGTCGCCGGAGGGGCCGGTTCCGACGACCGGAGCGGGCCGGGCTCGTCGGCGCTCCCATCGGGGCTCCTCCGTGCCATCGGCGTGCTGTGCTTCGCCGTCGTCGTCGCCGCGGTGCTGGTCGGGCTCACGATCATCGTGGCCACCGGTTTCGGGCAGGAGGTCAACTTCGACCACGTGTTCCCGACCTTCACCCCGAAGGACTGAGGATGTCGGACGAGAACGGCGCAGGCGCGACCGGAGCCGACGCGACCCGCGAACCCACCACCGGCAGCGGGTCCGGGGTGGTGGCTCGTGTCGTCGGTTGGCTCCGCGCCGGATACCCGGCGGGCGTGCCCGAACACGACTACGTGCCGCTGCTCGGCATCCTCCGACGGAGCCTCACCCCCGAGGAGTTGGACCAGGTCGTCGGCGGGCTGCTCATCGACGCGGAGCAGGCGGAGGCGTCCGGCGAGCCGATCGGCCAGGATCGCTTGCGGGCGCGCGTCGAAGAGCTCCTCCTCGGTCCGGCGCTCCCGGAGGACCTCGTCCGCGTCTCCGCCAGGCTCGCGAGCGCGGGCTGGCCGCTCGGCAGTCCGGACGACATCCGTGCGGCGGCGACCGACCATGGCGACGCCGGTGGACAGGAGCGCGCGGCACTGCACGAGGAACGTCGAGGGCTGGTGGCCCGCATCGTGCGGTGGCTTCGAGCCGGCTACCCCGCAGGACTCCCCGAACAGGACTTCGTCCCGCTCGTGGCGCTCCTCCGTCGGCGGCTGAGCGACACCGAGGTGGCTGAGGTGGGCGCGCGCCTCGCGGCGGAGGGCGACGCGTCGCTCAGCCGTGTCGACGTCGCCACGGCGATCGCCCGGGTCACCGCAGAGCTGCCGAGTGACGAGGATGTGGAGCGTGTCCGCCGGTCGCTCGCCGAGCACGGGTGGCCGAGCGACTTCGCGGTCTGAAACCCGCTGCCTCCGTCGCCGACGAAGCCTCCTCCCGCGAGCCGCCGGAGACGACGTGGTGCTCGCCGCCATCCGCGAGGCCGTGGAATGAGCTCAGGCTCTCCCGACGGGCGCGTCGTCTGCTAGCGGTTCCGTTCGGACTGCCGGTCATCATCGGAGCCGCCGACCTCCTCGGGAAGCTCCTCCACCGGGACGATGACGATGTCCTCCACCTTCCAGTCGAGCGCGATGCAGCCGTCCCGTGCCTCCACGAGCTGGCGGAGCGTCGGGGTCCGGCCGTTCCGCGGGACCGTGAACGCCTCGATGTGGAACACGTGCCCCTGGTCGCGCACCCGCGAACCCACCCGCTCCACCCACGGCAGCTCTGCCAGGTGCTCGTCGACCCGCTTCGCGACGGGGTGCGGCTCGGTGTCGTCGAAGGTCGTCGCGCGGGTGTCCATGAGGTCGGTGACGGCGGAGCGGAGGTTCTTCACCCCGTCCCACATGATGCTGCCGGCGATGAACAGCGCGGCGACGGCGTCGGCCCACCAGAACCCCAGACCGATCCCCGCCACGCCCACGATCGATCCGACCGCGGTCATCCAGTCGGCCTTGTTCATGTCGGCGTCCGCGTACAGCACCTTGTCATGCAGCTGACGCGCCAGACGCATCTTCGCCCGACCGAGGAAGATCGGCAGCGGGATGGTCAGCGCCATCACGACCATCATCGGCCAACCGAGCCACACCGGTTCGCCGAAGAGCACGATCGTCCCGATGGGCGGGTGCTCGGCACCGATGAGCCCGGTGGCGGAGTCGATGATGAGGAACATCCCCATGGCGAAGAGCGCCACGCCGGCGACGACGTGGGCCACCCCCACCGAGCGGTGGAACCCGTACGGATGTTCGCGCGTCGGAGGGCGCCTCACCACCCTGACGGCGACGAGGAACGCGATCGGCGGTGCCAGCGACAGGAGGTCTTCGATCCAGGCCGCCTTCATCGCCTGCGAACTCCCCATGACGAGATAGACGGCGGTGATCGCCGCGGCGAGGAAGACCAATGAGGCCCACTCGAGCCGCACCGCCGAGCGTAGGGCCCTGGCCTGCGGTTCCGGGAGCTCCGAGCGGCCGAAGCGGGCGCTCATGATCCTTCCGCCTCATCGTGCAGGAAGCGCTCCAAGGAGACCAGGAAGCCATTCTCGCCCATCCGCACGATCATCACGTGCCGCTCGACGCCGTCGTCGCCGTCGACGTCTCGGTAGGGGCGGGTGATGGCGCCGTCCTCCGCCCACGGGGTGTCGTCGAGGAAGCCGCCGATCACCAGGTCCAACTCGCCTCGATCGAGCGCGTCGAGCAGGACGGCCTCGCTGCCCGCCGTCCACTCCACGTCGGCGTCGAGCTGCTCCGCGAACGCCTCCACGAGAGCAGGCTCGGTCCCCGAGGGCTCCCCGGACGAGTCGAGCTCGACCCACGGCGCGTGCTCGGTCACCCCCACCCGCATCACTCCGTCGGACACCCGGTCGAGGGTGCCCTCCGGATCAGCCGGTACCTGGAGCCCGCACCCCGTCAACGCGAGGGTCGAAAGCACGATCGCCCCGATCTTCAACCGAACCTTGCTCATCCGCCCGACTGTATCCCGCTCCACGATCTCCGGACCGGCTCTGGACAACGGGGCTCGCGATCAGGAGCCTCCGGCACGATGATCCGTTCCGCTCGCAGTCGCGCAACCCCGAGAGCGCACGAAACGCTCCCGGACGCGATGTTCGGGAGCGTTTCGCGCGCGTTCGTCCTCCGCGCCCGTTACTTGCCTTCGGCTTCGCGGGAGACCGGCGCCCACTCGGCCCACTCCGCCAGGCGCTGCTGGTAGATGTGCGGAGCGATCTGGGTGGGCTGCTCACCGAAGAACACCCGCAGCGGGGCCTGCTCGGCGTCGACGACCTTGAGGATCGCGGACCCGAACCCGACGGGCTTCGGCTGCGCTCCGCCGGCGCGGGCTTGCATCGCGTCGTGCAGGCCCTGGTACTGCGGCTGGGCGTCGGCGACGACCGCGGATGCGCTGCTCCAGTCGGTGTCGAACCCGCCGGGCTCGACGAGGGTGACCTTGATGCCGAACCCAGCGACCTCCTGCGCGAGCGCCTCGGAGAGCCCCTCGAGCGCCCACTTCGACGCGTGGTAGCCGCCGAGCGTCGGGAAGGCCGCGATGCCGCCGATGGTGGAGATCTGGATGATGTGCCCCGAGCCCTGCTCACGCATGATCGGCAGGACCGCCTGGGTCACGTTGAACACGCCGAACAGGTTGGTCTCCAACTGGTCGCGCAGCTGCCGCTCGGTGATCTCCTCCACCGTGCCGAAGAGTCCGTAGCCGGCGTTGTTGATCACGACGTCGAGTCGGCCGAAGGTGTCGTGCGCGGTCTCGACCGCCGCGGACACCTGGTCTCGGTCGGTGACGTCGAGCTGCAGCGGGAGGACGGCGTCGCCGTACTGCTCGACCAGGTCCTTCAGGGTGTCGGTGTTGCGAGCCGTCGCCGCGACCTTGTCGCCCCGTTCCAACGCGGCGAGGACGAACTCGCGCCCGAAGCCCTTCGACGAACCGGTGACGAACCAAACCTTGCTCATGATGCTCCTTCGTTACGGCGCCACGCTGAGGCCCTCTTGGAACTCTATGCCTAAAGTGACACTTGGTGTCAACTTTGCATCCTGAGGATATGATGTGATCATGTCCGAGACCTCCCCCATGCCGATCAGGGAGCGCACCCGCCGACTCGCCCAGACCGAGCTCACGTCGGTGGCGCAGGACCTGTTCGTCGCTCAGGGCTACGACGGCACCACGGTGGACCAGATCGCGGCCGCTGCCGGGATGTCGAAACGGACCTTCTTCCGGTACTTCCCGTCGAAGGACGATCTGGTCATCGGGAAATACGACCTCTTCGCCGACCGGATGGCCGAGGCGCTGGACGACCGACCCGCCGACGAGCCGATCTGGGAGTCGCTGCGCCGGGTCTTCGACATCACCCTCGACTACGTCCAGGACGACCATCAGCGCGCGAGGAACGAGGCGATGGACCAGATCGTCCGGCGCACACCCCAGTTGTACGCGCGCTACCTGGAGAAGATGGAGCGCGTCCAGCAACTCCTCATCGGCCGGGTCGCCGCGCGGCTGAACACCGCCGACGATCCGACGGATCCACGCCCGGGTGCCATCGTCGGCGCCGCGTTCGCGTGCATGCAGGCCGCCCGCCACGCCTGGTTCGCTTCCGATCGCACGGAACGGTTCGGAGGCTATCTCGACGACGCGATGTCAACCGTCTCCATCAGCACGGCCGACTGAGGACGAATCGGAACGGGGTCGGTGGAGCGCGGGCACCGGGACTCACGACCGAAGCCACGGCCACGACGATGACCTGGCTGCGCTCCCCAGGGGATCGCAGGATCGGCGCCGAGTGCGCGGACGGATGCACCGCGGTCCACGTTGCGAGTCAGCTGCGCGACGTCTCCCGGTTCAGCTCGGGAGGATCACCCGCACCTGTGCTTCGATCTCAGCGACGATCTCGTCGACGGTGTTCCCGACGTTGATCGTCGCCGCCATGCTGACGAACATGATCGCGGACACGATGTGCGCCGTCGTCGCTGCGCGCTCGGCGGTCATGAGGTCGTGTCGTCGCAGCACCGCGGCGATCGCCTCCTCGGTCTGCACGGTGAGGGCGAGCGCGGCGCGGTGATACGGCTCCTCGGGATCGCCGAAGACGATCTCCCGCAGGTAGGTACGGCCGTTGTCGACCTGCTTCCGATTGCACTCCACGACCGGGCGGATGATCGCCATGACCGCATCGAGCGGGTCGGCGGCGGCTTCGGCGTCCGCAACCCCGCGGACGAGTGCATCCGCGTAGGTGGAGTTCTGCACGAGCAGCAGGAGCTCACCCTTCGTCTTCGCGTAGAGGAAGAGCGTGCCGGTGCCGATGTCGGCACGGTCGGCGATCTGCTGCGTGGTCACGTCGTCGACCCCGTGTTCGGCGAACAGCTCGCCGGCCGCCGCGGTGATGCGTTCGAGTTTGTCGAGCTTGTTGCGCTCGCGGCGACCGAGCGGCCGGGGTTCGGCGGTCATGGGTGCCCTTCGGGAATACAAGATGATTGCGCTCAGTTGTGAGCATAGTCAGTGGATCGCGACATCGCTGGATGTCGCTCATTGTTCCACGGCCACATCGGAACCACTCATTCGAACAGAACGGTCAGCCACATGCCCTCACTCAACGGAGCAGTCGTCCTCGTCACCGGCGCGAACGGCGGCATCGGGACCAACTTCGTCCGCCAAGCCCTCGAGCGCGGCGCCAGCAAGGTCTACGCCACGGCTCGGAACCCGCGCACCTGGGACGACGAGCGTGTCGTCCCGCTCGCGCTCGACGTCACCGACCCCGCTTCGATCGCCGCCGTCGTCGCCGCAGCCCCCGACGTCACGATCCTCATCAACAACGCCGGCACGAACGCGTCGACGCCCGGCATCCTGTCGCACACCGACGAGGAGATCCGGACCAACGTGGAGACCAACTTCCTCGGCCCGCTCTTCCTCGCTCGCGCGTTCGCACCGATCCTCGCCGCCAACACCGGATCCGCGATCATCGACATCCACTCCGCCCTCAGCTGGTACGCCGTCGCGGGAATCTACAGCGCGACGAAGGCCGCGCTCTGGTCGGCGACCAACTCGCTGCGCCTCGAACTCGCCCCCGCGGGCGTGCACGTCGTCGGCGTGCACGTCGGCTACGTGGACACGGCCATGGCCGCCGGCGCGACCGACCCGAAACTCGATCCCGTCGTCCTCGTGACGAAGGTGCTCGACGCGACGGAGGCCGGTGAGTACGAAGTCCTCGCGGACGACACCTCGGTTCAGCTGAAGGCCGGGCTCAGCGCCCCACTCGAGGCGGTCTACCCGCAGCTCGCCTGAGAGCCGTCCCGAGAGCGCTCGAGACGCTCCTGAACGCGACGTTCGGGAGCGTTTCGCGCGCTTTCGTCCGCGGACTACGCCACGATGACGGCTTTGCCACGGATGCCGCCGCCAGTGAGCGAGCCGAGGGCCTCCACCGTGTCGTCGAAGGGGAACACCCGTCCGACGACGGGACGGATCGCCCCGCTGTCGATGAGGGCGGTGATCTCGCGCAGCTGGTCACCACTCGCCCGCATGAGGAGGAACCGATAGCTCACGCCGAGCCGCTTGGCCCGCCTGCGGATCTTGCCGCTGAGTGCTGCGGTCGCGAGCCGGAGCACCGCGTTGAGGCCGGCGGAGTGGGCGAAGTCCGGGGTGGGCGGTCCGGCGATGCCGACGGCCGTTCCGCCGCGCTTGAGGATGCGGAGCGACTTCTCGAGGTTCTCGCCGCCGAGGCTGTCCAGCACGAAGTCGTACCCCTGGAGGAGCTGCTCGAAATCCTCGGTGCGGTAGTCGATCACGGTGTCCGCGCCGAGTTCGCGCACGAAGTCCGCGTTGGCGGCACTGGCCGTCGTAGCCACCTCAGCACCGAGCTGCTTGGCGAGTTGGATCGCGATCGACCCGACCCCGCCGGCGCCGGCGTGGATGAGGACCTTCTGACCGGGCTGCACGTCGCCGAGCTCGACGAGGGCCTGCCACGCGGTCAGTGCGACGAGCGGCAGGGATCCCGCCTCCACCATGCTGATGGACGCCGGCTTGAGCGCGACATCCGCCTCGGCGACGGCGATGCGCTCCGCGAAGGTGCCGATGCGGTGATCACGAGGACGCGCGTAGACCTCGTCGCCGGGTTTGAAGCCCCGGACCTGCGCACCGACGCGGATGACGGTGCCGGCGACATCATGGCCGAGGATGATCGGCAACTGGTACGGGAGGATCTGCTTGAACTCGCCGAGACGGATCTTCTCGTCGAGTTGGTTGAGGCCGGCGGCCTGCACCTGCACCAGGACGTCGCCGGCGCCGACGACGGGCTCGGGCACCTCGGTCTGGTGCAGTGGGGACGCGTAGCTCGAGATGGTGAACGCCCTCATGGGTGGGGCTCCTTCCGGGTCGATTTCCCGGATTTACCCGAGTTAGCTCAATTATGAGCAGACTCAGTTATTTTGTCAAGGAGCCCCCACAGCCACCCCGACGCCCAACTCCCCCAGCCACATCACGCCCCGACTGGGCACCACAAGACCATCGGGCCGCTGGTCGAGCGGCGGCCGTCAGACCCTCGAGGACGAGGATGCTCGCCGATCAGGGCGTCGCGTACGCGGGGATCGACGAGTCGATCATCCAGTACGTGTCCTCGACCCGCTGCGCGGTGTCGGTGAAGCCCGAGTCGGGGATCATGAGGTACGCCGAGGGGTCGCCGCCATCGTTCCAGGTGGTGTCGACGGCGAGCCACTGCCCGTCCACGAACACCTTGTTCCACGCGTGCGGCCCACCGGAGAGGACGTCCCCGGTCACGACCACCGTCTGCACGCCCGCGGCGTTCGCGAGCGCATTGAAGGCGTAGGAGTAGCTCGCGCACACGCCGAGCCCCTGCAGCAGCGTCCCGGTGGCGTTCCAGGCGTACTCGTAGCCGACCGGGACCCCGTCGAACGCGTCGCCCTGCAGGGTCGCGAAGGCGGTGTCGTCGTACTCGGCGTTCGAGACGAGCCACTCGTTGAGCGCGGTGACCTTCTCCCGATCACTCAGCCCCTCGGGTGCCACTGCCGCCACGACCTCGTCGACGCGTTGCTTGAGTTGCGCCTGCAGCGCCGCCACCTCGTCGTTCGGCAGTGAATACGTCACGAGCAGGGTGTCTCCCCCGTCGCGGAGTCCGACGTAGCTGACGTTGAAGACGTAGGGGTTCTGGGCCCGCGCCTCGTACACGGCGTCGTACGGGTCGGGCGCTCCCGGAGTGTCGACGAACTCGGAGATGTCGATCGACTTCGTCTGGGCGATCAGGTGCCCGGCGAGGAACCGGGTGAACTCGGTGCTGCCGTAGACCGGGTAGTCGGTGGGTGGCACCTCGGACACCGGTTCGGCGTCGGTGTTCTCGGGCGCCACGAAGGCGTCGAACCGCGGCATGCCGGTCGGCGGGGCGGCCTCCTGCGCTGCGGCGTTGAACTGGGCGATGGCCGCGACCGGGTCGGGGGTCGACCGCTTCGTGATCGGGATCCACTCCCCCAGCTGTGTGTTGCGTCCGCGGAGCGGGACGACCCATCGATCGCCGTAGTCGAGCACGGCGCTGTCATCGAGGTACGCGACGGTCGAGCGGGTGCGCCCGTCGACGGACACGAACGGCAGCACCTTCTGCACGTTCTCGATGCCCTCGATGTACCCGCTGGCACCCCAGTTCTTGAGCGCCCGCGTGGAGTTCGACGCGACCTCGAGCGGGAGGAAGCCGGCGGAACGGGTGAAGTCGTACGGCTTGTACGGGGAGAACGAGGTTCCGTCGGTGGCGATCACGCCGAGGTCGAACCCGATCGTCTCGGCGGCGATCTCCTCCTCGCCGGCGTCCTGCTCCTCACCGCCGGCCACGTCGTCCTCGGTCTGCGAGCGGTAGTTGTAGGCCTGCAGCCCGATGTTCTGACGACTGACGAAGGGGGCCTCCTTCGCCTCGAAGCTCTCGGTGTCCCCGGCGGAGGACCACTCGGTCCCGTCGACCTCGGCCACCAGCTTGAAGATGCCGTCGCCCCGCTTGGTGACCTCGTGGTGCACGATCAGGTAGGTGTCGGCACCCTCCACCGACTCCCAGGACAGCGTGACACCGCCGCTGTCGTCGGCCGCTCCAAAGGTCACCTCGGGCGCCGAGTACTCCGACTCGACGGTGAACCTCGTCACGAGCGGCTTGTCCCGCTCGGTGCCGTCCTTCTCGAGCCGGCTCACGAGGAAGTACTCGTCGTGCAGGCCCCACCGGCCTCGGGATGCTCCGGCCTCGTCGAGGATGTCCGCCTCGGTCTTCCCGAACGTCTTCCCGAGTTCGGTTCCGGAGATCGTGACGCCGCCACCGGAGTCGGACTGGTACACCGAGTACTCGGCCTGCTTCGTCAGAGCTGCGTCGTAGAAGACCTGGAACGCCCACGGGGGTGCGTTGCCGCCGCGGTCGAGGTCGTCGGCGTCCGCCCGCTTCTTGTTCTCTGCCTTCACGTTGTAGTCGACGTCGATCTCGAACTCGTGGTCGCGTTCGAGGCCCGCCTGTGGGGCCGTGAAGTCGTAGAGTGCGGACTGGTCGGTGGTGATCCGGCCCTCGTCGCCGCCGGTCACGGCAGGGACCACGACGAACGCCGCCACGACGGCGAGCGCGGCCGCGATCGCAACGCTCCCGGTGACGATGCCGATCGTGCGGCCCCGCCGTTTGCCAGGACGCTTCGGCTGGTGTGGCTGCTGTGGCTGACGCTGGGCCTGCTGTGGGGCTGGTGACTGCTGCACGGGTCGTGGCTGCGATGGCGGCTGCGGCTGCTGCTGCGGAACTCCGCTGTGCACCTGCGGGGTCCACTCCGAGCCGTTCCAGTACCGCTGCCCGGTCGGGTTCCACGGGTCCGCATACCAACCGGCCGGCGTACCCCCACGCGATTCCGTCACCCGACATCCCCCTTCAATCCGAACGCATCACTGCGATGACCCCATCAAAGCAACGCAACATACGTTATTCGATTCACGGGAATCGGGAAGCGAATCGGCCCGCCGTCACCGCACGACCTCGAGCGGTCAGATCGACGCGCCGACGTCCCGGAACCCCTGCGGGGACGTGCCGGTGAGGCCCTGATCGACGGACGAGCCGACGCTCACAGGGCGAAGATCACAGCGCCTGGATGATGAGGGCGACACCGAATACGACGACCAGGCCGTTGCCGACGATGGCCGACCTCTTCCGGAACGCCGGTCCCGTCCTCCGCCGCAGTCCGGCTCCGAGCGCGACCAGCAGCGTCTGCCAGCCGAAGGACGCGAGCCCGACACCCACGATGAAGGCGACCGCCGTCGAGCCTGATTCCGTGAACTCGGTGAGCCCGGTCAGGATCGCCGCGAAGTACACCAGCGTGGCCGGGTTGATCGCCGTCAGGCCGAGGAAGAGCAGGTACCGCTGACGCGAGGGGCCCGAGCGACCTGCGGGCCGTTCCCCGGCTGACGGCTTCGCACGGAGGCCCTGCAGGAGACCGTGCACTCCGAGTGCGACGACGGCGACACCACCGAGGAGCTGCGGCCAGGGAGACCAGCCGTTCGCGATGGGCGCGGCGAGCGCACCGGCAGCGACGGCGACCGTGCAGTACGCCACGTCCACCGTCGCAACGGCGGCGGCCGCAGGCAGTCCACGGCGCAGCCCGCGCGTGATGCCTTCCTGGAGGAGCAGCAGCCCGATCGCCCCGAGCGGTGCGGCCAGGGCGAGCCCGGCGACGGAACCGGTGAGGAGGGCGACGAGAAGGTCCATGCTGACGACTCTGGTGCAGCACACCGGTCGAGACAGTGTGTTCTGGCAGTGAGACGGCATACTGTGTCGCATGGACGACCTCGACAGTGCGATCATCGATGTTCTGCGGACCGACGGGCGCGTTTCGTTCAGTGAGCTCGGTCGTCAGATCGGGTTGAGCACGAATGCGACTGCGGCTCGTGTCCGCCGCCTGGAGCACAGTGGTGTCATCACCGGGTACCGCGCGATCCTCGGCTCCGACGCCCCGGTCGCCGAGGACGGGCTGGAGGCGTTCATCGACGTCCGACTCGACCCCGCGCGTCAGTCGGAGGAGTTCCTGGAGTGGACCCGTCGGATCCCCGAGATCAGAGACGCGGTGCACGTCACCGGTGCTTACGACTACCTCCTCCACATCCGCGTCGCGGGCACCGCGGCTCTCGACCGTCTCCTCCGCAGCATGAAGAACGATGGCGGCGCGACCCACACGCAGACGCGGCTGGCGCTCCGGTAGATCCGAGACCCGAATCCGTCCTCCCGGCGCAGCGACGCGGATAGCATCGCCTTGACCGTCCAGCGAAGAGGAGGAGCCGTCATGTCCACGGATGAGAAGCGGCCGTATGTGCCACTGCGGGACTTGGTCGGCGATCTGACTGCCGCTCCGCTCCCTGAAGGCACACAGGCCGAGGCGATCTTCATGATGGTGAAGCTCGACGACGGATCATGGTGCGTGCGGTCGGTCGGTGACACCTATAACGTCGCGGAGTTCGTCTTGGAACTGAACGGCTACACGCACGCCGTCACGATGACGACCGCGCGCGAGTGGGTCGATGACGAGGACGACGTCGTGTAGCTCAGGGGCGACCCATCGCCCCGTTACGGTTCAGCGAGCGCGCTGGGCGCGGGCCTCCCATTCAGCGCGCGACAGGAACGGCGCGCCTGCCGGCCGGACGACGATCCCGGTCCTCGAGTCGACCTGGTCGAACTCCTGATACTTGAGCCTGAGCGTCGTGTAACCCGCGCGGCGCTCCCGCTGATCGGCTCGCTTGAACGCCGCTTCGACGGCGTAGCTCACGACGATCAGGATGACCGTCGCGGCGAAGGGAACATCCCACGCAGCTCCGACCACCAGCATGATGGAACTGGAGACACCCGCGATGACCAAGAGTACGCAGACGGCCAACAATGTCCTCGCCCAGACCCAGGCGGAAATCGGCACGACCGATGCATACCGCTTCACAACCGCATCCCCCTGTCTCGACCGGAGCCCTGATCGAGCACGGGCGGTGTGATCACGCTACCGCGGAGCTGCCACTACACCGGCGCGAGGGGTTCCCGGGCTCCGTCCGGCAGTTCCACGGTGATCGGGTCACCGGGCTTCACGACGCCGCCGGCGAGCACGACGCCCATGACTCCCGCCTTGCGCACGGTGCGACCCTCGGCGTCCGTGCCGACGACCTGCTTGAGCAGGCCTGGTTCGAAGCGGTCGATCTGGACACAGGGATTCCGAAGCCCCGTCACCTCGACGACGGCGTCCGTCCCGAGCCGGAGCACGGCACCCGCGGGGAGGTCGAGGAGGTCCAGCCCCTCGGTGGTGATGTTCTCGCCCAGCTCACCCGGGGCGAGATCGGCGTCCACCTCCGCGAAGAGCTCCCGGTGGATGAGGTGGACCTGTCGGAGGTTGGGCTGCGTCGGATCCCGTCTCACGCGGGACCGATGCTGCACCGTCGCACCGAAATGCGCGTCGCCTTCGACACCGAGACCAGCGATGAGCGTGATCGCGTCCCGTCGCGGCTTGGAGAAGCGGTGCTCATCGTCGCTGCTGACCGAGACGACACGGGCGTTTGTCATCACTCCAGTGTGCACGGGGCCAGCGCGGATGACCACTCGACCCACACGACACGGTCAGTCGTGCAGGATCACCTGGTACAGGTTGTGGTCCTGCCAGGTCCCGGCGATCCGCAGGTATGACGGCGCCACACCGATGTGCTCGAACCCGGCGTTGCGGAGCACCCGTTGCGAACCGCGGTTGCGCAGCAGGGTGCTCGCCTCCACCCGATGCAGGCGGAGGTCGTCGCGTGCCACCCGCAGGATCGCCCGGACGGCGGCCGTCGCGAGGCCCTTGCCCGCGTACTCCGCATCCACCCAGTAGCCCAACCCGGCGTTCTGGAACGGGCCACGGACGATCCCCGACAGATTGAACCGGCCGACGATGGTCGCGCCGTCGAACAGGCCGAGCGAGTATGCGCTCCCGGCGGCACTCGACGCGAGCTTGCTGGTGAGGTCCGCCGCTTGCGCCGCTTCGGTGAAGAACTCGTCGGATCGGACCGGCTCCCACGGGGCCAGATGGTCGCGGTTTCGCACGTATGCGGCGGCGAGTTCCCGCGCGTCGCCGAGTTCCAAGGGCCGCATGTCGATGCCGTCGGCGAGGTTGATCACGGTGAACACCCGTCAACGGTAGTCGCCGCCGGGTGCACTCGACCACCCCGATGCGACATGCGGACCGCAGAGCGAGATTCAGCGACTGGCGATGGGGTGGGCCGGGTACTCGCGCAGCACCAGGGCCGTGCTCACGGGACCGAACCGACCGATGGCGTCGATGATCTGCTCGAGGCGTTCCGGCGAGGAGGCGTGCACGTCGAGGACGAAACAGTCCTCGCCGGTCACGCGGTAGATCCGGTGGATCTCCGGCAGCTCGTCGAACTGGGTCAGCGACGCCTGGATCTGTGCGTGGGTCGTCCGGAGTCGGACGACGGCGTGCGTCGTGAGCCCGAGCTTCTGCGGCGAGACCCGAGCCCCGTAGCCGGTGATGTACCCGGCGAGCTCGAGCTTGCGGACCCGCGCCGACACGGCCGGCTGGGACAGGTGCACGAGCCGGGCGAGGTCCGTCATCGTGGTTCGCCCGTCGACCTGGAGCACGTCGAGGATCGTCTGATCCGTTCGATCGAAGGAAAGCGAAGCATCGTCCGTCATCTGCTTAGTAAACAACGGATGGTGACGCTCCAGCTGCTGAGACGGAGGGTTCGACTGGCACGCTGAGGGCAGATCGCCCGACCACGACGAAGGAATCCCATGTCGATCATCACCATGCCCGGGATCGGTGGATCCGACGACGCCCACTGGCAGTCCCTCTGGGAGCGCGAGACACCCGCGATCCGACGGTTCGCGCCGGCCTCCTGGGACGAGCCGGATCTCGACGACTGGTCCGCCGCGCTCGACCGGGCGGTGGCAGGTGAGCCGGCGATCCTGGTGGCCCACAGCCTCTCGTGTCTGCTGGCCGTCCGCTGGGCCGTGGCGAACCCTGCACGAGTCGCCGGACTGTTCCTCGTCGCCGCACCCGATCCCGAGGGGCCGCGATTCCCGACGGTCGCCGCCGCGTTCGCTGAAGATCTCGATGTCCGGCCATCCGCACCCGCAGTGCTCGTGACCAGTGACGACGACCCGTACTGTTCAGAGGCACGCGCAGCCGAGTTCGCCGCAATGTGGGGCGTGCCTCGGATCAGCATCGGGCGGCAGGGCCACGTGAACGCCGCCAGTGGACTCGGCGCCTGGCCGGAGGGCCGGCGACTGCTGATCGCCTTCAGTGCGGGGGTCGGGAGGATCTCAGGCGGGCCGCGCTCGGTGGTGACGCCGCCAGTCGACTGACGCGACGCCGTTCAGGACGCTCAGCACGGTCCGTTCGGCCAGGCCGTCGTCGATCGGCTGGTGACCGAAGAAGGCGCGGAAGTAGAGCGGGGCCGCCAGCAGGTCGAGCGTGAGTTCCATGTCGAGGCCGCCCTGGATGTCGCCACGCTCGACCGCGTGCTCGAGCACCGCACGCGAGGTCGCACGGCGGGCCTCGAAGTAGTCGCGGCGGAAGACCTCACGCAACGCCGGGTCCGCCTCGAGGTCGGAGACGAGCCCCGGAAGCGCCCGGGTGATCGGAGAACCCTGGAAGGCGTCCGCCAGGGTGGAGATGCCGGTGATCAGGTCGCAGTGGACGCACCCGGTGTCTGGCGTCGGCGCCGTGCCGAGCACGGAGATGAGCGTGTGCACGACGACCCCGGGCAGGCTGCCCCAGCGGCGCCGTAACGCCGGCTTGCTCGTGCCGGCGGCCGCGGCTACCCCCTCGAGCGTCAGGGCGCTGTAGGGCACGGAGGCGAGCAACTCCACGACCGCGGCGGTCGCTCTCGCGTCGATCGTCGTGTCGCGCGGCCGACCCGGCGGCGGGGGGCTCGCCGCGGACACATCTCCGGGCTCCGTTTGCTCCATTCCTTGATCGTACTCTAGATTCATTACGTTCCGTAGTGGAATGAAACTGAAGGAGTGATCATGACCGACGACACGATGACCGACGACGACACGGGTGGAGTCTTCTCGCCGCGGTTCAGAGGCTTCACGATCGGCATCCTCGCGAGCGTCGGCGCGGTGGCGTTCGAATCGCTCGGCGTTGCGACGATCCTCCCGGCGGTCGCCGCGGAGCTCGGGGGCCTCGGCGGCTACGGCTGGGGGCTCTCGGCGCTCATGCTGGCCAACATCGTCGGCACCGTCGTCGCGGGCACCGACATCGACCGACGAGGACCGGCCCGCACCGTCCTCGTCGGCACCGTCGTCTTCGCGCTCGGCTGCCTGCTCGCCGGACTCGCACCAGGGTGGGGCGTGTTCATCGCGGCCCGCGCCCTCCAGGGACTCGGCATCGGCGCGATCATGGCGTACGCCTACAGTCTCGTCGGCATCGCCTACCCGGCACGGTTGCAAGCCGTGATGTTCGCGTTCCTCTCTTCAGCGTGGACGATCCCGTCGCTCATCGGACCGGTGTTCGCCGGAGCGCTGACGTCACTGCTCGACTGGCGCGTCGTCTTCTGGTCGATCGCACCGCTCACGCTCGTCCTCCTTCCGCTCGTGCTCCCCGGCGCCCGACTCCTGTCGCGTCCGGAGCAGCGCTCGACAGCCGACTCACGGCGCCGCCTCCCGGCGCCGGTGTGGTTCTCGATCCTGCTCGCCGCCGGCACTGGAGCCGTGCTCCTGGGCCTCGAACTGGACGCCCTCCCCGCTCTCACGGCGCTGGTCGTCGGCGGACTCGTCGGCGCTGTCCTGGCGCTGCGGTGGATCCTGCCGTCCGGCACCCTCCGATTCCGCCGTGGTGCCCCGGTGGGGATCGCCATCCGATTCATCCTCTGCGGTGTCTACTTCGGTTCGGAGGCCTTCCTGCCGCTCGGCCTGACGAGTGTCCACGGCCTCGACGTCACCCTCGCCGGGCTGGGCCTCGCCGCCGGTGCGCTCGCTTGGACCGTCGGGTCGTTCGTGCAGGCGCGGATCGACACTGCGCGGCCAGGCAGACGCGCACGGTCGACGCGCGCCGGCATCCTCGTGCTCGTCGGCGGCGAGGCACTCATGGGCATCGCCGTCGCACTGCCTGGCGTGTGGCCGGGCTGGGCCATCGTCGGCTGGACCATCGCCGGGATCGGCATGGGCGTCGCCTTCAACGCCGCGACCTCGGCGACGATGGCGGCGTCCCCGGCCGACACCGCTGGGAGCATCAGCGCGAGTCTGCAGCTCGCGCAGACACTCGCCACCGCGACCATCGCCGGCGTCGGTGGGGCGTTCGTCGCACGCCTCGGCGCCACGACACCGGCCTTCCTGGCGGTCTTCGGACTGACCGCCGCGCTCGGGCTGCTCGGGGCGTCACTCGCCGGCCGCCTGGACGTCGGGAAGTCCGGTCGCACCCGATGAACCCTGCGATGGACGGCGTCCGCGCCGTGCGGGCGTCGGGCAGACTGGAACCGTGACCCGAGCCGAAACGACCCGAGCAACCCTCCTCCGCGACCGCATCGTCCAGCAGGTCGCCGAGCTGGGCTTCGACGCGCACGGCCTGCACGTGCTCGCCGGTGACGACGAAGCCGGGCACCGCTGGACCGAGGACGTCCGTGAGGACATCCACTCCGCAGCGAAGGGCGTCTGTGTGCTCGCCGTCGGCATCGCCATCGACGACGGTCTCATCACGATGGACACCACGCTTGGCGCGGTGTTCCCGGAAGTCGACTTCGGCGAGGGTACCGCCGACGTCACCCTCCGCCACCTCCTGAACATGACGAGCGGCGTCGACCTCCCCTGGTCACCGACCCTGCTGTCCGACTGGCCGGACCTCGCCCTCGAGTTCCTGAGCAGGCCGTCCCGCGGTCGTGTGTTCCAATACTCGAACGCCAGCACCTACACGGCGATGCGCGCGCTCGAGACCCGGGTCGGCGACGTCGGCGACTACATCGAGCAACGACTCCTCACACCGCTCGGCATCCACGACGCGCCCTGGGAGCGGTGTCCCCGCGGATTCATCGCGGCCGGCGGAGGGCTGCACCTCCGCACCACGGAACTCGCGCGCATCGGCCGCCTCATCCGCGACCGCGGCCGGTGGGGAGGCGAACAGCTCCTGTCGCCGGAGTGGATCGACGCCATGCACACCGAGTGGGTGCCCTCCGGCACCGGCGATGGCTACGAGCGGTATGCGCTCGCCGGGTGGGATGGTCCTGGCGCGGCCTGGCGACTCCACGGGGCCTACGGGCAGCTCGTCATCTTCGCCGGCGACGCCGTGGTCACCATCACGGCCGAGGACCACGAGGGGGCCGACCGCATCGCAGCCTCCGTGTCCTCGCTCCTCACCGACACCGAGGACTGAGTCCGACTGCGGGCGCGGGTCAGCTTCCTGCGCGGAGCACTCCCGCCGCCGCTTCGACGGTCGAGACGAACGTGGCGCCGACGCTCCGGTGCCCGGACCGGATCTCCTGCTGAGGAGCATCGGAGACCACGACCACGTCGATGTCGAGGATGCGACAGACACGCGCTTTGTACGCGATGTCGACGCGGTCCCCGACTCGCGGGCACAACACGACCGCACTCGGAGGGAACCGGTCGTCCGTGAGCATCTCACCCCAGGACGACGCCGCGATCGTCACCTGCAGATCAGGTGCGTGGGAGCCGAGCCACGACACGGCGGACGCACGGGCGCGGTCGTCACTGTCCAATACGCCGACCGTTCGCATCGATACCTCGTCACTCGTCACCGCATCCGGATTCACACCCCGATGGTGTCGGCGTCATCCGTAAGATACCAGCGCTGGGCCCGCCCGCGGAGCACGGAACCCGAACTCCACCGCATGACCCACCCACGCCTCACGCGGACCGTCCACCGCGGGCGACTCACGATGCTTGCGCCCCGCAGGCCTGGCGGGCACGATGGACGGGTACCGCGGTGTCGTGGTGATCGTCGAAGCCCAGGCCGAATTGTCTGCCGATCGATCCCCCGCTCCGCCTCGGAGGCATCGTCCATGACGACTGCTCGCTCATTCCCGCCCTCCATCCTCGGCCACTTCCGCTCAGCCGCCCGCCGGTACCGCGGCGTCCTCGGCTACCCCGGCGCGCCCCGGTTCTTCCTCGCTGCAGCTCTCGCCCGGTTCGGCGTCGCCATGACCGGACTCGGGCTGCTGTTCTCGATCCAGCACGCCACGGGGTCGTTCGCGGCCGCAGGGGCGGCGACGGGGGCGTTCGCGCTCGCCGAGGCGGTGGTCGGCCCGCAGATCGCCCGACTCACCGACCGGTGGGGACAGACGGCGACCGTGCCGGTGGCCGTACTCGTGCATGTCAGTGCAGTCGTCGTCGCGATCGCCACTGCAGGACATGCGCCGTTCGGCATCACCCTGGCGATCGTCGTCGTCGCGGGTGTCGCGATCCCGCAGCCCGGTGCCCTGTCGGCGGCGCGCTGGTCGCGGCTCCTCCCGGAGCCCGATGCGCTCCGGACCGCCTTCGCCCTCGAGGCGAACGTGAACGACGCGGTGTTCCTGTCGGGACCGATCCTCGTGACGCTCATGAGTACCTCGCTCGCGCCGTGGGCGGGATCCGCGGCTGCAGGGATCCTCGTGGCCACCGGCTGTGTCGCCCTCTCACTGCAACGCTCCACCGCCCCGAAACCGCGACGTCGACCGGAGTGCGGGGCGGACATCCACCGCTCCACCCTCCTCGCCCCACCGTTCCTCGCGGCGCTCGGGGTGAACCTCGGGCTGGGGTGCTTCTTCGGTGCGGTACCACTCCTCGTCACGGCGGCGGCGACGGCGGAGGGACGACAACCCTTCGTCGGACTCGTCCTCGCGCTCTCCAGTGCCGCGAGCATCGTCGCCGGCGCGCTGTACGGTGCGCTGCGATCGACTCCGCAGCCCCGGACCGTGCAGCTGATCGCGTCCGTCGTCCTCACGCTCGCCGTCGTCGTCGGTGCCGTCTGGCCCGCCCTGCCCGGGCTGGCGATCATGCTCCTCGTCGGCGGGACCGCGATCGCACCGCTCCTCGCCTCGTCCTCGCAGATCGTGCAGGCGACGGTCGTCCCCCAGGAACTGACGCAGGGGTTCACCTGGATCAACTCGGCTTCCGCCGCGGGTATCGCGGCGAGCGCCGCGCTCACCGGTCGGCTCGTCGCACAGGGAGGGGTCGAGGCCGCGATGCCGCCGCTCATGATGCTCGTGCTGATCGCGGTCATGGCTGCAGCGTCGGCGTTCCGGACACGCACGCCCGTCGACTGAACGGCACTCCGAGCGGCGGTCGATGTGACATCGGCGAGATCCACCCAGTATGGTATTGATAACCATTATCAATACGGAGGGTGCGGTCATGAAGGTCAGGAACTCGTTGAAGTCGCTGAAGAAGATGCCAGGAGCGCAAGTGGTCCGCCGACGCGGTCGCGTCTTCGTCATCAACAAGCTCAACCCACGCTTCAAGGCGCGTCAGGGTTGAGCGAGGTCGTCGTCGCGTCGATCCGGCGTGGCCGCCGGCATGACGCGGCGATGACCGTCAGTCTTGCCATGCTCGCCGTGGCGACGATCCTCATCGCCGTGGCGATCGGCCCCGTCCCCATCGAACCGCCGACGGTGGTCGCTGTCCTCGCCCGGCACCTCTTCGGGAGCGCACCCGGCCCCTGGCCGGACTCGGTCGATCAGATCGTCTGGATCACGAGAGCGCCGCGGGTGGCGATGGGACTCGTCGCCGGCGCCGTGCTCGCCGTCGCGGGAGTCATGCTGCAGGCCCTCGTCCGCAATGCGCTCGCAGACCCCTATCTGCTCGGACTCAACTCGGGCGCTTCGACGGGTGTGGCCCTCGTCGTGCTCGTCATCGGCGGTGGCGGCGCGCTCGTCGTCGCCGGCGCCGCATTGGCCGGGGCCATCGGCGCGGTGCTGCTGGTCGTCCTGCTCGCCGGGATGGCGAATCGACGCGGGCCCTTGCGCTTGGTCCTCGCCGGGCTCGCCGTCGGGTACGCGCTGAACGCCACCACGAGCTTCCTCGTCTTCTCCAGCGACGCACCGGAAGCGGCACGCTCCGTGCTGTTCTGGCTCCTGGGGTCGCTGGCGTCGGTGCAACCGGCCGCCCTCCTCGCCGCGGCGATCTCCGCGGTGATCGGCCTGAGCGCCCTCATCGTCCTCGCGCCCTGGACCGACGCCCTGGCATCAGGCGACGACTCGGCCAGATCGGTCGGACTCGATCCCGAGCGAGCGCGGATCGGACTGATGGTGGGCGTCTCGGCGATGGTCGGCGTGACGGTGGCGGCCGTCGGGGGCGTCGGCTTCATCGGGCTCGTGATCCCCCACCTCGCGCGCCGGCTCGTCGGCGGACGCCACCGGGCCGTGCTCCCCGTCGCCGCCCTGCTCGGCGGCATCGTCCTCGTCATCGCCGACACCATCGCAAGGACGGCGTTCGCTCCGCAGGAGATCCCGGTCGGTGTGATCACCGGGATCCTCGGCGCGCCATTCCTCCTCGCGCTCCTCCGCCAGGGCCACGGTGCCCGGTCCGAGACATGAGCCCCTCCCCTCCCCCCTCAGAACGGAAGACACCCGATGACCACACCCCGACTCCGGCGAGCGCTCCTCGCCGCGACCGTCCCAGTGCTCGCGCTCGGCATCCTGAGTGCCTGCTCGGCCACCACCGCAGCTGAGCCCTCTGGCGCTCCGAGCGACACCGGCTTCCCGGTCACCATCGACAACTGCGGTTCGACGATCACCCTGGACGCGCCGGCCCGACGCATCGTGCTCGTGAACGACGACGAACTGCCCAACCTGGAGGCGCTCGGAGCCGTCGACCGGATCGTCGCCATCACCGCGACCCCACAACCGGGCCTGTACGCGGACGCCACGTACGACGCACTCGACGCCCTGTCGCCGCTCACCACCGAGCAGAACGCGACGGGCGGTTCGGTCGTCTCCCAGGAGAGCATCCTCGGTGCGTCGCCGGATCTGGTCATCGCCCCCGAGAACGCCGTCGACCGTGACGCGTTGGCGGCGAGCGGGATCCCCGTCTACTCGCCCACCGCCTACTGTTCGAACCCCGACCCGGCGCTCAG
The DNA here is from genome assembly GCF_030209415.1 of Plantibacter sp. lyk4-40-MEA-4. Classification (NCBI taxonomy): domain Bacteria; kingdom Bacillati; phylum Actinomycetota; class Actinomycetes; order Micrococcales; family Microbacteriaceae; genus Plantibacter; species Plantibacter sp. lyk4-40-MEA-4. The sequence continues at coordinate 187,001 of NZ_JARVSA010000003.1, forward strand.
CAGGACGGCGACCTTCGACCGGGTCTGGGACGAGGTCCGGTCCCTGGGCGGCCTGCTCGGAGCGGGCGAGCAGGCCGAGCAGGCCATCGCCGCAGCGAAGGCGACGGTGCAGTCACCTGCTCCCGACGCGGGGACCGCCGCTGCCCTCTACGTCTCGTCCGGCGGCGCCGTGCTGTCGCCGTACGGCGGGCCGAGCATGGTCACCCCGGTCTTCGCGGCCGCGGGCCTCACCAACGTGTACGCGGACTCCGATCAGCGGGTCTTCGACGCCAGCGTGGAGGACATCATCTCCCGCGATCCCGGCACGATCGTGCTGCTGTACTCGAGCGGCGACCCGCAGAGTACGATCGACGCCTTCCTGAGCACGCCGGGGGTCTCCGGGCTGAGCGCCGTCCGTGACGACCGGGTCACAGCGCTCCGCTTCCCGTACACGGATCCGCCGAGCCTGCTCTCGATCAAGGGCCCTCACGAGCTCGCACGGCTCCTGGACGATCTCGGATGATCGAGGCCGCGGCGGTGACCGTCCGCTCCGGTGGCCGCACGCTGCTCGACGCCGTCTCCTTCACCGCACCGACCGGTAGCGTGACCGGGATCGTCGGGCCGAACGGCGGCGGGAAGACGACGCTGCTGCGCGCGATCGTGCGAGCCGTTCCGATCGAGCGTGGTCGGATCACCGTCGACGGGCAGGACGTCGGCACGCGGCGCCGACGGTGGATCGCCCGCAGGGTCGCCGAGGTCGGCCAGCGAGTCGACCCGGACCCGGGGCTGCGCGTCGTCGACGAGGTGTCGTTGGGCGGTCTCGCAGAACACGGGGTACTCCGCGTCGGTGGCACCACCCACGACCAGGAGGTCGCCGCCGCGATCGACGCGGTCGGGCTGACCCACCGGGCGTTCGACCGCCTGGCCACCCTGTCCGGAGGAGAGCTCCAGCGGGTCGCCCTCGCCCGAGCCCTCGCGCAGCGTGCGCCGCACGTCCTGCTCGACGAACCCACGAACCATCTCGACCTCAGACATCGGCTCGAGGTCGTCGCGCTCCTGCGCACGATCGCACCCACCGTCGTGGTCGTGTTGCACGATCTCGACCTCGCGGCTCAGGCCTGCGACCACCTCGTCCTCCTCCACCACGGCCGCGTCGCCGGTGCAGGCCCACCGCGGGACGTCCTGCATCCCGACCTGATCGAACGGGTCTACGACGTGAGCACCCACCGGCACGAGGACGCGGCCGGCCGGGTGCGCTTCGAATTCTCACTGCCACCGGAACGACACCTCCACCCCGACACCAAGGAGTCCCCATGACCGAATCCATCTCCACCGACGACGCGACGACGCTCGCGACCGCTCGGAGCCTCGCATCGCGCTGGGATGCGCAGCAGACCGGCTACATCAGGCATCGAGCAGAGCGGTTCGACACCATCGCGCGGGTCGTCGCGGCGATCTGCGCGGACTCGCCCGCGCCCCGCATCCTCGATCTCGCGGGCGGGACGGGCTCTCTCGCCGAGCACGTCCTCGCAGCCGTCCCGAATGGTCGGGCGGTCGTCGCGGACAAGGACCCCGCGCTCCTCGCCATCGCCGCCGACCTCTCGGCAGCAGACCCGCGGCTCTCGATCGCGGAGGTCGACCTCGCCGACGCCGGCTGGGCCGCGCATCCGCTCATCGCGGACGGCCGGTTCGACGCCGTGGTCTCCTCGACGGCACTGCACTGGCTCCGACCCGCCGACCTCGTCGACGTCTACCGCGCACTGCCCGCCCTCATCCGGCCGGGCGGCATCGTCTTGAACGGCGATCACCTCTCGTACAGCGGACACCACGAGTCGACGCTGGCCGACATCGCCCGCACCGACGACGAGGCGATGCAGCAGGAGACCTTCTCCGGCGACACCGACACGTGGGACGGCTGGTGGGACGCGGTCGCGGCCACGCCGCGCTACGCCGACGCGCTCCGCCGTCGTGACGAGGTCTGGGGTGCATCGCTCCACGAGGCGCCGCCGAAGGTCACCCTCGGCTTCCACCTCGAGACACTCCGCAGCGCGGGGTTCGCCGAGACCGGGACCGTCTGGCAGTACCTCGACGACTACGTGCTCTACGGCGTCATGGCGAGCTGACCGCCTGAGGACCCCACAGGCCGACCTCCGTCCTGCTCGACGGAGCGGCGTTGCAGAGCCGGCGGCACTCGTCAAGCGGGCTCGACAGGTCGGTGCGCGGAGGTACCGTCACAGGCATGGGTTCCTCTCGTACGTCCGCCGGTTCCGTCGATCGCATCGCTCGCGATGACTTCGGATGGGAGACGTTCCTGCCGGGACAGCGGGAGGCGATCCAGTCGGCCGTCGCGGGGCGCGACACGCTGCTCGTCCTCGCCACGGGCGGCGGGAAGTCGGCGGTCTACCAGGTCGCCGGCGCCCAGCGCGGTGGCGTGACCCTCGTCATCTCCCCGCTGGTCGCGCTGCAGGCCGATCAACTCGCCTCGATCGAGGCGGCGCCTGCCGCCCCTCCGGCCGTCGCACTCAACGGCTCGCTCGGGCCGCATGCGATCGCGGAGGCCTGGGAGCGCATCGACGAGCGCGGGCCCGTCTACGTGCTGCTGGCTCCGGAACAGCTCGCGAACGAGGAGACCGTCGCCCGGCTCGGCGCGGCCGGTGTCTCACTCATGGTCGTCGACGAGGCGCACTGCGTCTCCTCGTGGGGAACCGACTTCCGACCCGACTACCTGCGCCTCGCAGACGTCCGCCGCGAACTCGGCGATCCGCCGGTGCTCGCCATGACGGCCACCGCATCCGGCCCCGTCCGCGCCGAGATCATCGAACGCCTGCGCATGCACGATCCGGACGTCCAGGTGCACGGCGTCGACCGCCCGGAGATCCGCCTCGTCGTGCACCGGCACGAGAGCGAAGCGGAGAAACGAGCCGCGGTCGTCGACGAGGCCCGCGCCTGGACGGCGCCCGGACTGGTCTACGTGGCGACGCGCCGCGACACCGAGCGGTACGCCGAGGAGATCGCGGCCGAAGGACGACGGGTGGCCCCGTACCACGCAGGCCTGAAGACCTCGGAACGTCGCGCCGTCCACGATCGCTGGCGAGCCGGCGAGCTCGACGTCGTCGTCGCGACCTCGGCGTTCGGGATGGGGATCGACCGCGCCGACGTGCGCTTCGTCCTCCACGCCACGACGACCGAGTCACTCGACGCCTACTACCAGGAGGTGGGCCGGGCCGGACGGGATGGCGAGCCTGCCACCACCGCGCTCCACTACCGCGCGGAGGATCTCGGTCTCCGTCGTTTCTTCACCAAGCGTTCGGTGTCGGAATCCGCACTGCGCGCCGTCTGGCGGGCCGTGCGCGCCGCTCCGGGTTCGAGCGTCGGCGATCTGGCCGAGCATCTCGATCGGCCGCGCCGCACGGTCGCCCGCCTCGTCAACGATCTCGCAGACGCCGGCCTCGTCGACACCGCCGACGGCGTCCGGGCGATCGACGAGATCGGTCCGAAGCGCGCGATCGGCGCTGTGCGCCAGACGCTCGAGTCACGCGAGCGGATCGCTGAATCGCGGCTTGCCATGATGCGCGCCTACGCCGAGACGTCGCACTGCCGCCGGCGGGTCCTGCTGGAGTACTTCGGTGTCGAGGCCCCGGAGTGGTGCGGGAACTGCGACGGCTGCGAACGGCATGAGGCACACCAGGAGGAGGAGCGCGTCGGGTCCGGAGATGCCGCCGCCGATTCGCCGCTGCATGTCGACCAGGCGGTGCACCACGAGGAGTTCGGTCCCGGCACCGTGATGGGTGTCGAGCCGGATCGCGTCACCATCTTCTTCGATGCCGAGGGCTACAAGGTCGTGGCGCTCTCAGCGCTCGAGACCGGCGTCCTCACCACCCGCGAGCTCGCCTCGGCCTGAGCACGGCAGATCCACGCTTGCGTCGTCGATGACGCGATCGATCCAGGCGCGCCGCGGCAGCGTCGGGATCTCGTCACGGGCGAACCAACCGAGTTCGAGCAGCTCCTCGGGGTCCGCGGTCGCCTCACCGAGGAGCTCGCAGTCGTAGGCGGTGGTGACGTACCCGACGTGGTCGCCGTTCGGGTAGCGCACCATCATCGGTTCACCGCCGTACACCCCGACGATCCCGCGGATGCGGACCCGGGCGCCGGTCTCTTCGAGGACCTCGCGGAGCAGGGCGTCGGCGGGCTCCTCGCCCGGCTCGACGCCGCCGCCGATCAGACTCCAGAGGCCGGAGTGGTGATGGCGACCGAGGAGGAACCGGTCCCCGTCGCGGATCACCGCGGTGACCCCGGGGAGCATGAGGAACCCGGTCCCGATGTGGGAGCGGATCGAGGCGACGTAGTCGGACATCGGCATGCGGGGAGTCTACGGAACCGGCCTGATCGATCGGCGAGACCTCAGTCCGCGTGCTCCGGCGGCCACACCACGGCGAAGTGTTCGAAGACGATCTCTTCGGACTCCGACCACACCGCACCCCGGGCCGCAGTGGTCCGCTCCCAGTAGCGTCGATGTTCGCGCTGCCAGCTCTCGAGCGTGCGGTCGTCCTCGCCTTCGGCGAACGCGAAGGCGGCGTCGGCACTCCCGAACGGACCGATGCGCAGTGCGACGCTCCGGATGATGATCCGCGGAGCACCGGTGCTATCGCACGCGATCCAGTGCGAACCGATCCGCGGAAGCGGGTCCCCACGATGCGCGAACTCGGAGACGAGTTCGGCGGTGGCCCGCTTCCGTCCGGTCAGGACGATGTCGAGGAGCTCATCGGCGAGCCGGGCCGTGTCACCGAAGTGCTCGACCGTGTAGTCGGCCTCGTCGACGCCCATGCCGCCGCGATGCTCGGCGTACGCCTGCCACATCGTCCTCGCGGCATCGACGTCGGGGGCGGCGACCGGGCTGGCGGCGTGTGCGGAGTCCATACATCCGATCGTGCCAGACCATCCGACAGACCCGTCGACCACGGTTCAGCGCAGGCGGCCTCCGGTGAACGCGTTCGTCGCGGCGAGGACGGTGTCGACGGGTGTGTCGATCGCCACCTCGCCGACCTGGAACCCGAGCTTGCCGAGCGCGGCGAAGGACCGTGGCGGGAGGGTCGTCGAGACGCCCGGAGACTGCGCGGTCAGGCCGGGCACGAGGTGGAAGGTCAGGATCCGCCACTTGCCGCGTGAGCGGACCGAGATGCGCTCGATCGCGCCCCACGGGAGGAAGACCTCGCCCTGCGGGATGCTGCCGCGGAGGCCGTTCGTGTCGAGCGTCAGCACGGTACGAGCCACCGACTGTGCTCCGCGGACCGTCGCGAACTGGACCACGGCGAACAGCATGAGCCAGGAGACGACACTGAAGGACAGCCCGGCCAGCATGCCGAGGGTGAACCCTCCGGTGGTCGTGGTCAGCACGGCGAGGAGCATCCCGAGCATCGGGACCAACGCCGCTCCGATCAGCGTGAGCACGAACGCCGGGCGGGTCGCCCGCTCCGTCCGGGCCGGGGCGGATCCGACGACCAGCGGGGGGAATGACGGTGACGCAGCGTTCATGACGACAGTATGCCGTTCGCTCGGAGTGTCCCGGGGCTTCACCGCGCGGTGAGGCCCGAACCGTCCGCGTCAGCGACGAACGAGGTGGTGCCGTAGTCGTCGCCGACACTGAACATGATCTCCGGCGGCCCGGCCGGGCGACCGAAGGCGGGACTGTGGACGTCGTCGTCGGTCGCGCGGACCACGTAGGCGAGGGCGTCGCCGACGGGCCGGTCGACCTGCTCGGCACCGTCATGCATCAGCGTCCAGACGCGGTCGAGCGCGACATCCGTCCAGGAGAACTGCTCGGCCGTCGACTCGGGCTGCGAGGTCGCCGCGCCGTCGTTGGTGACGGCTCCGTCCCGGTAGGTCCAGCGGTCGGTCTTCGTGTCACCAGCGGACAGTGGGGCCTCGACGATGATGAAGTCGGCCGCCACCGTGATGGAGGCCACGCGGTCGTGACCGATCGCCTCCTCGAGCGCCCGCTGAGCGTCGGCGAGCGCCTCCGGTCGGCGCAGATCCGGTCGGAGCCGGCCATCCTGCATGGCGGCGAACGACTGCCCGACCGCCTGGTGGAACGGCGCGACGACGACCGTCGCCGCAGCGATCGCCACGACCGCGAAGAGGGCGAACCGTGCGGGCCGGGCCGCGCGACCGACGCCGAGCAACGGCCCCCGTCGGACGCCGTCGACGATGCGGCGGTGCGGCTCGACGGGGATGAACGGGACGGACCCACGCCCAGGCACGCGCAGACGCGCCCGTTCCGCCGGTGAGAGCTCACCTTCGTCGATGAACGCGACCTCCGGTCCACCGTCGAGCAGGATGGCGACATCACGCTCCGTGCCGGGCTGGAACATCGGGATGGCGGTCAGCGGGACGACGGTGCGCATGGTGCTCGCGAAGGCCGATCCCTGCAGTGGTTGGACGGTCAGGTCGAGCTCGCACAGCGGCTGGTCGTTGATCTGCGTGCCGGTCTGACGGAGCGCGTCGATGCGTGCGACCCCGAGCCGGCGGGCGTCTTTGGCCTGCTGCACGGCCTCCGGAGAAGCACCGATGGCGTTCCCCACCGACCGGGCGATGAGCGTGAGCACGGTGGAGATGATGAAGACGGGGAGTGCGATGCCGGCCACCGTGTACCCGACGGTGGATGGACCGACGGCGATCACGATCACACCACCGACAAGAGCACCGAGAGCCGCGAAGGCGATCAGACGAAGCATGCCTTCGAGCCTATCGGCAGGCTCGATCCCGATGCTGTCGTGGCTCAGCCCGGCCCATCGCTCGCCGCGGCGAGCAACGGCACGACGATGTCGCTGATCGGCGTGGGGATGCCGTGCGCGCTCCCCCGCCGCTGGATCACCGCGTTGCGGACGTCCCATTCGAGCGGTCGCCCCTGTTCGCGGTCGGCGAGGATCGACGTCCCGCGGTCGACCGGAGCGGCACGGAACTGGTCGAGGAGCCGCCGAGGTTCGTCGTCGGTCAACCGCGCACCCTCCGCGCGCGCGACGGCGGCGCATTCCTCGAGGTAGCCGAGCATCAAGCGGCCGATGTCGTCGCGCCGGTACATGCCCGATCGGCGTCCGGTCAACGCCATGAGTCCGGCGGCCGCGTTCTGCAGCAGCTTCCGCCAGGCGAGGGTCGTGAAATCGGTCGAGACTTCGACGGCGCAGCGGGAGCCGCGCAACGCGTCTTCGACGACGAGGGCACCGGGTGCCTCCGGCAGGGACAGGCGCGGCGGGCTCAGCAGGGTGACCGGGCCGCCGGGCTCACGGGTGGCCGGGAACCACACGACCGCGGGGACGACCGTTCCCTCCCGGACGAGTGGCTCCACCATCTCGCGTTGCTCGACACCGTTCTGCAGGACGCACACGACCGTCTCCGGGCCGCACAGCGCGGCGAGCCAGTCCGCAGCGGCAACCGTCTGGGTCGCCTTGACCGCAAGGAACACGAGGTCCACGGTGCCTGGAGACTCGGCTGGATCCGTGACCACCGGCCCGGGGACCGTCACCGTCCCGTCGTCGACCTGGAGCTGGAGTTCCGGCCGCTTCGACCGCCCCGCGATGAACGGCGTCCGTCCCTGTTCGTGGAGCGCTGCGGCGACCACGGTGCCGATCGCGCCCGGCCCGATCACCGCGATGCGGTCGGGTCCCGCGGGCGTCACGCCGCGCCCGATCCGGACAGGGCGTCGCGGGTCGCGGCCATGACCGCTTCCGGGAACCGCCGGAGCTGGTCGAGGTCGACCCATTCCTCCGCGGCGTGCAGTCCGCCACCGGCGGGGCCGCACACGACGGTCGGGATCCCCGCCGCCTGCCAGAGCGCCGACTCCATCCAATACGGCGCTCCGACCGCCGCCGGTAGGGCCTCGACGTCCCGGGAGAGCTCGGCGGCGAGGACGTCGGCGAACCGCGCGGCCGCCCCGTGCTCGTCGGCCTCCCATGCCTCGCGCTGATGGGTCAGCCGGGCGCCCATGCGCAGGCCGGGCATCCGGGCTGCGACCGCGTCGAGCATCGCCTGGACCTCGACCAGGGCGTCCTCAGCGCGTTCACCCGGCAGGGTGCGTCGCTCGATGACGAGGGTCGCGTCGGCGGCGATCGTGAACGGGGCGCTCCCTGCCCGGACCACCGTCGTGGTGAACGAACCGTGGCCGAGCAACGGGTGCGCCGGTCGCCGGTGGAGCTCGTCGCCGGCCCGCTCCACCTCCTGCAGCAGGGCGCCGAGAGCGCGGATCGCATCGACGGCAAGATCAGGCTGTGACGAGTGCGCGGCCGTCCCCTGCAGCGTGACCTCGACGACCGCGTACCCCCGGTGCGCCGACACACGGTCCAACCACGTGGGCTCGGCGATGAGGCACACGTTCGCCGTCACACCACGATCGGCGAGGTGTCGGAGGACGGCAGCGGCCCCCACGCTCGCGTCCTCCTCGTCGGCGACGCCCGTGAAGACGACCGCGCCGGAGTGGTCGGTCGCGGCGAGTCGCTCCGCAGCGACGATCAGCCCCGCCAAGCCGGACTTCATGTCGCTGGCGCCGCGTCCGAAGAGCTTGCCGTCCGCGATCCGCGGGCTGAAGGGGTCGACCATACCCTCGACCCCGACGGTGTCGAGATGGCCGTTGAACACGACCGTCGGCCCCGGCTGCGATCCCGCGTGCACGGCCACGACGCTGACGCGCTGCGGGTCCTCCGGCGCCGGAACGAGGTCGACCACGAAGCCGGCTTCCCCGAGTCGCTGCGCGACCACCGCCGCGATCCGCCCTTCTCCGGGAGCCCCTGGGACGAGGCTCGGACTGACGGAGTCGATCGAGATGAGCAGGCGGGCGAGCTCGAGCGCGTCGTCGCCGGGGCTGAGGTCGGACATGCCACGACGATAGCGGGATGCCCGGCCCGCGCGTGAGCGGTCAGGGCCTCGGCGTCACTCCGCCTTCGGTGCGCGCCACGTGCCCGCTCCACCGAAGGACACCGACTCGAGCGTCGCACCCTCCGGCACCATGATGAGCTGGCACCCTTCCGCCTTGCCGTCGGACACCTCGCCGAGACCGGTGCAGTCGAAATCCCCACCGAAGTTGAGGACGTTGATGGGCGACGCCTCACCGTCCGACGCCTTGGCCTTCCAGAAGTTCTCGTCGAGGTCGCCCTCCGAGCCGTCGTTGAAGGCCACCTCGTACGTCACGAAGTAGGGCGTCTGGCCGGCGAGCTCGTCGAGTTCGAGCGCGGCGACGTCCTCCGCGGTCCGCTGCTCGATCCCCGTGACCGTCATCGTCCCTTCGGAGATCCGGACCTCATCGCCGATCTCGCCGCCCGAGCTCCCACATGCGCTCAGGAGCAGCAGTGCGGGAACGGCCAAGGCTGCTGCCGAGGTGCGGATGATGCGCTGCCGGTATGTGTACCCCATGGTGATGTCCCCCTGATCGACGGTTGTTGTTCTCAGGGTCCAGATTGGGGCACACCACGACGGCGGCTCAATGGGGACTGCTCCCCACCGCTTGCCGGTCGAGGTCGACACCCGGGCGGATCGCGGCGAGGCTGAAGACCAGAACAGGCGCCCGTCTCCGTGAGGGGACAGACGCCTGAGCGCATCACCGACCGCGACGGGCCGCTGATCAGGACTAGCGGTTCTTGACCCGCGTGACCGCGTCGGTGTTCTCCGAACGCGCATTGCCGGCCTTCTTGTCGGCCTTGGCGGTGCGCTTCTCCTTCAGCGTCTTCGCCGGTGCGGTCTTGCCGCCTTCTTTCCGTGCGGACTTCTCGCCCATGATGGTGCTCCTTTGCGAGTCACGGTGACCCGGTACCGCTGAGGGTACAGCCACATCCTGTCCCCCGGTCCAGCCGCCGCATCCTTGTTAGCATTCGGGGATGACGAACCCGACACAGATCACCGATGTCCCGATCGGCGGCGAGGGCATCCGACTCGGGCAGTTCCTGAAGTTCGCCGGTCTGCTCGACTCCGGCGGAGACGTGAAAGCGGCGATCGCCGACGGCGCGGTGCGGGTCAACGGCGAGATCGATCGCCGACGCGGCCGGCAGTTGCAGCTCGACGACGTCGTCTCCCTCGAGGGGCGCAGCGTTCGCGTCCGCCCCTGAACGTCCGGTACCTGGACACCGACCCGCACGCTCAGCCCGAGGTGGTCGCCGACCCTGCGACCGCGCCCGACTGGAGGGTCGAGGGGAACGTCAGCGTGGCCGCCCACCACACGTCGGATTCGGGCAGGTGCACGACGACGATCCCGTCCTCCGTCGCCCGCTGGCTCACCCGGTAACCGGGGATCCGTGGCGGGAAGCCGGACACGGCGGCCGTGTGACTCGCCGGTACGGTGAGCGACGCCTGTTCACCGACCCGGAGCCCGTCGGAGCTCCACTCGATCCTGCCCGTCAGTTCCAGGACCTGTCGTCGACCGTTGCGGCCCGTCGCGCGGGGTACCGCCCCACTCAATGCGAACACGACGTCCGGCTGCCGGGTTCCGGGGCGGAACGCGAGCAGTCGGATGCTGTTGCGCACCGCGATGACGGACCACCAGGCGAGCAGTGCGGTGAGGAGCGACATCGTCACCGCCCAGAACCACTGCCAGAAGTCCGGGCCGGCCGGCGCCTCGAGCGTGACCTCGCCGGTCTGGTCGCGGACCCAGATGTCGAGCGTCTCGCCCACCTGGATCGTGTCACTGCGGATCTCGTCCGATCCGGCCGTCCCGGGCACCTCGTAGGTCACCGTGACGGTGCGGTACTCCTCCCAGTGCTTGCTGCGTCGGCTGCCTTCGAGCACCCGCTCCGTACCCTCGTCGACCACCTGTCCGGTGGTCGTCGTGTAGCTCGCCGTGAGGTCGGCGGCGAGGTCCCTGACGTTCCCGAACCCGATGAACCCCGCGACGGCCGTGAGGAAGATGAGGGTGATCACCAGGACGGTGCGCCCTCGTACCGCGCGATTCAGGTAGGTGCGGTCGATCGTGGTCGTGCTCACTGCAGCCCTCCGGTTCTGGCCCGCTTCGGGCCGACACCGACTCTAGGAGGGATCGGCCGCGTCGGACGATGGGGAGGACTCCCCAGGTCGACGGCGGTTCCGACCGCGCCGGTCCCGGCCATCTAGGGCAGTTGCCCGAGGTAGGGCACGGGCCTCAGCGAGGAACGTGAGTGGTCGAGCACGGGGATCCGCCCCGTGCTCAGCGGAGGAGCCATGTTGATCACGAGCGCGAGTCACAGCCCGTTCACGTCCGTCGAGACGAGACGGTTCATCGAGCAGGAACTCCAGCGGGATCTCGAGCGGGAACGTCGCCGCCGGGAACGACGACTGGAGGAGCAGCGGCGACTCGCGGACGCCGCGGCCGATCGTGACGAGGGTGGGACCATGGAGTGGTGAGCCTGCCCACCACCAGCCCGACGATGATCGGGCGCGCCTCCGATCTTCGAGCGCTCCAGGCCGTGTTCGACGCCGTCGCCGCGGGTGAGTCGCGCAGTGTGGTCCTGAGCGGCGAGGCCGGTATCGGCAAGACGCGCCTGCTCACCGAGTTCACGCGGTCGGTCCGGTCGTCGGCGCTCGTCGTCACGGGCCAGTGCGTGGACCTCGGTGACGTCGCCGCGCCCTATGCACCGGTCCTCGGCCTCATGAAGGACCTCGTCGCGCAGCGCGGGCGCGACGCGGTGCTGGAGGCTGCGGGTCCGGGCAAAGCCTCCCTCGCGACGCTGCTGCCATCGCTCGGCCCCGACGCGCAGGACCACCGGGACGGCGGCGTCGGGCGGCTCCACGAGACCGTCGCGGTGCTCCTCGAGGCGCTGTCACGTCAGCAGCCCGTCGTCGTCGCCATCGAGGACGTCCATTGGGCCGACGGTGCGACCCTCAGCCTGCTGGCCTTCCTCGTGCGCGTGCTCTCCGATGCCCGCGTGATGGTCATGCTCACCTTCCGAAGCGAGGACGTCTCCCGCGGGCACCCCCTGCGCGGGTTCCTCGCCGAGCTCGATCGCACGAGGCGCGTCGAGCGGCACACCCTCGAACGGTTGAGCCGCAGCGACGTGCTCCGCCAAGCGATCGCGATCCGCGGAAGTTCCCTCGACACGGTCTCGATCGACAGCGTGTACGCACGGAGCGAGGGCGTTCCGTTCTTCGTCGAGGAACTCCTCGGACTGGAGGTGGACCGGGACGGCGATGGCGACGAACTCCCCGACACCCTGCGCGAGCTCCTGCTGGCGCGCTACGAGCGGCTCGCGCCCGCCACCCAACAGCTGCTGCGCGTGATCTCGGCCGGTGGTGTCTGCGTCGAGCACACCCTCCTGGAGCGGGTGTTCACGGGCGGCCCCGACGCCCTCGACACCGGTGTGCGGGAGGCGATCGGGTCGAACGTCCTCGTCGCGGACGCGACCACGTACGAGTTCCGACACGCACTGGTCCGGGAGGCGATCCACGACGATCTGCTGCCCGGCGAACGGAGCCGGTTCCATGCGGGGTTCGCCGAGGCGCTGGAGGCAGGCGTCGGTGGTGAGCCGGTCGCTGCCGCGGTGTCGCACCACTGGATGCTCGCCCGCGACTTCGGACGGGCCTTCCCCGCGACCGTCCGCGCCATGGAGCAGGCTCACGCTGCATACGCGTACAGCACCGAAGCGCAGCTCGGCGAGCGTCTCCTGGAGATCTGGGACCAGGTGCCCGACGCCGCGGCACTCGTCGGGCGCTCGCGTTCGGAACTCATGCGACGGACGGCGAGCGCCTTGCGGAACGCCGGGTGGACGGACCGGGCGATCGCCATGGTCGACGAGGTGCTCGCGACGCCGGAGGAACGCGACGACCTCGACCAGGCCAAGCTCCTCCGTGACAAGGCGTTCTACCTCGCCAACCTCGGGCGACCGGGCTCGGTGGACCTCCTCGAAGAGGCGCTCGACCGGGTCCCACCGGGCACCCCCGGCGACCTGCGCGGTGTGCTGCTGACGAGCCTCGGCGCACGGCACATGATCATCGGGCGGCTGGAACGGGCGATCGAGTACGCCGACGAGGCCGCCCGGGAGGCCGTCCGCACCGGTTCGGCACGGAACGCCTCGGTCGCGGCGAACATCGGTGGGATCGCGCGCATCCACCACGGCGAACTGGAGAGCGGCAGCAGGATGCTCGCGACCGCCGAGACGCTGGCTGACGGCGACGGCAGCGCCCTCCTCCGGTACCGGGTGAACGCGTCCGACATGGCCAACCTGCTCGGTTCCTACGAGGAAGCGCTCGCGTCGGCATTGGAAGGCGTCGCGCGGGCGAAGGAGCTGGGCGTCGAGCGCAGCTCGGGGCTCATCCTGTCGTCGAACGCGGTCGACCCGTTGGTGGCGCTTGGTCGCTGGGACGAGGCGGAGGAACGGGTCCACCGGGCCCTGGCACTGCAGCCGCCCCTCGCCTTCTCGGTGTACCTGCGCCAGTCGCTGATCCTGCTCACCCTCTGGCGTGGCGACGCCGAGAGCGCGGCGACCCTGTACCGCCGGTGGCGGAAGGGGATGCTCTCCCTGTCCGGCCTGGAGGTGCAGACGCGGTTCGGCGTCGCCCGCGTCGTGATGCAGGTCGGGCTGGCTGCCGGCGACCTCGCCGGGGCCTGGTCGACGGCGGGGGTCGGCGTGTTCGAGGCACCGGACCACCGCCCCATGCCGGCGTACGACCTGCCGGCGCTTGCGGACGCGGCGCGCGTCCTGGCCCGGGTCCGTGTCGCGTTGGCCACCGGCACACTCGACGTGGAGTCCGGACCATTCGCAGGGGTCGACGACGATCGGCTCCGCCAGCTGGAGGAACGCTGGAGGGCACTGCTCGCCGAGGAGCGATTCTGGCCGACCGCGCCACTGTGGAGCGCGCTGGTCGACGCCGAGCTCGGCGGACCGGACGGCACCGGGAACGACGTCGGCGCGTGGGAGGCGGCTCGTGCGATGGCCGAGCATCCGTTCGCACCGGCCGCGCTCGCGCCCTACGCGGCGCTCAGACTGGCAGAGGCGCGCGTGGCAGCCGGTGATCGTCCTGGCGCGCAGGATACGCTCGTCATCGCGGTCGCCGAGGCGGCGACGCTCGGTGCCGGCCTCGTGCTCGACGGTGCGCGGGCGTTGGCGGAGCGAGCGTCGCTGAACCTCGACGGCCGCCCCCGAGCGCGCGGCACCAGCGGCTCCATCGAGTTGACCGCCCGAGAGCGCCAGGTGCTGCAGCTCATCGCGGAAGGCCTGAGCAACCGTCAGATCGGCGAGCGCCTGTTCATCAGCGCGAAGACGGCGAGCGTCCACGTCTCGGCCATCCTGCGGAAGCTCGGCGCGGCGACCCGGACCGAGGCCGCGATGGTCGCCGGAGCGAGCGGATTGCTCGCGGCGAACGCCGGACGCACCGACCGCCCCTGACGTCCGCCCTGGCGGTGAAGCGGGCCCCGGCCGGAATCGAGGGGAAGCCGGCCGGGAACCCCGACAGGGCGAAAGGGTCCTGTCGGGCATCAGCGTAATGACGGGGCGAGACGACACGTGGCCCGTTGCGTTCTTTGGACAGGCGTGTCCGTCTAGACTGAAAAAACCGACACACGTGTCGGATTATGCACACCAGTCAGCAACGGAGAGCACATGCGCATCGTCATCATGGGTCGAGGTGTCATCGGGGTGACCTACGGCTGCGTCCTGCGCGAAGCCGGCCACGAGGTCCAGCACCTCCTTCATGAAGCCGACCCGCAGGCCCGATCGGCGACCACCACGGTCGACCTCCTCGACGGACGCGAGCAGCCACCGGTCGACCGCTCGTTCCGGTATCCGCTCACCCCGGCGACGTTCGATCCGGAGACGGTCGACCTCGTCCTCGTCTCCGTTCCGGCCGAGGCGCTCGCCGGTGCGATCGAGTCGCTCCGTCGCCACGGACTCGATCGACGTCTCCTGCTCATGGGCGGGTTCTGGGGGTCCCGCGAGGAACTGCAGGCGCTCGTGGGCCACGACGACCACCTCCTCGGCTACCCGATCGCCGGCGGCAGACGTGACGCGGAACTCGTCGAGAGCGTCCTCTTCGACAGCGTCCGGTTGGCGCCGGCATCCGCTCACACCACCGCCCTTCACGCAGCGGCCTCGCAGGCGTTCCATGACGCCGGTCTGACGGCGGAGCGGTCGCCTCGAATGCTCGAGTGGCTCTGGGTGCACCAGGCGGTCAACGCGGGGATCATCTCCGCGATCGCGTCCGATTTCCGACCGGGCGATGAGATCGGCGACGTCGTCTCGCGGGCGTTGGCGAGCCCGCGAACCCTCGCTCGGGGCATCGGCAACATCCGTGAATGCCTCCGGGTCGTGCAGGCCCGCGGGGTCCGGCTCCGCCACCACCTGCGGGACATCGCGCCGTTCACGCTCCTGCCGAAGGCGCTCGCCGCACGCGTCATGGTCCTCATGTTCCGGAATGACGTCCTCAGTCGGCGCATCATGGAGCTGCACCACAACACGGACGATATCCTGGCGCTCATGTCGGAAGTCCACGTGTCGGCCATCGAATCGGGTGTCCCCGTCCCCGCATTCACCCGCGACCTCGGTCGCGCGCGGGACGCCCTCGCCTCGTGAACGCGCTCAGCCCGACGTCGTCACGCGCCCGCGAACACCTGAGGCAGGCCGCTGTCGCCGAGTTCCGGGAACGTGGCTTCTGGCGGACGACGATGGATCACGTCCGACTGGCGGCGGACGTCTCACGCGGAGGCCTGTACTACCAGTACGCCAACACCGAGGAGATCCTGCTCGACGCGCTTGCGCACGAGCGCTCAGGGGACGAGGCGAACGACCTCGAGGGTTTCCTCACCGAACAGGCGACCGCGCTCCACGACGTCGACGCGACCCTCCGCCCGATCGTCTACGAATACGTCCTCGGTCTGCCCGCCGACCATCGTCGCGCACTCCTCACGGAGCAGTTCCGGCAGGCCGAAGGGGTGGTGGTCGGGATGCTCGGCGAGGTCTCCAGCGCCGACGACCGGGCGTTCCGCGCTCGTCAGATCGTCAGGCGCCTCGAAGGACTGTCGATCGCGGCCATGGCGGGAGCACTCGACGACGCGGACCTGGAACGCGAGCTGGCCGACCTCCGCACCCTGGCTGCGGGATGAGCCGGCGTGCCCTGCGATGATGCGCCGTGTTGCGATACTGGGCGGATGTCACCGTTGAGCCTGCAACCGCTCGAACGCCCACGGGACGACGACGCGTTCGTCGAGTTCCTGAGCGCACACGAGTTCCCGTTCCACATGCAGCCGCGACCGACCGCGGAGGAGGCTCGCAAACGCCTGACCTCCGGCATCGTCGACGGGCCCGGTGCCTTCGGATGTTGGGTACTCGCAGACGGCGAGGTGGTGGGAATCATCACCCTCGAGGACCTCGAGGACGACACGGCGTTGATCGACCTGCGGCTCGCCGAAGACACGCGAGGGCGCGGGATCGGAACGGCGATCCTGCCGGTCATCGTCGCCGAGGTCTTCGGGCGGTTCCCGTCCGTCCGGAAGCTCGAGGGGCAGACCCGCGAGGACAACGTCGCCATGCGTCGCGCCTTCCGTCGGGCCGGCTGGGTGAAGGAGGCCCACTACCGCGAGGGCTGGCCAGTGGCCGGCGGACAGCCAGTCGCATCGGTCGCCTACGCGATCCTCCGGAGCGACGTGCAGTCGGGCACGACGACGCCGGTCCCCTGGGACGACGAGCCGTGAACCTGGCCCGCGCCCATCGCCGGGTAGGAGCGCCGAGGACGACCCTGACGCGGACCTTCCGCCGTCAGCCGGGGAGCTCCCACGAGGGATCGCGCAGGAGCGTGGTCGCATACCCGTCGCCGCGCGCTGCCGCGATCTCGTAGGCCTGTCTTGCTGCGGCATCGTCGCCGAGTGTGTGGAGCAGGTTGCCGAGACTGCGAGCCGAGCGGGCATCTCCGACAGCCATCGCCCGGAGATAGGCTTCCTGCGCCCGTTCCACATCGTCCGCCCACCAATGGATGTCCCCGAGCACGGCCAACGCGTCCGGGTCGTCTGCTCTCACCTGGTCCTGCAGGAGAGCGACCGCATCCTCCACATGACCGAGTTTCGCGATAGCCAACGCGCGCCAACACACCCAGATGTCTTCGCTGTCCCCGACACGGTCGAGATAGGTGAGTGCCTCGTCCATGTGCTCCTCGTCGTCGTAATGGTCCGCGATGAGGCCGCCAAGGATCCCGAACAGCCTCGGGTCCTCCCAGTCGGGGTGGCGGGATACGAAGTCGCGGAGCGCTGCTTCGGCCCGCGGATCACCGACCCAATCGAGCGACTGCGCCAGGGCGAACCCGGCGAGATCGAGCCCTGCGGCCGAGGACGCCTCGAAGGCAAGGAGCGCCGCCTGCGGTTCGACGCCGTCCCGGTCCGACCAGGCGAGTTGCCACAGGGCGTAGCCGCAGTCGTACATCGCGTTGGCGAACGACTCCTCCGGGTCGAAGAACGTCTTCCAGCTGTCATCAGCGAACTGATACCCGCGCGCGGACAGGGCGACCCGGACGAGCGCGCAGGCACGCTCCGGCTCACCCTTCGCCCGGAGGTCGAGCAATGCGGCGATGAGCGCTTCCGGCGAGTCGAATCGCATCACTGTCGCGTGTCCTCCTGTTCCGAGCTGTCGGCCATCTCCGCACATCATTGCAGCACTGGCGCCCGAGCCAGAGGCAAGGCCGCTCCCCGGGATGACCAGCACTGCGGAGCCGTCTACGAAGACGCACTGCTGGCGCGTACCGCCCTAGCGCCGGTCGTTCAGCGAGCGCTGGACGGCTCCGAACGCGATCGTCCCCACGATGAGGACGAGGCCGATGATCCCGAGCCAGAACAAGCCCTTCAACACGAACCCGACGATCGAGAGAACCGCCCAGAGGACGAGGAGGACGACGATGACGACGGCGAACTTCTGCACGAGAATTGGGTTCCTGTTCCGATGGTGATGTCGACTGCCGGGATCGGATGACGATCAGCCAGGACCCTAGCAGGACGGCCTCTGCGCCAGCCGGAGTTCGGTCACGGCAGGAGGAGCCGACGCAGTCCGGCCCGAGCCGCCTCGTCGAGAGCCAGGGCGTCGAAGACCCCGTCCGCGTCGGCGACGAAGGCTCGCACGTGCGGCGTCACGTCGTCGAGGAAGGCCTCGACCTGTTCCGATGTCCACGACGCCTGGCGGTCGTGGGTCGGGCCGCCGTGGGGTGCCGTCCCCGCCATCGCCCGCACCGATGCCGCGTAGTCGTCGACGATGGCCTCATCGGGGACGCCGACGTTGGCGAGCAGGAGCGCGCTGATCATGCCGGTGCGGTCCCTGCCGGCTGCGCAGTGCACCAGCATCCCGGGTTCGGATGATGCGACCGCGTCGAGCGCACCGCGGACGAGCTCCGGCAGGATACGCACATTGTGCGGCCAGTACTCCGGGGAGTCGAGGATCGGCAGGCACACCGCGCGGAACTCCGGATCGGTCTGATCCTCGGTCGGCGCGAGCGTGATCACCAGCTCGGCTGGAGGACGGACACCCGGGTCGGTTTCGCGCGCTCCGGCCTCATCAGCGCTGCGGAGATCGACCACGGATCGCAGCCCCCATCGCATCGCGGCGTCCCACCCTGCAGCGGTGAGCAGCTCGCGTCGGGGACCCCGCGCGATCCGCCCGCGCGCCGTCAGGCCGGTGGACGACAGCGCGGTCGGCAGACCGCCGAGATCCCTGAGGTTGCGCAGGCCGTCCCAGTCCAGATTCCGCATCCGGCAGAGCGTACCCGAACCGACCGGGCGGCTTCCGACTGCGAGCTAGCGCTTGCTGGTGGTCGGTGAGGTGGCTCAGTGTATGCGGAGCTCGGCGACGAGCGGGCACGCGAACGGATCGCGAGCTCCGAGACCGACGCGGTTGAGGTAGCGGATGACGATCCCGTACGAGCGCAGCAGCGGACGATCGAGAACGCGACGCTCGCCACCGATCACCGCTGCGGCCGAGGGGACTGGCGGATCCTCCACAACCCACTCCAAACTCAGCCGGAACAGGGCAGGATGGAGGTTCGAACATCACCGAGCACTCTCGAAGGAACACACCCATGGCAGGCCTCAGCCTCTCCAAAGGCAACAACCTCTCGCTCACGAAGACCAGCCCAGGGCTGACCATCGCCACGGTCGGTCTCGGGTGGGACCCGCGCACCACCGTCGGCGTCGCGTTCGACCTCGACGCCTCCGCCATCCTCGTCGCCGAGAACGGCAAGATCCGGACCCCTGCGGACTTCATCTTCTACAACCAGATGTCGACGCCCGACGGTTCGGTCGTGCACCAGGGCGACAACCGCACCGGCGAGGGTGACGGCGACGACGAGCAGATCACGATCGACCTCCGCGCTGTGGAGCCCGACGTCTCGCGCATCGTCATCGCGGTCTCGATCCACGACGCCGACAACCGCCGCCAGAACTTCGGCCAGGTCCGCGACGCCTTCTGCCGGGTCATGGACCAGGATCAGCAGGAGATCGTCCGCTACGACCTCACCGAGGACGCCTCCCAGGAGACGGCGATGCTGTTCGCCGAGATCTACCGGTACAACTCGGAGTGGAAGTTCCGTGCCGTCGGCCAGGGCTACACCACCGGCCTGGCCGGCATCGCGGGCGACTTCGGCGTCCCGCTCGACTGAGCCGGACGCAGGAGCCGGCGCGACCGGCGGTCAGTGACCGCCGGTCAGCTTGCCGGCCAGCCGGGCGTGGATCCGCGTGCTCGCGTCGTTCATCCCCTCGATGACGACCCGCTTCCCGCGACGCTCGTACTTCGTGGTGATCGCGTCGAGGGCGGCGACGGTCGACGCGTCCCAGACGTGCGACTGCGAGAGGTCGATGACGATCCGCTCCGGGTCGTCGGCGTAGGCGAACTGCGTCGTGAGGTCGTTGCTGGACGCGAAGAACAGCTCTCCGGTCACGGTGTACCGGGCGGTGGGCGTCGCTGCGGACAGGTCGACCGTGCGTTCGACGGTGGCGAGGTGGGCGACCCGCCTTGCGAACACGACCATCGCGGCGATCACACCGATGACGACACCGATCGCGAGGTTGTGCGTCAGGACCACCACGACGACCGTGGCCACCATGACGACCGTCTCACCGAGGGGCATGGCGCGGAGGGTCCTCGGGTTGATGCTGTGCCAGTCGAAGGTCGCGACGGACACCATGATCATCACTGCGACGAGCGCGGCCATGGGGATGACCGCGACCACGTCGCCCAGCGCGACGACCAGGACGAGCAGGAACACCCCGGCGAGGAAGGTCGAGATCCGCGTCCGCGCGCCCGAGGCCTTCACGTTGATCATGGTCTGGCCGATCATCGCGCAGCCACCCATGCCCCCGAAGAACCCCGAGAGTACGTTCGCGATCCCCTGGCCCAGCGACTCGCGGGTCTTGCCCGACGGGGTGTCGGTGACATCGTCGACGAGCTTGGCCGTCATGAGCGACTCGAGGAGCCCGACCAACGCCATCGCGGCCGCGTAGGGCGCGATGATCGCGAACGTCTCCAGCGTGAACGGCACGTTCGGGATGAACAGGGTCGGCAGGCTGCGCGGCAGTTCGCCCTGGTCGCCGACGGTGGGCACGTTCAGTCCGGTGGCCACCGTCGCCGCGGTGATGAGCACGATCGCGACGAGCGGCGCCGGCACGACACTCGTGAGGCGGGGCATGACGACCATGACCACGATGCCGACCGCGACGAGCGGGTACACGAGCCACGGCACGCCGATGAGGTTCGGCAGCTGGGCGGTGAAGATCAGGATCGCCAGTGCGTTGACGAACCCGACCATGACGCTCCGCGGGATGAAGCGCATGAGCTTCGCGACGCCGAGGAGACCGAGGATCACCTGGAAGACACCGCCGAGGATGACTGTGGCGATGAAGTAGTCGAGGCCGTGTTCGCGGGCGACCGGGGCGATGACCAGGGCGATCGCTCCCGTGGCCGCGGTGATCATCGCCGGGCGGCCGCCGAGGAAGGCGATCGCCACGGCCATGACGAACGAGGAGAACAGTCCGACCTGCGGGTCGACGCCCGCGATGATCGAGAAGGAGATCGCCTCCGGGATGAGCGCCATGGCGACGACGAGGCCCGCCAGCAGCTCCCTGGTGAGGATGCGGGGGCTGCGGAGTGCGGAGAGGACGGTGGCGTCCGATGTGGTGGTTTCTGGGCCCTTGGCCATGGGTGCTCCTGTCGGAGTCGGGGTCCTCGTCGCGAGGACCGGATGGGAATGTCTGGGTCAGGCGCTGCGGTGCGCACGCCACCGACCGCGCGGGGACGTCACGCGCGGGAGAATGGTGGGGAGATGCGGCCCGATCGGCCGCCATCGATAACTCTACCCTAACGTAAGGGTTGATTTGAAGTGAGGCGACCGTGACGAGCGAACCGACCACCATGCACATCGGCGAACTGGCCGAGCGCACCGGACTCTCGCTCCGCACGCTGCGGCACTACGACGACGTCGGCCTGGTCTCGGCCTCAGCGCGCACGGAGGGCGGCTTCCGCTTGTACACGCAGGACGACTACGACCGCCTCATCCTCATCCGGCGCATGAAACCACTCGGCTTCTCCCTCGAGGAGATGGCAGAGCTCCTCCGGGTGATCGACGCCATGGACACCGCACCCGACGACGACACCCGCGCGATCCTCGACGGCTTCATCACCGACGCGGCCGAGCGTCGCGCGAAGCTGCAGCAGCAACTCGCGATGGCGGACGAGTTCGTGTCACTCCTCGAAGCCCGCCGCTGAGGACACCCCCGGCTCCTGACGCGCTGCGCTCAAGACAGACTGAAGCCTCGGGTGACCGAGAACACCCACGTCAACACTCCGGCGAACGTGTATCCCGCGACCGGCAGCCACACCGACGTCCTCCAACGGACACCCTCGCGTGAACGAGCGCCCGCGAGGGCGTTCTTGCCTGTCGTCAACGCGGTGAAGAGCACGAGGGCCAAGGTCATGACCCGGTCGCGCGCAGCCGCTCCGGGGGCATCCAGATCAAGGGTCCCGAACACCTGCATCGCAAGATCCGTCACGAGGGGTCGAAGGGCGATCTGCAACACGAGCACTGCGGCCGCCGCGACGAGCGCCAGGCCACCCGCGACGACCATCGGATTGCGCGCGGTCGGCCCGACTTCACGCTCTGGAGCTGCCATTGCCGAATCCTTCCGAGGAGGAACAGCTTCGAGTTTCCCAGATCCTGGCGATCACGCCTTCCGACGGCGACCCGCCGAGCGTGGCGGAGCCGCCCGGAGGTGCTCACTGACCCGCCCGAGGATGCGGGCGAGCTCGCTGACGTCGTCGTCGTCGAGCGGCGCGAACAGCAGGTCCCTCACGGCCTGGATGTGGCCGGGGAACACCGTGGCGAGCACGTCCCGGCCGGCCGTCGTGATCGCGACGACCGTGCTGCGTTCGTCGTCCGGTGACGGCGAGCGGGTGATGAGCCCCCGCTGTTCGAGCAACTGCGCCTGGTAGGTGAGCCCGCTACGGCTGTAGACCACGCCATCCGCGAGATCCGTCATGCGCAGGTGACCGTCCGGCGCATCACCGAGGCGCGCCAGCAACTGGAACTGGACGTAGCTCAACTCCCCCGCCTCGCGGAGCTGCTGCTCGACCGCCGGACGCAGCAGGCTGCTCACCTCGGTGAACGCGAAGTAGGCGCCGAGCTCGGTCGGAGTGAGAGATGCAGGCGTTTCGGTCATGCGTCCATTCTAGGTGTTGCTTCGAGTTCGAAGCAGTGTTATCGTCATGCCAGTTGCTTCAAATTCGAAGCACTTGACGAAGGAGAGCATCATGCAGGCAGTCCAGTTCCACGAGGTCGGCGGACCCGAGGTCCTCCACTACGGCGACATCGAGCAGCCGACTCCGGCCGTCGGACAGGTACGCATCCGCGTCGCAGCGTCGGCGTTCAACGCGGCCGACAACGGCATGCGAGCCGGGTTCCTGCCGATCCCGGTCCAGCTCCCCCACGTCCCCGGGTACGACGTGTCGGGCACGATCGACGCGCTCGGTGAGGGCGTCGAGGGGCTCTCGGTCGGCGACGCGGTCATCGGCTTCCTCCCGATGGAGCTCGACGGCGGTGCGGCCGAGTACGTCGTCGCACCGGCGGAGGCGGTCGTCGCAGCACCGACGACCATCCCGCTCGCGGACGCCGCCGCCCTCCCCTCGGTCGCCCTGACCGCCTGGCAGGCGCTGTTCGACGACGGCGGTCTCGAGTCGGGTCAGCGCGTCCTGATCGTCGGCGCCGGCGGGGTCGTCGGCAAATACGCGATCCGACTCGCCAAGCGCGCCGGGGTGCACGTCATCGCGACGGCCAGCCCGCGGAGTGAGGCGGCGGTGCGGGCCGCCGGAGCGGACGAGGTCGTGGACCACACGGCGTCAGACCTCCTCGGTGCGGTGTCGGCACCCGTCGACGTCCTCCTCAACCTCGCGCCGATCGACCCCGAGCAGTTCGAGGCGCTCGTCGGGCTCGTCCACGACGGCGGTGCGGTGGTGAGCACCACCGCGTGGATGCCGACGCCCGGAGACGAGGCACGGCAGGTCCGCGCGGCGACGGTCTTCGTCCTGCCGAACCGCGACCGCCTGTCGACCCTCGTGTCGCTCGTCGACGACGGATCGCTGACGGTCGAGGTGACGCGACGGATCCCGCTCGCCGAACTGCCCGCGCTCCACGCCGAAGCCGCTGCCGGCCGGATCGCCGGCAAGGTGATCGTCCTGCCGGCATGATCATCCCGGTTCGTCGCGACCGGACAGACGGCGATCCCGCCCGAGGTGACGATGGTCACCCCGGACGGGATCGGTGCAGGCGGGCGCCGGCTACGACGCGACGCGTCGGCGACGGACGACCAGCCACGCACCGGCTGCCAGGAGCAGCCCGGCCAGGCCGACGAATCCGACGACCGAGACACCGGTGGTCGAGAGCGCACCAGGACCGGACCCCGCAGCGCCCGGAGCCGCGGCATCCGCTGCCAGGACGGTCAGCGCCGCCTCGGCCGTGATGCCCGAGTCCGCGCCGAGCGCCTGGAGGGTGTGCGCTCCCGGCACCACGGAAACGGGCACCGTGAGCGTCGCCACGAACGCACCCGAAGCGTCTGCGACGACGGTCCCGAGGTCGGTCGGGGTGGAGAACAGGGTGAACCGCACCTGCTCCCCCGCGGCGAAGCCGGACCCGGACACCGAGAACGACTCACCCACCCGCACCGACGGCCGGTCGATCGTCAGCGTGCCCTCGGCACCGGGAACCGCGATCCGCTGCGGGCCGACGCTCTCGAGGGTCGGGACGACCGGGTTCATGAGGCCCGTCTCCGGGTCGAACGTCAGTCGGTCGATCGTCGTCTCGCGGTGCTGGCCGTCACCACCCGGGATGGCGAACCGGTGGTAGACGATGTACCAGTCGTCCGTGCCCGGCACGTTGAGGATCGAGCTGTGACCGGTGGCGAGGATGCCGAGTTCGGGTTTCTTCTGCAGGATCACACCGCGGTACGTCCACGGGCCGTCCACACTCGTCGCCGTCGCGTACCCGACCCGATAGTTCTCCGAACCGGTGTCGTCGATCGAGTACGTCAGGTGGTAGATCCCGTCCCGATAGTTGACGAAGGCACCCTCGCGGAAGTCGGTCAGGCCGTCGATGCGCTTGAGCGTGTCGGCCTTGATCGACAGCATGTCGTCCGACAGCTCCGCGTACACCGGCGAACCGTTGCCCCAGAACAGGTAGCTCTTCCCCGTCTCCGGGTCGGTGAACGTGGCCGGGTCGATCGCCTGTCCCGAGGTCACCGCTTCGTCGTTAAGGATCATCGCGTTCGGCTGAGCCGTGAACGGACCGGCCGGACTGTCCGCGACGGCGACGCCGATGGTCTTCCGGTCGACCAAGGGGTTGTGGCCACTGAAGTAGAAGAAGAACTTGCCGTCCTTCTCGCCGATCGTCGGCGCCCAGGCGTTGCCGGTCGCCCACGGCACGTTCCCGTTCGCGCCGTCGAGCGTGAGGATCGGCTCCGCCGAACGCTCCCAGTCGACGAGGTTTTTCGACGACCAGACGAAGAACTCCTTGCCACCCCAACCGGCGAAGCCGTCGGTGGTCGCGTAGATGTAATAGGTGTCGCCCCAGACGAAGACGTTCGGGTCGGCGTAGAGACCGGGGATGACCGGGCTCTTCATCTCGACCGCCCGCATCGTCCACGTCACGGCCTCACCCGAGGTCGGCGTCAACGTCACGGTCACGGGGCTGCTGAGGTCGAGGGCGGTCCCCGAGGCGGGGCTCGCCGTGACACCGGCCGCGGTCGTGAAGGTCGGGCTCAAGGCGGTGCGGTCCGTTCCGGGCTGAACCGGGAAGACGACCTCGTGGCGGTCGTCGTCGACGATCGGGGCGGTCTTCAACACGTCCTCCTCGAGGCCGATGTCGGTCAGTGCCGCGGTGTTCCCGGAGCCGGCGAGCACCTCGTCCGCCGAGAGGGCGCGGTTGTAGATCGCGAACTCGCGGAACGCGCCCTTCAGCCGGTTGTCGGCGTCGTAGTTCGAACGGCCCAGGTAGTTGGCGCTCGTCCACCCGCCGCCGATGTCTCCCGGATCCGCCGTCACGGTCCCGGTGCCGACGGCGATGCCGTCGAGGTAGATCGTGGCCGTGGTGCCCTGCAACGTGTACGTCAGCTTCGCCCAGCGACCGCGCGTCAGGTCCTTGCCCTGCGACACCGTCTGCTCCGTGCTCCAGTTGCCGGTCGCGAGACTCGTCCGGTACGCGTTGCCGGTGCTGAACAGGTAGCCGTCGCCGGCGCCACCGGTGGTGTTGCCGAGCCCGTAGATGAAGTACGGGTTGGCCTGCGTGGGGTCGATCCAGACCTCCGCCTCCACCGTGACGTCGGTCACCCCGGCGAGCAGGTCGTCCGGCAGCTTGACGTAGTCGTCGCCACCGTCGAGCTGCAGCGCACCGTCGGAGAAGGTCGCACCGCCTTCGACCGTCGCGTCGAGGCCGTTGCCGGACACGTCGCTGAGTGTCGAGCCTGCGGAGCCGGCGAAGTCGTAGCGGACGATCTCGCCGTCCTCGTTCGCGGGCACCGGCTCGGGTGCTCCGCCGAGGCTGTCCTCGAGCAATTGCAGCTCTGCGGCCGTGACCGGGAGCACCGTGCCGTGGCGCGGGCTCGCAGGAAGGTCGTAGTCCTTCGCGACCTGCCAGTCCGGGTTCGCGATGTCCTCGGTCTCGAGCGGGATGTAGCCGCGCCCGCCGTACTCGTCGACGAAGAGGTAGAACTTGTCACCGTTGACGTCGCCCCGGTTGGCGGCGAACGCCGTCGGCCCCTCGACCGCGCTGGTGCCTGCGTCGCGACCGATGCAGGTGTCGAGCACCGTCCAGGACTCGAGCGTGGCCCGCAGGTCCGTGGAGGACTCCTGGATGATGTCGGCGCACCCGGTGCCACCGGCGCCCTCGTCCTTGGTGAAGCGGTAGTAGGTGTCGCTCGACTTGATCACCGTCGAGTCGATCCGCGAGACACCCTGGTCCTGCCAGACCTGCGGCTCGCTGAACGTCGTGAAGTCGCGGGTGGTCGCGTACATCATGCGGTGGTAGCTGTTCCCGGTGTGGTCCGGGTCGTCGGCGCCGTAGAGCGACGAAGCCCAGAAGACCACGTACGCGCCGATGGTGTCGTCGTAGTACGCCTCGGGTGCCCAGGTGTTGCCCGCGTTCTCCGGTGCGACCTCGATGTGCCGCTGGTCGGACCAGGTCACGAGGTCGTGGGACTCCCACACCTCGAGGTAGTGGCTGCCCGTGCGGACGGAGTCTCCCCAGGACGTGCCGCTGCCGATCGAGAGGTCGGTGGCGATGAGGTAGAAGGTGTCGCCCTCGGGAGAGCGGATGAGGAACGGGTCGCGCAGCCCCTTCGTACCCTCGTCCGAGGTGAGGACCGGGCGTCCGGCGTTGAGTTCGTTCCAGTCGAGCGCGTTGTTGCCTTCACTGGCGGCGAAGTAGATGTTCTCGCCGGCGAGCGAGTTGCCGGTGAAGTAGGCGAAGGCGTAGCCCTCGTAGTCGGGGGTCGCGATCGCGGCGCGGACGGTCGCCGTGAACTCGCGCGTCGCGGTCGCCTCGCCCTGGCTCAGCGTGGCGGTCAGGGTGACGGTGGTGTCCGTGGCGGGCCGCGTCACGACACCGTCGGTGGTGATCACGGTGGTGTCCGACGACGCCCAGGCGATGTCGATCCCCTCGGGTGCTCCGGGCAGGGTCAGATTCCCGCGCACGTCGTCGACGTTCGCGATCGAGAGCGCCGCCGCGGCGGCGTCCAGGTCCTCCTGCGCCGTGGGGGCGGT
Source organism: Plantibacter sp. lyk4-40-MEA-4 (assembly GCF_030209415.1). Taxonomy (NCBI): domain Bacteria; kingdom Bacillati; phylum Actinomycetota; class Actinomycetes; order Micrococcales; family Microbacteriaceae; genus Plantibacter; species Plantibacter sp. lyk4-40-MEA-4. The sequence continues at coordinate 214,192 of NZ_JARVSA010000003.1, forward strand.
TCGGAAGTTGGACTGGGAGGTCGCTGTCGGGGCGGTCCCCGGCGACACCGCTGCGGCGGCGCCGGAGGCACCGACGAGCGGCAGGATCAGGGCCGCGACGGAGGTCGCGACGACCGTTCTGAGGCGCAGTTGTCTCATGGGGGTGGTTCTCCTGGTTCGGCGTCGTTGTCGAGCGGGATGGAACGGGTGGTGCGGTGGGGGTGTGCGGGCGTCAGGTCTTGCGTTTGCGCGAGACCACGAGTCGCTGGAGGAGGACGAAGACGAGCAGGATGCCGCCGGTGATGATGGTGGTCGCCTCCGGCGGGATGCTGCCGTCGCGGGTGATGAGCACGTTCATGAGGCCGAGGACGAGCGCGCCGACGACTGAGCCGAGGACGAAGCCTGCGCCTCCGGTCAGCAGCGTGCCGCCGATGATGACCGCTGCGATGGCGTCGAGCTCCCAGCCGACGCCCGTGATGTTCTGGGCGATGCCGAGCTTCGAGGTGTAGACGACGGCCGCGAGACCGGCCAACGTGCCACTGATCACGTAGACCATGAGCTTCGTGCGGACCACGGGCAGCCCCATGAGGAGCGCAGACTGCTCCGAGCCGCCGATCGCGTAGACGGTCCGGCCGAGGCGGGTCTTGTGGAGCACCACGAACGCCGCGGCGACGACGAGGACGGCGATCAGGACGTTCGGGGTGGTGATGAGGTCGTTGATCTTCGGGCCGTCGATCACCTTCCACTCGGTGGAGAGCGAACGGATCGGCGAGTCGTCGGCGAGACGCTCCGGCGTGGTGCTGAGCATCGAGGCGAGGCCGCGCCCGAGGAACATCATCGCGAGCGTGGCGATGAACGGTTGCACGTTGAAGTACTGCACGAGCACGCCCGAGAACACGCCGAACGCGGAGCCGATCAGGATCATGATCACCATGACCGCGATCGGGTTCCAGCCCGAGTTCGCGAGCATCACCCCGATCAGACTGCTGATGGCGATGATCGCACCGACGGAGAGGTCCACGCCGCCCGTGAGGATCACGAAGGTGAGTCCGACGGCGAGGATGATCAGGTACGCGTTGTTGATGAGCAGGTTGGAGATCGTGCTGGCCTGGACGATGCGTCCGTAAGCGATCTCGCCGTAGACGACCATGCCGATGAAGATGACGACGGCCGCCAGGGTGGGCAGGGTCTCGAGGTTGGGCGTCAGCCGGGACAGCAGCGAGCGCCGTGGGAGCACCGGAGCGTCGGGCGTCGGTCGGTCGGTGAGGGTGCTCATGCTGACACCGTTTCCTTTCGCGTGGGGACCGACGCCGTGGGCGTCGTCCGGGACTTCCGCCGGGCGAACAGGGCTCTCACGCGCTGTGACTGGAGGAGGCAGATGATCACGATCACGACGGCCTTGAACGCCGGCGTCGCCGAGGAGGGGATGGAGAGGAACACGATCGTCTTGTCGAGGGTCGCGATGAGGAGCGCGCCGATCACGCTGCCGGTGAGGGAGAACTTGCCGCCGGCGAGCGAGGTGCCGCCGATGACGACCGCGAGGATGGCGTCCATCTCCGCGTTCAACCCGGTCTTCGCCACCTCGACCGTCATGACGCTGGCGGTGCTGAAGATCCCGGCGACGCCCGCGAGGACCGCGCTCACGATGTAGACGGCGATGAGGATGCCGATGGGGCGGATACCCGCCATCCGGGCGGCGCGCGGGTTGATGCCGATGGACTCGATCATCAGGCCGAGCGCGGTGCGCCGGACGAGGAACGCGACGATCGCGACGATGACACCGGCGATGATGAAGACGACGGGGAATCCGAACACGGTGCCGTTCGCGAGCCAGCGGAAGGGCTCGTTCGTGGCGGAGGTGTTCTGCCCCGAGGTGATGACCTTCGCGAGGCCTCGACCGGCGAGCATCGTGATGAGCGTCGTGATGAACGGTTGCAGGCCGACGATCGAGACGAGCACCCCGTTGACCGTGCCGAGGAAGGCGCTCACGGCGAGCGCGAGCAGCGCGGCGACGATGGCCGAACCCGCGTCGCCGCCGCTCTGGTTGCTCATGAACTCCATCGACACGGCGCCGGACACGGCCATGACGGAACCGACCGAGAGGTCGATGCCGCGGGTGGCGATGACGAGCGTCATCCCGACCGCGATCATCATGATCGGGGCGCTCGCTCGCAGGATGTCGATCGGGTTGCCCGACAGGTTGCCGGTCGTGCCGTTGACGGAGATGCCGAGGTAGCCGGGGTCCTTGACGAGGTTGATGACGAGCAGGAGCAGCAGGGTCACGATCGCCCAGATGTAGGGCTGGTGGACGATGGTGCTGACGACGCCGCGGGCCGAGCCCTGGCCGCCGCGTGCGGAGGAACCGGAACGGGCCGGCCCCTGACTGGTGGCGCTCACGTGGCGCTCCCTTCGGTGGCGATCAGGTCGACGATGGTGTCTGCGGTGACCTCGGGTCCGTTGACGATCTCGCCGATCTTACGGTGGTCCTTCAGCACGACGATCCGCTCGCTCAAGCGCACGACCTCCTCGAGCTCGGAGGAGATGAACACGACGGACATCCCGTCCTCGGCGAGCGCGGCGATCGCCTCCTGGATCTCGGCCTTGGCGCCGACGTCGATGCCACGGGTCGGCTCGTCGAGCACGATGAGCTGGGGCTTCGTCGCCAACCATCGGCCGAGGAGCACCTTCTGCTGGTTGCCGCCGGAGAGGTTCTTGATGGGTCGTTCCGGGTCGGAGGGCCGGACGTTGAGTTCGAGCAGGTACTTGTCGCAGAGCTCGTTCTGCTCGCGGCGGGACAGCGGACGCGCCCAGCCCCTGCGGGCCTGGACGGCGAGGATGAGGTTCTCCCGTACGGTCAGGTCGCCGATGATGCCTTCGTCACGTCGGTTCTCCGTGGAGAAGGCGATCTGCTTCGACAGGCCGGCCATGGGCGTGTGGACCTCGGCGGTCGCGCCGTCGATCGTGACCGTGCCGGAGTCGGGACGGTCTGCACCGTAGATGAGCCGACCGAGCTCGGTGCGGCCCGACCCGAGGAGCCCCGCGAGACCGACGACCTCGCCGGCGTGGACCTCGATGTCGACGGGGTCGATGGAACCCTTCCGCCCGAGGTCCTTGGCGCTGTAGAACGCCGGGGTGTCGGCTGTGGCGGTGCGGCCGCGGTTGGAGCCGAGGGCCGCGAGCGCGCCGTAATCCTTGCCGATCATCTTGGAGATGAGCTCGGTGCGGTTGAGGTCCGCGGTGCGGTACTCCCCGACGAACTCGCCGTTGCGGAGCACCGTGAGTCGGTCGCTGATCGCGTAGACCTGGTCGAGGAAGTGGGAGACGAAGAGGATCGCGACGCCCTGGTCGCGTAGCCGGCGCATGACCTGGAAGAGGCCTTCCACTTCGTTGGCGTCGAGGCTGGAGGTCGGCTCGTCGAGGATGAGCACCTTCGACTTCGTGACCATGGCACGACTGATCGCGACGAGCTGTTGCAGCGCGAGCGAGATGCTCGAGAGCGGCTGCTTGGGGTCGATGTGGCCGAGCCCGAGCCCGACGAGCGCTTCGTGTGCGGCTTCGTGGGTGCGGCGCCAGTTGATGCCGAAGGGACCGCGGACCTCGTGGCCGAGCATGACGTTCTCGCCGACGGTGAGGTTGTCGCAGAGGTTCACCTCCTGATAGACGGTCGAGATGCCGGCGCTCTGCGCGTCCGCCGTTCCGGAGAAGGAACGGGGGCCTCCGGCGACCAGGATCGTGCCGGAGTCGATCTTGTACACCCCGGTGAGCGCCTTGATGAGCGTCGACTTGCCGGCGCCGTTCTCGCCCATGAGCGTGTGGACCTCACCGGGGAAGAGGCGGAAGTCCACGTCTTGCAGGGCTTTGACGCCCGGGAACTCGATGGAGATGTGCTGCATCTCGACGATCGGCTCGGTGATTGCCATGTCTGCCTGGTCGTTCTGCCGGTCGATCCGGCGTCGTCGCCGGGGAGTCTGGTCCCCGGGAAGCGGGTGGGCGGTCGCCCGGCAGCAAGGGGGTGGCTGCCGGGCGACCGGGTCGGATCAGTAGGCGCGTTCGGGCAGTGCTGCCGTCGCAGCGTCCGGAGAGTCGAACGTGACGCTCGGCACCACGATGTCCGATTCGACCGTGTCGCCGGCGAGTGCCTTCTTGACGATGTCGATCGCGGTCTCACCGAACAGCGGGTTGTACTCGGCGACGAAGCTCAGGCGTCCGGCGGCGAGTGCTTCGAGCGCCGCCTTGGTGCCGTCGATCGTGATGATCTTGACGTCGGTTCCGGGCTTCAGGCCGGCCTCCTCGACGGCGAGTGCGGCGCCGAGGCCCATCTCGTCGTTCTGTGCGAAGACGAGCTGGACGTCGTTGTTGTTCGCCTTGAGGATGGTCTCGAAGACGCTCTTCGCCTCTTCGGTGGACCAGTTGGCCGACTGCGACTCGAGCTTGGTGAAGTTCCGGTCGATGGTGTCGTCCCAGCCCTTGTTGCGGTCGTTGACGACGGAGAGGCCGGGAGGGCCCTCGAGGACGACGTATTTGGCGCCGTCGGGGAACTGACCGTTCGCCCACTCGGCGGCCGAGGCGCTGATGCCGACGTTGTCGGGGGCGATGCGGCTCGTGTAGAGCTCGGTGTCGTTCGGCTCGATGCCGCGGTCGAGCAGGACCACGGGGATCTCGGCCTCCTTCGCGCGCTCCAGGACGCTCTCCCAGCCGGTCGCCTCTGTGGCGGAAAGCAGGATGGCGTCGACGCCCTCGTCGATGAACGAGGTGAAGGCGGTGATCTGCGAGTTCTGGTCGCCGTTCGTCGCCGGTGCGTACTTGAGGTCGAAGCCGTTCTCCTTCGAGAACGAGTCCTGGATGTTCTTCTCGTTCGCGGTGCGCCATCCGCCCTCGGGGCCGACGGCCACGAAGCCGATGGTGGTGAGTTCGCCGTCCGAACCGGCGTCGCCGTCGGAGCTTCCGGAACCGCTCGAGCAGGCGGTCGCGCTGAACGCGAGAGCACCGACCAGGGCCAGGCCCGCGAGTGCGCGGACACGTGTTGTCTTGAACATTGTTCTCCTCTTTGAGACCCGCGGTCCCGACGATGGGTGCGGCGTGAATGTGACGTGCGTGGTGCTGCGGTGACGCAGGTGGTCAGCAATTGTTAGCGATCACATCTGCGTTGTGCTGAACATTAGCCACGGCTGGGAAGAGTTGTCAACAGGCAATGTGAGCCCTCACAATTCCTGCGGAGCGGCCTCCCGGCGGTGCCGTCGCGCGCGCTAGAGTCGGGTGATCAGCGGACACCCGGCCGCGACCACCTCGACGGAGAGCTGCAGATGACCTCGCCCACGCCACTCGTGCAGTTGCGCGGTGTGTCCGTGAGCTTCCCCGGCGTCAAAGCGCTCGACGACGTCGACCTCCGACTGTTCCCCGGCGAGGTCCACTCCCTCATGGGCGAGAACGGAGCGGGGAAGTCGACCCTCATCAAGTCGCTGACCGGGGTCCATCGGATCGACAGCGGAAGCATCCTCCTCGAGGGACGCGAGGTCTCGTTCTCGAGCGTCGCCGACGCCCAGGCGCACGGGATCAGCACCGTCTACCAGGAGGTCAACCTCCTCCCCAATCTGACCGTCGCCGAGAACATCCTCCTGGGCCGCGAACCACGTCATGCCTGGGGAGGGATCTCGGGGAGGCGTATGCGTGAGCGCGCACGAGAGCTGCTCGCCGTCGTCGGACTCGACATCGACCCGGCCTCGCAGCTCTCCGCCCATCCGCCGGCGATCCAGCAGCTTGTCGCGATCGTCCGGGCGATCGCCGTGCGCACCAAGGTGCTCGTCCTCGACGAACCGACCTCGAGCCTCGACAACGACGAGGTCACCGAACTCTTCCGGGTCATCTCGATCCTCAAAGCCGAGGGCGTCGCGATCCTCTTCATCTCGCACTTCCTCGACCAGGTCTACGAGATCTCCGACCGCCTCACCGTGCTGCGCGAAGGCCGACTCGTCGGCGAATACCTCCCGCACGAACTGCTCCGGATCGACCTCGTCCACAAGATGATCGGTACAGAGCTCGCGACCTTCGACGAGATCCGACGCGGGCTCGACACCTCCGATGAGGGCGACGCCCTCGACGGTGAGGACCCGTTCGTCTCGGCGATCGGGCTCGGGCGCCAGGGTGCGATCGAACCGATCGACCTGAAGGTCTACGAGGGCGAGATCGTCGGCATCGCCGGACTGCTCGGCTCAGGACGGACGGAGCTCGCCAGACTCCTGACCGGCGTCGACCGGGCCGACACCGGCACGGTGGAGGTGGCCGGGAGGGCCACCCGCCTCGGATCCCCGCGCCGCGCCCTCAAACAACGGATCGTCTACGCGTCGGAGAACCGTCGCACCGAGGGGATCATCGGCGACCTCAGCCTGCGCGACAACATCGCGCTGGCCCTCCAGGCGGATCTCGGATGGTTCAGACGCATCCCGCTGCGTCGGCAGAACGAACTGGCAGAGAGCTACATCCAGGCGATGGGCATCAAGCCGGCGAATCCCGATGCGCTCATGAAGGAGCTCTCAGGAGGGAACCAGCAGAAGGTACTCTTGGCGAGGTGGCTCGCGCTCGCTCCTCGGTTGCTCGTGCTCGATGAACCGACCCGAGGCATCGACATCGGCGCCAAGGCCGAGATCCAGAAGCTCGTGACCCGGCTCGCCGAGAACGGTCTGTCGGTCGTGTTCATCTCAGCCGAACTCGAGGAGGTCCTGCGCATCAGCCACCGGATCGCCGTGCTGCGCGACCGACGGAAGGTCGCCGACCTCCCGAACTACGACCTCACCGTCTCGAAGCTGCTGGCCGCGATCTCGGAGGGGCCTGATGAGGCCTCGCCGGAACCGATCACGACCGCCGACGACGAGAGGGGACCGCGTGGCTGAGCCGTCCCGTCATGCGACGATCTTCGACGTCGCACGGCTCGCGGGGGTCTCGCACCAGACCGTGTCACGGGTGCTGAACGACCTCCCGAACGTGCGGCCGGCGACGAAGGCGCGGGTCGACGAAGCGATCAAGCAGCTGCGCTACGTCCCCTCCCCCGCCGCCCGGACGCTCGTCACGAAGCGATCCCGGACCATCGGCCTCATCGCCACCGGCGGCACCGAGTTCGGGCCCTCGTCCTCGGTCCTGCACTTCAACGCGGCGGCCCGCGACGCACGCTGGTCGGTCTTCACCGCGAACATGGTGGACAGCGACCCGGGTTCCGCACGCGCAGCGGTCGAGGGGTTCCTGCGCCAGAACGTCGAGGGCATCGCCGTCATCAGCGCGCGCGAGGGGGTCACCGACATCGTGGCGGGGATGGAACTCAGCGTGCCGCTCGTCGCCCTGCACGCAACGCCACGCGCGGGCATGGTGACCGTCGGCGTCGACCAGTACGCCGGCGCGCGTGCGGCGACCGCCCACCTCATCGCGCTCGGCCACCGGCGTATCGGGCACCTCGGCGGACCACCGGACGCGATCGACGCCCGCGAGCGTGAGCGTGGCTGGCGGGACGAACTCGCTTCAGCGGGTCTCGTCGCGCAGGTCGTCGGGACCGGCGACTGGACGCCGACGTCCGGATACTCCCTCGGGCGTCAGCTGGACGACGAGGTCACCGCGGTGTTCGCCGCCAACGACCAGATGGCGCTCGGCCTCATGCACGCCCTCACGGAGCGCGGCCTCCGGGTCCCGCTCGACTTCAGCGTCGTGGGGTTCGACGACATCCCCGAGGCGGAGCACCTCTCGCCGCCGCTCACCACCGTGCGGCAGGACTTCGAACAGGTCGGCCGGACCCTGCTCGCGACCCTGCTCGACCACGTCAATGGAGAACCCCCGGGAGCGGTGCCGCCCTCGGTACCGGAGCTGATCCTGCGCGACTCCACGGCGACGGCGAACGCCGGGCGCTTGGCGAGGCGCAGCGTCGACGTCCCCTGAGCGTCTCCGGTCACTGAGCCCCACCCGGCCCCTGAGCCACCCACCCCCTGACCCCGGAGCCACCCACTCCCTGAGCCCTGAGCCACCCACCCCGGTCCCTGAGCCTGTCGAAGGGCGTATTCCCAGGTACCCCGTCCACCCCCTGACCTACACTTGTCGGAGCAGGGGGAGTACTCCTTCGCGACATGCTCGTCAGTACGGATCCGCCATCGGGTCCCGGGGTGTCGGCTCTCATCGAGAGTGGAGAAGACCGTGTTCCGACCATCGCGTCGGAGTCCCGTCCTCGAGCCCTTGGAGCCACCATGGCCGTCACCCCGCTGATCTGGATCATCACCATCGGTGTCACGATCCTCTTCTTCGTCTACGAGTTCTTCGCGCACGTGCGGAAGCCCCACGAACCGACCATCGCCGAGTCGGCACGCTGGTCGATCTTCTACGTCAGCCTCGCCCTGCTGTTCGGTGTCTGCATCGGCCTCGTCTCCGGCTGGACGTACGGCGGCGAGTACTTCGCCGGGTACCTGACCGAGAAGGCGCTGTCGATCGACAACCTGTTCGTCTTCCTCATCGTGATGGCCGGGTTCGCCGTGCCGAAGGCGTACCAGCAGAAGGTGCTGATGATCGGCATCATCATCGCGCTCATCATGCGCGGTGCGTTCATCGCCGTCGGCGCCGCACTCATCGAGAACTACTCCTGGATCTTCTACCTGATGGGCGCGCTGCTGCTCTTCCTCGCGTACCGCCAGGCGTTCGGTAGCCACGAGAGCGACCCGGCCAACGGCAAGGTCGTCGGATTCGCCCGCCGCATCCTCCCGATCACCGACACCTACCACGGCGACCGACTCTCGGTGAAGATCGACGGCAAGCGCTTCTTCACGCCGATGCTGCTGACGATCGTCGCGATCGGGTTCGTCGACCTCGTGTTCGCGGTCGACTCGATCCCCGCGATCTACGGCCTCACCGAGGAGGCGTACATCGTGTTCACCGCCAACGCCTTCGCCCTGATGGGTCTCCGCCAGCTGTTCTTCCTCATCGGTGGTCTGCTGGAACGCCTCGTCTACCTCGCCCAGGGCCTCGCCGTCATCCTCGCCTTCATCGGCGTGAAGCTCGTGTTCCACGCCCTCCACGTCAATGAGCTGCCGTTCATCAACGGCGGTCAGCACATCGACTGGATCCCCGACATCCCGATCTGGTTCTCGCTGCTCTTCATCGCCGCGACCGTCACCGTGGCGACGGTCGCCTCGCTCGCGAAGACCCGCCGTGACGCGCGGGCCGGCGTCGAGCGGTAGCCCACGACGGCCCTGCTCGCGGCACCGGTGATCCGTTTTCCGCAAGAACCGCCGGCCTGAGGAGATCCTCTGTCACGATCTCCTCAGGCCGGCCGCCGTGGGGGCGGCCGTCGCGATGAGGAGTGACGATGGGTGTGCTTCGCGGCAGCGTGTCCGGTGTGCTGGCGGTCGTCCTCGCCTGCGGTGCCGTCGGCGCCGGCACCCTCCCGGTATCGGCCGTCCCCGCCACGACCGCGGCTGCCTGCCGTTCGCTCCCGGCACCCGCCGTCGAACTCCTGCATGCCGGAGACGCGCAGACGGCGTTCGGCGTGGACGGTTCGGGGGTCCGGGTCGGGATCATCTCCGGATCCTTCGGAAACGCCGGAGCGGAGGCCGTCGCAGCCGACGTCGCCGCAGGACTCCTCCCCGGGCCGGGGAATCCCTGCGGCTTCGGGACGCCGGTCTCCATCCTGAACGACCCGCCGGTCGGCCAGGACGACGAAGGACGGGCGATGGCTCAGCTCGTGCACGGGATAGCCCCCGGGGCGGAGATCCTCTTCGCGTCCGACAGCGCCGGGTACCCTGCCGCCGTGGACCTGCTCGTCGCCAATGGTGCCTCGGTCATCGTCGACGACGTGCAAGGCGGCGAGGACCGTCGCTACCGGACCGGTCCCGGCGAGGCGGCCATCCGTCGGGCGGTCGACGCCGGTGTGTTCGTCGTGACCGCGGCCGGGAACTTCGCCGTGCCGGGCGCACCCGGTTTCCCGAGCGCCGGGTCTCCGATCGGGTCCTGGGCGACCGACCGCTACCGCCCCACCGATTGCCCGGGGAACGTCTCCGAGCTGTTCGACGCCGGTTCCGTCGACTGCCTCGACTTCGACCCCGGTGACGCGGTCGACTCGACCATGGGGGTCACGCTGCCGGCCGGTTCGATCATGGTCGGCTCGCTCGATTGGGGCGAGCCCGACGGCGGGGTGTCCACGGAATTCGAGTACGTCCTGTCAGTGGAGGACCGGACGATCCCGTTCCCGGCGGCAGACCCGCAGCTCGCCACGGGCACCGCACCGCTGCAGAACCTGTCGGACACCGAACAGTCCGAAGTGCAGGTCAGTGTCGTCCGGCACCTGACGGCCACCGCGGCGACCCCTCCCCTCGCCCTCACCTGGACCCCGTTCCCCGGCCGGCCGGAGCTGATCGCGCAGGAGTACTTCCGGTCGACGGCGACGGACATCGTCGGCGCAGCCCTCTTCGGCCACCAGGCGACACCCGAGGTGTTCAGCGTCGCAGCCGTCGACGCGGCGGACTCCACCCTGGAGACCTACTCCTCCCTCGGGCCGTCGACCATCCTCTTCGGCGTCCCGACACCCGTCGTCGTCCCCGGTCCGACCGCAGCCGGTGTCGACGATCTCCCCGTCTCGACGACCGTCCTCACCGGCTCCGGCAACTTCCGGGGAACCTCGGCCGCGGCCCCCACCGTCGCTGCTGCAGCAGCGCTCGTCCGTCAGCTCAGGCCGGATCTGACGCCGGGTCAGGTGCGAGCAGCGCTCACCGACCATGCGCGTCTCGACACCATCACCATCCCCTGGGACCCCTCGATCCCGACCGAACGTTCGGTCGGCGCGGGCCTGATCGACGTCGGCGCGAGCCTGCAGGCCGTCTCACTCCCGACCCCTCCGGGGCCCACCACCGTGTCCGGGGCGGCGATCGACGTCCTCCCGCCGACCGGGCTCTCGGGAACGGCGCTGCTCGCGACCGTCGGCCTCGCAGGATCGCTCGCCGGGGCCGGGGCGTGGCTGCTCCTCGGACGACGGCCGAGGCGTCGGGCCTGACCCCGTCACGAGGCCCGGTCCAGGCCTCGACCTCACGGTTCCCCGCTCCTAAGCTGAGCCCATGTGCGGTCGCTTCGTCGTCACCGATTCCACGTCCACCCTGCTCGCGGACCTCGTGGCCGAGTTCGAAGCGCCCGCGCCCGACTACAACGTCGCGCCCACCACCGAGGTGACGGTGGTCCGCACCCGGCACGAGGAGCGGACCGCGACCAGCGCCCGTTGGGGTTTCGTCCCCGGCTGGGCCAAGGACTTCGCGAAGCAGCGCCCGCAACCCATCAACGCGCGGATGGAGACGGTCGCGACCGCCTCGATGTTCCGCAAGGCCTTCGCATCGGCACGGTGCATCGTCCCGGCGACCGGTTACTACGAGTGGGTGGTCACCGAGACCGGCAAGCAGCCCCACTTCATCCACGACCCCGACGCCGAGCTCGCGATGGCGGGCATCATCAGCGCCTGGCCCGACCCGGCCAAGGCGGAGGACGACCGCGACAAGTGGCGGTTGTCGATGGCGATCATCACGCGGGACGCGCACGTCTCACCGGGCGAGGTCCACGACCGGATGCCGGCCTGCCTCACCCCCGACGGCTACGACGACTGGCTCGGCGACCACCTCGACACCGACCAGCTGTTGCAGCTACTCGACCGCGAGTCCTTCGCGGTCGCCCACGATCTCACCCACTACGAGGTCACACGCGACGTGAACAACGTCCGTAACACAGGCCCGCACCTCATCGAGCCGCTCCCGGGCTGAGTGGTCGGCGCGGGCGGTCGTCGAGTTCCTCAGCTTCCTCACAGACGATCGTCTAAGCTAGACGAGCGTCTGACTCAGACGATCGTCTAGCGGCCCGAGCCCGGGCCCTCCATCTCGAAGGAGCGCTCGTGAGCGGTCTGCGCCAGTACGCGATGAACCAGGTCCGCGACGAGATCATCGACGCCGCCGGACTCGAGTTCGGCCGGAACGGCTACGCCGGGACGTCGTTCTCCGGCATCGCCTCCGTCATGGGCAAGCCCAAATCGGTCATCGGGTACCACCTCTTCCCGTCGAAGCGGAGCCTCGCGCACGCGGTGATCGCGGAGCAGGACGAACGGTGGCAGGCGGCGGACGCACGGATCGGCGTGCCCTACGGCGCGCTCCGTTGGGTGACGATGATCCTCGCCTCCGCGCAGGAAGCGCAGCGGTCCCCCATCGCGATGGGCGCCATCCGGCTCCTGCACGAACTGCCGCGGATGGACGATCCGGTCTACACGGTGTTCGACTGGCGGGCCTACACGCGTACGAACCTCCGCATGGAGGCCGCAGCGCACGATCTCGACCTCCCCGACCTCGACGGCGTCGCAGACGTCCTGCTCGACGCCTGCTTCGGACTCGTCACCACGACGGTGGGCGACGATGATGCGGCCGAGCTCAGTGAGCGACTGATCACCCTGATCCGGCCGATCCTCGCGACCGTCGATCCCGCCGGCGCCGCAGCCACGACGACCGCCGCGGCGGCCGCTCATGAGCTCGTCGCCGGGCCAGCTGAGCACTGACCTCCCCCGGGCATCGACCCCTCCCCCGAACCCCGTCTCCGCAATCGGAAGGACGCCCATGTCCCAGATCGACGCCGTGCCGAGCGGCACCACCCGCAGCACCACGGTCGCGGATCGCGTGCACCTCGTGCAGGGCCCGTCCGTCAACTGGATCATCGTCGAGGGCGACCTCGGGCCGGTCCTCATCGACACCGGCTACCCCGGCGACGGTGCAGCCGTCACCGCGACCCTCGGCGCGCTCGGCTACGCGGTCGAGGACGTGCAGGCGATCCTGCTCACCCACGGACACAGCGACCACATCGGCAACGCGACGTTCATCGCCGGGTTGGCGGAATGTGACATCCTCGCGTCCCGCGACGAGATCCCCAACGTCCGCCGGGAGGTGCTCGAGCAGGTCGGGCTCGCCGACGTCCAACCCCACCTCGAGCGTCCCGGGGTCGCCGACTGGGTCAGCCACGCCGTCGAAGCCGGCGGACTCGAGGTCGTGCCGCCGGCGTCGGTCACCGCGATCGAGGACGTGCCCGAGCTCCGGGCGATCCTCGGGGTCACGGTCCGCCCGCTCCCCCTCCCCGGCCACACGCGCGGGCACCTCGGATTCCTCCTCGTCGAGCACGGTGTCCTCGTCGCGGGCGACGCGCTCGTCACCGCCCACCCCACCAGCCCTCACGAGGGCCCGCAGTTGCTCCCCGAGATGTTCCACGGCGACCTGCATCGCGCCCGCCAGTCGTTGACCACGCTGGCCGGACTTCCGGCCTCCGTCGTGTTGCCCGGACACGGCCCGGCGTTCTTCGGCTCGCCCGCGCAGGCGGCGGCGGAAGCCCTCGCCTTCGGGAGTGCGTTCTGAACCTCCGGCGTCCCGTCGGACCCCTGCGATAGCGTTGGTCGCGTCCCCGAACCCGGATCCCGAGCCACGAGGAAGTGACCATGAAGAACCCGTTCCGCCGCGACGGCAGCCCGAACGATGGTAGCCCGGTCGATGAGCAGACCGACGCCCCGGGGCAGCCGAACCAGGGCCGCACCCTCGAACCCGCTCCCGAGGTACTGGCCGAGCTCGACGCACTGAACGAGGCCTGCCGGGTGGCGCCGGACGACATCGACGCGCAGATCCGGCTCTGGCGGGCAGTGGCCACGCTCGACCGGTGGGTCTTCATCAACCGCGGTCCGGAGGACGACCCGCGGCCCTATGCGATCGCCGCAGAGCCCGGCAACCTGCTCTGCATCTACAGCAGCGGGACGCGGGCGCAGGAGGCCGCCTACGCGAACGGCCTGGTCCCGTCCGATGCCACGGTATCGCTGCTGGCGGTCCCGATGCCGGGCGCGATCGACTGGGTGCTCTCCTTCGGTGAGTTGGGCGTCGCCGGCGTGACGATCGACTACCCACGCCTGGGCGCCTGGTCTCCGCTCCCGAACCTCGCCAGGCTCCGTCCGGCAACCGGCCAGGGCTGACGCCGACACCGACACCGAGGAGGACCACGATGCACGGCTCGGAGCTGCAGGAGCGGGCGGCTCGCCGCGCCGACGAACTCCCCGGTGCGGAGCTGACGCACCCGTTCGGCGAGGAGTGGGACGTCTACAAGGTGCGCGGCAAGGTCTTCATGCTGCAGACGGGGGCGACGGGCGAACCCATCGTCACCCTGAAGGCGAGGCCCGAGGACAGCCGCAGCCTGCGCGAGGCCTTCTCCGACATCATCCCCGGCTACCACATGAACAAACGACACTGGATCTCGCTCAAGCCGGACGGTGAGCTCGAACCGGCGTTCGTCGACGACCTCGTCACGGAGTCGTACCTGCTCGTCGTCGAGGGGCTGCCGAAGCGGCTGCGGCCGGTCGATCCCAACACGTTCGGGCAACGCCGCGAACGCTGAGCACCGGGCCGGCAGCACTCAGACCGGGATTCGCCTGGCGCCGGTGCCGGTGTCGCCGAGTTCGTCGTCGGGGTTGAGGAGCGTGCACGCCTTCATCGACAGGCAGCCGCAGCCGATGCAGCCGGTGAGCTCGCGTTCGAGTTGCTCGATCCCGCGCCGACGCTGTTCGAGGACCTTCTGCCAGCGGCGAGACGCGCGCTGCCAGTCCTCGTGACTCGGGGTGCTGGAGAGTGGCACGTCGGCGAACGCCTCCGCCACGTCTTCGAGCGGGATACCGAGTCGCTTCGCGACCGAGATGAGCGCGACGCGGCGCAGCATGTGCCGGGGGTATCGCCGCTGGTTGCCGGTGGTCCGTTCGGAACCGATGAGGCCGAGCCGCTCGTAGTAGTGCAGCGCCGACACCGCGACGCCGGTGCGACGACTCATCTCGCCGACACTGAGCAACTCGTCGGGGCTGTGCACCGCGTTCCACCAGCTTCCTCGAATCGACCTCAAGCGACCTTGAGGTACAGCTCGTCTCGACGCTACAGGAGCCGCGCATGTCCGGGCACACCTTCTCGCCCACTGAGCGTGCGACCCGACCGCCCTTCGACAGGCTCAGGGACCGAAACGGGTCGCGCACACCTCTCCCGCTCACTGAGCCTGTCGATGTGCAGCGCGGCTCGGGAACCGAAGCGGTGCGGACAGCCTTCTCCCGGTCACTGAGCTTGTCGAAGTGCCCACGAGCAACCCTTCGACAGGCTCAGGGACCGAAACGGATCCGGGCACACCTCTCCCGGTCACTGAGCCTGTCGAAGTGCCCACGAGGAACCCTTCGCCGGCGGGTTCAGAACGGTGCGGGGTCCGGTTCCGTCCGGTGGTGTTTGCCGTCGGGTGTCGTCCACTCGAGCACTCCGCCGGGTCCGTGGTCGAGGTTCCACCCCGGGAGGTGCTTCATGCGATGGTGATGTCGACACAAGCAGGCGAGATTGCCGACATCCGTCGTGCCGCCGTCCTCCCACGCGACCGAATGATCGAGGTCGCACGCCCGAGCACGTCTCCCGCAGCCAGGTGCCCGACAGGTGCCGTCCCGAAGGCGCACCGCCCGTTGCAGATCGGCCGGAACGCGATACTGGTTGCGGCCGACGGAGAGGACCGCACCGGTCTCGGGTTGGACGAGGATCCGGGTGAAGCTGGGGGCGTTCACGGCGATACGTGCTGCGGTCTCGGGGTCGATGGGGCCGTAGCCGTCGAGCACGCCGGGTGCATCGGAGACACCGGCCATCGTGAGCGCCGGGACCGTGATCTGCACGGTCGGTTTGATGTGCTCCTGCACCTCGATCGGGTGCGGAAGTACCGGGCTCGACATGACGTCGTCCGGTGTGACGCCGGTGAGCGCGAGGGCTGCGAGGGCGTCAGCCTGCAATTGTGCGCAGGTGCGGGTGTCACCCGCCGAGCGTGACTCGGCCGCGGCCGCCTCGACCCGCTCGACGATGCCCTGCGCGATGGGCGCCGTGGTGAAGAGATGCACCCAGGCCATGCCGTCCGCTGCGGGCTCGAACTCCACCCGACGGTCCGCCTCCGACCGGACCGCTCTAGCGGTGATGGACTCGGGGTGGAGCCGCTCCCGGAGCACTCGGGCGTGCCTGCGGAGGTTCGCGTTGGTGGACGCTTCCGCAACCGGCAGGACTTCCGCGAGGAACACCGCCTGCCCTTCGGTCGGGACGTCACTGAGCTGGTCGATGATCGTCTGCGCGTGCCTGGCGGAGATGCGGCCCGCTTCAAGGGAGGCGAGCACGGCCGGTGCGTCGTTGACGAGCCGCTCGGCGTCGTTCGTCGCCCGCTGCACGGTCCGCTCAGGGGTGCGGGTCACCATCGCGAGGGCCGCACACGTCGAGCGACGGGAGAGGGCCTGCCGTTCCGCGGGCGGGAAGATCGCCGGGACGGTGGCGTCGGCGAAGGCGTCCGCGAAGGCGGCGGAACGGGCCAGGAGGCGGACCTCCTCGGCGTCCAGAGCAGCACGCCGACGCTGGATGTCGGCATAGTGGTCTGAGAACTCCGCGAGCTGCGCGGCGTATTCGTCGCCAGCTCGAACTGCGGAGGTCGTGGTCTCGGTCATGACTCCAGTCCACCATGAACCACTGACATTCCAGATGCCGAGTCAGGGTGACTGTGGAAGTTGTTCGTGTGCCCTTCGACAAGCTCAGGGACCGGAGGAAGGATGCCGGATTCGTGGGGGTTTTCCGTGTGCCCTTCGACAGGCTCAGGAACCGGAGGAGGGCGCTCAGGGACCGGAGGGGGTGCGGCAGATTCACGACGTTCCGTAGGCTGGAGGGGTGAAGCTCATCGCCACCGTCCGCGACCGCGCGACCATCACCACCGAAGCCTCCGCACCCGACGTCGCCGCTCTGCGTGCCGCTGTCATCGCCTCCACCCCTCCCGGGCACGCCCTCGCCGGACTGCACGGCGGTGGCCGGGTGAACGGCGACCTCGTCGGCACCGCGGTCTTCCGTCCGACCGCCACCCGCACCATCGAGGCCGAGGGTCGCGACTATCCGAGCGCTCGCAAGGCCCTCGAGGCACTCGTTCCGGAGGAGCAGGTCGTGCTCTCCGTCCACGCGGTGGACCAGTAGGGACACCGGCGTGAGCGGCCACGCATTCTCCGTGGGATCGATGGTGCGCTTCCATGAGGTCGTCTCACCGCTTCCACCGACCGACACCCTGACGGCCATGCTGTCGTCGCTGCAGGCGGACGGCTTCGCCGTGGCTCCAGAGGAGTTCACCGCCGACCCTTGGACCATCCGCTACGCCGTCATCGGCGACGACGCCGCCTCGAACTGGAGCGGGTTCGCCCTGGAGGTCGTGCCGCTCCTCTCGCTGCTCGGCGTGCGCCGGCCGTTCGCCCGGTGCGCGGTGCCCGTCGCCGTCCGGCCGACCGAGCACGGCTCCGTCCTCCACACGACGACGGTGTGGGGGTTCAAGGGTGAAGCCAGCACGGTCGGTATGGTCGCCAAACGCGTCGCGGCCGCCACCGAGCAGGCCACCCGGGTCGTCGGCGGGACCCACCGGGCCACGCTCTCGATGATCGACCGCACCGTCCCGATCGACGGCCGGCGCTTCCAGCGGCTCACCGGCTGGAAGCAACGCTCACGGGCCTGAGCTCTCTTCCTGGGCGGACTCGCCGTGCTGCCGATCAGGTCCGTGCGATGAGACCGGCACCTGCATGGTTAACGGCTTGCAGGGGTTGGTTCCGGGGTGGTTTCCAGGCGGGATCCATCTCGGACCCAGGACCCGGAGCGACACTGGATCACACCCGACCCTCGACCACCGGATCCCCATGACCCTGCCGTTCCCCACCTCGCCCGATGATGTGCTGCAGCGGCGACCGCTCCGCTCCGCGCTCGCGGACGCCGTGCTGCAGGACTTCATCGACGACCTCCCCGAGCCCCTGCGACCGACCGACCTCGCGACCCGGCTCCTCTACCCGCGCTGGCAGGTGTACTCCGACATCCACGAGGGCAGACTCGTCGCCGAACGGGTCCGGAACAACAAACGGTTGTTGAAGATCGATGTCGAGCGGAACCGGGCATGGATCGCGCACGGGCTCGCCACCCGCCGGGCTCGCGCCGGGTCCGCCGTGGGCGCGGCGGGGCCCGAGTCACCCGTCTCGGTCGTCATCGTCGATCCGGAAGCCCTCGAGCAGTTGACCGCCCTGACGGCGACCGGGTTGAGCGTGCGCGAGGCGGTCGAGCTGACGCTCACCACGCTCGGCTCGCGCGAAGCGGCCGCCACCGCCGTCGTACCCGACATCGACTCTCGTGGCCGACAGGTGCGGGTGGGCTGACGCGGCGGAGGCGCGTCAGATCGACGTGCGCATCGCGGCTCGAGCCAGTCGACTCCACGCGAGGCGTGGTGATGCGATCGCTGTCAACGGCCACCCAGCGCGAGGACGACGATGAAACCGACGACGAGGACGACGGCCGCGACGATGACGACGGTCGCAATGATCCCGATGCCGACCGTGGGGAGCTGGTCTGCGGACGAGCGACGACGCGCACCGCTGTCTCGTCGTGGTCTCACGTGTGGTCCCCCATGCAGATCGCGCTGGCTCTGCGCCGGCATCCTGGACCCCGACGCGCCGGGCAGCGTCGACCGACCCGGTTGACTCAGTATCGACGGCGCGGCGTTCGGTCCACATCCTGCTGCGGGCTATTCCACCCCCGCCACCTGGCGGGTTCAGCCTCCCCACCGTCGCCGCCCGGTTCCCCGGACTCGTAGGGTGAGAGTCGAGCTGAGGAGGACACCGTGATCGGAGTGGCCATCGTCGACGACGAGGCGTTGGTACGGTCCGGATTCGAACTCATCCTGGGTGCCGTCGAGGACATCGAGGTCGTCGCCTCGGTCGACGGGGTCGACGCCGTGGAGGCGATCCGCTCGAGCCGTCCCGACGTCGTGCTCCTGGACGTCCGCATGCCAGGGCGCAACGGGCTCGACATCCTCGACGAACTGCAGACCTGGGACGACCCACCCGTCGTCGCGATCCTGACCACCTTCGACTCCGACGACTACATCGCACGCGCCCTCCGCAGTGGCGCCGCGGGGTTCCTCGTGAAGGACACGGACCCGGAGCAGCTCCCCATGCTGCTCCGATCCCTCTCCGCGGGCGGCATCGTGCTGTCCCCGCAGGTGTCCCGGACGCTCGTCGGCGGATTCGCCCGCGCCGCCGACCGCGAGGCGGCGAAGCGACTGTCCGGGCTGACGGGCCGCGAACAGGACGTGCTCGCGGCGCTCCGGACCGGTGCGTCCAACTCTGAGATCGGCGAGGCACTGCACCTCAGCCGCGCGACCGTGAAGGACCACGTGAGTGCGATCCTCGGCAAACTCGAGGTGACGACGCGACTCGAAGCCGCCATCATCGCCGAGCGTGCCGGGGTCCGCGGCGACGAGGCGGCCCCGCGGTGAAGCCGCGCTCCCGGCTCTGGTCGGTCCTCCTGGAACTCGCCCTCATCGCGGCGGCGGCCCTCGAGAGCCTGACGACGCTCGAGTGGGCGACCCCCTGGGAGTCCGGCCTGGCGATCGCCGCTGCCGTCGGCCTGGTCTTCCGGCGACGCTGGCCGTGGCTGTCGCTCCTCCTGGCTGTGCCGGCCTTCACCCTCAACCTCGCCACCCTCGCCGGCTTGGCATCGCTCTTCTCCGTCGCGGTGCGGGAACGGCGACGCTGGCGGCTCGTCACGACGGGCGCCGTGGTCTTCGTCCTCGCCGCGGTGCCGTGGTGGGGGTGGACATCGCCCAACTACACGATCCTCTCCATGGTGTACGCCGCGCTCTACGCTGCGGCACCGATCGCCTTCGGCCTGCTCGTGCGCACCCGCCGCGAGCTGTTCGACCGCATCCGCGACCTCGAACAGGTCCGACGCAGCGAGCGGGCGCGCATCGCCTCCGACGTCCTCGTCGAGGAGCGCACGCGCATCGCCCGGGAGATGCACGACGTCGTCTCCCACCAGGTCAGTCTGATCGCCGTCCAGGCCGGCGCGATCCAGGTGCAGACCGAGGAGCCCGGGACGAAGCGGATGGCGGTGACGATCCGTTCGCTCGCGTCGCGCACGCTCGACGAGCTGCGGGACATGGTGACACTGCTGCGCGCGGAGACCGGACACGCGCCGCTGGCCCCGCAACCGACGGTCGACGACCTCGACCGGTTGATCGCGGAGAGCGGCATCGCCGTCACCTCCGCCATCGAGTTGCCGGACGGCCTCCCCGCACCGTTGCAGCGTGCGATCTACCGGACGGTGCAGGAGGGGCTGACGAACGCGCGCAAGCATGCGCCGGGCGCCGCGGTCGACGTGCGCGCGGAAGCCTCCGCCGACGAGGTCACCGTGGTCATCCGGAACGCCCGCCCCGCACGCGCGTCGGACAGCTCGTGGTCGTCCGCGGGCCACGGCCTCGTCGGCTTGAGCGAACGCGCCGAACTCCTGAACGGGTCCCTCCTCACCGAGGACGCGCCGACCCGGTTCACCCTGACGTTCCGCGCGCCCTACTGAGGCTCAGGGTCACTGAGGCTCAGGGTCGGAGGTCCGCTTCATCGCCGAAGAGCGGCGTCTGGAACCGACGCTCGAAGCGCACGATGCAGCCGGTGCCCCGCACGAGCTCGTAGGCCTCGATGCACTCCGGGTCCGTCGTCGCGGCGATGCGGTACTGCTCGTAGGCCGCGAGCGACGGGAAGCTGAACAGCGCGAACGCCTCGTCGTTGTCGCCCTCCGCTGGGAGGAAGTAGCCGTGGTGGTCGCCACCGAGCCGGTTCACGAGGCGGATCCAGCGCCGCCCGTACTCTGTGAAGGTGTCGAGCTGCTCGGGGTCGATCTGGTAGCGGAGGTGGATGGTGATCATGGGTCCAGTCTGGCCGGTCAGCCGGTGGCGACGAACACCGTCCCGTCTGCGGACACGGTCACCGGCTCCGGGCCCGGCGAGACGAACACCGCAGCACCGCGCTCCAGCACCACCGTGTCCGGGCCCTGTTCCACGCGCGCGGTACCGGCGGTCACGACGATCACGGCCGCCCTGCCGCGAGCGAGGTCGCCCGCCGTCCCCCGGTCGACCTTGACGAGTTCGAAGTCGTCGACCGGCACCGGGTAGACGAGCCCGCCCTCCGGCCGGACGACCGGCTCGACGAACGGGACCGGCGCCGGTTCGAACTCGAGGACGGCGAGCAGTTCCGGGACGTCGACGTGTTTCGGCGTCAGCCCGCCACGGAGCACGTTGTCGCTCGAGGCCATGACCTCGACCCCGAAACCGGAGAGGTAGGCGTGGATGTTGCCCGCAGGCAGGAACAACGCCTCGCCCTCCTGCAATGAGACGAGGTTGAGGAGCACCGCGACGACGATTCCCGGGTCACCCGGATACTCCTCGGCGAGTTGCCGGACGAGTTCGCGCTCGGCCGACCAGCACGGGTGATCGGTGTCGGTACGCGCGGCCGAGACGACGGCGGCGACCACGCCGGGCGTCCGTCGTTCGAGCACCGCCCGTACCGTGTGTTCCAGACCGGCGTCGAGCAACTGCCCCGCCAGTGTCTCGAGCACCCGCCGGTCGGTCCCCTCGACGAGGCCGGCGAGGTGGACGAGCAACGCCTGCGACCGGTCGGTCGCACGGAATCCGCACAGTGCACGGAAGCCGTCCTGGAGGGCGACGATGATCTCCGGCTTGTGCGAGGCGTCCTTGTAGTTCCGGTGCGGCGCGTCCCGGGGCACGCCCCGGCGCTCCTCGTCCGCGAACCCGGCCCTGGCGCGGTCCGGGGTGGGGTGGACCTGGAGGGACAAAGGACCAGCCGCGGCCAGGAGCTTGAGCAGGAAGGGCAACCGGTCCCGTCCACCCAGGGCCGCGTCGGGGTCCGAAGCGAGCCAGTCGTTGAGGCTCGCGGGGCCGCCATCCTCCGCGTCGACGAGGGTGGTCACACTGTCGGGGTGCGCCCCGAGCCAGAGCTCGGCCTGGGGCGAACCGTCGGCCGGCACACCGAGCAGCTCCGGGATGGCCGTCGTCGAACCCCACGCGTACCGTCGGGGGTCGCTCGTGATGCGGTGCAGGGTCATCCGTGCACCCGCCGACGACCGCGGAACAGCAGCAGACCGCCGAACGCCAGCAGGGCGAGCGCACCGATGATCCAGGGTGCGGCCTCCAGACCGGTGCGGGCGAGGTCGCCCGCGGGAGCGTCGGTGGCGCCGGCGCCCGAACCTCCGGCCTCGCCGGTGCCAGGCTGCCCGGTGCCCGGTTGTCCCGTACCCGGCTCGCCCGTGCCCGGCCCCGGGTCCACCGCAGCGACGATCGTGGTGACGTCGTCGACCAGCAGCGTGCCAGTCCCCTCGCCACCGAGGTAGAACCCGATCTGGGTGACGGAGGTGGGGTCGAACGCCGCCTCACCGGCCCACGCCGGCGGGGCGAAGTCCGAGAACGGGATCTCGACCAGCTGCCAGCCCTCGCCCACGATGGGCGCGACCGTCTCCCAGTACGTCCCCCGCGTCACGAACTGGACGGTGACGTCGTCGCCCGGCGTCCCCTGCACCCAGAGCTCGAGGCCGCTGTACCCCCACCAGTCCTGCGGCGTCTGGAAGGTCCGGACGACGCCGGCGTAGCCGGGACCGGCGAGGTCGTAGGCGGCCGACATCGCCTGCGATCCCGAGTCGGGGTTGCTCGTGAGCGTCGGCGTGATCGCTCCGCCGCCCGTGTTGCGCACATAGGCGGCTTGGAGTGCGGCGTCGTCGGGGTAGGACTCGAAGTCCTCCACGACGAGCGGCTCGCTCGGGAGGGCCTTCATGAGGAAGTCGGACGCTCCCGTGCTCGTGGCGGTCGTCCCGGCCCCGTTGACCGCGGACACCGACCACCAGTACCGCTGCCCTGCCGTG
The DNA here is from genome assembly GCF_030209415.1 of Plantibacter sp. lyk4-40-MEA-4. NCBI lineage: Bacteria > Bacillati > Actinomycetota > Actinomycetes > Micrococcales > Microbacteriaceae > Plantibacter > Plantibacter sp. lyk4-40-MEA-4. Next base: position 236,949 of record NZ_JARVSA010000003.1, read on the forward strand.
AGCGAGACCGTCGGCGTGATGGAAGTCGTCCCGACGCCGTCGACGACGACGACCGTGTTCCCGAGATCGGCCTGCGGGGAGAGCGTGAAGCGGTAGTACGCCGCGCCGGCCGACGGCTCCCAGCTGAAGGTCGGCGTCGCCGTCACGTCGACGGTGCCCGGTACGGGCGACGTCGAACCGAACGCCGCGGGCGGTCCGCTCGGGGCGTCCACCGCCGACCAGATGGTGGCCCGCGACAGCGTCGCGCCCGCGGCGAGGGTCACCCGCAGGTACGGGCCGACGAGGTCGCGTGCGACCACCGCGCCGCCGACGCCGGTCTCGGTCGCCGCGCTCTGCCAGGTCGAACCGTCGGCGCTGGACTCGACGACGACCGATCCGGAGACCGCGAACGCCGCCGCCGACAGTCGGTCCTGCTTCCAGGTGACGCTGGCACCGTCGGCGACCGCCGTCACGCTCGTCCCGTCGGCACGGGGCGTGATCGCCAGGTCGTCGTGCGCTTCGGTCAGCAGCCAGGACTCGAGCGGGTCGACGAGCACGCGGGTGTCGGTCTCGGTCGGGACCGGGTCCGACAGATCGGCGACCGCGCCGGCCGCGTCGAGGGCGACCACCCGGTAGACGGCGCCCGCAGGTGATCCGAAGTCCGTCGCCGATCCCGCGTCGGCGGCGAGGACACCCGTGTCGACCGGCGTCCAAGCCGTTCCGTCGAGCGAGCGTTCGACACGGTACGAGACCGCACCGCCGGCACCACGCCACCGGACGGTGTTGATGCCGTTCGCCCGGTCGATCGCCGTGATGAGCGGCGTCCCGACGGCGGGAGCGGCCGGAACGGCACCGATCGCGGCGGCGTAGGCGGTGATCGCGGAGACCCGGGCGCGCTCGGCGTCGGTCGCACCGGGAGCGTGGATCGTGAAGCCGTCGTCGTGCGGCACGAGCCCGCCACGGTCGTTGTTGCCGAACAGCGACCAGAACAGCATGCCGGTCACGTTCGGGTCGGCGACGAGCGGTTCGAGGAGCGCCGGGCTCGCAGCCGTCGAGGCGTACTCGCCGGCCAGGTAGACCTTGCCGGCGGCGGTGACCGTCGCCGCGTCCGCGGAGACGCGTGCGGCGGTGGGCGGGTAATAGTGCACGTCGACGATGTCGAGCCCCGGCGCGGCGAGCGTGTCCGGATCGATGTCGAACCGACGTCCGGCCGCCATGAGCTGCTGCGGGGCGCGTTCCTTGATGAATGCGACCTGCCGGTCGATCCAGGGCGCGGTCATCCCCTCCAACTCGTTCCCGAGTTCCCACGCCATGATCGTCGGGTCCTCGGTGTACCGGACGCCGGTGAGCGCGTTCGTCCGCTGGAGGATCGCCCCGACGTACGCCTGGTAGGCGGCGATCGGACGCTCGTCGGTGTAGAAGTCGGCGGACGACAGGCCGTAGGGCGTCGTGAAGTCGCGATGCCCGCCGTGGTAGTACTCCCACTCGTCGGTGAGCGGGAGGACGAGCCGGATCCCGAGTTTGCCCGCGTAGGCGATGGCGAAGTCGATCGTGGCGAACGCCTCCTCGTTCATCTGCCCGAGGGCCGGCATGATGGCGAGCGGGTTCGCGCCGTCCTGACCGGTCGAGGTCATCATGTGCGTCCGGACGACGGTCGAGCCCATCCGTGCCGCCGCGTCGAGGGTGTCGGCGATACGGAAGGCGGTCGGGTAGTCGACCCCGCCCACGTTCTCGTCGAGACCGAGCCAGTAGATGTTCGGTCCGCTGAAGCGGAAGGTCTCGCCGTCGAGCACGAGCCGGGAGCCGTCACGCTCGACGAACGAGGTGTTGAGCGACGTCCAGGCGGTGGGCGCAGCGGCGGCGGGGGTCGCGAGCGCCGGGAGCAGCGCGGCGGTGACGGCCGCGGCGAGTACGCCCGCCGCGAGACGTCCTCGGGCGCTGCGACGGGGGTGGTGCGGGTCGGTGGTGCGGTTCATCGTGCCAGGCTCCTTCGTCTGGGATGGTGCATCAGGTCGTTCGCCGGGAGGCCGAGAGCCTCCGGTCGGTGGATGAGTGCTGCGGCGCCGAGGATCGGTCCGCCGCCGTCGAGGGCGGAACCCGTGACGACCACGTCGGCGGCGTAGTCGAGCACGATGGCGTCCTGCACCGCGGCGCGGACGAGGTCGAGGTAGTCGGGGCTGACGGCGGTGAACCCGCCGCCCACGGCGACCGCTTCGAGGTCGAGGAGGGTCGCGGCGCTGGCGATGGCCTGGCCGACAGCCGTGGCCGAGCGGACGACGGCCGCACGGGCGATCGGGTCGCCGGTGGCCGCCGCGACGGCGAGTTCCTCCCCGGTGTGCCCGTCCCAGCCCATGGACCGGGCCCAGGCGACGCTCCGCGGACCGGAGGCGATGCGTTCCAGGGTCGCGTCGTCGGCGGACGTCCGCGCGTCCCGCGAGGCGATCTGCACCTGACCGATGTGGCCGGCGTTGCCGCTGCGGCCCGCGATCAGGCGGCCGTGCAGGATGACCCCTCCGCCGACCCCGGTCGAGACGATCATCGCCATCGAGTTCTCGGTGCCACGCGTCGCTCCGAGCCAGTGCTCGGCGAGGGCGATGCAGGTGCCGTCGAGCCGGACCACCACCGGGGCGTCCGGCAGCAGCCTCCCGACGTGCGCGCGCAGGTCGAAGCCGTGCAGCTGCGGGAGGTTCTTGGGGCTGACCGTCCCGCGCTCCAGGTCGACCGGGCCGGCGGAACCGATGCCGACGCCGACGAGCGCGGACCCGTCCGGCAGGTGTGCGACCGAGGCGAGGACGACCCGGTCGACGGCGTCCTCGAGCGCCCGGCGCCCGGCATCGGGCCCGGTAGGCGCCCGGTGCGCGCTGCCCTCGACCACGACGCCTTCGGCCGTGACGAGTGCCGCCTCCACTTTGGTACCGCCGAGGTCGACCGCGAGCGCGATCGATCCCGACGGATCCTGCCTCCCGGTCATGTCCGCCAGGGTCACCGCGCCCAGTCCTCGACCAGCTGGTTCGCCGTGCGGACGACCCGGGTCGACCGGAGCTCGTCCTCGCCGAGTTCGGCTTCGGTCCGCACGCGGAACGTCACGCGCTCACCCGGCAGGAGCGTCACGAGTTGGTCGTCGACGACGGCGGCCGGGTCGACCTTGTCCACGAGCAGGGTGAGGTCGCGCAGGAAGGACTCCGCCGCGACGGTCACGGCGTACCCGCCCTCCTCGCGAGCGATCTCGATGCTGAGGCGTGGAGCGGGGAGCGCAGACACGCGAGCCTCGGCGAAGAACCAGAAGCCGCGTTCGGCACCGAGGGTGGCGACGAGCACCTCGTCGGTCGTCGATCCCGCGACCGCGACCGCTTCGGGGATCTCGACGAGCGTCGAGGAGCGTCGGTCCAGGTCGACCGGGACCCGCACGGAGGCCAGTTCCGTCCCGTCGAACCGGAGGCGTCGGATGACGAGCTCGTCCGCCCAGGCGTCCGGTCCGTCGTTGAGGACGGCGACCACGAGGCCTTCGCCACGCGGTTGGACGGTCACGAGGCGATCGGCGTAGACGTGCTTGAGCGCATAGAGCAGTGGCTTGGCGCGCTCGTCGCCGTCGACGGCGGCCCAGGAGGTCACGGGCCAGCAGTCGTTCAACTGCCAGACGATCGATCCCATGCAGCGCGGGCTCCAGGACCGGAAGTGCTCGATCGCCACCGTCACCGCGTTCGCCTGGTTGAGCGACATCGCCCAGTGCCAGTCCTCGGTGTCGTCCGGGAGCGGCAGGTGGGCGACGAGTCCGTCGGTCAGCTTGTCGTTGCCGTCGATCGCCTTCTGGTGGTGGATCATGCCGGGCGACTCCGGCGTGAGCGGCGAGTCCGAGATGGCCCGCCCGATCGTCGACCACGTCGCCGGCCCCTGCCAACCGAACTCGGCCACGAAGCGCGGCGAGACCTCACGGTAGGCGGGGTAGTCGACGCGGTTCCACAGCTCCCACAGGTGCACGGATCCGTGGTCCGGGTCGTTGGCCGGGATGTCCGGCGTTCCCGACCAGGGGCTGCCCGCGGTGTAGTTGCCGGCAGGGTCGAGCTCGGCGACGAGCCGCGGCAGCAGGTCGAGGTAGTAGCCCATGCCCCAGGTGCGGCCCTGGACGCGCTTCTCCCAGCCCCACTCCTCGAAGCCCCAGATGTTCTCGTTGTTGCCGTTCCAGAGCACGAGGCTCGCGTGCGGCATGATGCGCGTGATGTTGTCGCGCGCCTCCGCCTCGACCTCACTCCACAGCGGTTCCTCCTCGGCGTAGGCCGCACAGGCGAAGAGGAAGTCCTGCCACACCATGATCCCGCGCTCGTCGCAGAGTTCGTAGAAGTCGTCGGACTCGTAGTAGCCGCCACCCCAGATGCGGAGCAGGTTGAGGTTCGCGAACTCGGCCTGGTCCATCCGGCGTGCGAGCCGGGCGCGGTCGACGCGGGTCACGAAGGCGTCGTCGGGGATCCAGTTGGCGCCGCGCACCCACACGGCCTCACCGTTCACGACGAAGCGGAACGAGGTGCCCTCGGCGTCGGGTTCGAGTTCGACGGCGACGGTCCGGAAGCCGATCCGCTTCGACCACTCGCCGAGGCGTGCCTCGTCCTGCCCGAGCTCGACGTCGAGGTCGTACAGCGGCTGCCCGCCGTAGCCGCGTGGCCACCACAGCTCGGCGTCCGGGACACTGAGCTCGACGACGGCGGAACCGGCACCGGCCGGGAGCACGACCTCGGCGTCCACGCCGGCGACCGTGGCCGAGAGCGCCAGGGCGACATCACCGTCGCCGGCGCGTTCCACGTCGACGTGCACGGCCACCCGGCCCTCGCCGCCGTCGACGGTCACGACCGGACGCACCGAGGCGAGCCGGGCCGTCGACCAGGACTGCAGACTCACGGGCTTCCAGAGGCCGGAGGACGCGGCGTCGAGCCCCCAGTCCCAGCCGAAGTTGCAGGCGGCTTTGCGGATGGCGTTGAACGGGTGGGAGTAGGTGTGCGGGCGGTAGCCGATCTCGAGGCTCGCGACGTCGGCGGCTGCGACGGGCGACGCGAAGTGCACGACGAGGTCGTTCTCGCCCTCGCGGAGGACGGCGCCGACGTCGATGCGGTAGGTGCGGTGCTGGTTCCGCGTGGTCGCGACGACCGAGCCGTTCACCGTGACCGTGGCGACGGTGTCGAGTCCCTCGAACACGAGGTCGTGCCGCTCGTGGCCGTCCGGCTCCCAGGCGAAGGTGGTGCGGTACTCCCAGTCCGTCGATCCGATCCACGTCACGAGGTGCTCGTTGCGGTCGAGGAAGGGGTCGGGGATGAGCCCTGCGTCGAGGAGGTCCGTGTGCACGAGGCCGGGCACCGTCGCGGGGATGCTCGTCCCGACGAAGGCCTCGGGGACCGCACCGCCGACCGCACGCAGACTCCACCCCTCGTGCAGGAGGCGGGTGGTCAGGGGACGGACGGTGGCGGTGTCGATGATGCTCACTTGGTTGCTCCAGAGGTCAGGCCGTTGTAGATGTATCGCTGCAGGAAGAGGAAGGCGACGAGCGTCGGGATGATCACGAGGATCGTCCCGGCCGCGATGATCTGCCACTGGGCGCCGAACGGTCCCATGAACCGGAACAGCGAGGTGGAGATCACCCCCAGGTCCTGCGACGGCATGTACAGGAAGGGGATGTAGAACTCGTTGTAGATGGCGATGCCCTTGATGATCACGACCGTCGCGACGGCGGGTTTCAGCAGCGGGAGGATGATGCGCCAGTAGATCGTGAAGCGGTTCGCACCGTCGAGCATCGCGGCCTCGTCGAGGGACACCGGGATCGACTGCATGAACTGCAGGAAGATGTAGATCGCGACGATGTCGGTCCCCATGAACAGCAGGATCGCGGCACCGCGGGTGTTGAACAGTTCGAGCGCCGACACGACCTGGAACGTGGCCACCTGCGTGGTCACCGACGGGACGAGCGTCGCCAGCAGGAACAGCCCCATGACGAGCTTCCGACCGCGGAACCGGAACCGGTCGAGCGCGTACGCCGACATGGTGCCGATCAGGATCGTCCCGGCGACGGAGACGAGCAGGATGATCGCGGTGTTGAGGAAGCCCGTGACCATGCCGCCCTGATCGAACGCGACGACGAAGTTGTCGAAGTTGAACCAGTTCGACGGTGGGGTGAGCGGGCCGGTCGTCCGCTGCTCGCGGTCGGTCTTGAACGCGAGCATGAAGATCGTGGCGAGGGGGACGACGGCGAAGAGGCTCGCGATGATGAGCGAGGCGTACTTGATCGTCGTCGCGGTGAGGGCGCCGGCGCCCTGTGGACGCTTCGGCCCGCGCCTCGTCCGCCGCAGCGGGGTGCGGGGCTCGGGAGCGGACGCGGAGACCGGTCGGTCGGTGGTGGCGGTCACGACTCGCCTCCCTTCTCGTCGGGGAACACCCGGCGTTGGACGAAGGTGATGATGAGGACGATCAGCAACAGCACGACGGCCATGGCCGACGCCAGCCCCACCTTGGAGAACTTGAAGGCCGTGTTCACGGTCTGGATCACGAAGGTCTCGGAGCCGTTGGCACCGCCGGTCATGATGTACGGCATCTCGAAGGCGGACAGGGCCCCGGCGATCGCCAGGATGAACGACAGGCCGAGGATGCGCCGGATGCTCGGCAGGATGATGAAGCGGAACTTGTGCCACGAGTTGGCACCGTCGAGGTCGGCGGCCTCGTACTGCTCCGACGGCACCGACTGGATGGCGCCGAGGAAGAGCACGAAGTTGAGCCCCATGTACCGCCAGACCGAGGTCGCCGCGAGGGACGCGTTCACGAAGGACGGGTCGCCCAACCATTGCGGGGTGTCCTGCACGCCGACCGCCGCGAGCAGGGCGTCGAGGGTGCCGCCGGGTCGGAGGAAGTAGAGGAAGACCAGACCGATCGCGACCCCGTTGATGAGGTACGGGAAGAAGATGACGCCCTTGAAGAGGTTCTTGAAGCGGGTGCGGAAGCTCAGCAGCGTGGCCAGGTAGAGGGCCAGGACGAGCTGGGCGACGGCACCGACGAGGTAGTACAGGCTGACGAAGAAGACCTGGAAGATCTCCGGCTTCGTGAAGATCTGCACGAAGTTGTCGATGCCGACGAACTCCTGCTCGGGCTCCAGGCCGTCCCACGAGGTGAGGCTGTACCAGAACATGTTCGCGACCGGCACATAGGTGAGCACGATCAGGAAGGCGAGCGGCACCACCAGGAACAGCCAGGGGGTGACGCGCGAGCCGGTGGCCTTCGGCGGTCTGCCCGGCCGCAGTGTGCGCGCGCGGCGTGGATGGTTCGTCACCACCGCTCGGGTGGCGGGTGACGCTCCCTGGACTGTGACCATGTTCGTTGCCTTCGATTCGCTGGAGTGGGTGGGAGGCGCCCGGGCCCGCCGGACCGGAGGTCCGCTGAGGGGGTTCGTGGGCCCGGGCGCCGGTCGGGTGCTACTCGGCGACGTCGGCGCGGGCTGCCGCCCAGCGCTCGTTCAGGTCGGCGAAGGCGCTCTCCTTGTCGCCGTCGGCGGCGCCGCGGGCGATGTCGATGAGCTTCTGGCGGTAGGTGTTGCCGAAAAGGTCGATCTCGGCGGCGTTCGCGATGTCGTTGATCACGGCCTCCTTGCCGACCGGGTCGGGAGCGAGCTCCAGGTAGGTGACACCGAGGTCGGCGAAGTCGGACAGCGTGTCGGGTGCTGGGTCACTGATGACCGGGCTGATCGCACCCTGGCTGGCGGCGAAGCCGGACTCGTTCGTGAACCAGTCGATCCACGCCTTCGCGGTCGCCTTGTTCTTGGAGTACTTGCTGACCGCCAGGAACTTGTCGGAGGCGGTGACGGAGGTGAAGCCCTCGTCGGTCTTCCACGGCATCGGCCAGAAGCCGATGACGTCGCGGGACTCGCCGGCCTTCTCTGCGGCGTCCTGCATCTGCGAGACGGCCCACGAGCCGAGGACCATCGAGCTGATCTCACCGGAGGCGAGGAGGTTCTTCGACTCCTCCCAGTTCGTGGTGGTGGGGTCGGGTTCGCTCAGACCGGCGGCGACGGTGTCGAAGAGGAGGCCGTCGATGTTGTACTGGTCGTTGCCCTCGGTCCACGGGCTGTCGGTCGCGATCATCTCGGTGCGGACCTTCGGGCCCTGCACCGCTCCGAGGTTGCCCTCGAGCGTCGCGAGCGGCCAGCCGTCCTTGTAGTTCGTGTAGTACGGGATCGAACCGGTGGCCTTGATCTTCTCGAGCGCGGCCAGGTACTCCTCCTCGGTCGCCGGGGGCTCGGTGATGCCGGCCTTCGTCCAGACGTCGCGGTTGAAGACGTAGCCCATGGCGGACCCGAAGGTCGAGACGCCGTAGGCCGTCCCGTCGAAGGAGGCCTCGTTCGCGAAGCGGTAGGTCTTGGACTGCTCCTCGGTGCTGCCGAGCGGCTCGAAGAAGTTGGCGTACTGGTCCTTCGTGACGTTCGAGGACGGGATGAGGAGCACGTCGCCGTAGTCCTTCGAGTTGAGGCGGATCTTGGCGTCGCCCTCGTAGTCGGTCAGGGCTTCGAACTTGACCGTGGTGCCGGGGTACTGCTTCTCGAACTCCTTCGCGTAGTCCTTGAAGGTGGTGTCGACGAGGTCGGTGCGGTTGGTGAGGACGGTGATCTCACCGTTCGGCTTGCCGTCGTCGTTGGCGGCACCGCCGGAGCAGCCGCTGAGGACGAGTGCCGCGGCGGCAGCCGTCGCGGCGAGGCCGATGATCGGTCTCCGGGACATGGGAACTCCTTCGTTCGTGGGGGCGAAGGGCCGGGTCGCCTCCTCGCTCGCTGTCCAGCATCGTCTGCCGTCCCGCGTCCGTCAAGACTAAACATTATTAATTTATATAACAACTCGGTCACAGGAAGCCAGGGCCGCCATCCGCTCGGCGCGAACTCAGACGGCCGGGGCGATCCCCGAGGTGGAGCGCTCGATGACCACGGCATGCGGGGCCTCGCGAGTGGTGCCCACACGACCGGCGAGCAGCTCCAAGAGCTCCTCGCCCGCCATCTCACCGATGCGCTGGACGTCGTGACTGAGCGCCGACATCGGCGGGTCGGACAGCTGGCACTGCGACGAGTCGTCCCACGCGACGATCGACAGGTCGTCGGGGACGCGCAATCCGGCCTCCTGTACGGCCTGCAAGCCGCCGAGCGCCATGACGTCGCTGTCGAAGACGACCGCCGTCGGTCGCGGGTCCCGTGCGAGCAGCGCCTGCATGGCCTGGACACCGGACGCCCGGGAGTAGTCGCCGCCGATCGAGACGGTGTCCACGTCGGGCAGGTCGGAGGCGAGGGTGAACGCCTCCATGCGCGAGAGCGTGTGGGTGAGTTCGCCCGGACCGGTGACGTGCGCGAGCCGCCGGTGCCCGAGGGAGACGAGGTGGTCGACGGCCTCGTGCATCGTGACCGCGTCGTTGGTCCAGACGGCCGGCAGCCCCTGCGCCGTCGTCGGTGCGCCGATCACGATCGCGGGGATGCCCGAGCGCTCGACGAAGGCGACCCGCTCGTCGTCGTCGATGAGGTCCACGAGGATCACGGCGCTCACTGTGCCGTCCCGCTGCCAGCGTCCGAGCTGCAGCAGCTCCTCTTCGCGCGTCGGCAGGACGCGCAGCAACACCGACAGGCCGTGCGGGCGGACCACGCGATCGATGCCCGCGATGAGCTCGTGGTAGAACGGCTCAGCCCCGTAGATCTCCGAGGCACGGAACAGCGTGAGGCCGATCGGCCGGGGCTGCGCGATAGTCTGTTCGGCGTCGAGACCCATCGGGACGCGGCCTTTCGTGAGGAGTGGTCGTGTGGCCCTCACATTACGCGCTCGACGATCGCCGGGAGGGACAGATGGCCAGACGCGAGTCCGTGCAGTCGGGCCCCGGTAGCCAGGCACTCATCGTCGACCTCATCCGCTCGGCCGGCACGATCAGCCGCACGGAGCTCACCGAGGCGACCGGCCTGACCCAACCGTCGATCTCCAACATCGTGCGTCGACTCATCGAGGACGGGCTCGTCCGCGAGACCGGCCGCGCAGCACCCCGAGGCGGGAAACCGCGGACCCTCCTCGAGATCAACGCGAGTGCGAAGTACGGGATCGGCGTGCAGCTCGGGTTCGAGTCGATCACGCTCGTCGCCACCGACGTCCGTGGTGGCGTGGTCGGCCGGCAGCTCGTCGACGGCGCGGGATCGGCCACGCCGGAGCAGGTGACCGATCGCCTCGTGACGCTCTACCGCGACTTCGTCGCCGGGGTGGGGCTCGCGGCGCCGTCGATAGCCGGGGTCGCGGTCGTCGCACCCGGGCCGATCGCCCAGCTCGGCGGGGTGCTGCTCGGGCCACCGACGCTCGTCCGCTGGGACGACTTCCCCCTGCAGCAGGCGTTGCAGGACAACCTCGACGTGCCGGTGGTCGTCGACAACGACGCCGCCGCCGCGGCCGTCGGCGAGTTCTGGAGCCGCCAGGTCTCGCGGACGGAGTCGTTCGCCTGTGTCTACATGGGCACCGGCATCGGCGCCGGTATGGTGCTGGGCGGTGCGCTCTACCGCGGTTCGAGTTCGAACGCGGGTGAACTCGGTCACATCAGCATCGAGGTCGACGGTGTCCCCTGCCACTGCGGCAACCGCGGTTGTCTGGAACGGTACGCGGCACCGGCGGCCGTAATGGCCGCCGCCGAAGCGGTGCGGGACCGTCTCGACGGCCTGGGGCTCGGCTTCGCACCGGAGACCCTCAGCCGTGACTTCGACCAGCTCGCCCGGGCGGCCGTCAGCGGTCACGAGGTGGCGCTCGGCCTCATCCGGTTCTCGGCAGACCGGGTCGCCGCAGCCACGGTGACGCTCGCGAATCTGCTCGACCTCGACCGACTCGTCCTCGCCGGCCCCGGCATGGCGGTCGCCGGTTCGCTCTACGCCCGCGCCATCAGGGAACGGCTCGAGGAACGGTTCTTCGCCCGCCGGGCCCACCCGATCGTGGTCGAGCTCTCCGCCAACCCGCGCGACGCGGCCGCCATCGGTGCCGCGTCTCTCGTCCTGCAGGGCACGATCGCCCCGGGGCACGGTCCGGCGCTCACGCGCTGAGGCGCGGTGACACAGGCACAGCGGCGCTGAGCGTCCGGCCCGTCAGCCGCGCGGGGTGTCCTGCCAGGTGGAGACGTCGAGCTCGACCGCCTCGATGGCCGCCCACAGGCTGTCGTCGATGGGCACGGCGGCGAGGTCGAGCGTGCGCGTGTAATCCTCGAGCCGTTCCATGCCGACGATCGTCCCGGTGATACGCGGGTCGCGGAGCGACCACTGCAGCGCGGCGGCGGCGAGTGGCACTCCTGCCTCGTCGCACACGCTGCCGATCCGATCGACGGCTCGGAGCATCGCCTCGGGTGCGGTGCCGTAGGCGTACCGCGTGGTCCGCACGGGCCAACTGGTGAGCAGGCCTCCGCCGTAGGGCGCGGCGTTCAGGACACCGAGCCCCGCCTCGGCGGCCAACGTGAGCAGCGCATCCGCCGACCGGTCGACGAGCGTGAACCGGTTGTGTGTGATCACGGACTGGAAGTGGCCGGTGCCGACGAACCGCGCGAGCAGCTCGGCCGGACCGCCGGATATCCCGAGCGCGCCGATCAGGCCTTCCTCGCGCGCCGCCACGAGCGCGGCGACCGGGCCGTCGTCGGCCATCGCGAGCTCCCAGGTGGTGTTCTCGGGATCGTGCAGGTACACCATCGGGAGGTGGTCGACGCCGAGCCGTTCCATGCTCTGTTCGAGCGACCGACGCATCTGCGGTGCGGAGAAGTCGTCGGTCCCCGGCTCGCGGTCCGCCTTCGTCTGCACCCGGAGCCGTCCGGCCTCGTCACCGAGCCGGGCGAGCACCCGGGCGATGCGCCGCTCGCTGTCGCCGAAGCCGTAGTTGTTGGCCGTGTCGATCGTGGTCACGACGCCGTCGCCCGCCATCGCGGCGGCGAGCTCGAGGCTCTCCTCCGGTGACGAGCCCGAGCCGTCCTCCCGACGACGCCAGCCTGCGGCACCCGCGATGATCGGGCTCACCGTCACACCCGTGTCACCGAGGGGCCGTTGCTCGACGAGGGCCGAGATCCGCTCCGTCATGGTCATCCTTTCAATCCACCGCTGATGAGGTCGAGCTTCCAGAACCGCTGCAGGAACAGCATGAGTGCGACGAGCGGGATGAGCGACACGAACGCGCCGACGATGGCCGTCGTGTACAACAGCTCCTTCCCGTCCCCGGTGCTCAGCAGGGTGAAGAGCCCCAGGGTCAGCGGGTAGAGCCGTTCGTTGGACAGCATCAGGTACGGCAGGAGGAAGTTGTTCCAGGTGCCGATGAAGTGCAGGAGGAAGACGGTCACGAGCCCGGGCACCATGATCGGGAGCGCGATCCGCCGGAAGATCGAGAACTCCCCCGCCCCGTCGATCCTGGCCGCCTCGAGAAGGTCGGACGACACCGAGGAGGTGGCGTAGACCCGACAGAGGAAGATGCTGAACGGGCTGATCACCATCGGCAGGAGCACCGCCCAGTAGGTGTTCGTGAGACCGAGGCCAGCCATCACGAAGTACTGCGGGATCGCCAACGCGATCCCGGGGATGAGCACCCCACCGAGGAGGATCCGGAACATCGTGTCGCGCCCTGGGAATCGGAACTTCGCCAGCGCGTACCCGGCGAGCGCAGACACGAGCACGCACAGCACGGAACCGCCGAGCGAGTACACGATCGTGTTGCCGATCCACGAGAGGAAGACGCCGTTCTGCATGGTGAACAGCTTCTCGAGGTTGGAGAGGAAGCCGGTCCCGGGCGCCAGGGTGAAGGTGGAGAAGAGCTCCTGTGGCGACTTCGTCGAGGCCATGACGACCCAGACGAGCGGGGAGAGGCAGTACGCGGCGCCCACGACCAGGATGACGGTCGGGATGAGCGATCCGCGGCGGGGTCGTCTCGGCACGGCGGCGCCAGGAGCCGTCGCCCCGGCGCGGAGGGTGGCGGTGGTCATGAGGCGTCGCTCCGATCCCGGGTCACACGCAGCAGGATGGCCGAGGCCGCGAGGGTGAACCCGGCGATGATGACCGCGGTCGCCGCTGCGCCGTTGATGTTGTCGTTGGTGAAGGCATCCGTGTTGACCTTCATCAGCGGGAAGAAGGTGGAGCTGATGGTGTCGGTGAGTGGGCGGAGCGCGGTCGGTTCGGCGTAGGCCTGGAGCGTCCCGATGAGGGCGAACAGCGAGGTGAGGACGAGTGACGGCGCGATGAGCGGGATCTTGATCCGCACCGCGATGTCGAACTCGGAACAGCCGTCGATGCGGGCGGCCTCGTAGACCTCGGCGGGGACGGCTCGCAGCGCGGTGAACATGATGACCATGTTGAAGCCGAGCGACCCCCAGACGCTGATGTTCGCAAGGGCGGCGATGACCGAACCGGAGGCGAGCGGTTCGACCGCGGGTAGTCCGACGCCGGTGAGCACCGCGTTCACCGGGCTGGTCGACGGCAGGTAGAGGAAGCCCCACATCATCGCTGCGATGACGCCGGGGATGGCGTAGGGCAGCAGGATGCCGGTCCGCCAGATCCGCGCGCCACGGATGCCGGGGAGGTCGAGGAGGAGCGCGAACAGCAGAGCGATGCCGAGGGTGCACGGGATGACGATGACCGCGTAGAGACCGAGGCGACCCACACTGGCGACGAACTCGGGGTCCGTGAGTGAGGTGACGTAGTTGTCGAGGCCGACGAAGGTCTGCTCGCGAGCCCCGTAGCCCCCGGATCCGGCCGGGACCCGTTGCCCGAACAGGCTCAGCACGACGGCGTAGCCGATGGGCGCGACGAGGAACAGGAGGAAGAGCACGATGGCCGGGAGGAGGAACAGGTACGGGGCGATCGGTGCCGGGACCCGATGACGAGGCGTCCTGATCCGGCCATGGTCCGGAACCGGAGGTGACGCGCTCGTGGCTCTCATGAGCGGTGTGGCGTTCATTCGACGTCGAATCCCGACTTCTCGAGGTCCGCGCGGACCGTCTGCTGCACGGCTGCGAGTGCATCGGCGAGGGGGCGACCGGCCTGGATGGCCTTCCCGACCTGATCCGTGTAGGCGCTGAAGGCGACCGTCGTGTTCGGCCCCCAGGTCACGTCCGTGGTGTCGGCGGCGACGTCGAGCAGGATGTCGTGGAAGTCCTCCTGTCCGGCGGCCGCCTTGTCGGCCGGCTGCGGGATGCTCGCGTAGACGTCGAGGCCGGGTGCGGAGGCCGGGAAGTTGCCGCCCTGCTCGATCATGACGCCCTGCCCCTCCGCGGTGGAACCCAACCAGGCGAGGAACTCGGCCGCCTGCTTCGGGTGCTTCGACGTCGTCGTGACGAGGCTCGACGAGCCGCCCTGGAACCCGACGCCCGGGTCGTCGTCGGTCCATGACGGCAGCGGAGCGATCCGCCACTTCCCGATGGTGTCCGGCGCGCCGGTCTTCACCGAGGATCCGGTCGCGCCCCAGGACCCGATGACCTGGGTGAGGATCTTGCCAGAGTTCAGTTGCGCGTTGAACTCCGGCGTCCCGCTCGCGCCGGCCGAGACGACGCCCTCGCCGACGAGTCCGTCCCAGTAGTCGGCCACCTTCGTCGGTGCCGCGCCGTCGATGTCGACGGACCAGGAGCCGTCGTCGAGTGACCACCAGTCGCCGCCGGCTTGGGCGGTGAGCCCGGCGAGCCAGCCGGCATCACTGGTCGGGAAGTTCGCGAGGACCGCATCCGGAGCGGCCTGTTTCGACGCCCTGGCGGTGTCGGCGAACTCGTCCCAGGTAGTGGGCACGGAGAGCCCGTACTGCTCGAAGAGGTCGGCGCGGTACATGAGCAGCATCGGCGCCTGGTCGAGCGGGACCCCGTAGACCCCGTCGTCACCGAGATGGACGAGGTTCCAGACGGCAGGACTGTACTGGTCCTCGATGCCGTCCACGTACTCGCTGATGTCTGCGGCGACGCCGCTCGAGATGTACGAGGGGAGCCACTGGTACTCGGCGAGCGCGAGGTCCGGGCCCTCCCCGGCCCGCACGGCGGCGTTGAGTTTGGTGAACTGATCGGTGCCACCCCCGACGTTGGTGACCTTGACCTGGATGTCCGGGTGTTCCGCGTTCCAGGCGTCCGCGATGCCGGGGGCGCCGGCCCACCAGGTCCACCAGGTGAGCGTCACCGGGCCGCTCTCGGCGGGGGCCTCGCTGTCGCTCCCGGCGGAGCATCCGCCGAGGGCCAGGGCCCCGACGACGGCTGCGGTGACCCAGACGGCTGATCGCTTCATGGAATTACCTCCTCGTAATCCTTCGGTGGTGCACCGGTCGTCGCTACAGCCGGTGCTGCTGTCAGGAACAGTAGCTTATGTTCAAGACTTGGACAAACTTAGGCCGTCATTCCCGTGGCATCGCCGTCGAGCAGCCAGCCGAGGCTGCGCTGCAGGAGGATCTGTCGTTCGGGCGAGTCGAACGAACGGATGTCGTGACCCAGTGCGTCGTAGACGACGCGGGCGGGACCCGGGCGGTGCGTCCACAACACCGGATGACGGACGCCCTCGTGCTCGTGGAAGGCGAGCGGCCGGACGGCGTCGGAGATCCGGAGGTGCGTGTAGCGCTCATCCCAGACGGTGAAGTCGCCGAGACCCCGCGTGATCGGATGCCCGGTGTCGGGCACCTCGATGGCAGCCTGGCCGATCTCGGGATGCATCGAGACACCACCGACCCACCGACCGCCGATCACCCGCTCCCACGCCGGCATATGGGGGAACGACGTGGCTGAGACGTGGTGCGACCAGATCGACCCTCCGCCGCGCGCGTAGGCCTCGAACCCCTCCTGCGCCGCCGCGAAGGTTGACGACTCCAGTCCGTGCCGTGTGGGATTGCCGACCATGAGCACGAGGAGGTCGACATCGTCGAGTGATGCCAGCTCCTCCTCCACCGCACCACTCACCCGGACACCGAGCCCCTCCTCTCGGGCGAGATCGGCCACGCGGCCCGACGTCGCCGCGAAGTCGTGCCAGGGATCGGCGTAGCGCCCCTCGCCACGAAGAATGAGTACGTTGTGCATGCCGGTCTCCTCGATCGCGTTGCATTTGTGCAAGACTAGAACTTATCAGCTCGCTCCGCATCGGTCGCGGAGGAACCCCGTCGAGAGGACCCAATGAGCATCGGAACCCCCTCCGGGCACACCCTCGAGGACATCCGACGGCGGAACGTGTCCGCCGTCCTCGCACTCGTCCACGGCGACGGTGGCCTCTCCAGAGCGGAGATCACCAGGCGCACCGGTCTCTCCCGCTCGTCGGTGGCGACCGTCATCTCCGACCTCGAACTCGCCGGCGTCGTCCGCCAGGAGGCCGCTCCCCCGGCGACCCGGGTCGGGCGCCCCTCCCCCGTCGTCGTCCCCACGGATCGGTTCCTCGCGGTGTCCGTGAACCCCGACGTCGACGGGGTCCGAGTGGCCCTCTGCGCCCTCGGCGGGCGGATCGTCGCGCAGACCTTCCGTCCGAGCGAGCGGGTGGTCACCCCGAACGAGGCCGCCGTGATGACCGCCGAAGCCGTCGGCGAGCTGCATGCGGCCCTACCGGACTCCCGCCTGGTCGCGCTCTGCGCTGCCACCCCGGGCCGCGTCGACAAGACCGGCGAAGACGTGGTCTACGCGCCGCACCTGCGGTGGCGGAACGTGCCGTTCGCCTCGCTGTTGCAGGACGCGACCGGTATCCCCTCCCGGGTCGCCTTCGACGCCGCCGTCGGGCTCGCCGCTGAACGACACTGGGGCGCGGCCCGTGACACCGACGACGCCGTCTACCTCTACGGCGGCCCCGGCGGGATCGGGGCGGCGGCTCTCGTCGACGGCCGGATCCTGCAAGGCGCGAACGGCGGCGTCGCCCGCCTCGGCCATCTGCTCGTCGCCCCCGACGGACCGGTGTGCAGTTGCGGCAACGTCGGCTGTCTCACGACCGTCGTCTCCTCGCACGCCATCGCCGCGGCCACCGGTGCCGCCTCGGTCGCGCTCGCGGACCTCCGTGCCGCGCTCGCCGAGGGATCCGCTGCCCGGACCGCCGGCGCCCTCGACCGGCAGCTGGAGTACGTCGCGACCGCGATCCGGGTCATCACCAACATCTACGACCCCGAGATCGTCGTTATGGGCGGCTTCTTCGGTCTGCTGCTCGCCCAGGGCGACGGCGCGATCCGACGGCGGCTCTCGGACGAGACCATCTCCGCGCTGCGCAGCCCGGCCCGCCTCGTCGAACCGCGGCTCGGCGAGAGCCAGCTCCTCGCGGGGGCGAGCGACGTCGCGTTCGCCGCGCTCCTCCGGGACCCACTCGGGTTCACCGCCCGCGAAGCGACCGCATGAGCCGCGCGATCCGACCGGTGTCCTCGACGGGACACCGGCGATGAGCGCGGGCGACGCGGCACCGGCGGCCGACGACTTCGCACGCCGACGGATCGCGTACGTCATCGCGCTGGGACTGCTGCAGACACTCAGCACCTTCACGATCGACATCTACCTGCCGGCCTTCCCGCAGATCGCGGGCACGTTCGGCGTCTCGGAGCCGTCGATCCAGTTCACCTTCACGGGCGCGATGATCGGCATGGTCTTCGGACAGTTCTTCGCCGGCCCCTGGAGCGACGCAGTCGGTCGGCGCCAGCCGATGCTCATCGCCACTGTCGTCCACGTCGCCGCCTCGATCGCCTGCGCCCTCGCGCCCTCGGTCGAGATGTTGGTGGCCGCTCGCGTGCTCCAGGGCGCGGCGTCGGCCGCGACGGGCGTCATCGCGCTCGCCATCGTGCGCGACCTCTACTCCGGGTTGTCGATGATGCGCATGCTGGCGTCGATGTCGCTCATTTCGGGGATGGCCATCGCCGTTGGGCCACTGTTCGGGTCGCTGTTGCTGGAGGTCATGGAGTGGCGGGGCGTCTTCGCCTCCCTCGCCGGATACGGACTCGCCATCGGGCTGCTCGTGCTCGTCCTCATCGGCGAGACGCTCCCTCCGGAACGCCGGCACCCCGGAGGACTGCGCGCTCGCGCCTCGGCGATGCGGCGGGTGGGCTCCGACCGACCCTTCGTCGGGCTCGTGCTCGTGACCTCACTGGCGTGGGCCGGCATGTACAGCTATCTCGCGGCCTCCTCGTTCCTGTTCCAACGGGTCTACGGGCTCAGCGAACTGCAGTACGGTCTCGTCTTCGCCTCGCACGCGCTCATGATGCTCCTCGGCACGCAACTCGGGGTCCGCATCGCCCATCGCATCGAACCTCGCCGCATCGTCATGCTGTCCACCGCCGGTCTCGGGCTCTCCGCCATCGGGCTGCTCCTGATCGGGCTCCTGCCCGTCGGGCCGCTCGTGAGCATCATGGTGTTCCTCTGGGCGTTCACCTTCTTCCTCGGTGTGAACACCCCCTGCATCCAGACCCTCGCGCTCGCCCGCCACGGCGGCGACGCCGGCACCGCGGCGAGTCTCCTGAACGCCACCCGGCAGGGCTTCGGCGCGCTCGCCACCCCGATCGCCGGGTTCATCGGGGTGACGAGCGCCGCACCCGTGGCCGCGGTCATGGTGGTCGGCCAGCTCGCCGCGATCGTCATCCTGTGGGTCGTCGTCCGGCCGGGACGACTCGACCCCATCGACTGAGGCGCACGGCTACAGCACACCACGAAACGACACCCCGGACCAGGAGGGTCCGGGGTGTCGCGGTCCGTTCGGAATCGGATCAGGGAATCACCCCTTGATCGCGCCGGTCAGCATGCCCTTCGTGAAGTGGCGCTGGATGAACGGGTAGACGATCAGGATCGGCAGGGTCGCGAGGACCACGACCGCCATTTGCACCGACTGGGACGGTGGTGTCGGGACGTCCGAACCGATGATGTCGGTGAGGACGGACCCCTGGATGACGTACTGGTTCAGCACGACCTGCACCGGCCACAGGCTCGAGTCGTTGATGTAGAGCAGCGCACTGAAGTAGCTGTTCCAGTACCCGACGGCGGCGAAGAGCCCGACGACCGCGAGCACGGGGCGCGACAGTGGCAGGACGATCTTCCAGAGGATCCGGAAGTCGCTCGCGCCGTCGATGCGCGCGGACTCGATGAGACTCGCCGGGATGCTCATGAAGAAGTTGCGCACGACCACCATGTTGAACGCCGAGATCAGGCCAGGGAGGATGAGCGACCACAGGGTGTTCAACAGGCCGAGGTTCTTCATCAGCAGGTAGTTGGGGATGATCCCGGCACCGAAGAACATGGTGAACACGACGAGGAGCAGAATCGCACGCGAGCCGGGTACCTGCCTGGTGCGGCTGAGCCCGTAGGCCAACATCACGGTGCAGGTGAGCGAGAGCGCCGTCCCGACGATCGTCACGAAGGCCGAGATGAGCAGCGAACGCGTGACGATGTCGCCGGCGAGGATCGCCTGGTACGCGTCCAGCGAGAACGAGGTCGGCAGGAAGCCGCTCGTCTGCGCGTCCTTCGAGGCGAAGCTCATCGCGATGATGTAGACGAACGGGTACAGCATCACCAGGACGATGAAGCCGATGACGAGGGCTTTGAGCGCCTGAACGGGGACGGAGGGGCGCCCCATCCACGCCGGTCGGTCGCTCGCGGGACCGCGTCGCCGACGTTTGGTCCGCGGTGGGCGAGCGCTGCCCGCGGCTTCCGATGCCATCGGCGACGTCGGCGTCTCCGGTGCTGTCATGGTGGTCACAGGACCCCCTCCGTTCCCATTCGTTTCGCCAGACGGTTCGCGCCCAGCACGAGGAGCGTGCCGATGACGCCCTTGATGAGTCCTGCGGCTGCGGAGATCCCCCAGTCGCCTCCGACCACGCCTCGGAAGTACACGAAGGTGTCGATGACCTGCGCAGCATCCGCGCCGACGATCGGTTGTTGCAGGAGCAGCTGCTCGAACCCGACGGTCAGCACGTTGCCGACGGTCAGGACCAGCAGCAGCGAGATCACCGGGACGAGCCCCGGCAGGGTCACGTGCCACGTCTGCCGCCACGGCTTCGCGCCGTCCACCGCCGCGGCCTCGTAGAGTTCCTGCGGGATCGCCGCGATCGCCGCGAAGAAGATGATGGTCCCCCAGCCGATGTCCTTCCAGATGACCTGCGAGGTCACGAGGAGCTTGAAGGTGTCCGGATTCGACATGATGTTCACGCCGTCGACGCCGAGGGACTCGAACAGCCCGGCGACCGGTCCGGCGCCGCCGAGGATCTGCTGCCAGATGGAGATCACGATCACCCAGGAGATGAAGTGCGGCAGGTAGACGATCGACTGCACGACCCGCTTCACGCGGGATGACAACAGGCTGTTGAGGAGGAGGGCGAGCAGGATCGGTGCAGGGAAGGAGAAGACGATCTGGAGGACGGCGATCTGGATCGTGTTGACCACTGCCCGAACGACCTCCGGGTCGCTGACGATGCGGACGAAGTTGTCGAAGCCCACCCACGGTGAGCCTTCGATCCCCAGGAACGGCGAGAACGCCTGGAAGGCGACGACGTTGCCGAGGATCGGGACGTAGGCGAAGAGCACGAAGAACAGGAGCCCGGGCAGGATGAGCGCGTACATCCGCCACTCGCGACGCATCCGGGTCCCGAGCGGGGTGCGGTGCCGGCGGGCCGCGTCCTCTCGACGACGATCGCGGGCGGCGGAGCGCGCCGACCTGGTCTGCAGCTGCGTCATGACGTCACTTCCGTTCGTCGAGGAGCTTGCGGTAATCGGCCTTGACCTGGTCGCCACCGGCTTTCCGCCAGTCGGACCGCCAGTCCTTGATCGCGGAGACCGAGAGCTTGCCCGAGACGATCTTGTTGCGGTAGTCGTCGTTGATCTGGGTCAGCTGGGCCCCACGGCTCGTCTGAGTGGTGGACGTCAGGCCGACGACCGGGCTGTCGACGGCGGCCTTCGTGAGGTACTCCATCTGCGCGACGAGCCCGTCGGCGCGCCCGGCGTTCTCGTTGTTCAGCATGATGTACGGCGGTGCGGTGACGCCCAGCCATTTGAGGCCCTGGAGGTTGGCGAGGGCGGTCGCGTCTCCCGTCGAGACGATCTGCTTGCCCGGCCCGAAGGTGTAGTTGTAGCCCTCCAGACCGGAACCGCCGATGAACAGGTTCTCCTCGGTGCCGAACGGCGCAGCCCACCAGTCGAGGAACCGCAACAGCTCCGCCAGGCGCTTCGGGTCCTTGGCCGCGGAGGCGGAGATCCCGTCGAAGCCACCGTAGCCCGGTCCCGCCTGTACGACGATGTCCCCGCCGTCGTGGCCGGGCGGGGTCAGGTACCCGACGCGGGCGCCACTCGTCGACTCCTCGACCTGCAGCATGCCTTGCGAGGAGAGCCAGGCCGGGTCGTCGAGTTCGAAGGCGATCTGGCCCTCGAGCCAGAGCTGCTTCTCCTTGCTGCGCTGGGAGTCGGATCCGAGCGCGATCGCGTCGGGGTGGAACACGTTCCGCTTCCACAGATCGGCCAGGTACTCCATGGTCGCCTCGAATTCGTCGGTCTCGATCGTGTTGACGAGCGAGCCGCCGGAGCCGAGCGTCCAGTCCGCGCCCGCGCCGAACATCCAGCGCGACAGCAGTTGGATCTGACCCGTGCCGAGGCCACCGACCGCCCACACGCGACGGCCGGCGTGTTCGCCGAGCTTCGCGATCTCCGCCAGGACGTCCGCGAACGCCGCCGCGTCGGCCGGCTGACCGGTCACACCGACCGCCTCCATGAGGTCGGTGCGGATGACCGGGCACGCCGTCACGCGAGGGCTCGTGCGCGGGACGCCCATGATGCGGTTGCCCTTCGCCGAGTTCCGCCACGCATGGGTCTCGAGGTTCGCCAGGTTCGGGTACTCGAGGACGGCGTCGCCGCCCAGCGCGTCGGACAGGTCGGCGAATGCACCGGCCTGGATCGCCTGCTGCACCGCCGGGACCTCGTCTCGGAGGTACATGATGTCCGGCAGCGTGCCGCCCGCGAGCGTCGTCGCGACCTTCGCGTCGTAGTTGTCGCCGGAGGCGTAGCTCGGCTTGAAGTCGGCGTTGATCCGCTTGTTGAGCTCCTGCCAGAACGGGTTCGACTCGAGTGGTGCGGGTGGCGAGAAGTACAGCATCTGGAACGTCTTCAACTCGCCGCCCCGGCCCGGCGCCGCGGCGACACTGGTCCAGTAGCTCGCGGGGTACGAGGTGTAG
Source organism: Plantibacter sp. lyk4-40-MEA-4 (assembly GCF_030209415.1). Lineage (NCBI taxonomy): Bacteria > Bacillati > Actinomycetota > Actinomycetes > Micrococcales > Microbacteriaceae > Plantibacter > Plantibacter sp. lyk4-40-MEA-4. Next base: position 259,040 of record NZ_JARVSA010000003.1, read on the forward strand.
ACCGGTTGCACCCCGGCAACCTGGCTCACGATGGCGGTGGCGTCCGCGGCGCGCTGCGCTCGGAACGTGGGCAGCAGGAGCTCGGATCGCGCGGCCTGGGTGCTCGCGCCACCCGGCGAGCACGCCGCGAGGGCCATGGCGGCGAGACCGCCGATACCGAGGCCGAGCGCGGTGCGGCGGGTGAGCTGGACGTCGTGCAGGGGGTTCGTGTGTGACATCTGTCTTCTCCTCTGAAGCTGATGTGTCGCTGGAACGGTTGTGTCGAGGTATCAGGCGGTGAGCACTGGGGAGGCTTCGGTGAAGCGCCGACGGGCGGCGAAGGGGTCATGGACGGTCCGGCTCCGACGGTCGAGGACGCGGGTGGAGCGCTCGGGACCGTACGCCGGCCACGCGGCATCCGGGGAGGACGGGTCCCCCGCGGCGACGAACGCCGCCCATCCCGCGCTCATCCGCTCGCTGAGCTCGAACGGCGGTTCGGCGCCGAGCTCCTCCCTGGCCGCGGCGCTGTCGTCGAGGTGTCGGAACACGAACGGCAGCTCGAGCGAGTGACCGGAGCGGCGGGCCCACGTGGGCGTGTCCGGTCGGCTCCAGGCGAAGAGGTAGCCGAAGGTGTTCCCTTCCGCACCGGAACGCGCGTCGAGCAGACGGCTCACCGGCCGTCGGTAGAGCCGGTCGGAGACGTACGATTCCAGCGCCTCGACCGGATCGAGCACCCGCCCGTCGTCCGCAGCGCAGGCAGCCAGATAGGCGTCGGCGGTTCCGCCTCGACCGTCGGCCTGGAGTTCGCGGTCGAGCGTGGCCAGGGCCTCCGCAGGCGCGAGGCGGAGCAGGTCGACGTATCCGCTCGCCTCGTTCCGGTTCGTTCCGATGATCGCGTCGATGTGGGCGCCGGCGCCGGCTGCGATCGACCGCAGCGGTACATCGTGGACGAAGCGCCCGTCGATGACGGGCCGGAAGGGGATGCCGGGCCCCCGCCGGGTCGCACGCCACCGATCGACCATCCGTTCCTGGGCGGCGACGAGCTCGGCCGGACCGGTGCGCAGCAGCTCGCCAGGGTCGGCGTCCGAGCCGGCCAGCTCCACCAGTAGTTCATCGGTCACCTCGGCCGCTTCGTCGAGCGTGTGCACCCGCTCGGCCGTCGCGCTCTCGATGATCACCCGACGGAAGGGAGAGTCGCTGGAGCTCTCGGCGAGCAACGTGGCGACGGCCACGCCGCCGGCGGACTGCCCCATGACGGTGATGCGTGCGGGATCGCCCCCGAAGGCCGCGATCTCGTCATGCACCCACTGGACGCCGGCGAGCGTGTCGCGGAGCGCCAGGTTGCCGGCGTCCACATACTCCGGGCCGAGCAGGTGGTCGAGGCGGAGCGAGCCGAGTGCGCCGAGCCGGTACGCGATCGACACCACGATGATCCCGTGCGCCGCGGCGAGGCGGGCACCGTCGCACAGCGGGTGCGCGTTCGAGCCGTAGAGGTGCGCGCCGCCGTGGACCCAGACGAGGACCGGTCGAGGGGTGTCGACGCGTTCACCGGGGAGCCAGACGTTCGCTGTGAGGCTGTCGGCCTCGCTCATCGGTGCCCCTCCGGCCCGCCCCGCGTCCTGCCAGGCGATCGGGCCTTGAGCGCTTGCGCGGACACCGCGCCAACCGTCCGGCCGTACCGCCGGCTGGAACCGGGCTGCGACCCGAGCGGTCGGGAGCCCGAGGACCGCGACCGCCGCGCCGTCCGGGGTGTCGATCCGCTCGCCGCGCACCCGGCCCAGTGATGTGACGTACTCGAACACCTGACTCCCATCGTCGTTGATGGATCGATCCTCCGCCCAGCGGTCAAAGTTGTCAAGCAACTTCTCGGGAAGATTCTCCAAGTAGCCCGACTGAATCAAGGTGCTTGGCCGAAAAATCGCCGAATGACGCCCCTAACACGCCAAAAGATGTCTGACACCTTTGTCCAGCTACTCACTCGGGCCAAAAGTTGTCTGATACCTTCACGGCATGGATCACACCGGAGGGACCGAGTCTCGGGTCGAGGACATCGCCGACGACTTGCAGCGGGAACTCGCCGACGAGTTCGAGTTCGGCGCGAAGCTCCCGAGCGAATCCGAACTCTCCGAGCGCTACGGGATCAGCCGCGCCACGGTCCGAGAGGTGTTGAAGGTCCTGAGCGGCCGAGGGCTCATCGAGTTGGGCCGTGGGCGCCGCGGCACGGTGACCCGGCCGACCAGCGAGGTGCTCGGCATCCAGCTCGGCGCCCTGGTCCGCCGCGATCCCCAGCGTCTGATCGAGCTCGCGCAGATCAGGGACTTCCTCGACGAGTTCGTCGCGCAGCGGGCGGCCGAGCAATCCTCCCCGTCGGCCTCGCACGCGGTCGACTCGGCCCGATCCGCCCTCGATCGGATGCGGAGTGCCGAATCCGGCGACGCCCTCGGCGTCGCCAACGGCGAATTCCACGCGGCGCTCGTCGACGCGGCCGGCAGCGAGGTGCTCTCCTTCCTGCTCGACGGCATCGAGAGCGCCCTGGTCTCGACGCAGCGCTCCGCATACGGCGGCAGGTTGGTCCGCGACGAAGCGGCCCAGGACTCGCTCGCCGTCCACGAGCAACTGTTCGAGGCGATCGCCACCGGTCAGGTCGACGAGGCCCGGACGGCGGCGCGGGAGCACGCCCGGCTCGTCCGGGCCGGACTGCGCCACCGCGTCGCTGCGCTCCTCGGCCTCCGCTGACGGGGCGTCGCCGGGGTTACCAGTCGTGGACGGTTCCGTCGGCGAGACGGTTGTAGGGCAGGTACGCCCGCTGATACGGATACTTGCCCGCTTCGTCCACGTTCAACTCGACACCGAGGCCGGGCTGGTCCCCCGGGTGCAGCATGCCGTCCTCCCACGTGTACGACTGCTCGAACACGGCGTCGGTCTTCGCTCCGTGCTTCATGTACTCCTGGATGCCGAAGTTGTGGATCGACAAGCCCAGGTGCATCGCGGCGGCCATGCCGACCGGGGAGATGTCCGTCGGCCCGTGCATGCCCGACTTGATCTGGTACTGCGCCGCATAGTCCAACGTCTTCTTCAGATGCGAGATCCCACCCATGTGCGTCACCGCACCACGCACATAATCGATGAGCTGCTCGCGGATGATCTGCTGGTAGTCCCACACCGTGTTGAAGATCTCCCCGATCGCCAACGGCGTCGTCGTGTGCTGCCGCACCAGCCGCAACGCCTCCGGGTTCTCCGCCGGCGTGCAGTCCTCCAGCCAGAACAGGTCGAACGGCTCCAGGCTCTTCCCGAGCTTCGCGGCCTGGATCGGCGTCATCCGGTGATGCCCGTCATGCAACAACGGCAACTCCGGACCGAACTCGTTCCGCACCGCCTCGAACACCGTCGGCAGATACCGCAGATACGACCTCGTGTCCCAATCCTCCTCGTTCGGCAGCCCGCCACGCTGCGCCGGCTCATGGTCGTACCGGACACCCGTGTTGCCCTCGAACGTCGCGTTCGACGCGATGCCATAGATCGACTGCAACCCCGGCACCGCCGTCTGGATCCGGATGGCCTGATACCCCTGCGCCTGATGCTCACGCACACTGTCGAACAACTCCTCGTTGCTCTTCCCCGACGCATGCCCATAGGCGAGCAGCCCCGTCCGAGACGCCCCACCCAGCAACTGGTACACCGGCATGCCCGCAGCCTTGCCCTTGATGTCCCACAACGCCATATCGACCGCAGCGACCGCCGCCATCGTCACCGGACCCCGACGCCAATACGCCGACCGATACAGGAACTGCCACGTGTCCTCGATCCGCGACGCATCACGCCCCAGCAACAACGGCACCACGTGCTCGGACAGATACGCCACCACCGCCAACTCGCGCCCGTTCAACGTCGCGTCGCCCAAGCCCGTCAGACCGTCATCCGTCGTGAGCTTCAACGTCACGAAGTTCCGATCCGGACTCGTGACGATGACCTCAGCCTTGTCGATGATCATGCGCGCTGCTCCCGGTACTCGACGATCTCCACCCCGAACGGTGGCAGGGTCACGGTGGTGACGGAGGATCCGTCGACGCGGTCCACCAGTCCGCCGTCGGAGACCGGCTCGACCGTGCGGGTCTCGTCGCTCTGACTGATGAACCAGACGAATCGACGACCGTCGCGGTGGGTCATCTCACCGGTCATCACGAGCGCGTCGTCGACCCGGACCGACGGTGTTACGCCGGCTTCCGCGGCGAGCGCCGCGTAGAGCTCCCAGGTCGGCTCGGGGTTGACCCGCGGCACGGCCGAGGCGAAGTACTCGACCGGGTAGGTGGACAGGATCATCGACCCGCTGCCGACCCGTCGTCGGAGCAGCGCCGGCCGACCGTCCCGATCGGTCGCGATGACCTCGGCGTCGACCGGTTCGACGGGCAGGTGCGAGCGGCCGTCGACCGTGCCTCCGACGGGGAAGGCGAGGGAGGTGCCGCGGACGATGCCGCCGAAGTCCGTCTGGAACTCGAGCGTGACGGTCTCGTCGAGGACGGGTTCGATGAGTCCGTAGCGCAGGCGTTTGCGGACACCGAACAGGTCGTCGAGCTTCGGCCACCACGATCCGCGCTGATTCGCGTGCATACCGTTGAAGTAGGAGGCGTACACGGTGGCACCGGCGGCCGCCCGGCGCTCGAGCTCCGCCCAGGTGGGTGCGAGGAGCGCCTTCGTCGACGGGACGATGATGAGGTCGAGGTCCGCCGGGAGCCCGTCCAGTTCTCGGACGACGCCGACGGGCAGGTCGGCGGTGCGGGCGGAGACGTAGGCCTGCCGTGACACCTGGAACACGGTCGGGCCGTCCTCGCGGGCGGTGAAGGCGTAGGGCGACTCGAGGAAGGAGGATACGAGCAGGCCGATGCGGGTGTCAGGTCGTTCGAGCCCTCGGAAGTCGAGCTCCGAGAGGGTGGCCGCGAAGTCGCGGACCTCGAGGAGCTGCGCCTTCGGGACCCCCTGGTCGGTGACGAGACCGAAGTGCATCTCGAACGGGTGGTGTGAGTAGGGCTCGCGATCCGAGAACGCGTCGTAGTCGACGTTGTTCCACGGGATCCAGGCGGTGGCGCCGCCGAGCAGGGTCGCGTGGAGGACCTGGCGGTAGTAGTGCGCCGCGTTCTCGTCGTCCACGTAGTCGGACGTGACGCCGAACTCCTCCATGACGACGGGCTTGCCGCCGAGGTCCAGCAGTTCGCAGATGAAGGCGGCTCCGAGGTGCTGCCGGACCGGGTCGTCCTCCATGCGGTAGACGTGCGGACCGAAGAAGTCGATCAGCGGCTCGAGCTCACGGACCCGGAAGCCGTTGTCGTTCCCGGTGATCTCGACGCCCCAGGCGCCCTCGCCGACGGACACCGGCTGGGTCCCGCCGCCGGCCCGCACCGCGTCGATCAGCAGCTGTGCCCAGGCGGTGACCGCCTCGGCGTCGATGGTGTCGATGCCGCGTGAACGCCAGTCCGCGTAGATCGGCACCTCGTTCGTCAGCAGCCACCCGTCGATCGCGGGGTGCTCGGTGAAGCGGGAGACCACCTCGCGGATGTACCAGGCCTGGCGCCCGACGAACCAGACGTCGGAGAAGACGTCGCGCCCGTCGCGCCACGCCGGATCCCAGTTCTGCGCGGACATGTGCCCGACGAGGAAGGTGGGGATCGTCCACATCCCCGCGTCGGTGTGCCGCTGCAGGAAGTCGGCGAAGTGGGCGAGCATCTCCTCGGACAGGCGATCGGGCTCCGGGTGGAAGTCCGGCCAGTACAGGAAGCTCCGCGTGTGCGTGATGCCGTGGGCGCGGAGCTGCTCGAGCTCCTGCGCGACGACCTCGCCGTCGTAGTCCCGCCACATGAGCGGACCACCGGTGCGTGACCAGTAGTTGACGCCGATCAGGGCGTCGACGCCGTCCGGGGTCGGGAGTTTCGCGGAGTGTCGTTTCATGAGGGTTCCTTCTGGATCGTCTTCCGTGACGTCGTGGTCACGGAAGGGTTCGCGGGGCGGTGGACGCCCGCGGGAGGAGTTCGGGGCGGGCGGCGTCGAGGCGCACCGGGCGACCGGTGCGGATCTGGTCGAGGAGCGCTTCGGCGACGAGCGCCCCGAATGCCCGGACGTCTCGCCGGATCGCGGTGATCGGCGGTGTCGCCAGCTGGCAGAGCATCGAGTCCTCCCAGGACAGGATGCTGAGGTCGTGCGGAACGGCGAGTGAGAACTCGGCGGCGACCGGCAGCGCCGCAGCGGCCATCACGTCGTTGTCGTAGATGACCGCGGTCGGGCGGTCCGCCCGCGCGAGGATCCTCCGCGTCGCCGACGCACCGCTCTCGGCGGTGAAGTCCGTCCGGATGATCGACGACTCCACGCCGAGTTCGTGTGCGGTGTCCTCGAACGCCCGGTCGCGTGCCGAGACGTGGCGGAGGTGCTCGGGACCCGCGACCCGGGTGATGCGCCGGTGGCCGATGGCCTGCAGGTAGCGGACGGCGTCCGCGGTGGCCCCTCCGTGGTCGACCACGACGGAGGACACCTCCGGTCGGTCCGGAGCGTCACCGAGGACGACCGCTCGCAGGCCCGTCTCGACGACGACCTCGAGGCGGGGGTCCTCGGTCCGCGGATCGACGACGATGATCCCGTCGACGCGTTCCGATGCACCCCATCCCCGGTAGATGCGCGCCTCCGCGTCGACGTCGGCGACCACTCGGAGCAGCAGGTCGAAGTCGTTGGCCGCGAGGGTCTCCTCGAGACCGGCGATGAGCTGCATGTAGTAGGTCTCGACGCCGAGGGTCTCAGCCGGTCTCGCGATGACGAGGCCGACCGTGTTGGTGCCGCCACCCCGCAGACTGCGCGCGGCCTGGTTCGCGGCCCATCCGAGTTCGGCCGCGATCGCGAGGACTCTCGCGCGGGTCGTCTCCGACACCCCGGGTCGTCCGTTCAAGGCGTAGGAGACGGCCCCGACGGACACCCCCGCCGCGGTCGCCACGTCGTGCATCGTCGGTCGAGGTGCCCGGGATCGCACCCTGGCCTTGGTCGGTTCGTCGGGTCCACCGGTCATTTGAGCGCTCCATCCACGAGGGCGTCCTGCATCCGTCGATACAGGACCGCGTAGACCAAGTAAACCGGTAGCAGCGTGATCACGATGCCGGCGGCGAGCTGGCCGTACTGCGGGCTCTGCTGGCTCGTGAGCAGCGGCAGCGCGACCTGGATCGTGCGGTTCTCGGGAGCCGGCGCGAGGATGAGCAGGGAGAAGAGGTACTCGTTCCAGACCGCGAGGAAGTTGAGGATGGTCACCGTGACGATGCCCGGCGCGGCCATCGGGATGATGAGTCGCAGGATGATCGAGAACCGGTTCGCCCCGTCCATCTGGGCGCTCTCCTCCAGTTCGTACGGGATGGCCCGGATGAACTGTGTGAGGAGGACCACCGAGATCGGGAGGGCGGTGGCCGGGAAGAAGAGCATCAGGAACTCCTTCGTGCCGTAGAGCGACAACCAGAAGGAGAGGATGACCGTCGGGACGAGCGCGGCGAACTGCGGGATGAGGAACCCTGCGGCGAACACCCGTTCCACGATGACGCCGATCCGACCGCGACTCCTGGCGATGGAATACGCAGCCGGGATCGCGAGCACGAGGGTGAGGACGAGCGAGACGGCGGTGATGAGCACGGAGTTCACGAGCGCCTGACCGAGGTCGACGCTCGTCCAGGCGCCGAGGTAGTTCTCGAAGAGCCACTGCCGCGGGATCCCGAACGGGTCGCCGAAGATCTCGGTGTTGTCCTTGACCGAGCTGATGAGCAGGTAGTAGATGGGGATGATCAGGAGCGCGGCGTACACCCAGGCGAAGATGCCGCCCACCCAGAGGCTCGACCGCCCGTGGGGCTGGCGGCGTCGACTCGGACGGGATGCCTGCACGATGGCCTGTGTCGAAGCGGTCACAGTAGAAGAGGTCACAGTCGGGGTCCGTTCAGTAGTTCGCTCGGATGGTGCGACGGATGACGAGCATCCCGACGAGCCCGACGAGGAAGAGCACGACCGAGGCGGCCTGGCTGTATCCCACCTGGCTCGACTGGAAGGCGAGGTCGTAGACGAAGTAGGACAGCGTGGTCGAGGCGGTTCCCGGCCCGCCCTGCGTCAAGAGCAACACCACGGGGGCCGAGTTGAAGAGCGTCCAGATGAACTGAAGCATCACCATCGTGCCGACGTAGTCCTTCGTGATCGGGTACGCGATGCGCCACATCATCTTCCAGTGCCCGGCACCGTCGAGGGCCGCCGCTTCGTAGACCTCCCGGGGGACGCCCGCGAGTCGCGCGTTCATCAGGATGGCCGTGTACCCGATCCCGTTCCACAGGTCGATGACGATGATGCACGCGAGTGCCGTCTTCGGGTCGGCGAGCCACGCCGTGGTGGCGGCGTCCGCTCCGATGCCGCTGAGGAACCCGTTGAGTGCGCCGTTGGGGGCCAGGATGGCGAAGAACATCATGGCCTTCACCGACAGGGAGATGAGCCCGGGCGTGAAGAAGATGATCGACAGGAACTGGTGCCCGCGGGGACTCTGCTGCAGATAATAGGCGAGCATGAACGCCAGCGGGATCATCACCGGAATCACGACGATCAGCTGCACGGCGGTGTTGCCGGCTGCCGCCCAGAACGTCGGATCCTGCACGAGCGCCGCGTAGTTGTCGAAGCCGATGACCTCGCTCGGCGCGATGATCTTCGGCCAGCGCAGGAAGCTGATGCCGAACATCGCGATGATCGGCGCGATCATGAAGAAGAGGTACCAGACGAGGGCCGGCATCCCGAGGATGGTGAGCCCTCGGTCCGGCCGGGAGGGCCGGACCGAGGGGGTGGTGCCAGGCATCACGCGGGTCATTCGGCGAGCGCGGCGTCGAGGGCCGCGCAGATGTCCGAGGTGCTCGCCGACTCCGCGTAGGCTCCTGCGGTCGCCTTCGCCCAGGTGGTGGTGGCGGTGTCGGCGACGTAGTCGTCCGGCAGGACGGCACGCTGGCCGGTGTCGCTCAGCCCGAGCGCCTGCTGCAGGAGCGGGTCGGTCGCGGCCGCGGAGAAGTCGGTCGTCAGGGGTGAGACGAGCGAGGCCTCTGCGACGAGCCGCTCCTGTGCCTCGTCGGAGAGCAGGAAGGTGACGAGCTTGCCGACGGCGTCGAGGTTCTTCTCACCGTTCGGGCTGATCCAGAGCCCGCTCCCGAACTCCGAGTAGTAGGAGGGGCCGGTGAAATCGGAGTCGGCCGGCACCGGTACTCCGCCGATGACGACGTTCGGCTTGATCTCCTCGGGGACGTTGCCGAAGCCCCATGAGGCGTCGGAGTAGATCGCCGCCTTGCCGGTGTAGAAGTCGGTCTGGGCGAGGTCCACGGTGTAACCCTCCGCCTTGTCGACGAAGACGCCGCCGTCGCGGAGTGCGACGAAGTCGTCGATGCCCTGCTTGGCCGCGTCGGAGTCACACCAGCCGCCCTTCGTGAAGAGCTGGGCGGCCTCGTCGGCACTGACGTGCGTCTGCGCGATCTGCGCGAAGAGTTTCTCGCCGCTCCAGTCGGAGCCACCGATCGCCCAGGGCGTGATTCCCTTCACCCGCAGGGCGCTCGCGAGCTGCAGGAGCTCGTCCGTCGTCGTGGGTGGTGCGTCGAAGCCCGCTTGCTGGAGCAGCTCGGTGTTGTACATGACCGGCCACGTGTAGCCGTTCAGCGGGATGCCCATGAGCCCGCCGTCGGCGTCGGACCAGGCGTCGACCGCGTCCGGCTTGAGCCTGTCGATGATGCCCCACTCGTCGGCGTACGGCTTGGCGTCGACGACGCTCCCGTTCTGCAACCAGTCGAGATTCTGGTAGCGGTTGGTGAGGACGAGTTGTGCCTCGCGGCCACCGGCGAGCGTGGTCTCGTACACCTGGTTCGTGTCGTCGCCCTGCTCGATGACCTCGACGGAGATCCCGGTGTCCTGCTTGAACTGGTCGAAGAGGGCGAAGAACGCCCTACCGCTCGCGGTGTTCTTGGACACGTTGGATAGAACGGTCACCGTCTTGGGGTCGATCTCGGCTCCGCCGCCGCTGCACGCGGTGAGTGAGGCGCCGAGGATCGCCGCTGTGGTGAGGGCGACAGCAACGCTGCGTGTGCTCTTCATCTGCTTCCTTGCCATGGGGGTCGGGGCGTCGCGGGTCGAGACGCCTCTCGGGAACGAGACGCTACCGTGCCGGATCGGCGAAGTCAATGATACGTTTAAGCTCGTTATCCCCAGCAATGAAGGGGCAACAGACCTGTTTACTTAATTCTTAAGCAATCTGGAGGCATCTGTGGACACCGTCCCGCTGCGAGATCACTGGCTGCTCGAGGTCGGGAAGCACCCGCGACGGGACGAGGTCGCTCCGGTCCCCGCGGTCGTCCCGGGAAGCGTCCACCAGGACCTTCTCGCCAACGGGCTGATCGACGACCCGCTGCTCGGCCTGCACGAGATCGACGCCCTCTGGGTCGGACGGCGATCGTGGCGTTACCGTCGCCCGTTGGCGCTGACAACCGACGCCGAGCGGGTCGACCTCGTGTTCGACGGGCTCGACACCCTCGCCACGATCACCGTGGGCGACACGGTCGTCGGCAGGACCCGCAACATGCATCGGCGGTACCGATTCGACGTGACCGACCTCATCGGTCCCGACGACCGTGAGCTCACGGTGGACTTCGCGTCGGCGCAGGAGTTCTCGGACGCGGCCGCGCGGGAGCTGGCGCCGGCACTGCCGAACGCGACCGGAACGACCTTCCAGTACGTCCGCAAGATGGCCTGCAGTTACGGCTGGGACTGGGGACCGGTCCTGGCGACGGCGGGCATCTGGCGAGAACCCCGGCTCGAGGCCTGGTCCACCGCCCGCATCGCGGGGTTCCGCCCGCAGACGACGCTGACGCACGGCGTCGGTGTCGTGGAACTCGCCGTTGAGCTCGAACGGACCTCGACCGGCGCCGGCCGGCCACTGGACGCGGAGATCACGGTGACGTCCGACGGACGACGCACCACCCGCACGCTGCGGATCGACGTCGACGAGCTGCGCGAGACGATCCGCATCGACGAGCCGGCCGTCTGGTGGCCACACGGCTACGGCGAACCGCGTCTGTCCGAGCTGACCTTCCGGCTGTGGGAAGGTGACCGTCTGCTCGACGAGCGGCACCACCGGATCGGGTTCCGCTCGGTCCGCATCGACGAGACCGAGGACGATCACGGGCGCGCGTTCACCCTCGTCGTGAACGACGTACCGCTGTTCGCGCGCGGGGTGAACTGGATCCCCGACGACCTCCTCCTGGCGCGCGTCACCCCCGAGCAGCTCGACGAGCGCCTCGGGCAGGCCCGCGCGGCCAACGTCGACCTCGTCCGGGTGTGGGGTGGCGGCGTCTTCGAGGACCGGCACTTCTACGAGCGCTGCGACGAGCTGGGGCTCCTCGTCTGGCAGGACTTCCTCTTCGCCTGCGCCGCGTACCCCGAGGAGGATCCCCTCGCCGGTGAGGTCGAGGCCGAGGTCAGGGACAACCTGGACCGGTTGTCGCCGCACCCGTCGATCGTGGTCTGGAACGGCAACAACGAGAACTTCCTCGGGCACGAGAACTGGAACTGGAAGCCGCTCATCGGCGATCGGACGTGGGGCCGCGGGTACTACCTCGACCTCCTGCCCCGGCTCGTGGCCGAGCTCGACCCGTTCCGGCCGTACACGGCGGGCAGCCCGTGGTCCGGTTCCGAGGAACGGCATCCCAACGACCCGCGGTACGGCAGCGTCCACGCGTGGACGAAGGACGACTACCTCGCCTACCGGAACACCGCGCCGCGCTACGTGTCCGAGTTCGGCAACCAGGGGCCGGCCACCTGGACCACCCTGGTCGACGCGATCGGCGGCGTTCCCGCGTCACCCGAGGCCCCGGAGTTCACGCACCGTCAGCGGATGGTCAACGGGAACGCGCTCATCGGCGAATCGATCGAGCGCCACTTCGGCGGTGCGGCGGATCTGGCGAGCTGGCACTTCCTCGCGAGCCTCAACCAGTGCCGCGCGAACCAGACGGCGATCGACCACTGGCGCTCGAGGTGGCCCGACACCGCGGGAGCCGTGCTGTGGCAGTTGAACGACTGCTGGCCCGCGGTGTCCTGGTCGGTGATCGATTCGGCGGGGCGGCCGAAGCCGATGTACACAGCGCTCCAGCAGTCCTTCGCGCCTCGGACGATCAGCGTGCAGCCACGGGACGGACGCCCGGTGCTCGTCGTCGCGAACCAGACGCTCGAGCCGTGGTCGGACGAGTTCGTCGTCCGGCGGATGAGCCTGTCCGGCACCGCCCTGGACCGTCACACGCTCCCCGTCACCGTCGAGGCGAACAGCGTCGCGATCGTCGACCTGCCGGCGAGGCTCACGAGCTGGACCCATCCGAAACGGGAGTTCGCGGTGGTCGAGGCGGCGAGCTCCGGTCAGCGCGCCTGGTGGTACGGCGTGGAGGATCGGGACTTCGAGCTCATCCCGGGGGCCCTGGACGTGGCCGTGACCCGCTTCGACGACCACGACGAGTACCGACTCACCGCAACCTCGCTCGTCAAGGACGTCCTCATCCAGCCAGACCGCGCCGGGGCCGTGTCCTGCGACGCCGAAGGGTTCTTCACCATGCTGCCCGGCGATGTGAAGGTCGTGCGGCTGTTCGCCTCGGGGAGTGCAGCGTTGCGGCTCCCTGACGCGGACGGCGACCCCTGGGTGGTGGCCAACCTGAACGACGTCCTCGCCCGCTCGCGCAGCGGTCCCGGTGCGCAGGTCGCCGGTGTGGCGGCCGTGCGGCCCGACGAGATCGCGACCTCTGGACCGGCTGCGAGCTGACGTGCGGGAGCCCACTTGAGGGACCTCGGGCGGGCTCCCGCACCTAGGCTGGAATCGAACCGACACAGCTCTGGGAGGTCGCTCGATGAGCCAGGAGTACGACGCCGCTGCAGCGAACGGTCTGGCGATCGCCCTCAGCGCACCCGTTCCCTCGGACCGACTGCAGGCCGCACTCGCCGCGGGCACCACCCCGAGGACCGCCTACATCGAGGTGCTCGTCGACCGCTGCGCCGTCGAGCCCGACTTCTTCGTGCGCGACATGCTCACCTGGGCGCTCGTGCGACACGACCCCGAGGTGACCGTCCCACGCCTGATGGACGAGCTCGGATCGGTCTTCCCCCAGGCACGCAGCCAGGCGCTGCACACCCTCTCCAAGACCGGAGACCCACGCACCTGGTCGGCCATCACCCTGGCGCTGCTCGAGGACGAGGAGGATCAGGTCGCCCGAGCCGCGTGGCGCACCGCCGCAGGGGTCGTCCCGGAGCGGGAGGCGTCGGCGCTCGCCGAGCTGCTGACGAAACAGCTCGGCCGTGGCGACCGCGAGGTGCAGCTCAGCCTCACGCGTGCGTTCACCACGATCGGTGAGCCCTCGCTCGAGCCCGTCGAACAGACGGCCGCATCCGAGGCGTTCGAGCGAGCGGCCCGTGCGCACGCTCGCGCGACCTCCCGGATCCTCCACGACCCCGAACTGGACTTCGACGAGGCGATGCAGGAGGCCCAGCACGCCCTGCGACAGGGTGACTGACGAAGCGCGTGCGCCGAGCGCCTCCTGACCAGAGGGGGCCGGGCCTGCCTCAGCTGAGCCGGGCCGTGCGGAGCGTCGCCGTCGCGCTGTGCGCCGCCATGCCCTCCGAATCGGAGATGACCTGCACCGCGTCGGCGAGCGCCGGCGTCGCCGACTCGGCGATGCGCTGGTAGGTGAGCGGCTTCAGGAACCGCGACACCGAGAGCCCGGCGCTGTGCTTGGCACCGCCGGCGGTCGGGAGCACGTGGTTCGTCCCCGCCATGCCCTTGTCCGAGTAGGCGACGGTGCTCCATGGGCCGAGGAAGATCGACCCGTAGTTGAGCAGCCGCCCGTGGTACCAGGCGTCGTCGGACGTGATGACCTCGAGGTGCTCCGGGGCGAGGTCGTCCATGAGCGCCGCGGCGGTCTCACGGTCGTCGGCCACGGTCACCGAGCCGTAGTCGCGCCAGGCGGGCCCGCAAATCGACTCGGTCGAGAGCGTCGGCAGCTGCCGTTCGACCTCGGCGATCACCGCGCGGCCGAGCTCCTCCGACGTCGTCACGAGCGCGGCCGGCGAGTTCGGTCCGTGCTCGGCCTGCCCGAGCAGGTCGGCGGCCACCAGGATCGGGTCCGCGGTCTCGTCCGCGAGGACGGCCACCTCGGAGGGACCGGCGAGGAGATCGATCGCGACGGTGCCGAACAGCTGTCGCTTCGCCTCGGCGACGAAGGCGTTGCCCGCACCGACGAGCATGTCGATCGGCAGCTCGCCGAGCAGACCGTAGGCCATTGCGGCGAGCGCCTGGACGCCCCCGAGGACGAAGACCCGGTCGACACCGGAGACGTGCGCGGCGTAGACGACCGCGTCGTTCGCACCCCCGTTCGGCTGCGGCGGGGTGCAAGCGATGACCGTCGGCACGCCGGCCTGCTTGGCGACGCCGACCGTCATGAACGCGCTGGCGGTGAGCGGGAACCGGCCGGCCGGGAGGTAGGCGCCCACGCGGGAGACGGGCACGTACTTCACCCCCGTGACGAGTCCGGGCACGAGCTCGGTCTCGAAGTCCTGCAGGTGGGAGCGCTGCTCCTGGGCGAAGGCCCGGGTGCGCTCGCCACCGAGGTCGATGGCTGCGCGGAGGTCCGCGGGGAGGCGGTCGCCGCTGGTCGCGATCTGCTCGGCCGTCAGCTCGACCTCGCCGCCCTCGTACCGGTCGAGCCGCCGCGCGGCGTCGAGCACGGCGTCCATGCCGCGCCGCTCGATGTCGAGGAGCATCGCGGAGACGGTCTCGATGACGGCCGGGTCGCGCTGAGCCGGCGGAGCGTCGATGAGCGGGGTCTTGAGGTGACGGAAGGAGCCGTCGAGGGACTGGAGCACGGGAGGGCTGAATCGCATGCTGCGAGCGTACGAACGCGGCGCGGGGGCGACAACGGGGGACGTGCCTGCGCGAGCCATCGGGTCATCCGATACGCCGATTCGCGAACGAAGCTCAGCGCCTCGGGGTCGTCGCGATCACCTGGTCGGGCTCCGCCGCCGCGAGCAGGGTGTGCTCGGCGAGTTCAGCGATCCGCGCGGTGGCCGGCGACAGGTAGGCGCCCTCGCGCTGGACGAGCGCGATCGTGTCGTAGAGCGGCTCGGCGAAGGGGGTGAGCGTCAACTGCTCGGGGAATCCCCCGGTGCGGGCGACCGTGCCGGAGACGATCGTGTCCGCGGCCCCGGTCGCGGCGAGGCTCAGGGCGGTCTCCACGTGCTCGACCTCGACGGCCGGCTCGATCGACCGCCCCTGCAGGCGAGCGCGCTCCAGCAGTTGGAGCCGCGTGGGGTCCCGCCACCCGGCGTAGGCGTCGTAGAGCACGAGCTTGGCGTCCGCGAACTCGTCGATCCCGACCGGGCCCGCCGCGGGATCCCTCGTGGTGGAGGCGTAGAAGACCTCGTCGCGGAAGAGGGGCCGGATGGCGAGGCCCGCGACGGGCACGGGGAGGACGACCAGCCCGGCCTCGATCTCGCCGCTCGCCACGGAGTCCGCGACGAGTGCCGAGTTCAACCCCACGAGTCGCACGCGCACGTTGGGGTAGCGCTGGTGGAAGCGCTGCACCAGGTCGGACAGCTCGTAGTAGGCGGCGTTGCGCAGGACGCCGAAGGTGCACACGCCGCCGTCGAGGGAGGTGATCGCCGAGAGCGCGTCGAGTCCACCGTCGATCGCGGCGACCGCGCGTCTGGCGTGCTCGCGCAGCTCCTCGGCGGCCGCCGTCGGGACGAGCCGACGCGCACCGCGGGCGAACAACTGCAGGCCGATCTCGCGCTCGAGGCGGCTGACGAGCTCCGACACGGAGGCCTGACTGCTGTCGAGCTCGGCGGCTGCGGCAGTGAAGGAGCCGCTCTCGTAGGCGGCGAGGAAGGCGCGGAGTTGCGCGAGGGTCATGCGGTCAGCCTAGCGAGGCGGGTTCCCCGTCACGGCGCGGGTCACTCCGTGGTGAGCGTCCCGTACAGCTCCGGCCGGCGATCGGCGAGCACGTCATTGCGCGGACCGATCCGGGTGGCGCCCCGGTCGAGCCGGACGGTCCCGTCCACCCGTCCCCGAGCGTCCTTCCCACCGACGGGCCAGCCGTCGGCCGGGATGATCGTGGTGCCCTCGGTCCACGGCTTGCCGGTCTCGGTGCCGGAGCGGTCGCAACACACGATCGGGATCGCGGACGCGCGCGCCGCCGCCATCGCCTGGACGACCTCGGGCGCCCGCTCGCCCTCCGGCCGCTCGACCAGCGGCCAGTTCGTCGGGACGACGAGGAGGTCCGCTCCCCGGAGCGCCAGACCCCGCGGCACCTCGGGGAACTCGAGGTCGTAGCAGACGAGGACGCCGAGCCGGCCGAGCGGCGTATCGACCACCGGCTGGGTCTCGCGACCCGCCACGAAGACGGACTGCTCCTCGTCCCACAGGTGCACCTTCCGGTAGACCCCGAGCACACCCGAGGCGCCGAGGACCAGGGCGCTGTTGCGGCTCTCCTCGCCGTCCAGCTCGCAGAACCCGACGACCACCACGGCGTCCTCGGGGAGCAGTGACGCCCAGTCACTGAACACCGACGCGTCGCTCGGGAGCGCGACCGCGCGGGCCGCCTCCGGGCTGCCCAGGTAGTAACCGCTCGTCGCGAGTTCGGGCAGCACGAGGAGCTGCACCCCGTCGGCGACGGCGTCCCGGATGGCCGCCTCGATCGTGCGCAGGTTGCCGTCGAGGTCGCCGAGGACGGGGGCGAGTTCCTGGGCACGGATCCGGATGCTCCGCGCGTCGGGGTCGCTGTGGTCGGTGGCCCCCGTGGGGTCGGTGCTGGTCATCCAGCGATCATACGAAGCCCTCGCGGACGGGACCATCGTGTTCCCCGATGGCTGGGATCGGGGCATGGCCGATTGTGCCCGTCCGTGGCCTGCGGATACCGTCGTCGGCACGAGTGAGTCACCGACCGGAGGCAGACCCCGCTGCCCGTCCCGCTCCTCGACCGCCCGAGCCCTGGAGGCCAGCCCATGGCGACACCCGCCGACCCCACGTCCCCGTCCGGTACCGCCGCAGGCGCGGGAGACGCCCAGCCGTCCCTCGTCGAGTCCCGCTCCATCGATTGGGTCCCGCTCGACGAGCGTCACGGTCGCCCCCGCTCGCTGTTCTCGCTCTGGTTCATGTCGAACGCGCAGGTGACGACCCTGGCGACCGGCATGCTCGGAGCGGCGCTCGGAGCGAACCTCGCGACCTCGCTCCTCGCGATCGTGCTCGGCGTGGCCGTCGGCACCGTGTTCACGGCCTTCCACTCGGCGCAGGGCCCGCAGCTCGGACTTCCGCAGATGATCCAGTCGCGCGCGCAGTTCGGCTACCGCGGCGTCGTGCTCATCTGCGCGATCGTCGTCTTCAGCCTCGTGGGCTTCAACATGTTCAACCAGATGCTCGGCGCGGACGTCCTCACCATGACGACCGGTGTCGACGCCGGTGCGGGCTGGTACGTGCTCATCAGCGGTGTCGCCGTCCTGCTCGCGATCTTCGGCTACTCCTGGATCCACCGCACGCAGTCGTGGCTCACCGCGCTGTTCCTCATCACCTTCGGGCTGTTCACGGTCGTCGTCCCCTTCTTCGTGCCGCTGCCGGCCGACGCCCTGTCGCTCGCGAACTTCAGCTGGACGGCGTTCCTCGTGCAGTTCGGCGGGGCGGCCGCCTACGCACTGGGCTGGGCACCGTACGTCTCCGACTACTCCCGGTACCTCCCGCCGCAGACGAACCCGGGGCGCGCCCTCGCCTACACCTACGGCGGCGTGTTCGTCGGTGCCGTCTGGCTGATGGGCCTCGGAGCGTTCGTCGCCAGCGCGTTCCAGGGCGCCGACCCGCTCGAAGGAGTCCGTGACGCCGCCGACGCCATCCTGCCCGGCTCAGGCACCTGGCTGCTCGTCGCCGCACTGCCAGGACTCATCAGCGTCATCACCGTGAACATCTACGCGGCCTCGATCGAGACCATCACGATCATCGACTCGATCCGACCGGTCCGGCCGACGCGCACCCTGCGGGTCGTCACCTGTCTCGCCATCGCGACGGCCGCCGTCATCGGCTCACTGCTGAGCACCGGCGAGTTCCTGGCGAACTTCAGCAGCTTCCTCGTCGTCCTGCTCTACGTCCTCGTGCCGTGGACCTCGATCAACCTCGTCGACTACTACCTCGTGCGGAAGGGCCACTACGTGGTCCGCGACATCTTCACCCCGAACGGCGTCTACGGTGCCTGGGGCTGGCGCGGCCTCCTCGCCTACGCGATCGGCATCGTCGCGATGATCCCGTTCGTCGTCACGGTGTGGTTCACCGGTCCGATCGCGCAGGCGCTCGGCGGTGCCGACCTCGCGCTGTTCATCGGCCTCGCCGCGTCCGCGATCGCCTACGTCCTCCTCTCCCGGTCGCTCGACCTGGGCCGTGAGCGTGCGGCGGCCGAGCGCGACGTCACCGAGACGGGTCACCAGGCGGTCGCCTTCACGTCCCGACGCCGCTGAGCGACAGATGTCGTCCGGTCGGACGACGTCCCGCGATTACACTCGACGACGTGATCGGTTCGGACGGGGCGAGCGGAACAGACGTCGTCGAACCGGACACCCGCATCCCGGACCCCGCTCCGCGGCACACGCCGCTGTGGGTCGTCCTGTCCGCCTGGCTGTTGCGCGTCGAGCAGTGGTTGCAGTCCCGTGGCGGCTCCCGCCTCCGCAGCGGACTGTGGCAGCTCTGGGGGCTCGTCGCCATCGGCGGGATCATCCTCCTGGTCGGCCCGGTCATCAACCCGCCCCTCACCCTCGACGACCTCACCGACGAGGCGTCCGACGTCACCGACACCTGGATCGCCCGTTCCTTCGCGGCCGACTACCGCGTCACGATGGACGACGACGGCCGGCTCGTCACGGAGGTCGAGGAGCGCATCGATGCGTTCTTCCCGACGGACCTCGACGACCGCACCATCGAGCGGGTGCTCGCCACCGAGTACCAAGGGCACGCCCTCGACCCGTCCATGATCTCGGTGACGCTGGACGGCGTGGAGCAGGACGTTCGCAGGGAACGCGCCGCGGTCTTCCTCCGCCTCGTCGTCGACCCCGGCGAGCAGCTCACGGGCGACCACGAACTCGTCATCCGGTACCAGCTCTCCGATCTCGCGTACGTCGACACCGATCCGGCGACCGGGCGACCGGTCGACCTCCTTCGCTGGGACGTGTTCGGCCCCGATCTGCAGCAGGCCGTGGCGAAGCTCGACGTCCGAGTGACCATCCCGCAGGAACTCGACGACCGTCTCGTCCGGCAGCCCCGAGGCTCGCTCGCGTGGACCCTCGTGGGCGCCGGGCAGTGGCTGACCCCGGAGCCGGACGCCCCACCCGGCGAGGTGGCCTACGCCTTCACGAGCGACGACGCGGCCCCGCCGCATGCGCAGGCGCGCTTCTCCATGCCGTTCGAGGAGGGCTCGATCACGATGCCACCGCAGTCCTGGATCTTCTGGGTCCAGACCTTCGGGCCTGTCCTGCCGATGCTCGTCCTCGCGGCGACGCTCCTGCTGTCGTTCGCGGCCCGTGCGGTCGCGTGGGGTGATGCCCGCGGACGTCCGTGGTACCTCGCGCAGTCGGAACCGCCGGACGGCGTCTCGCCCCGCACCGCGGCGCATCTCCTCCGGTCACCCGCGACGATGGAGCTCGCCGAACGGCTCAAGGACGCCGCGATCAGCGGCACGAAGCAGCAGGCGAAGCGACAGGCGCGTCTCGTCGCGGCGGCGGGTGCCGCCAAGCGGGCCGGCCGTCTGGGCGACCGACCGCGGGCCCTGCGTCGGTACCTCAGCGGGCCGGAACGCGCCGGACAGGTGCGCGAGGGCCTGCGTCGTGTGCCGACGGGCTTCGTCCGCGACTGGTTCATCGCCGCACCGATCGCGCTGACCATCTTCCAGTGGGGCATCGTCCGGCAGCTCTCCCACCAGGCCGTGCTCGCAGTGGTGTGGTGGCCGCTCGCCTTCGTCGTCCTCTCGACCGTCTTCGCCGTCATCGTGCTCGCGATCGCCCTGACCGCCCGGCCGCTCACCCGCAAGGGGGCGCTCCTCAAGCAGCACCTGCTCGGCATTCGCGTGTTCGCCGAGCGGACGCAGCTGCTCGATCGCGCCAGCCTGCGCGACAGGCTCCTGCCCTACGCCGTGCTCGGCGCTCCACCTCGGACGACCGGCAGGCGGGTTGCGGCCCTGATCGCCCCGGAGATCACGATGCCGGCGGCCGCTGCCGATCTCGCCTCACGCGCCGACGGGTCGAGAACGGGCTTCCTGACCGCGCCACGGATCGCCGTCCGGGTGCTCGCCGTGCTCCTCGTCGTCGGCGCGATCGTCGCGGTGAGCGTCCTCCCGGCGCCGTCTCTGGAGCCCGAGACACCCCGTTCCTACACGGGCGACATCCCCGGATCGACCCTCACGACGATCGCGACGGCCGACTTCGACGCGGAGCTCACGCGGACCGACGGTGACGGTGCGCGACTGCGCGTCACCGAACGCCTCGGCGTGGACTTCTCCGACGAGGGTGCGGTGCCCGGTCAGGTGGTGCGCGAGTGGCCCGCGGTCGTCGACGGTCAGGACCTGGGCCTCACGGTCGACGGCGTGACGATCGACGGCGAGGACGCGCCGTTCACGACGGAACTCGAGGACGGTCGGCTGCTGCTCCGGACGACCTTCGAGGACGTGCGCACCGGTCTGCACGACGTCGTGATCGAGACGACGTCCAGGAGGCCGGCCGTCGCCGCGACCGTCGACGGCCACGACGTCGACCGGGTCAACTGGGTCGCGCTCCTCGATGGCTGGACGAGCGGCGTCGCCTGGGACGAGGACGTGCGGCAAGGCCCGTTCCGACTGTCCTTCAGCGCCGACCGCGAGCTCCTCGACGACGCCGTCGACGCCGGGTGGACCCCCACGGATGCCGGGACGTGGCTGCCGTCGGCTGACCCGGGCGACACCGGCCGGGCGACGGCGACCGTCGAGCTCGAGCCTGACAGCGACGGTCGATGGCCGCTCGACGTCCGGAGTGACGACCTCGGTGTCGTCCTCGACCTCCCGGCCGGGACGGTTGCGGGCGTCGATGCTGGAGCGCCGATGACCGCTCGGCTGGCGGTGCAGTGGCCGGGGCTCGTGGCGATCGCGCTGTCGGTGCTCGCAGTCCTCGGCGCGGTGCTGGGCGTCGCCGGCGCGGTGCGGCGCCGCAGTCGAGGCATCGAGGGCACGCCTGGCACGGCGCGTGACGCGGTGCGCTGGCTTGCCCCGTCCGCCATGATCGCCGCCCTGGTGATGGGCGTCTGGATGCTGAACGGCATCCCCGCCGACGATCCGTTCGGTGGGCTCCTCCTCGCTGCGCTCGGCGCAGGTGTCCTGTCGATGCTCGTCTGCTGGTTCGTCGCCCGACGATTCCGAAGCCGCCGCTGACTCCCTCTCCCCCTGACGCCAGCGCGGTGCGCTCACCCCCACACACTCGCCTTCACGTCAGCGCACCGCGCTGACGCGAGCACACCCCAACCGGCGCCACCGCGCCCTACACGCGCGAGCGCGCCCCTCCGGAGACCCGCGCTCACGCACACGACCCGCGCCCACGCCCACACACCCGCGCCCACGCCAGCGCACCGCGCTGGCCGAAGGCACGGGGACTCAGCGCGGGGGCACGGCGAGGGAGGAGAGTCCCTCGTCGATGCGCGCGACCACCTCCGGGGGCGCCGCGACCGCCGCGAGCTCGGCACGCAGCGTCCGTCCCGGCACCCAGCGGATGTAGGCGTCGAATTCCTCGGCGAGCGCCGGTTCGGCCTCCCGCAGGACCGCCGAGACGAGCGCGCCCACGCCGCGGTGGTCGATGAGTCGCGCCAGGTCGTCGTCGACCCCCAGGGCGACGGGCCGTTCGCCGGTCGGGAGCAGGACGGTCCATCGATGCGTCCCTGAGGCGACCTCGAACACGGGCCGGTCGGGAAGGCGGACCTCGGCGCTGCTCCCGGTCGGGACCGTCGCGCACACCGTCACGCCGTCCGGCACGCGTTCCCAGGCGACCGCCGCGCGGCCGAACGGGGTCTCGTGCACGACGGACGCGTGCCGGAGGGCTTCCGGGAACCACGGTCGCACGAGGATCCGCCGGTACCCGGGCGCGGCGGGCGCGAGGCCCCCGATGCGGCGGTGCAGCACGTCGGCCACGGCACCGAACGCGCAGTGGTTGAGGGACACCATCCCGGAGGGATGCACCGAACCGTCCGGCCGGATGGCGTCGGGCCGTTCCCACACCGTCGTCGCGCCCTGGGTCACCGGATACAGCCACGACGGGCAGGCGGTCTGGAACAGCAGGCGCTCGGCGGCCCGTTCCTGGCCGTGGTCGAGGAGCGCGTCGAGCACGAACGGCGTCCCGAGGAACCCGGTGGCGAGGTGGTGTCCGCCGGCACGGAGCAGGGCGGCGAGTCGTTCGGCGAGGTCGGTCCGGCGCCCTACCGGGGCCAGGTCGAACGCCAGGATGAGGGCGTAGGCGGTCGGGGTGTCGGACATCAGCCGGCCGGCGGGGGTGAGATAGGCGTCGCGGAAGGCCCGGCTCGTCTGCTCGGCGAGTGTCCGCGCCCGTTCCGCGCAACGGTGGTCCCCGGCCGCCTCGAGCGCGGCTCCCGCGAGGCGCGCGGAATGGACGTGGAACGCGGTGGCGACGAGGCCGGGATCGGTACGCGCCTTGTCCGGACGGCTCACCGTCGGGTCCAGCCAGTCGCCGTACTGGAAGCCCCGCTCCCACAGCCCGGAGGGGTCGGCGCGCTCGGCACACGCCTCGACCCAAGCGAGCATGGATGCGGCGTGGCGGCGCACCACCGCCAGATCGCCGTACCGGTCGCGGAGCACGTCCGGCACCATGGTCACCGCGTCACCCCAGCCCGCTGCGGCGACCTCGCTGAACGAGCCGAGCGGGTTCGGCACGACGGTCGGGACGACCCCGCCGGCCGCACGCTGTTCCAGGGCGAGATCGTCGAGCCAGGACGCGAAGCAGGCGTCGACGTCGAACAGCGACGCCGCGGCGGCCGAGAAGACCTGCGCGTCGCCCGTCCAGCCGAGCCGTTCGTCCCGCTGCGGGCAATCGGTCGGGATCGCGAGCGTGTTGCCGCGGACGCTCCACACGACGTTCTCGTGGAGGCGGTCGAGCATCGGGTCGGAGGACGAGAACCAGCCGGTGCGGCGCAGCGCGGACTGGAGGACGACGGCGCGGACGTCGTCGGCTCCGACCGACTCAGGCACGCCACGCACCTCCGCATAGCGGAAGCCGTGGAAGGTGAACTCCGGCTCGACCCAGCGCGGGCCTCGGCCGTCGGCGACGAACCGGTCGGTCGCCGACGCGGCACGCAACGACCGGGTGTACAGCTCACCGTCCTGGAGCAGTTCGGCGTGCCGGAGGATCACCTCGGTCCCCGCCGGTGCGTCCAGGCGGAGCCGGAGCCGACCGACCAGGTTCTGACCGAAGTCGATGATCGTCCCCGTGCCGTCGGGGTTCGGCCACACGGCCACGGGAGCTCGGTCGTCGACGACGCGCACCGGCTCGACGTCGGCGGCCTGCACCTGGACGTCGGCGGGGAACGGGTGCACCGCCGCGGCGAGCCACGGCTCGGACCCGTCACCCCGACCGTCGACCTCCAGACGGAGATCCCAGGTCTCCCCGGCGTAGAGCCCGCTCTCGACGAGGGCGGGTGCAGGGTCGACGAGCCACGCCCCGTCGCCTCCCACCCGGACCGTCCGACCGTCCGCGCACCGCAGCTCGAGTCGGAGGGAGACCGCCGGCTGCTCCCCGTAGTGTCGGCGAGCGGTCTCGCCGAAGCCGTAGCGTTCGGTGAACCAACCGCCGGCGACCCTGACGGTCACGACGTCCTCCGCCCCCGGGGTGAGCAGCGCGCCGACCTCGGTTCCGGTGACCGTGAGCCGATCCCGGTAGCTCGTCCAACCGGGCTTGAGGACATGGTCGTCGACGTCGACGCCGTTGATGGAGACCTGGTGGACGCCGTGCGAGGTGCTCCACAGCGTCGCTGACACGAGGTCGGCGGGGACGGTCACGACCCGCCGCAGGACGAACGGCTCGGCCTCCCGCGTCGGGGCGGGGTGGGCGAGGAACGGCTCGGACCAAGGCGCGTCGAGGAAACGGGTGACGAAGCGGAGCGGCGGACTCCACTCCGACGCGGTGCCGTCGACGCCGTCGACACGGACCTCGAGCCGATGCTCCGAACCGGGCGCCAGCGGTGCGAACGGCCAGGGCTCGAGCACCCCGTGGGGGCCGAGCTCGCGCTCCTCGACACCGTCGAGGCGTACGACGGCGCGGGCGCCGACCCAACCGGGCTCGGCCTCCACCGTCCACGAGAGAGGCGGATCGGGGACCGCAGCGACGGCGACGTCCCGCCGTCGACCGACCCGCAGGCCGGTGACGACAGGACGGCGAGGCGTGCCGTCGGTCACGGTCGGTGGCCACTCGCGCGTCGGCCACGCGCGACGACGAGCGCCCCGGCGGCGAGCGCCCCGAGTCCGAGCATCGCGAGTATCGCCGTGCCGTCGACTCCGGTGCCGGCGAGACCGCGCGTCCCGGACTGGGCCGTCGACGCGGCTCCTCCGTCGAAGCCACCCGAGGTGCCGGTACCCGTGCCCGTCCCGGGCTCGGTGCCCGGATCCGTGCCACCACCGGTACCGGCCGCCGGCAGGAGCCGCACGGGCAGGAACTGCGCGGAGTCCTTCTCGGCCGCGATGCCACCGCCCCAAGCGAGGTACCCGTCGCGCCCCTCTCCGTCGGCCTCGTTCACGATGAAGGCACTGCTCAGCAGTGCCGCGTCCGGACGGACACCGGTGAGCCGCACCCAGGGCACCGCCACCTCGTACACGGTCGTCGCGGCGGCGTCGTCCCGTTCGACGGCGACCCGCGCTCCCGCGACCGTCCCGGGACCCTCGCCCACCGCGAGCCACCGGTACAGCTGGGGCCCGGCCGGGGTCAGCGCCATTCCGAGTTCATGCCATCCGGTGGCCGATCCCGGGGCACCCGCTGCGACCGTGAACTGCACCGAGTCGCCCTGCCAGATGTTCGCGCCGGCCGCCGGCTGGTCGTGGACGTCGTCGGTCACCTCGACGGAGAGGAAGAGGTCGTCCTCGTCCCAGGTGTACCAGGCCCGCGCGGACTGGTCGTCCGCGGCGCGTCCGGTGGCCACCGGCACGATCGGCGTGAGGTCGTCGAGGTCGTCGAGCACGCCGTCCACCTCGATCGTGCGGTGCGCGGCGTCGACCGCGGCGCCGAGGTCGACGGGCACGACGACACCCGACGCCCTCAGTTCGCGCCCGCCCACGAGCGCCACGGCGCTCCAGTCCGCGCGACCGGCGAGACCGGTGAGCGGGAGGTCGGCGGTCGCCGACTCGTGTGCCGCGACCGTCACCCCGTCGAGGAACGTCTGCGTGGAACCGCCGAGGTCGACGGTCAGTCGGTCGATCGTGACCGGCTCGGCCGAGGCGTTGCCCACGGTCAGGCGGAGTGCGCTGCCGCCGTCGGCCAGGGCGACCTGATCGCCGACGAGCGTGACGGGTTCCCCGACAGTGGTGCGTGCCGTGAGGCGCCCGAGCTCGACGTCGTCTTCGAGGAGGGTGGCCTCGACGAACAGCTCGCCGAGCACGCTCGCCGGTGGCAGCTCGACGACGACGGTTCCGGTGGTCCCGGCGGCGACCGTCTGCGACGCCTCCTGGCCGTCGTCGAAGCGGAGCACGAACGTACGGTCGGCGGTACCCGCACGGTTGTCCATGGTCCACCTCGCGGTGACCGCCTGCCCGAGGTACGCGGGGTCGAGCGTCAGCGCGGTCTCCGACGCGGTCACACCGGCCACCTCGCCCTGGACGTACACCGGGCCCTCGCCCAGTTCGAGCAGGATGCTCGTGCCGTCGCCGGCCGCGACGGTGCGCGACGCGCCGTACAGGTCCGTGATCACGACCTCCCCGCGCAACCCGAGGGTGACCGCCCGGTCCGAGGTCGACCAGAGCGCACGCAGTGGACCATCGGGCGTGTCGAAGGAGACGTTCCAGAGATCGGCGACGGAGGTGTCCCGTCCCGTGGCCGTCGCGTCCAGCAGTAGCCCGGCCGCCGTGGAGTAGGAGACGAACGCCGGCTTCGGGGTGAACGCGCCCAGCGGGTCCTGCGGGTGGTGCAGCAGGCCGAAGTTCTCCTCGGTCTCCTGCGCGTCCACACCGTCGTTGACGAGGTCGTAGATGAAGGTCCGCTGCACGTCGTGCATAGCCGTGATGACCGCCGACTTGGCGATGTCGGCCGCCTGCGACGACTCGGAGACGGCTCGGGCGTTCGTGCCGGTCGGCCAGCCGAGCTCGGTCACCCACAGGGGGATGGACTCGCCGCCGTTGTACTGCCGGACCAGCGCGTCGACACGGCTGAGGGTCTCGTCGAGCGCCTCGGCCCCGACCGGGTAGCTGTAGGGGTGCAGGACGATGCCGTCCAGGTATTGCAGCGCTCCGAGACGGAACGTCTGTTCGAGCCAGTCGGTGTTGAGGTTCGCGACCGCGGGACCGATGACCGGCAGCTCGGGGGCGACCGCCTTCACGGCGGGGGACGCCGCGGCGAGGAGGTCGACGTAATGCTCCGGGGCGACGTTGGTGTTGCCACCGAGACCGAGGTCCCACTCGTTCCAGATCTCGAGGCCCGTCGACATGTCGCCGAACTCGTCGGCCATCGCCGCCGCGTACGCGGCGTACGCGGACACGGCTTCGTCGCTCACCGGCCCGTTGCCACCGTCGTAGAGCGGGTTGCCGTAGCCGGCGAGGAGGAGCGGTTTGACGCCGGAATCGCGTGCGGCATCGAGGAACTCGGCTCGCGGGCGCGACCAGTCGTAGACACCTGGGGTCGTCTCGACCTCGCTCCAGTACACCTCGTCGCGGAACTGCGCGACACCGCCGACCGCGAGGGCGCCCATCGAGGCCGGGTCCCAGCCCTGGCCATAGTGGGTGGCTGCACCGTACCGCCCGGTCGCCGTGGCGGCGACGTCGGTCTCGGCGAGGACCGCGAACGTCGTGGTGGCGGAACCCACCGACTCGCCGGCGGCGAGGCCTTCGACGGACAGCGAGAACCATCCACGACCGGGTGCGGTGAGGTCCAGCGCACCGTCGGCGTCCTCCTCGCCTTCGTCGACCACGCGTCCGTCCCCGTCCGTGACGGTCCAGCGCACCGTGTCGGCACCGGTCGTGTAGGGAAAGGCGAGCGGATCGCCCTCGGTGAACAGGTTGCCGAGCGTCCCCGGGGTCAGGGCGAACCCGGAGGGGGCGTCCGCGGCCCGGACGGTGAGGTCGTCGACGAGCAGGCGGGCGGTCGGCTGGGCTGTGTCCGCCCGAGCCCACCCGTTGACGACGAAGCCGACCTGCCGCGCCGGGCCGTGCCAGATCCCGTCACCAGCGCCGCCCCAGGCGCTGTGACTCGGGTCGGTCACGGGCGATTGCAGGGTGAGCTCCTGCCACCCGTCGGACGCGGGGACCGGGAGGAAGCTCTGGTGCGTCTGCCCGGTCGCGTCCACGAGCTGGACACCGACGGTGGTCACGTTCTCCGCGCGGACCCAGAACGACACCGCGTCCAGCGGAGCGTCGTCCAGCGAACGGACGGCCATCTCCCAGCCGTCCACCGTGCGCGCTCCGGTGTCCAGGAGGACCTCGACGGCGCCCGCACCCGTGTGGCCGTCGGCGGCGATGCGCGGAGCACTCGGCGCGACCGACGTCCCGTCGAACGCGACACCCGACCAGCCCACGAGATCCTCGACGGGGATCGTCGTCTCCTGCGCCACTGCCGCGGTCGGTTGCGCCAGGGCGCCGACCGCGAGGAGGACCCCCAGCGTTGCTGCCGCGAGCCGCCGCGGGTGCGACGGGCGTCGTGTTCGTTCGGTCATCACTGTCTCCTCGTTGAGCGTGCCCCGTCCGACGGGGAAAGCGGTTTTCCTGACGAAGCCTGCCGAACCATCGGGCCCACTGTCAAGCATCTCTTCGCAGCAGCGATTGAGCACGATCGTGGTGGAAGTCCGCTTTGACGAACCACCGTCGAACCTGCTAGACATCCGTAGAGCAATCGCTTTTCCTCTCATCCGAGCATCGAACGAAGGAGTTCACATGACTGGACGCATCCGCGTAGCAGCGGCTGTGCTGGTGATCGGCGGCATCGCCGTCGCAGCGGCGGGCTGTTCGCCGCAATCGTCGGAATCGGCCGACGGCAAGACCACCATCGAGGTCGGCGACCGCCCGTCGGCGGACCGCCCCGAGGATCGCAAGTACTTCGACGAACGCGTCTCGGCGTTCGAGGAGGCCAACCCCGACATCGACGTGAAGGCGGTCGAGACCGCTTACGACCCGACGACCTTCCAGGCCCTCGCGGCCGGCGGCAGCCTCCCGGACGTCCTGAGTGTCCCCCTCACCGAACCCCAGGGGCTCATCAAGCGCGGCCAGGCTGCCGACCTCACCGACACCCTGAAGTCCGAGGGCCTGCTCGACTCGCTGAACCCGGCGATCCTGAAACTCGCCTCCGATGCCGACGGCAAGGCCTACGGCGTCCCCACGAACGCCTACTCCTTCGGCCTCGTGTACAACCGCGCCCTGTTCACCGCGGCCGGACTCGACCCCGACGCACCGCCGACCACCTGGGACGAGGTCCGCACGGCCGCGCAGCAGATCACCGCGAAGACCGGCGCCGCCGGCTTCTCGGTCCTCACCACCGCCAACACGGGCGGGTGGCAGTTCACCGGGATGACCTACTCCTTCGGCGGGACCGTCGAGAACGCGGACGGCACGAAGGCCACCTTCGACGACACGCCCTCGGCCGATGCGCTCGCCCTCCTGCAGACCATGCAGTTCGAGGACGGCACCCTGCCCGCGAACACCCTGTACGACGCCGACTCGCAGGGCCAGGACTTCGCCGCGGGCAAGATCGGCATGATGATCGGTGCCAGCGACCGCTACTACGGCGTCGTGCAGAACCTCAAGCTCCCGGCCGAGGACTTCGGCATCGGTGGGATGCCGCAGGACGGCGGGTCGAACGGCACCCTCTCCGGCGGCAGTGTCCAGATCGTCAACCCGAACGCGACCGACGCCGAGCGTACCGCCGCGGTGAAGTGGATCAGCTTCCTCTATCTGCAGCGCTACTTCGACCAGGACACCGCCGTCGCCGACGCCAAAGCCTCGAACGAGGCAGGGTCCGTCACCGGCCTCCCCGGCCTCGCGGTGGTGAACGAGGACGCGTACGACACCTACTTCGACTGGATCGCCGACTACATCAACGTGCCGTCGGCCAACTTCACGCCCTACCTCGACGCCTCGGCGGAGATCCCGGTCGTCGCCGAGCCCGTCAACAACGCGCAAGAGGTCTACGGCGCCCTCGACACCGTCATCCAGACCGTGCTGACGGACCGGAACGCAGACATCGACAGCCTGCTCTCGCAGGCGAGCACCGACGTCCAGGGCCGACTGACGCGCTGACGACCCTCCGGGGCGGGCCACGCGCCCGCCCCGGTCCCAGGAGGACCCCATGTTCCAGACCATCAAGCGACCGCAGCCGGGTCCGTCATCGGCCACGCGCACGCCCGCGGCGACACGACGATGGCGACGCGCCCGTCCAGGTCTCGTCGCCCTCGGCATCGCGCTGCCGGCGATCCTCGTCTACCTGTACTTCTCGTGGGGTCCGATCCTCTCCTCGCTCGTGATGAGCGTCCAGGACATCACGCCCGGGCAGACGTCCACCTGGGTCGGGATGGAGAACTTCAGCTACGTGCTGAGCGATCCGAACCTGCCGCAGGCGACCCTCAACACCCTCCTCTACACCGGTCTCGCGATCCTCTTCGGCTTCCCGGTCCCGCTGGCCCTGGCCGTGTTCATCTCCGAGTTGCGCGGCCACCGTTGGTACTTCAGCGCCCTGGCCTACCTCCCCGTCATGGTGCCGCCGGTCGTCGCCATCCTGCTCTGGAAGTTCTTCTACGAACCGAGCGAGGACGGCGTCTTCAACGCGGTCCTCGGCGTCGTCGGCATCGGGCCGGTACCATGGCTCACCGCTCCGACCCTCGCGATGCCGTCGATCGTCCTGGAGACCACCTGGGCCGGCGCCGGGACCGCCGTCATCATCTACATCGCCGCCCTCTCGAGCATCCCGGCCGAACTGTACGAGGCGGCCGAACTCGACGGCGCGGGCATCTGGCGTCGCGTCTGGCACGTCGCCCTGCCGCAGATGCGCGGCATCATCGGCACGATGCTGCTCCTCCAGGTGATCGGCACGATGCAGATCTTCACCGAGCCCTTCCTCTTCACCGGCGGCGGACCACTCGGTGCCACCAGGACCCTGCTGATGACCATCTACGACTACGCCTTCGTGCGCGTGGACTACGGCGCAGCGACCGCCCTGAGCGTCCTGCTCGCAGCCGTCCTCGCGGTCTTCGCCCTCGTCTACGCCCGTCTCACCCGCCGTTGGAGTGCCTCATGAGTGCGCCCGCACGAGCCCGCAGCGCTAAGCGCGCCGACCGACCCGAGCGCGACGCCGTCGGACGGTCGAACATCTCCGACACCGACCGCCGTCGACCCGTCGTCCGCGTCTCACTGCTCCTGGGACAGGTCGTCGTCCTCCTCGGCCTCGTCGTCGCTGGACTCGGCCCGCTCGTGTGGCTCGCCCTCGCCGCCGTGTCGCCGACCCAGGACCTCATCCGAGAGCCGTTCGCGTTCTTCAGCAGCGGCGTCGTGCAGTGGGAGAACATCGGCATCGCCTGGGAACGCGGGCGGATCGGCCACTACCTCTGGAACACCGCGGTGCTCGCCCTCGGAGCGACCGTCGCGACCCTCGTGGTCTCCACCAGCGCCGCCTTCGTCATCACGGTACTCCGGCCCCGATGGGGCCGCTTGTTCTCGGCAGCCATCCTCGCCACGCTGTTCGTCCCGGGCATCGTCGCGCTCGTTCCGCTGTACCTCACGGTCCGCGAGCTGCCGGTCGTCGGCATCTCCCTGCTGAACACGCCATGGGCGGTCTGGCTGCCGGCTGCGGCCACGGCGTTCAACGTCCTGATCATCGCCCGCTTCCTCGAATCGATCCCCGCGGACCTCTACGACGCGGCTCGGATCGACGGAGCCGGCGCGCTGCGGATCCTGTGGAGCATCGTGTTGCCGCTGTCGCGTCCGATCCTGGGCGTCGTCGGACTGCTCGCCGTGGTCGCCTCGTGGAAGGACTATCTGTGGCCGCTCCTCGTGCTGCCGGACCCCGACCTGCAACCGGTGTCGGTGGCACTGCCGCGACTCGCGGCCCAGACGGAACTCAGCGTCCAGATGGCGGCACTGTTCCTGTCGCTCATCATCCCGGTGGTGCTGTTCCTGGTCTTCCAGCGGCAGTTCCTCCGCGGTGCGAGCATGGCCGGCGGGGTGAAGGGATGACTCGCGTCCTGGTCACCGGCGCCGACGGCGAGATCGGCCGCGCCGTCAGCCACGCGCTGGTCCGCGCAGGCTACGAGGTCTCCGCGCTGTCGCTCGCCTTCGGCGCGGAACACCCCGCCGACCGGCTGTTCGTCGGCGACACGACCTCGGTGGCCGACGTCGCCGCCGCACTGGACGGCGTCGACGCGGTCGCCCACTTCGCCGCCATCCCGCACCCCTCGCTCGGGACGCCGTACGAGGTGTTCCGGGTGAACACCGACTCCACGTTCAACGTGCTCGACCAGGCCGGTCGACGCGGCGTGCGGCGAGCGGTCATCGCCAGCAGCATCAACGCGCTCGGGTACCCCAACAACCCGCACGGGACGTGGCCGCCGTCCTTCCCGCTGGACGAGCACACCCCCGCGGACATCGCCGACGCGTACTCGCTCTCCAAGTCGGTCGACGAGCAGACCGCCGCATACGCCCACCGCCGCCACGGCATCGACGTGGTCGCCCTGCGCTTCCCGCTCGTGAAATGGCCGTCCGTCCTGCGCGACGTCGCCGAGGAGGTCGCGCGCGACCCCGCGGCCATGGCGCGCGAGGGCTGGGCCTACCTCACGATGGGTGACGCCACCCGCGCGGTGCTGCGCGGCCTCGAGGTGTCGACCGAGGGCGTGCTCGTCGCCGGCCTGAGCGCCGCGGACACGCTGCTCGGCGGCGAGACGCATCTGCTGGCCGATCGCTACACGCCCGGTGTCCCGATCATCCGGCCGGTGTCCGACACCGCAGCCCTGATCGACACGACGACCGCGGAGCGGGCCCTCGGCTTCCACCCGACCGAATCCCTGCACGACGGGACCGCCGTCGCGCAGCCCGACCCCGAGACCCCGGTGAGGAACCTCCGATGACCGATGCCGCCCCGACCACCTTCGCCCAGCCGTGGATCCCGCGGGACGACGTGCGCATCACCGACGTCCGCGCGGTGGTCACCGCTCCCGAGGGCATCCCGCTCGTCGTGGTGAAGGTGCTCACGAGCGACGACGGGCTGTACGGTCTCGGCTGTGCGACCTTCACCCAGCGTTGGCGTGCCGTCGTCGCCTACCTCGACCACCTCCGGCCGCTCCTCGTCGGGCGGTACCCCGGAGACATCGAGGACCTCGGGCGGTTGATCCGCTTCTCCGCGTACTGGCGCGAAGGGCCCGTCGGCAACAACGCACTCTCGGGGATCGACATGGCCCTGTGGGACATCGCCGGCAAGCGGGCCGGGACGCCCGTGTACGAGCTCCTCGGCGGCAGGGTCCGGGCTGCGGCCGATGTGTACCTGCATGCCGAGGGTGCCGACCCCGAGGCCACGGCGGCCCACGCCGAACAGCTGCGGGACGAGGGCCTCCGGCACATCCGGGTGCAGACGGGCCAGGCCGGGATCGGCCACTACGGAGCACCGCCGGCCGCCGACCCCTACACCTGGGCAAAGCACCCGCAGGGGTGGCGCGTGGAGGAGTACCTCCGGCGGACCCCGCGTCTCTTCGAGCGCATGCGGGAGCTCCTGGGCGACGAGGTCGAACTCCTGCACGACGTGCACTCCCGGCTGACGCCGCGCCAGGCGATCGCCCTCACCCGTGCGCTGGAACCGTACCGCCCGTTCTTCGTGGAGGACGTCCTGGCGCCGGAGCACTGGGACCGACTGCCCGAGGTGGCCGCCGCATCGCCCGTGCCCCTCGCGGTCGGCGAGCTGGCGACGTCGTTCACCGACGCGGCTCGCCTCGTCCGCACCCACTCCGTCGACTTCATCCGCTGTCACCTCTCCGACATCGGCGGCCTCAGCGCCGGTCGGCGACTGGCCACGCTCGCGGACGTCGAGGGCATCCGGACCGCCTGGCACTCCCCCGGTGATGCGTCGCCGTTCGCCGTGGCGGCCGCAGTAGCCCTCGACGTCTCGAGCCCCGCCTTCGGCGTCCAGGAGGGCCACCGGTATTCCGAGGCCTGTCACGAGGTGTTCCCGGGCATGCTCGACATCGT
Organism: Plantibacter sp. lyk4-40-MEA-4; assembly: GCF_030209415.1. Taxonomy (NCBI): domain Bacteria; kingdom Bacillati; phylum Actinomycetota; class Actinomycetes; order Micrococcales; family Microbacteriaceae; genus Plantibacter; species Plantibacter sp. lyk4-40-MEA-4. The sequence goes on from NZ_JARVSA010000003.1 coordinate 292,477, forward strand.
CGACGGCTGGCTCACCCCGAGCGACGCACCTGGCTGGGGCGTGGACCTGGACGAGCGCGAAGCCGCCAGGTATCCCGCGGGCGTCTCCGGCCACGACGCCTGGGCGGCCGGTGTGCGCGCCCCGGACGGCGGGCTCATCGCCCCCTGACCGCCCACGCCCCGTCCTCCTCCGCCTGCCCGTCACCCTCCGAAAGCGCACCCCATGCCCCGTTGGTCCGTCTCCCCCTCCCGTCGCGCCCTGCTGCGCGACGGCCTGCCGTCGTTCCTCCTCGCAGACACCGTCTGGGCCGCGTTCAGCGGTCCGACGGACGAGGAGTGGTCCGACTACCTCGTCCTGCGGCGTCGGCAGGGCTTCACCGCCCTGCTCATCAGCGTGTTGCCGATCGAGCACGACCGGTCCGAGGGTGGCCGTACGCCCTACGCCGTCGTCGACGGGCGTCTGGACCTGTCCGCGGGCGATCCCGGCTACTGGCCGCGCGCGGTCCGGCTCCTCGAGCAGGCGGTCGAGCACGGCTTCACGCCGATGCTGGTCCTGTTGTGGAACAACTTCGTCCCGGCGACCTGGGGAGCGGGCCTCACGCCCCAGCTGGTGCTCGACGAACAGCAGACACTCGACCACGTGCGCGATTCGGTCGATCGGTTCGCACGGTTCGAACCGATCTGGATCGTGTCGGGCGACGACGACCTCGATGCCGATGAGGCCATCGCCCGCTACAGCCTCGCCGCGTCCGAGGCGCGCCGACTGGCACCGGAGGCACTCGTCACCTGGCACAGCACCCCGACCGCGCGCATGCCGGAAGACCTCGCGAACGGTCCGCTGCTCGACCTGCACGGCCTGCAGTCCGGGCACAACGAGGACTGGGACACGCTGCCGCAGACCCTCACCCGATACGTGGACGGGCTCGCGGTCACGCGGCCGATCATCGATCTGGAACCCTGTTACGAAGGGCTCGGTCGATTCGCCGGCCGCGCGAGGCACTCGCGCGCGGACGTCCGGCGGGCGAGCTGGACGGGCGTCGTGGCAGGTGCTGCGGCCGGACTCGGCTACGGCGCGCACGGCGTGTGGTCATGGCACCGTCGCGGGAGCGCGTTCACAGCCGAGGCGGTCCACGGCGTCCCGTTCCCCGCCGCCGTCGCACTCGGCTTCCCGGGAGCGGACGACGTCGGCTTCCTCCGACGGGTCGTCGAGGCCGAGGGGCTGTCAGAACTCCGCGAGGACCGCGCGCTCCTCGAGTCCGAACCCTCGGGCGCCGTGGCTGGTCGGGTGGACGATCACCTCGTCGCCGTGTACGCGCCGTCGGCGTTCGCGCTGACGTGTCGACTCGATCCCGCTTCGGTGGCGTCGGTCACCGTCTACGACCTCGACGAGCGCCGGCAGGACGCCGCGGAATGGACCGCGGTCGCTGGCGAGGACGGCACCGGGCGGATCCGCCTCGAGCAGCCCGAGTTCCCGGGCGACGCGTTGTTCGTGATCCGCGTCGAGCACGGGACGGCCGCGGCGTGACGTCCCCCACCGAGCCCGCGTCCGTGACGATCCGAGCCCACGGCCTCCGGGTCCGGGTCGTCGCCCTCGGCGCGCGGATCGACTCGATCCTGCTCGAGGAGCCCGGTCTGGAGCTGCTGTACCGGACGCCATGGGCAGACGCCGGAGGATCCGAGTGGGGCATGTCCTCCTCGAGCGCCCTCTGGCACCGTGATTACGCCGGTGGCTGGCACGTGCTGCTGCCGTCGGCGGGCGATCCCGATCCGCGGGCTCCCGTCGAGCAGCCGTTCCACGGCGAGGCCGCCTGGCGGACCTGGTCGCTGCGGCAGGACGGTGACACGGTGGTCGCCGAAGTGCTGCTGCGCACCGTGCCCGTCCGGGTCGTCAGGACGGTGTCAGCGACCGAGGGCCGGGTCACGGTCGACACCGTGCTGCGCAACGTCGGGACGGCCGCGACCCGCCTGATGTGGGTCGAACACCCCGCCTTCGCGGGCGAGCTGTTCGACGACGCGGAGCTCCTCGTCGACGGCGGCGCGGTCGGACTCGCGTCGGCACCGAGCTCCGCGTTCGCGGACCTGCCGGTCACGACCGGGACGGTCGAACTCCGGTCACGCTCCAGCGGCGTCGGGCTGCGACTCGGTTTCGACGTCACCGTCCATCCCCGGGTGTTCGTCTGGCAGGAGCGTCGCGGCGAGCGCGGGTTCCCCTGGTGGGGTGCCGGTGACGCCGTCGGTTTGGAGCCGGCATCCGACCCGTACGGCGATCCGGCCGACGGCGTCGGTTCGGTGCGCCTCGCGGTCGGCGAGGAGCGCTCGACCCGGTTCGAGCTCGACGTCGACCGCCTCGGATGAGCCTCGGGATCGCCGCCCGGTACAATCGATCCGCGATGTCTAGAAAAGCGATTTCCCTGCAGGATGTGGCCGCCATCGCCGGGGTCTCCGTCTCGACCGCATCGAAGGTGTTGCGTGGTCAGGGCAAGGCCTCGGACGCCACGCGCGAGCGCATCCTCGAGGCCGCGGCGCGACTGGACTACCAGCCGAACGCCCTCGGCCAGTTCCTCGCGCAGGGACGCAGCGCGACGATCGGTGTGCTGACGCTCAACGCCCCCGGCGCGTTCACGATGCCGGTCCTCACCGCCGCGACGACGACCCTCGGCGCCCGCGACCTCTCGGTCCTCGTGTCCGACTCCCGTCTCGACCGCTCCCTCATGGCCGCGACCGTCCGGAAGCTGCGCGCCCGCAACGTCGACGGCCTCCTCGTCATCGGCGACGGCAGCGGGACCGAGATGCGTTCGGTCACCGACGGGTTCGCGGTGCCCGTCGTCTACGCCTACGGTGCCTCGGACGATCCCGGGGACGCCTCGTTCCTGCACAACGGCCGCCTGGCCGGCGAGCTCGCGGGACGACATCTGCTGGGCCTCGGTCGCCGTCGCATCGCGCACATCGGTGCCTCGCTCGACGACCGCTCCGCCCACGACCGGGCGGAGGGACTGCACCGCGCGCTGGACGAGGCCGGGGTCGAGCTGGTCGGCGGGACGGGGCTCCACGGCGACTGGTCCCGGGCCTGGGGGCGTCAGGCGGCACAGCGACTCATCGAGGCCGGACACGACGTCGACGCGGTGTTCTGCGCGAACGACACCATCGCACTCGCCGCCATCGAGGTCTTCCGGGAGGCCGGTCGCCGGGTGCCCGAGGACATCGCCGTGGTCGGGATGGACAACCTCGCCGGCCTCATGGGTCAACGGGACCGGACCCTCACGACGATCGACCCGCTCCTCCACGACGTCGGCCGTGCTGCGGCCGGCTACCTCGCCGATGCGATCGCCGGAGGCACCTACGTCCCGGGGGTGCACTTCGTGGACGGCGAGCTCATCGAGGGCGAGTCGACCGGGTCCCCGGCCTGAGGTCGGTCCGGGCGGGTCTCGACGACCCGCCCGGCCGCCGTCAGGACAGCTTCTCGAGCTGCTCCTGGTACTCGGCCCGCACCTTGTCGTTCGTCGACTGCTTCCACGAGGCGATCCCCGACTTCACGGCGTCGAAACTCGTGCGGCCCAGGATGTACTCGTTCATCGTCGACGACAGGTTGTTCGTCGCCGACGCGGTCTTGCCGGCGGTCTCCGAGTAGAGGCCGGTGATCGGACTCTTCTGGAGCATGGGAGCGGCTTTCTGCTGCCACTCGTGCGAGCGCCGCAACCGCTCCTCCATCGGCACGGCCGTCGCGAGGATCTGCGGTGCCGCGGCGAGTCGGTTGAGCGAGGTCGGGCCGATCTGCGCCGACCCCGCCTCGGTGAGGACGACGCGACCGTCCGCCTCCCGGGTGTGGTGCTCGCCCTCGACGCCGTACTGCAGGAAGAACCCTTCGGTGCTGCCGTAGGGGGCCGCGAGGTGGTTGAGCAGGGTCAGCAGCTCCTTCACGCGCGCCTCGTCCGCCTGTTTGATCGCCGTGAACGAGAACATCGACGAGCCCTGGTAGACGATTCCGTCGCCGCCGTCCGCCGCGAACGGCAGGATCGCGTCGTAGACCACGCCCTCCGGCGCACCGGGGTCGATGATGGCCGAGATGCCGTCCTGGTGCATGAGGACGGTGCCGTTGGCCATGTAGGTCTTCGCCTGCGAGCCGGAGATGCTCGGGGTGTCCGGGTGGTAGTACCCGGCGTCCTTCAGCTCCTTGATGTAGGAGAGCGTCTCGAGCCACCGGTCCGACTCCCACTTGTGGACGAGCTTCGACCCCTTCAGCTCCCACCCGTTCGGGACCCCGAACATCGCACCGATGAAGTCGTACCCCCAGTCGACGCTGTCGCCGTTGCTCTGCCCGCTGATCGCGTAGCGGTTGCGCTTGGCGTCGGTGACCGCCTTGCACAGCTCGGTGAAGTCGTCCTTCGTCTTGGGGGCGGGCTCCGCCCCGGTGAGGTCCTTGATGACGTCCGGACGCGAGATGAGCATGTTGCCGAAGGGTGGCCGGTTCACCGGGACACCGTAGATCCGGCCGTTGATCCGGCAGCCCTCCCACGACGGCGTGGGCAGGTTCGCGAGGTTCGGGTACGTCTTCACGTTGTCGCCCGAGAGGTGGTCGGAGAGGTCGGCGAACTGCGCTTTGAGCAGCTGCGGGTAGGACGGCGGCAGCTGGAACGCGAGGAACTCGACGAGGTCCGGCACGCTTCCGCCGGCCATGACCGTGGCGAACTTGGGTGCGAACGAGTCGGCGGGGACCACCTGGAGGTCGAGTTTGCACCCGAGTTGCTTCTCGGCCGCCTGGAGGTAGCTGTTCGAGGCCGGCGCCGGCGGGCTGTACGAGATGACGAAGCCCGACACCGTGCCGCTGATCGCCGTCTTCCCCGACACCGAGGTGAACAGCTCCGACTCCTTCGGCGCGGAGTAGTACACCGGCTGGACCGTCGCCGAGCCGGCGAGATCGGGGGTCGGTCCCTTCGTGATCGGCACGTAGGTGGGCAGCGGGACGAGGGCTCCGGATCCGGCGGCTCCCGAGGTCGCACCACCGGGGGTGCAGCCGGTGAGCGCGGACCCGAGGCCGAGGACCGCGAGGCCGACGCCGGCCGCGGTGAGGAAGGTGCGGCGGGACAGGCCTGGGGTGGTGTCGTTCATCGTGGTCTCCTTCGAGGTGAGGCGAGCGCCTGGGGCGCGGGTCGGGTCCCGGCGACGATGCCGGGTCGGTGGGTGCGGATCGGTCAGCCCTTGACGGCGCCGGTCAGCACGCCCTTCGTGAGGTGGCGTTGCACGAGCGGGTAGGCGATGAGGATCGGGACGATGGCGATGAGCACCACGGCCATCTGTAGGGACTCGGCGGGCGGCAGCACGGAGGCGTCCGAGGCGCCGCCGACGAGCGAGGAGCCCTGCAGCACGTACGTCCGGAGGACGAGCTGCAGCGTCCACTTCGAGGTGTCGTTGATGTAGAGGAGGGCGTTGAAGAACGCGTTCCAGTACCCGACCGCGTAGAAGAGGGCGACGACGGCGATCACCGCGCGGGACAGCGGGAGGACGATCGTGCCGAGGATGCGGAACTCCCCCGCACCGTCGATCTTCGCGCTGTCGATGAGCTCCTGAGGGATGCCCATCATGAAGCCGCGGACGACCACCATGTTGAAGACGCTGAACGCCCCGGGGAGGATGAGCGCCCAGACGTTGTCGAGCAGTCCGAGCTGCTTGACCATCAGGTACAGCGGGATGAGGCCCGGCGTGAAGAGGAAGGTGGCGAGCACGATCATGAGCACCGGGCGCTGGAAGAACGACCGTCGGCTGAGGGCCCACGCCGCCGAGACCGTGCAGACCAGGCTGATGAGCGTGCCGACGACGGTGACGAACAGCGTCACCAGGATCGCCCTGGTCACCACCCCGCCGGCGAGGATCTGCTGGTAGGCGTCGAGCGTGAACGACTTGGGCCACACGACGTAGCCGCCGGCGGCCGTGACGTCCTCGGCGGTCGAGACGCTCGTGGAGACCACGATGAGGAACGGGAAGAGGATGACGGCGAGGATCACGACGATCGCGAGTGCCTTGAGCGCGAGGACGACGGGCTTCGGTTTCCCCGCCCAGACCGGTCGGACGATGGTGCTCATGATTTGGAATACACTCCCTGCTCGCCGAGCATGTGTGCCGCTTTGTTGGCGACGAGGATGAGGATGAGACCGACGAGGCCCTTGATGAGCCCGGCGGCGATGCCGGTGCTCCAGTTCCCGTCGATGACGCCGTGGTAGTAGACGTAGGTGTCGAGCACTTCGGCGGCCCCCGGCCCGACGGCGTTCCGTTGCAGGATGATCTGCTCGAAGCCGACGGACAGCGCCTCGCCCAGTCGCAGGATGAGCAGGAGCACGATGATGGGTCGGATGCCGGGCAACGTGATGTGCCAGAACCGGCTCCAGGCGCCCGCGCCGTCGATGGCGGCGGCCTCGTAGAGGGAGTCGTCGATCGCCGCGAGTGCCGCGAGGAAGATGATCGTGCCCCAGCCCGCGTCCTTCCAGATCACCTGTGAGGAGAGCAGCAGCTTGAACGTCGCCGGATCCGACATCACCGAGACGGTGCCGAGGTCCAGCTGCCGCAGCCAGGTGTTGAGGACACCACCGGAGCCGAGGCTCTGCTGGAAGAAGCCGACGACGATGACCCAGGACAGGAAGTGCGGCAGGTACAGCACCGACTGAACGATGGAGCGCAGCCACGGCCAGGTCAGCGAGTGGATGAAGATGGCCAGCGCGATCGGTACGGGGAAGAACAGCACCAGTTGGATGAAGGTGATCTGGAGGGTGTTGGAGACCGCGTTCCAGAACGCCTGGTCGGTGAACAGCGCCGTGAAGTTGGCGAAGCCCACCCACGGGCTGTCCGGGATCGGGATGTAGGGCTGGTAGTCCATGAACGCGATGACGTTCCCCAGCAGCGGGATGTACACGAACAGCAACAGCAGCACGACCGCCGGGGTCACCATGACGAGCAACGGTGCGTCGCGACGGAACTGCATCCGGAACGGCACGCGGCGTCTCCTCGGCCGATCACCGGACCCGGCGGGGGCGATCGGTGGTCGGATGGTCTCCGGCCGATCGGTCGTCGTCGCGCTCACAGCAGCTCCCTTGCTCACGGCGGATGCCAGGTTTCGGGCCTCCGCGCCGTTCTCTCGAACGTTGGACATCATTCGCGGGGCCGCTGTGTAAAGTCAACATCATTCAATCATCCGAACAGGAATCGAACATCGGAGTTCATCATGGAGCTGTCGCAACGACACGAGCGCATCCTCGCCGAGCTGCGCATCCACGGCAGTCTCTCGGCAGCGGACTTCGCCGAACGGATGGGCATCTCGACGATGACCGTCCGGCGCGACCTCCGCGAGCTCGGTGAACAGGGTCGGCTCCGCCGCGTGCACGGTGGCGCGGTGTCCGTCGACACGCAGCCGACGACCGGGATGCCTCACCGGCCCGGTGCTCGGCCGACCCCGGCTCCGGGGGCGGCCGACACCCTGTTCACCTTCGGGTTCGTCGTCCCAGACCCGAGCTACTACTTCCCGACGATCGTCGCCGGTGCGGTCGAGCGCGCCCAGTCGCTCGGTGGACGGATCGTCCTCGGCGTCTCCCGCTACGACCCCGACCGCGAGCGTGATCAGATCGAGCGCCTCCTCGTCGGCGGGGTGGACGGCCTGCTCGTGACGACGTCGATCCTCGACGCCCAACCGACGCTCGAGCTGCTGGAGCGGTCGCCGGTGCCGGTCGTCCTCGTCGAGCGCTCCGTCGCCGAGTCCGCGATCGGCGACGGCCTGGAGTTCGTGCGCACCGACCACGCCGCCGGGGCGGTCATGGCCCTGCGTCACCTGGCCGGACTCGGCCACGAACGCATCGGGATGGCCGCCTTCGACACCCCCACGACGCCCTCGCTGCGTCTCGGCTTCGAGCGGGCCGTGCGCCAGCTCGGACTGCGCGAGGACGCCAGCACGGCCATCATCGACGACCAGCAGGGCGTCGGCGAGCAGACGCGGCGATACCTGGAGGCGTGCGTGGCGTCCGGGACGACGGCGGTGTTCCTGCACTCGGACCACTACGCCGTCGAGTTCGCGGATGCCGCGCTCGACCTCGGCCTGTCCATCCCCGGGGACCTGTCGATCGTGGCCTACGACGACGAGGTCGCCGGCCTGGCCAGGGTGCCGCTCACGGCCGTCGCACCGCCCAAACGCGACATCGGCAGGTTCGCGGCCACGATGTGCTTCGAACGCATCTCGGCCGCAGCCCAGACGGGGTTCGCCGCGCGCCACACGAGCCTGCGGCCGAGCCTCAGCCTCCGCGAGTCGACGGCACCGCCTCGGTGAGGAGTGGACTGTTCGTTTGCTGTTCGTTTGAACGCGATCGCTTGACAGGCTCAGGCGTCTCGCACTGGGATTGAGCCTGCTGTCGAGACGACCAGGAGGCGACGATGCTGCAGAGCGAGAGCGCCCTCCGAGGCACGGTCGGCTTCCTCATGCCGGAGGGCACCTTCGAGCGGGTGTTCTCCGAGCTCGACCTCGCTCGCCTGCGGTCCGAGTCGCGCCTCCATCTCCTGTCCGACCGCCCGCTCCGTCCGGAGCGCGTCGACGACCGCGCGCTGTTGGCCGAGGCCGAGGTGATCGTGACCGGCTGGGGGTCCCCGGCGCTGGACGAGCCGCTCCTGCGGATGCTCCCGTCCCTGCGCGCGGTGGCCCACTCGGCCGGCAGCGTCCGCGGCATCGTCACGGACGCCCTGCTCGACCGTCACGTGTCGCTGACGTCGAGCGCCGCGGCCAACGCGGTACCGGTGGCCGAGTTCACCGTGGCGATGATCGTGCTCGCCGCCAAGCGGACGTTCTGGGCGGCGGAGACGCTGCGGTCCTCGAACGCCCCCGTCGACGCCGAGCGGGCCTGGCCGACCGTCGGCAGCCACGGCATCACCGTGGGGGTCGTGGGGGCCTCGCGCATCGGTCGGCTCGTCATCGAACGGCTCGCCTCCCTCGACGTACGGGTGCTCGTCGCCGACCCGACGCTCGACCACGAGCAGCAGCTCGCCATCGGCGTACCCTGCGTGACCCTCGAGGAGCTGGCCGCACGCAGCGACATCGTCACCCTCCACGCGCCGGCGCTGCCCTCGACTCGGCACCTCGTCGACCGCGGACTCCTCCGGCTGATGCGTCCCGGCACCACCGTCATCAACACCGCCCGTGGCGACCTCGTCGACCACGAGGCCCTCGCCGATCGTCTCGAACGCGGCGACCTCGTCGCAATCCTCGACGTGACCTCCCCCGAGATCCTGCCGTCGACCTCACGGCTGTGGTCGACGCCGAACACGGTCATCACACCCCACATCGCCGGCTCGGCCGGGAACGAACTCGGCCGGCTCGCCACCAACACCGTGGACGAGGTCCTGCACCTCGTCAGGACCGGTGCCTTCCGACGACCGATCACCATCGCCGCGCTCGCGCTCCAGGCGTGAGCGGGCCACCGAACCGCACACCACTGAACCGCAGACCACCGAACCGCAGCAGAGGCCAGACCATGCCCCTCCCAGCAGCCACCAGCGCGCCGACCACCACGAGCTTCGCCGAGCAGTTCACGCCGCGGGCGCGCCGAGCCCTACGCGTCGGGAGCTGGCGCGCAGGGCCGCCGGTCGGAGACCGCACCGCCTGGGACCGGGTCTCGGAGCGGGACCGGACGGCGTTGCTCGCCGCCGCGCGGCACTGGTGCGTCGAGGCCGACCGCAACCCGCCCACGCTGTCCCTCTGGGCGCGGTACAGCTCCGACGGCGACCGGACCCCCTACGAGACGGCGCAGCAGGCGCTCCTCGGTGCGGTCGCCTCGTCCGCGCTCGCCCTTGGTTCGACCGACGACGAGGCCTGGGTCCTCGAGCTCGGCGACCGCGTCTGGCGGCTCTGCGAGCTGACCGCGTGGTGTCTGCCCTCCCACTACGCCCTGCCGGAGTCCGGCGAGCGCCCGTTCCTCCCGATCCCTGGCCGCGACATCCTCGACCTGTCCGACGCCTACGTGGGCGGCATGCTCGCCGCGGTGGACACGATCGCCGGTGACCGCCTGGAGGTGGCCTTCCCCGGGCTGCGCTCGCGGGTGCACGCGGAGATCCGGCGTCGCGTGCTGGACCCGTGGCGGAACGAGGTGGACTTCTGGCACGGGCTCGACGGCCCGCCGAACAACTGGGCGCCGTGGATCGTCTCGAACGTCCTCGTGTGCTCGGCGGTGGTCGAGACGGACCCGGACGAGCTGGCGTCGTCGATCGACCGCGCACTCGTCATCCTGGACCGGTTCCGAGCGGGCTACGCCGACGACGGCAGCTGCGACGAGGGGGCGACCTACTGGTGGTGGGCGGGGGCGACGCTGTTCGAGGCGCTCGACCTCCTCGGCGAGGTCACCGAGGGCGCGTTCGATGGGTTCGCGGTCGCGCCGGTGGCCGCGATGGCCCGCTTCCCGATGGTGATGCAGCTCTCCGGCGAGTCACAGGTCAACTTCTCGGACGGGTCCGCGAGCCTGCCGACGAACGCGACCTGGAACCTGCTCGCCCGCTTCGGCGAGCGCGTGGGCGACGACGAGGTGGCGGCCCACGCCCGCTGGATGGGGCGCTCGCATCCGCTCGGCTTCTCGGGGCAGTTGGCTCCGTTGTTCCGCCGCACACTCGCGGAGCTGCTCGACCCGGCGTGGACCACGGCCGGCGACGCCACGCCGGGAATGCCCTCCTCCTGGTACGCACCGGGAACGGAGGTGGCGGTGTTCCGCGAGCACGCCGGTCGCGTGGACGGGTGGGCGGTCGCCGCGAAGGGCGGTCACAACGACGTCAGTCACAACCACAACGACGCCGGCGGCGTGATCGTCTCGTTGGACGGCGCACCCGTCCTCATCGACGTCGGCGTGGGCGTGTACCACCGCGACACCTTCATGCCCGACACCCGCTACGGCATCTGGACCATGCGGAGTGCGTTCCACAACGTGCCGCTCCCCGCAGGTGTCGAACAGCCGTATGGCCGGGGGTTCGCGGCGAGTGGGACGCGGTTCTCCGACGGTGACGGACGCGCGGTGCTCGCCATGTCCCTCCTGGGCGCCTATCCGGCCGAGGCTCGGCTGACGGCGCTCGACCGCACGGTGTCGCTCGACCGCTCGGCCGGCACCGTCCTGATCGAGGACGACTGGGCGTTCTCGGAACCGATGCGGATGACGCTCACCTTCCTCACCGCCGTCGAGCCGATCATCACGGGCACCGGGATCCAGGTCGGCGATGCGCGCCTGGAGACCGACCCCGCGTTCGAGACTGCGGTGGACCGGATCGACATCGACGACCCGAAGCTCCACGAGGTCTGGGGGTCGGCCGTCTTCCGCATCCGGCTCGTGCAGCGCGCCGCCGCGACGAGCGGATCACACGCGCTGCGGGTGCGCCGCGCGGAACAGTACCCGGAACCGGGAGCACCGATGGAGGCCCCACGATGACGCCCGACCCGCTCCCGCCGTTCCGTTTACCGGCCGCGGACCCCGTCGCCGCACCCTTCACCGGGTGGACGCGGGCGCACTGGGAGGTCACGGCCGACCGGTGGCTGGCGGAGGTCCGCCGGTTCGAGAGCCCGCTCGGCGGCATCCCTCGGCTGCCCGGTCGGGTCACCCGCGACGGCGTCGCCCGTGAGGGCATGGAGGCGGTCGGTCGCTCCTTCCTCCTCGCCGCACCGCGGATGGCCGGCGGTGGAGACGGCGATGGTGACGGGGTCGAGGACCTCGTCGCCTGGTACAGCCGGGCGCTCCTCGCCGGTACGGCCCCGGACGGTCCGGAGTCCTGGCCGCTGGGCGTGACGTGTCGGGCCCCTGGCACGGGCGTCACCAACTCGATCGTCGAGGCGGCGAACATCGCGTTCGGCCTGTACGTCAGTCGCGACCGGCTGTGGGCGGGGCTCACTCGGAAGGAGCAGGTGCAGATCGCCGACTGGCTGCGCCACCATGCGCGCCTCGAGGTCTGGCACAACAACTGGCAGCTCTTCCCGGCGATGGCGGAGGCATTCCTCCGCTCCGTCGACGAGGACGTCACCGGGCTGAACGGCACGCGGAACGTCGCCCGGGTCGAGTCGTGGCACCTGGAGCAGGGCTGGTACACCGACGGTCCGGAACACGCGATCGACTACTACAACGCGTGGGCGATCCATCCCTACCTCTGGGCCTGGTACCGCATGACCGACCGCACGGGCACGGCCGACGGCTCGCGGCATCTGGAACGGCTGCACGACTTCACCGGATCCTTCGCGCGCATGGTCGCGCCGGACGGGTCGATGGTGCACATCGGTCGCTCGCTGAGCTATCGGACGGCCGCCCTCGCCGCGCTCTGGTGCGCCGAGCTCTCGGGGGTGAACCCGTTGAGTCCCGGCGCGACGCGACGCCTGGCCTCCGGGGTGGTCTCGGGGTTCGTCCGGCACGGCGTCGGCGTCGACGGCCCGCTGAGTCTCGGTTGGTACGGACCGTGGGAGCCCACCGCGCAGAGCTACAGTGGCTTCGGTTCGTCCTACCTCGCGGGCATCGGGTTCCTCGGGCTCGCCATCGACCGCGACGACCCGGTGTGGACGGCTCCGGAACGCTCGCAGCCGACCGACGGGCCGCCGGAGACCACCGTGCTGCCGGCGGTCGGATGGATCCTGCGCTCCCAGCGGGACGGTGTCGTAACGCTCGCCAACCATGGCAGCGACCACTGCGAGATCCCCGTGGAGCCCTCTCGCGCCGACGCGGACGATCCGCACTACGCCAAGTTCGGGTACTCCTCGCACACGGCTCCGGGGACGAGCGCGGCGTGGGAGGAGAACGTCGACGGCCATCTCGCGTTGCTCGACGAGGACGGGCGGGCGAGTCGTCGCGCCGCGATCCGCGGGATGCGGACCGTCGGCGAGATCTCCGGCTCGGTGCACCTCCCACAGCTCGACGGCCGGGTGTGGCCGGGCTGCGCCGTCACCACGGTCAGCATCGTCCGCGGCGATCAGGAGCTCCGCGCGCACCTGGTCGAATCGACGCGCGCCTGGACCGTCCGCGAGGGCGGTGCGGCCGTCGCCGACGACGCCATCCTGCGCACCGAGGTCGATCCCGCTGTGGCCGCGCCTCGGGCCACGGTGGTCGGTCGCGACGGGCTCGCAGCGACCATCGTCGGGCTGCACGGTTGGGACCGCGCGGAGGCCGTCGCCTACCGTGACGCGAACGCGTTCGGTCCCCACTCAGCGGTCCCGGCGCTGTACGCCGCCAGCACTCCGGGGCACACCGTCCTGGCCGCACTCCACACCCTCCGCTTCGACGACGGCGAGACACCCGACCTCCCGGTCGCGGTGGACGTGACCGGGACCCGACTGGTCACACGGTGGACCGACGGAGCCGTGCACGACGTCGACCTCGCCACCTTCGTCCCCTGGGACGGCCAGCTCGCACGCCCGTCCGTGGACTGACCACGCACCCATCCGAAAGGCCCCCATGTCCATCGACACCCGACAGCCCGTCGTCCACCTGCGATCGCGCGCCGTGAGCGTCGTTATCGACCTGCGCGACGGTCGCCTGCCGTCGATCGCGCACTGGGGAGCCGACCTCGGTCCGCTCGACGATCGGGAGCTCGCCGATGTCGTGCGCGGTGCGGAGCGGTTCGTCACGGAGAACGCACCCGATCGACCGACCCGCCTCGCGGTGCTTCCGGAACAGAGCGAGGCCTGGCTCGGCCGGCCGGGCATCACCGGCAGCCGGGACGGCCGCGACTGGTCGCCGCTGTTCACGATGAGGCCGGCGCTGGTCACCTCGCGCGCGGTCACCGTCGACGGCGAGGACGCCGAGGCGGGGCTGGCCGTCCGGATCGAGTTCGAGCTGAGCGAGGTCGGCCTCCTACGCGTCCGCGCCACGCTGCGCAACACCGCCGACGATGTCTACCGACTCGACGAGCTGCATCTGGCTTTGCCGATCCCGGCCAGGGCGCGCGAGGTGCTCGACCTCGCGGGCCGGTGGGGCAAGGAGCGGACGCCGCAGCGCGGTCCACTCCGCGTGGGAGCCTGGGTCCGCGAGGACCGCCGCGGACGGACCGGCCCAGACACCCCGCTCGTGCTGAACGTCGGCGTCCCGGGCTTCGGTTTCGCCGCCGGTGAGGTGTGGGGCGTGCACGTGGGGTGGAGCGGCAACCAGCGACACGTCGCGGAGCGGCTCTCGACCGGTGACCAGGTGATCGGCGGTGGCGAGCTGCTCCTGCCGGACGAGGTCCGCCTCGGCTCCGGCGAGGCCTACACGAGCCCGTGGGTGTACGGGGCCTACGGTGACGGGCTCGATGAGCAGGCCGCACTGTTCCACGAGCACCTGCGTGACGCGCCGAGTCATCCGGTCCGCGACCGGCCGCTCACGCTCAACGTGTGGGAGGCGGTCTACTTCGATCACGACGTCGACGCCCTCGTGGAGCTGGCGGAGGTCGCCGCGTCGCTCGGGATCGAACGCTTCGTCCTCGACGACGGCTGGTTCCGGGGTCGGCGGCACGACCGGGCCGGTCTCGGTGACTGGTACGTCGACGAGGAGGTGTGGCCGGACGGACTGCGACCGCTCGTCGATCGGGTCCGCGCGCTCGGGATGGAGTTCGGTCTGTGGTTCGAACCGGAGATGGTGAACCTCGACTCCGACCTCGCCCGCGAACACCCGGACTGGATCATGCAGACGGGCGGTCGACTGCCGATCCCGGCGAGGAATCAGCAGGTCCTCGACCTCGGCCGTCCGGAGGCCTTCGCGTACGTCCTGGAACGGATGACCGCGATCCTCACCGAGGTCGACATCGCGTACGTGAAGTGGGATCAGAACCGCGACCTGGTCGACGCCGGGTCCGCACCCGACGGCGGGGCCGGTGTGCACCGTCAGACGACGGCCGTCTACCGGTTGATGGACGGACTCGCGGACCGCTTCCCTGAGCTGGAGATCGAGTCCTGCTCCTCCGGCGGTTCGCGGGTCGACCTCGGCGTCCTCGAACGGACCCACCGGGTCTGGGCCTCCGATTGCAGCGACCCGCTCGAGCGGCAGCAGATCAACCGTTGGACCGCTCAGCTGGTCCCGCTCGAGCGCCTCGGTGCGCACATCGCGTCCGGTCGGTCGCACACGACGGGCAGATCGCACGAGCTGTCGTTCCGGGCCGCGACGGCGCTGTTCGGTCATCTCGGGGTCGAGTGGGATCTGCGGCAGGCCTCCCCGGCGGAACTCGCGGAGTTGGCCGACTGGTTCGCGCTCTACCGCTCGACCAGGGCCCTGCTGCACACGGGGCGGCTCGTCCGTGAGGACGTGGTCGACGACGCCCTCCAGATCACGGGGGTGGTGGCCGCGGACCGGTCGGAGGCGTTGTTCTCCCTCGCATTCCTCGGGCGTTCCGACGTCGCGAGGATCGGGCGGTTCACGCTCCGCGGCCTGGACCCGGAGCGTCGCTACCGGGTCCGGCCGCTGCGCATCGGCGAGCCCTCAGGAGGGCGCACCGTCCCCGCCTGGTTCGGTGAACCGGACGGCGTGGACGGTCCGCACGCCGGTTGGACCGGCGTGGTGATGTCCGGGGCGACCCTCCACCACGCCGGCCTGCAGACCCCGGCGACCCCGCCCGAACGGGCGTGGATCGTCGAGGTCGCCGCGGTCGACGACTAGGGCAGCACCACCTCACCCTGGTTGAGCACCCTCGGGTGGAAGTAGGTGTTCTGGATCTCGGTGTTCGAGTTGTTGCCGCGCAGCTGCTCGGACCAGATCATGAAGTACGACCAGCGCGTCTGGGACTGCAGGAGGTTGGCGTCGGGCACCTTGCCCATCTCCGCGATGGCGATCGGCTTCGTCCCGGCGATCGACTGCAGCTGCTGGTAGTCGGCGGTGCTCGGGTAGTTCTTGTACCAGACGTCGAGCGAGACGACGTCGACGTAGGAGTTCCCGGGGTAGTAGCCCGACCACCCTCCCTGCGGGTTGTCCTGGACGTTCCAGACCCAGATGAGGTTGTCGAGGCCCTGGGCGTCGAAGTAGTCGCGCATCTGCTGGAAGATCTTCGCGCCACCGTTCGCGCCTGAGCGGCCACCCCACCAGTTCCAGGTCTCGTTCATCTCGTGGAACGGACGGAACAGGACGGGGATCCCGGCGTCCTTGAGCTGCCGCAGGTACGGCACCACCTCGGCCATCCGCTGCCGCCAGGTCGTGTTGAGCGCGGTGCCTCCCGTCACGATCTGCGTGAACTGGGCGTTCGAGATCTGGGTCTTCACCCCGCCGTCGAACTCGCAGGTGGAGGGTCCGGTCGGTGAGCAGGCGTGCCAGGTGAGGGCGACGAGCGAGCCGTTCGCCCACTCCGTCTTCGCCTGGTCGATCACCCGCTGTCGGTTCGCGGCGTCCTGCCCGCGGAACATGAGGTCACCGCCCCAGAGCCCGGGATACTGCCCGGTGACGTCCTTCACCTGCTGGGTGTACTGACCCGGCAGGCTCGCCGGTTCCTTGTTGTGCTGGCCCGACACGATGTTCGTCCCGGCGATCGTCTTGAGGTACTGGATCACCGTGGCCTTGTTCTTCGCGGGGAACGCCTCGGCGTCCACCGGTTGCGCGACGGCGGAGCCGACGAGGCCGAGGACGAGCGCGGCGCCCAGTGCGATGCGCGTCCTCCGGGTGTGCGATGTCATGTCCATCTCCTTTCCGCCCTGCGTCGTCGGAGGGCGGCGACCCCAGGATCGCGGTAGGGGCGGGGTGCCGTCAAGGACTTTCATAAATTACTGCTTAAACTCATCGCGATGGCGGCGGCTCCGGGCGGGGCCTGGCGAGGAGAGGTAGCATCGACGGATGTCGAACGCCGGACCGCCCGAGATCCTCCGCCTCACGGCCTTCGCCGCCGAGGCCGGCGGCGGCAATCCCGCGGGGGTCGTGCTCGACGCCTCGACGCTCACCGAGGCCGAGATGCAGGCGATCGCCACCGAGGTCGCCTACCCGGAGACGGCCTTCGTCGTCGATCCCGGTGTCGACGGTGACGACCGGCACGTGCGGATGCGCTACTTCTCCCCCGGTGCCGAGGTGCCGTTCTGCGGTCACGCGACCATCGCGACCGCGGTCGCCCTCGCGGAACGGCGTGGCGTCGGGCGGTTCACCCTGGAGACGAACGTCGGGCCGCTCGTCGTCGAGACGGCCTCCGACGCAGACGCCGACACGACCGACATAACCGGCGGCACCGGCACGATCACCGCGTCGTTCACGAGCGTCGAAACCACCGTGCGCGAGCTCGACGCCGAGATCGCCGATCGGCTGCTGTCGCTCCTCGGGCTGGAGCGTTCCGACCTCGACGAGCGGTGGCCGCTGCGTGAATCGTTCGCCGGCAACCGGCACCCGGTCGTCGCCGTCCGCGACCAGGACGCCTTCGACGCCTTCACCTTCGATCCGGCCGCGCTGCGCCGACTGATGGACGAGCAGGGCTGGGCCGGAACGGTGACCGTGGTGCACGGCCACGGTCTCGACGACACCGGGCGCCTGCTCGTCGAAGCCCGCAACCTCTTCCCCGTCGGCGACATCACCGAGGACCCGGCGACGGGCTCCGCTGCGGCCTCACTCGGCGGTTATCTGCGCGCACTCGGCCTAGTCACCCCGCCGGCCCAGGTCATCATCCGGCAGGGTCATCACGTCGGCGCACCCAGCCTCCTGACGGTCGACGTCCCCACCACCGGCGGCATCACCGTGTCGGGGACCGCGCAGGCGATCGCAGCTCCCTGAGCAGCGGCCACCATGGACCGATGAGCCGTGGCTCGGCCTCGCGCTAGCATCGAGCCAGTCGCGGCCGGGCGGCCTCCGGAGGGGATGGACATGTTCACAGGTAGCGGATCGAAGCGGGGGCGCACCGCGGGCCTCGGCGTCATCGGTGCAGCAGTGCTCGCGATCGCCCTCGCGGGATGCGCCTCCGAGGCCGAAAGCGGCGCCGACCCCTCGACCACTGCGTCCGCCGAGTCCGGCGACGCTGTCGGTGTCGTCGGCGTCTGGGGAGACGCCGACGCGCAGAACAGCCCGTCGCTGGTGTTCGCGGAGGACGGCACGGTGACGGGGACCGACGGGTGCAACCGACTCATGGGCTCGTGGACGGCCGACGGCGACACGGTCGAGTTCGCGCCGCTGGCGTCCACGCGGATGGCCTGCGAGGGGGTCGACACCTGGTTGTCGGGCGGAGCATCCGGCACCTGGACCGACACGAAACTCGTCGTCCTCGACGGGAGCGGCACGGAGATCGGCACGCTCGAGCGCTCGGAGTGAACCGGCCTTCCGGGCTTGCCGGGTGTTCGCCGGTGGGTGCGAGAGGATCATCGGGTGGATGAGGTCGAATCGTTGCGGGACGCGGGGCTGCGGGCTGCCGTGCGGGAGCATCTGCGCGGGTTGCCGCACGGCGCGGGCTCGGAGGGCTTGAGCGAGATCGTCGTCGATGAGGCGACGGTGCTGGATGGCATCGAACGCTTCCACGGACTCCGACGACTCGGGCTGGAAGGCACGGATGTCGTCGATCTCCGTCCACTCACAGGCCTTCGAGACCTCGAAGAGTTGTGTCTCAGCGAGACGCGCGTGGCCGATCTCCGTCCGCTGTCGGGGCTGCAGGCACTCACGGTGCTCGAGCTCGGCGAGACGCCGGTCGGCGACATCGAGCCGCTCCGACCGCTCCGCCTCCTGCAGAAGTTGTGGTTGAGCGGGACGAACGTCTCCGACCTCGACCCGATCCGTGCCCTCACGGGCCTGGTGACCG
The DNA here is from genome assembly GCF_030209415.1 of Plantibacter sp. lyk4-40-MEA-4. Lineage (NCBI taxonomy): Bacteria > Bacillati > Actinomycetota > Actinomycetes > Micrococcales > Microbacteriaceae > Plantibacter > Plantibacter sp. lyk4-40-MEA-4. Next base: position 311,149 of record NZ_JARVSA010000003.1, read on the forward strand.
TGGGCGTGGCGGGCGCCCCGATCGAGGACTACCGTCCGCTGGAGGCACTGGCGGAGCTGCAGACCCTGGTGGTCTCACGGTCGGCATCCGCGCACCTCGGGGCGCTGTCGCATCGTGGTGACCTGGACATCCTTTACCTCGACGAGTGACGTCGCTGGGGGCAGAGGAGAGTGGGCTCGACTGCTGGGTTCGAGCATCGGCGCAGCCTCCTCGTCCGGGATGCTGCGCCGCACAGATTCGACTCGGGGCGGACGGATGGTCCGGTGCTGGACATGTAGGGGTGAGATGACCCTGACGATGGAGGCATGATGACCAGGGAAGCGTTCGATGAACTCCTTGATCGGTCCGCGCTACCGGCTCGCCCGGCTGCGCAAGCGGACCTTGACGCGATGGCTGCGGATGCCCGCCGCCACACTCCCCGCGTATTCCGTCCGAAGGTCCTGATCACAGCGGGACTTGCGGCGGTCCTCGCGACGAGCGGAGCGAGTCTCGCAGCTGCCACCGGCCAGTTCTCCTGGGCGCCGTGGGCGCAGGAACCGATCGGTGCCGTGACCTTCACCATGGATGTCGGGTTTTCGTGCGAGCTGCGGTTCTCCGAGTACACGGGGGGCGCGGATCCTGGCTACGTGGCCGAAGTGAACCGGATCCTGCGGGATTGGTATCGCTCGGCGGATGTGCGTACCGCCGTGGAGGCGATCGTCCCTGAGAAGCTGGACGAGGTTGACGGGCTTGAGTTGCAGCCGGGTGAGACGCTCGAGACGTTGCCTCCGGGGGAAGCGACGAACCGGGAATGGGCGCGTCAGTGGACCGCATGGGATGCGGCCGTGAACGAAGCGGAGTGGGATGAGCTGAACGCACACGGTATCTCCGGCGGCGATCCCCGCATAAACGGGAGTGAGCGGAACGGGCAGATCAACTGCTTCGACGAGGACAACGCGCCCTACTCCTTCGGGTCTGGTTCGTGAAGCGAGCGCACGTCCGCATCACCACCGCGCTGAGCGAGTCGTCGGCGGACCTGCTCGCTTATCTGCAACGACGCGTCGGGTTCGATGAGGCCCCTGACCTCCTCGGAGAGACGATGGTCGTCGCATGGCGCCGCGTCGACGACCTTCCCCTCGACGCGGAGCAGGCACGTATGTGGCTCTTCGGCATCGCCCGCACCGCACTGCTGAACCACTCTCGCGGGCAGCGCCGCCGATGGGCGTTGGCCGACCGCATCCGCGGTGATGCGCTGATGCCCGTCGTCGCGCCGGCCGCCGATGACGGTGCGGAGATCCGAGATGCGATCGACCGTTTGGACCCTGACCTGGGTGAACTGGTGCGGCTGATCCACTGGGAGCGTTTGACGATCGTGCAGGCCGCTGGGCTGCTCGGCATCGCCGACTCGACTGCGCGCACCCGATACGCGAGAGCGAAAGAGCAGCTCCGCGCGGCGCTCGGAGTGCCCGCGAGCTGAACCTGTCACCGCGGGTCGACGAGCCCCGCCCGGATCCCCCAGAGCACGGCCTGGAGTCGGTCGCGCGCTCCCGTCTTCTGCAGCAGACCAGCCAGGTGGTACTTCACCGTGGTGGGCTCGACGAAGAGCCGCTCGGCGATCTCCGCGTTGGAGAGTCCCTGCGCCAGGAGGTCGAGGACCTCGAACTCACGGTCGGTGAGCGGTGACTCCGCCGGTGCCGTCGCGGCCGCGGGCGTCTCCCGCCGGCGCTCCGAGAACTCGCGCAGGATGCGACGGGTGAGGCGTTGGTCGAGCGTCCCCTCCCCCGCTGCGACGGACCGGATCGCGGCGAGCAGCGTCGTCTCGTCGGCACCCTTCAAGAGGAAGCCTGCCGCCCCGGCTTCGAGCGCGGCGAACACGTCCGCATCGACGTCGAAGGTCGTGAGGATGAGGACGTCGGCGTCGAGCTCAGGGTCCGCCGTGATCGTGCGGGTCGCCGCGATCCCGTCCGTGCCCGGCATCCGGATGTCCATGCAGATCAGGTCGGGCCGCAGCTCCTTCGCCAAGCGCACCGCGTCGGCACCGTCGATCGCCTCACCGACGACCTCGATGTCGGGCTCGGCACCGAGGATCACCGAGAGGCCGGCGCGGACGACCGCCTGGTCGTCGGCGATGAGGAGGCGGATCATGAATCACTCCGATGCTGGTCGGGACGGTGCTCCTCGGGGCGGTGCTCGTCGGGGCGGTGCTCGTCGGGACGGTGCTCGTCAGGGATGGTCAGGCGGTTGCGCCACCCGCCCTCGTCCGTCGGTGCCGAGGTCAAACGCGCTCCGATGAGTTCGGCGCGCTCGCGCATGCCCCAGAGGCCGTAGCCGTCGCGCGACGGTGAAGCAGGCCGCTGCGACGACGCGGCGTTCGTCACGGTGAGTTCGATCGCGTCCACCTCGAACCGCACCGCGACGCGGCAGACGGCTCCGGGCGCATGGCGAGCGGCGTTTGCGAGCGACTCCTGGACGGTCCGGTACGCGGCCGTCTCCGCGAGCGGACCCAGCACCCGAGGCTCACCGGTCACGGTGTACGCGACGTGCTGCCCACGCGACCGCGCCGCCTCGACGAGTTCCGGGATCGCCGAAATGGTCGGGGTTGTCGCCGGACCGAGCGTCGATCCGTCTCCGCCGCGCTGGACGTCCGCATCATCGCTGCGCAGCAGGCCGACCGTCCGCCGCAGATCCACGAGCGTCGTCCTTGCGTCCGACTGCACCGTCTGGAGCATCGCCCGAGCGCGTTCCGGGTCGCGCTCGACCAGCGCGCTGGCCGCCTGGGCACTGACGATGATCCCCGACAGGTGGTGCCCGGCGATGTCATGCAGTTCCCGGGCGAGGGCGGTGCGCTCGGCGCGGAGGTCGTTCTGCACACTGATCCGTCGCTCGTTCTCGGCCATGCGCGCCTGGTCCTCGATCGCCGACAGCAGGCGCTCGCGCCCCCGTGCATACTCGGCGACACCGGCCGGGAGCACGTACTGCAGCACGATGCGCGCGACGGCCGCGAACACGAGGATGAGCGGCTCCTCGGACGACCCGAAGGCCATCGCGATGCCGCCGACGACCGTCGTGGCCGCCGCGCCCGTCACCAGTGCGGCCACCACCGTTCGACGGTCCTCGCGACGGGCGAGCGCGTAGGTGGCGAGGATCACCCCGAACGAGCCGAGGCCGAGCTCACCGCCGGTGCTGCCGAGGATCACGAGGTCGAGCGCGACCACGACCCCGAACACGATGACCGGGTACCGGCTCCGCAGCAGCAGCGCGACGGCTTGGAGCACGACCAGGGCCACATGCACCCACGGCGGGATCCGACCCGGCACGGCGTGCAGCTCGTCGACCCACGGGACGACCCCGAGGTACCCGACCGCACCGGCGAGGACCAGGACCGGCGGGAGCGCCGAGCGCAGACGGGCCGCGAGCGGGGCGGGCCGTGCGGGAGAGGTCATGGGTCGAGTCAACCACGCCGAGCGCCGACCCCGGTGGGGGCCGGTGCTCGGCGTCCGGTGAGCAGCGGTCATCGCTCGCAGAGGGTGGCGTCGAGGGCGTCGACGACGATCCGGTACTGCTCCATCAACCGCTCGTTGTCGTCGGGCGAGACGACCGCCCACGGCAGCGAGGTGACGGCGATGGTGACGGCCGTGCCGTCAGGACCGACCGCGTTGCGCGTCTGGGTTCCCGGGATGTCGCCGCCATGGCCCCAGGCCACACCACCGCAGCTCAGCGGGTAGCTCTGCAGGCCGAGCCCGTACGTCGCCTCCGGCCACAGCTCGTCGCCAGCCGGAACCGTGGTCTGCATCTCGGCGAGGCTCTCCTCGTTCAGGAGTTCACCGTCGAGCAGGGCCTGCATGAAGACGTTGAGCTCGTGCGGCGTGGACACCATGGCCCCAGCGGACCAGGCGAAGGAGGAGTCGAGGGCCGTGATGTCCAGGAGGTCGCCGACGGTCTTCGCGTGGTACCCGTGCGGGTGCTCCCCGCGCAGCTCGCGTTCGCCCGGCGCCGGGAAGTAGGTGTGCTCGAGGTCGAGCGGTTTGACGATGCGCTCGTCGATCTGCTGGGGCAGTGCACGGTCGGTGACGGCCTCGACGAGTAGTCCCAGCACGAGGTAGTTCGTGTTGCTGTACGCCCAGCGCTCCCCCGGCGCGAACACGGCCGGCTTGGCGAGGGCGATGTCGAGCATGTCGCGGGGTGAGGTGTAGCGCTCCTGTGCCGCGAACGCGTCGGCGGCGATCTGGTCGGCGTACTCGGGGAGCCCCGCCGTGTGCTGCAGCAGCTGACGGACCGAGATGCGGGTGCCGTCGATGCCGTCGCCGGTGATGAGCCCGGGGAGGTAGGTGTCGATCGGGGCGTCCAGTGCGACCTTCCCCTCCTGGACGAGCTGCAGGACGACGGTCGAGACGAACATCTTCGTGTTGCTCGCGATCCGCACCTCGCCGTCGACCGGGGCCGGCTCGTCGGTCGCGAGGTCGCCGATACCGGCCGCCACATCGATCGCCTCACCGTCCGGTCCGATCACCGAGGCGAGCGCCGCGGGGTAGCCGGCGTCGACGAGCGACTGCATCCGGTCCTGCAGTGGGTCCGATTCGGAGCCGGTGCCGGCGGTCTGCTCTGTGGCGCTGGAGCAGGCGCTGAGGGAGACGGTTCCGGCGAGCAGCGCGGCGGCGGCCGAGACGGCGATGAGCGTGCGGTGACGGGTCTGGTGCTGCGTCTTGGTCTGAGTGTGGGTCTGGGTCTGGTCGTTCATGTGGGTGATTCCTTTCAGATGTCGCGGCGCGAAAGCGCAGCGGACGCGGCCACAGTGAGGGCGGCGGTGAGGGCCACGAGGGCGAGGATGACGACGAACGGTCCGAGCCCGTCCGTTCCGCCGTGGATGACGCCCTGTGCGAGGGCGACAGGCAGGAACTGGGTCCAGACCGGCGGAGTACCGCCGCTGACCAACTGGATCGACGAGACGACGATCGGTTCGAGGATGAGGATCGCGATCATCGTCAGCACGCCGGCGAGCTGGGTGCGGACGATGAGTCCGACCGCGAGGCCGATGACCGACAGTGCGGTGACGGCGAGGACACCGAGCCCGAACCGTGCTGCGAGGTCCGGGAGACCGAGGACGAAGGGCGTTCCAGTCGCCGCCAGGGTGATCACGAGCGTGACCAGACTGACGAGGGCGAGTACGACACCGAGGGCGACGCCGGCGAGTGCGACCGCGCCCGCCTTGGCTGCGACGATGCGGAACCGCTTGGGTGAAGCGAGGACAGCACCGACGATGCCGCCGTAGCGGTCGTCACTCGTGCCGGCGAGCACACCGAGCAAAGTGATCGCCAGGAGTGCGACGCCGATGGAGCCGCTGCCCATCGACGCACCGAGGGGGTTCAGCGCGTCGAGTTGGACGGCGCGGGAGGCGAGGTCCAGGACGGGGAAGTCGCTCCCGAGGGCATCGAGGCCAGGACCGATGTTGCCGTCGGCGAGGGCGGGCATGAGGGTAACGAAGGCGAGTTGCGTGACGATGAGTCCCACGACGGCGACCGCCGCGGTGACCTTCGTCGCGGTCGTGGTGACGAGCCCGATGAGTTCAGCGCGGAACATCAGCGCACCTCCCTGTTCTCGGTGAGCTGGGCGGTTCCGGTGACCTGGAGGTAGTACGCCTCGAGGTCACCGCCCGATGCGGCGAGGATGTCGACCATCGACGACTGGGCCAGGACGCGTCCGTCGGTGATGACGACCACGTCGTCCGCGATGTCCTGGACATCGGACAGAAGGTGGGACGACAGCAGCACCGTCCCACCCGCGTCGGCGAACGCGCGCAGCCGGCGTCGTAGCCACTGCATACCGGCCGGGTCCAGACCGTTCGACGGCTCGTCGAGGATGAGCACGGCAGGCTCGCCGAGGAGTGCTGCGGCGATTGCGATCCGCTGACGCATGCCGAGCGAATACCCGGCCGCAGGACGGTCGGCGTCGCGAGTCATCCCCACCTCGGTGAGGACCGCGTCGATCCGGGCCGCGTCGACCCCGATCCGTGCGGCGGCGATGCGGAGGTGCTGCCGCCCGGTGCGGGCCGGGTGGAGTCCGCCGGCGTCGAGGACGGCGCCGATGGAACGAGCGGGGTGCTCGAGCTGGCGGTACGGGTGGCCGAGGATGAGCCCGTCGCCCGCGTCAGGACGGACCAGACCGAGGAGCAGACGGATGGTGGTGGTCTTCCCGGCACCGTTGGGGCCGAGGAGTCCGACGACCCGGCCGGGGTCGACGGTGAAGGACACGTCGTCGACGCGCGGGCGACCGTGGAAGGTCTTCCGGAGCCCGCGGGCCTCGATGGGATGAGAGGTTGGTACGTTCATGTCTTCAGCCTCGTAGCGGGCGGCCCAGGGCGCCCCAGCCCGCCGCACAGTCCCCGACTGGCCGAACGGACAGTCGTCGGAGACCTCTAGGCTGCAGGCATGGACACGACTGCTCGGCTGCACGATCGACGTCGCCGTCTCGCGCCGCGCGCGACCCTCGTGGCCACGGCGGTCGTCGTCGCCGGTCTGCTCGCAGGCTGCGCGACGTCGCCCTCGCCGGACCGGACGACGGCGGCATCCGCATCCGCATCCGCATCGGACGCCGCGACCCGCTCGGGCACCGGTGAGATCCGGCACGAGCTCGGCCCGCTCACCGAGCGCTTCCCACAACTCGCCAGCGCGCTCTCGGCGACGTGGATGTCGGGGACCATGGGCGACGAGCGGGTTCCGGGCCCGAGCACGTACTGGATCGATGCGGTCGTCGTCCTGGACGAGGCCGGATACGCGGAACTGCGGGCGCTCGCACCCGATGAGGCGGGCTCGGACGTGGGCGCGGAGCTTTCAGACCTCGACCCCGGACTCGACGACGCGCTGCCGCCGGGACCGTTCGTGCGTTCGTCTGCGCTCGACGACGCCTTCTCGCAGGACGGCCGAGTGACGCAGGTGTTCCTCGACGACGCGACCAGCTCGGTGATCCTCACGAGTCGGTTCCAGTAGCGGGCGGCACGGCGGGCTCGCACGTTCTGCGGCGAATCACCACCGCTTCACAATCGCGGGCTCGCGGGATTGACTGGACGCATGTCCGAACCAGCTGACACCACCGTCCCCGAGAACTCCGACGAACGCATCGCGGTGCTCTTCGACATCGACGGGACGCTCGTCGACTCGAACTACCTGCACGTCGACGCCTGGGATCGTGCGTTCGCCGATGCCGGCAGACCGGTCGACGCGTGGCGCATCCACCGCTCGATCGGCAAGGACGGCGGCGAGCTGCTCGAATCGCTGCTGGACGGTTTCGACGAGGTCGAGCAGTACGGCGAGCGGGCGAAGGAGCTGCACAGCGAGTACTACCTCCAGAACACCTCCCGGCTGCGGGTGATCGGCGGTGCGCGCGAGCTGCTTGGAGCGTTGGCGGGGCGCGGGATCGCAGTCGTGCTGGCGACGTCGGCTTCGGAGAACGAGCTCGAGATCCTGCGGGAGCTGCTCGACGTCGACGACGCGATCTTCGCCGCGACCTCGTCCGGTGACGTGGAGACCGCCAAGCCGGAGCCCGACATCGTCGAGGTCGCGCTCGATCGTGCGGGCGTGCCGGCGTCGCGGGCGGTCATGGTCGGCGATGCCGTCTGGGACATCGAGGCGGCTGCGCGGGCCGGCGTGGAGTGCATCGGGGTGCGCAGCGGTGGCTTCGGTGAGCAGGAGCTCCGGGACGCGGGTGCGGTCGCGGTCTACGGCGACGTCGCGGAGCTGCTCGCGAACCTCGACGACAGCCCGATCGGCAAGCTCGCAGGGTGACTGCGGGTGCGAGCGCGGGCTTGAGCGCGGCTCAGCTCCGCGTGGCGCGGCTGCGGAACCAGCGGGCGAGTTCCTGCAGCGCGCGCATGGTGGCGGTCGGGTCGTCGCGGTCGAGGTCGTCGAAGGTGTCGCGGTAGCCGTCGAGCTCGGTCTCCGAATCGTTGCCGGTGGCGGTGTCGGCGCGTTCGAAGCCCATCGTCCAGGCGGCGAACTGGCGTTCGCGGATGGGCTCCTCGAACATCACGCGGATGCCGGTGTGGCGGGGATCGGCGGCGAGGGTCTCCATGAGCTCGCGAACGGCGGGCTCCGGTCCTTCGAGGACCTGCAGGAACCGGCCGTCGCGGTGGACGAGCATGCCGGTGAGCTGTGCGCGGGCGTTGTTCTCGCGGCAGGTGGCGAGCAGGGCGGTGAGGTCGTCGTCGCTGAACGGCTGTGTCGCCGTGCTCGCGTATACGAGTGACAGCATCTGGTCTTCGTCGGTGCCCACCTTTGGAGCCTACCCGGCGGGGTGCGGAGGTGGTCCCGGAAGCGGCTCCCCGTCCACGGAGCGTGTGCAACCCGACTGCCCTTCGACAGGCTCAGGGACCGGGTCCATCCGGGCGCACCTCGTCCAGTAACTGAGCCTGTCGAAGTGCCCACGCGCGCCCCACGGTTCCGGGCACAGCTCTCCCGGTCACTGAGCCTGTCGAAGTGCCCACGCGCGCGCCACGGTTCCGGGCACACCTCTTCCGGTCACTGAGCCTGTCGAAGTGCCCACGCGCGCGCCACGGTTCCGGGCACACCTCTTCCGGTCACTGAGCCTGTCGAAGTGCGGTGCAGCTCAGGGACCGAGAGCGGTCAGAACGGGGCGGGGTCCGGTTCGGTCCGGTGATGCTTCCCGTCGGGTGTCGTCCACTCGAGCACCCCACCGGGACCATGGTCGAGATTCCATCCCGGAAGGTGCTTCATCCGATGGTGATGTCGACAGAGACAGGCGAGGTTCCCGACATCCGTCGTCCCGCCGTCCTCCCAGGCGACGGAATGGTCGAGGTCGCAAGCCCGGGCACGTCTCCCGCAGCCCGGTGCCCGACAGGTGCCGTCCCGCAGGCGTACAGCGCGTTGCAGATCGGCCGGAACGCGATACTGATTCCGGCCGACGGAAAGGACCGCACCGGTCTCGGGCTGGACCAGGATCCGGGTGAAGCTCGGCGCGTTCACCGCGATACGTGCTGCGGTCTCAGGGTCGATGGGTCCGTAGCCGTCCAGCGTGGCCGGGGCGTCAGAGACACCGGCCATGCTCAGTGCCGGCACGGTGATCTGCACGGTCGGCTTGATGTGCTCCTGCACCTCGATCGGGTGCGGGAGGACCGCGCTGGACATGACATCGTCGGGTGTCACACCGGTGAGGGCGAGGGCCGCGAGCGCGTCGGCCTGGAGTTGTCCGCAGGTGCGGGTGTCGCCGGCCTTGCGCGATTCCGCCGCTGCCGTCTCGACCCGCTCGATGATGCCTTGCGCGATCGGTGCGGTCGTGAAGAGATGCACCCACGCCATGCCGTCGGCGGCGGGCTCGAATTCCACCCGGCGGTCCGCCTCGGAGCGGACGGCTCGGGCGGTGATCGATTCCGGGTGGAGGCGCTCGCGCAGGACTCGGGCGCGCTTCCGGAGGTACGCGTTGGTCGACTCTTCCGCAACCGGCAGCACCTCAGCGAGGAACACCACTCGCCCTGCGGTCGGGACGTCATTGAGTTGGTCGATGATCGTCTGCGCATGCCGCGCCGAAATACGACCGGCTTCGAGCGAGGCGAGCACGGCCGGCGCTTCGTTCACGAGGCGTTCCGCGTCGTTGCTCGCACGCTGCACGGTCCGCTCGGGCGTGCGGGTCGCCATCGCGAGGGCCGCGCAGGTGGAGCGGCGCGAGAGCGCCTGCCGTTCCGCCGGCGGGAAGATCGCCGGAACCGTGGCGTCGGCGAAGGCGTCCGCGTAGGCGGCGGAACGGGCGAGGAGCCGGGCCTCCTCGGCGTCCAGAGCAGCACGCCGACGCTGGATCTCCGCGTACTGGTCCGAGAACTCCGCGAGGCGTGCGGCGTGCTCGTCGCTCGCGCGGATCGCGGTGATGGTGGTCTCGGTCATGGGACAAGTCCACCATGGACCACTGACATTCCAGATGCTGAGTCGAGCCGGTTGTGTAAGTCTCCTCGTGTGCCCTTCGACAGGCTCAGGGACCGGGAGAGGCATGCCGGATTCGCCGGGTTCTCCGTGCGCCCTTCGACAGGCTCAGGGACCGGGAAAGGGTTGCTCAAGGAGCGGAGGGGATTCGGGTGGACCTCCTCCCGTCACTGAGCTTGTCGAAGTGCCTACGTGCGCCCTTCGACAAGCTCAGGGACCGGGGAAGGGTCGCTCGTGGAACGGGGAAGGGTCGCGCGTGGACCGGGGAAGGGTCGCGCGTGGACCGGCGAGGGTTGCTCGCGGACCGGGGGTGCTCAGGGAACGGTCTCGGTCGCCGAGCGTGCCGAAAGGCGACATGCTCCCAGTCCGCTCACCGACCCATGAGCGCCTTCACGACCTCGACCGCGGCAGGCCCGTCGAGCGACGGATGACCCGCCCACTGCCCGCCGGTGACGGACACCTCGGTGTCCGGCAGCACCACCGTGGTGACGATCACCGCGGCGACTCCGGTCTCGACCGTCGCGCTGTACGCGATTCCGCCGGCAGCCTCGATGGTCGCATCCGGGATCGGCGTGAGCCCAGCGGAGGCGAGCTCATCGGCCGACAGCGCCTCACTCGGTTCCGGCGAGACGACGACCTCCACCGACCGGATGTCCGCCGCGTCGATCGTCCCTTCCGGCGCCTCCCAGCCGCAGAGGGTCCCGTACTCGTCCGCCCCGTTGTCCTCCCGCGCGACGAGTCCCTCGATGTACGGCGCGACGGCCGCCTGCACCGCCGCGCAGTCGACCTGCAGGGGCGATCCGTCTCCCGAGCCCCCGCTCGACGTCTCCGCCGGCACCGTCGCAGCGGGCGATGCACTACCGGCGGAGTCACCACCGGGCCCACTCCCACCAGAGCACGCCGACAGCGCGAGCACGATCGTTCCGGACACGAGAAGCGGCACTCCCACCCGCTGCAACAGACGCATGATGTCGACGATATTGGTTCCGGAGTAGTGTCCGGAAGAGACCGACGGGAGCAGCGCGATGAAACCGACGACCCGCACCGACAGCGATCACGGCGACCACACCCCCGACCGCGACTGCGTCATCGCGGGTGGCGGCCCGGCCGGCATGGTGCTCGGCTACCTCCTCGCCCGGGCCGGCCTCCGCGTGACCGTGCTCGAGAAACACGCCGACTTCTTCCGAGACTTCCGCGGCGACACGATCCACCCCTCGACCATCACGTTGCTCGGCGAGCTCGGCCTGCGCGAGCGGTTCCTGCGGCTGCCGCTCAACCGGTTGCAGACGATGGATGCCGTGATCGACGGCCTGCGGATGACGATGGTCGACTTCCGCACCCTGCCGGCGCCCGACCGCTTCCTCGTCCTCGCGCCGCAGTGGGACTTCTTGAACTTCCTCGCCGAGGAGGCCGCCGCGCTGCCGGACTTCGAGCTCCGTCTCCGCACCGAGGCGACCGGCCTCATCGTGGAGCGGGGCCGGGTCCGCGGCCTGCGCGCGACCACGACGACCGCCGACGACCCGGCGACCAGCACCTCCACCGACGTCGAGATCCGAGCCACCCTCACGGTCGCGGCGGACGGACGCACCTCTGCACTCCGCGACGCGGCCGGACTCATCCCCGACGAGAGCGGCGTCCCGATCGACGTCCTGTGGTTCAGCCTGCCGAAGCCCGCCGACCCGCCGCCGCCGACCCTCGCCTACCTCTCGCCGCGCGGCATGGTCCTCACGATCGACCGGGGCGACCAGTACCAGTCCGGCATGGTCATCCGGAAGGGCGGCGCGGAGCTGTCCCGAGCCGAGGGCCTGTCGGCGCTCCGCCGTCGGATCGTCGATGCCGCGCCGGTCCTGCGTCCGGTGGTCGACACCTTGACCGACTGGGACCAGGTCAAGCTCCTCTCGGTCCAGCTCAACCGCCTCGACCGCTGGTACCGCCCGGGCTTCATCGCCATCGGCGACGCAGCGCACGCGATGTCACCGATGTTCGGTGTCGGGGTCAACTACGCGATCCAGGATGCGGTCGCCCTGTCCAATGCGATCGCCGGCCACCTCGCCGCTGGGGACGCACCGTCCGGGGTCCTCGCTGCCGTCCAACGTCGACGCGAGCAGCCGGTCAGGATCATGCAGCGCATCCAGCGGGCAGGACACCGGGTGATCTCCCGCACGACCACGGGCGACCGAATCGCACCGCAGTGGGTGATCCGCCTCATGCGGCTCGCCAGCCCGGTCGTCCGGCCGCTCGCGGCGAGGTTCATCGGCATCGGGCTCCGAGCAGAGCACGTCACCACGCCGGAACGGAGAGGATAGGGCAGCGGGCGCGGGTCCTCAAGGTCGGGTGGTGAGCCTCCGCTGGTCGTAACGTGGACGCTGCAGACGTGACCTGAGCGTCTGCGCCGGTGCTGCTCCTCAACCTGGCGCCGGCGCGGCTGTGGGGCGCCGCTTCCGCCACGCCCCACAGCCGTCACCACGGACCCTCCGCCGGATCTCACTCGTAGCGGAGCGACTCCACCGGATCGGCCTTGGCGGCACGGGCGGCGGGCAGGGTCCCGGCGAGGAACGCGATCACCATGACGACCAGGACGATGATCCCGAGCGACACCGGGTCGAACGCGATGAGGTCGAGGCCCGGCAGGTCGGCGAGGAGCGATCCGGACAGCGCGGCACTGATGCCGGTGCCGGCCAGCACCGCGATACCGACGCCGATCGCACTGCCGAGGAAACCGATGAACGCGGCCTCGAGGCTGAACAACCCGAAGACCTTCCCGCTACCCATCCCCATGGCCTTCATCAGCCCGATTTCGCGGGTGCGCTCCTGCACGGACATGAGCAGGGTGTTCACGATCCCGAAACTGGCCGCGAGGAGGGCGATGATCGCGAAGGCGTTGAGGACGAGGACGATCCCGTCGATCACCGTCTTGATGGTGCCGAGCTGGTCCGCGACGGTCGTGCCGGTGTAGCCCGCGTCGGCGAGTCGGTCCTTCAACGCCGTGACCTGCTCGTCGGTGGCGTCCGCGCTGAACCGGATGGACGCCTGCGCGTACCGCTCGACCTGGTCGGACGGGACGCCGATGTTCTGCGTCTCGTAGAGGAGGTCGGTGAGCGCGGCATTCGGCACGATCGAGGCGCCCGTGGGCGAGGCGAGACTCTCCTCGGCGACTCCGACGACCGTCGCGTCCACGGTGTGCTGCGTGCGCTGCGCATCCGTGATGGCGACCGTGACCGTCTGCCCGACCGCGTCGGCGTCGCTTCCGAAGCCGAGCGGTTCCACATAGGAGGTGGGGAGCACGAGCTGGAGCGTGTCGGTGTCGTCGTCGGGCTGTGCACCGTCCAGCAGTGTGACGCTCTGCCCGGAGATGAGGCCGCCGACACCGACGACGTACTTCGTGCCGCCGCCCGACTCGATGTAGTCGGTCGAGATCGACTTCACGGCCTGCACGTCCAGGACGCCGTCGATCCCGCCGAGCTCGTCGAGATCGGTCGGCGTGAGGGCGACGACGGTCGATCCCGGCGCACCGGCACCGGTGGAGGCGACCGCGTCCGGATCGTACTCCTTCGGCCCGCTCGTGGCCCCACCCAGCCCGCCGCCGGTGTCGGCCGTCTTGGTGACGGTCATCGTGTCGGACGCGCCGACGCTCGACACCGTGTCGTCGATGTAGGCGTTGATGCCGGTGCCGAGCCCGTTCGTGAGGGTGAGGGTGAACGCTCCGACGAAGATCGCCAGGATGGTCAGGATGGTCCGGGTCTTGGACCGGAACGTGTTCGCGACGGCGGTCCCGATGAGGTCGACGGTTCTCATGCGGCCACCGCCTCGTCCTCGACGAGCAGTCCGTCTCGGATGAGGATCCGCCGATCACAGCGTGCCGCCAGCTCCTCGTCGTGCGTGACGACGATGAGGGTGATGCCGCTCTCCCGGTTGAGGGAGAACAGGATGTCCTCCACGACGGCGCCGGTCGCCGTGTCGAGGTTGCCGGTCGGCTCGTCGGCGAAGATGATCCGCGGGTTGTTGACGAGCGCGCGGGCGATCACCGTCCGCTGCTTCTGCCCGCCGGAGAGGTTCACCGCGCGGTTGCGCGCCTTGTCCTCGAGCTGGAGCTGCGCGAGTGCGGCGAGCGCCCGGCGACGTCGGTCACCGCGGCGGACGCCGGCGATCTTCATGGGGAGCAGGACGTTCTCGAGCACCGTCGCGTTGGCGGTGAGGAAGAACTGCTGGAACACGAACCCGAAGGTCTTGTTCCTGGTCGTGTTGAGGCGGCGACCGCGGAGGGTGCTCGTGTCGACCCCTTCGAGCTCGACGGTGCCGGAACTCGGTGCGTCGAGCAGCGCGAGCACGTGCATGAGCGTGGACTTGCCGGAGCCGCTCTTCCCGACGATCGCCACGCTCTCGCCGGCGTGGATGTCGAAGCTCACCCCCTTCAGCGCGTCGAACCGGTTCTGACCGCGACCGTAGGAACGCCGGACGTCCCGGACCGAGATGATCGGCGGCGCTGTGGTGTTCTGCATGGTGTCTCCTCGTCTGGGGCCGGTACTCCGGCACCACTCCAGACTCGCGGCGACGCCCGTCCGACGCGTCCCCCTCCGGCGGACACCCGTGTACCGCGTCCGTGGTACCGCGGAATGCCACGTGCGGAGGAGTCGCCGGGCGCCGGTTCCCGGCAGACTGGGCCCATGACCTCCGTGACGCAGGATCACCGGGTGCGCGATCCGCATCCGAGACCCCCGGCGTGGGTGGGCGATGTGGTGGCCGCGGTCCTCATCATCGCCTCGGCGTTCATCCCGTTCCCCAACGCGGAGTTCCGTCCGGGCAGCCCGCTCGTCGTCGCCCTGGTCGTCGCGCCGGCGCTCCTGCTCCCGCTCCGTCGACGCTGGCCCATCCCGGTGCTCGCGGCCGTCGTCGCCTGTTACGGTGCGGCGGCGATCACGGGGACCCTCGCTCCCGGTGTCGTGATCGCGGCCGCCATCGCGATGTTCGGGGTGGCGGTGCGCTCCGCGCGGCGGACGACCCTCATCACCGCCGTCGCGACGATGGTCGCCGTCGCCCTCCTCAGCCTGCTCGCGTCGATCGGCAGCTTCGATCCGCGGACGGTGCAGTTCGCGGTGCTGATCGCGTTCGCCGCCGCAGCCGGAGACGGGACCCGCTCGCGCCGCGCGTACATCCTGGCAATCACCGAACGCGCGGAGCGGGCCGAACAGACCCGTGAGGCCGAGGCGAGGCGTCGGGTGACCGAGGAGCGGCTCCGGATCGCGCGGGACCTCCACGACACCGTCGCCCACCAGATCTCGGTGATCAGCCTGAACGCCGGGGTGGCGTCGAGCTCCCTGGAGACGCGGCCGGAGAAGGCGAAGGAGGCGCTCGTCTCGATCCGCCGGGCGTCACGGACGGTGCTCGGCGAGATCGGTGATCTGCTCGAGGTGCTGCGCAGCGACAGCGACGACGCCGGCGTGGGCTCCCGGGGAACGCTGCCGCAGCCGGGACTCGACCGACTCGACGCATTGATCGCCGAGTTCACCGCCGCAGGCCTCGACATCACGACACGGATCGACCCCGACGCACCGAAGCTGTCGACCGCCACCGACATGGTCGCGTACCGCGTCGTCCAGGAGGGGCTGACGAACGCGCTGAAACACGGTCATGAGCGTCGTGCACACGTGCTCGTGGAGGGCGAGAACGGGAGGATTGTCGTCAGCGTGAGCAACCCGACGGCACCCGGCGCCACGCGTGAGCAGGCCGACGCGGCGCCGGCCACCGGACACGGACTCCTCGGCATCCGCGAGCGCGTCGCCGCCGTCCGCGGGTCCGTCGACGTCGGCGCGACTCCGGGCGGCTGGCGGCTGTCCGCGAGCCTCCCGACCGGCGAGCCGACTCACGCACACCCGACGCACCCCGAGGAGTCCCCCACATGACCACCGTGCTCGTCGTCGACGACCAGTCGCTCATCCGCCAGGCCGTCGCCGACATCCTCTCGTCCGAGGCCGACCTCGAGGTGGTGGGCGAAGCCGTCGACGGCGCGCAGGCGGTGTCGCTCGCCCGCCAGTTGCGACCGGACGTCGTGCTCATGGACATCCGCATGCCTGTGCTCGACGGCATCGGCGCGACCTCGGCGATCTGCGCCGACCCCGACCTCTCGGACACGCGGGTCCTCATCCTCACCACGTTCGAGGAGGACGAGAACCTCGTCGCCACCCTGCGAGCCGGCGCGAGCGGCTTCATCGGCAAGGGCTCGGAGCCCGAGGAGATCGTCCGCGCCGTACGCGCGGTGCACGCCGGCGACGCTCTCCTGTCCCCCGCGGCGACCCGGAGTCTCATCACGAAGTACGTCGTCACTGCGGGTCAACCGACGAGCCCACGCGCGGTCCCCACCGAGCTGGCGCTGCTCACCGAGCGGGAACTCGAGGTGCTGCTCCTCGTGGCCCGCGGACGGTCGAACCAGCAGATCGCCGACGACCTCGTCATCTCACCGCACACCTCGAAGACCCACGTGAACCGCATCATGACCAAGGTCGCCGCTCATGACCGCGCCCAGCTCGTCATCCTCGCGTACGAGAGCGGCCTGCTGCGGCCGGGTGCCGACGACTGAACCGGTACTGTCGTCCTGTCCACGACGCCGTCCGGCTCGCGGGCCCAGCAGACGAGGAAGTGCGATGGCCGGATCACCCACAGCCCGACAGACTGCGAGCGCGCTGCCTGCCCTCACGCCCGGGCCGCACCGCCGCCACCTCGGCCTGATCTCGATCGTCGCCTGTTTCGGCGGGTTGCTCTTCGGCTACGACACCGGCGTGATCAACGGGGCGCTGCGTCCGATGACCGCCGAGCTCGGGCTCACCCCGTTCACGGAGGGCATCGTCACGAGCTCGCTCGTCTTCGCGGCCGCCGTCGGTGCGCTGCTCGGCGGCCGGGTGTCGGACGCGTGGGGCCGGCGGCGGAGCATCATCGTGCTGGCGGTGCTCTTCTTCGTCGGGACGCTCGTGGTCGTCTGCTCGCCGAACGTCGAGTTGCTCGTCGCCGGTCGCGTGCTCCTCGGACTGGCCGTCGGCGGTGCCTCCGCCGTCGTCCCGGTCTACCTGGCGGAGCTCGCTCCGTACGAGATCCGAGGATCGATCACCGGCCGGAACGAGGTCGCGATCGTCCTCGGACAGCTGTCGGCGTTCGTGATCAACGCCGTCATCGGCAACGTGTTCAGCGAGCACACGAGCGTGTGGCGCATCATGTTCGCCGTCTGCGCCCTGCCCGCGGTCGCCCTGTTCGTCGGCATGCTGCGGATGCCCGAGTCACCACGCTGGCTCGTCGACCACGGTCGCCGCGAGGACGCGCTGGACGTCCTGCGGACCGTCCGCCCCGACGACCGCGCCGTCGCCGAACTCGCGGAGGTGGAGGCGTCCATCACCGCGCAGCGCGACGAACACCGGATCGGGCTCGGGGCCGTCCTCCGCAACCCGTGGCTCGTGCGCATCCTGCTCGTCGGTGTCGGCGTCGGGATCGCCCAGCAGCTCACCGGGATCAACTCGATCATGTACTACGGGCAGACCGTGCTCGTGGAGTCGGGTTTCGACGAGAGCGCCGCGCTCATCGCCAACATCGCGCCCGGCATCATCGCCGTCGTCGGCGGCTTCATCGCCCTCACCTACATGGACCGTCTCGATCGACGGAAGACGTTCGTCATCGGCTTCTCACTCACGACCGCGTGCCATCTGCTCATCGGCTTCTCGTCGATGGTGCTCGAGCCGGGCGACCCGATGCGTCCATGGGTCATCCTGTTCCTCGTGGTCGTGTTCGTCGGCTCCATGCAGACGTTCCTCAACGTGGCGGTCTGGGTCTACCTCGCCGAGGTCTTCCCGCTCCGGATGCGCGGTCTCGGCATGGGCGTCTCGATCTTCATGCTCTGGGTCGCCAACGGGTTCCTGGCGCTGTACTTCCCGTCGCTCGTCGACGGCCTCGGCATCACCGGGACCTTCTTCGTCTTCGCGGGTGTCGGCGCGCTCGCTCTCCTGTTCGTCGCCACCCAGGTGCCCGAGACGCGTGGGCGGAGCCTCGAGGCGCTCGGTGAGGACGTGTCGACCGGCGCGATCTTCACCCGGAAGCGGTGACCTCTGACTAACCCGCGAGGTGGTCGATGAGGATCTTGGTGCCGATGAGGATCAGGATGACACCACCGGCGATCTCCGCCGGCTTGCCGAAGCGCTGACCGACGCGACGGCCGATGAAGACGCCCAGGAAAGCGAGCACGAACGTCGTCAGTCCGATGAGGACGACGGCTTCGAGGATCGAGCCGGGCAGGAACGCGAGCGTGATGCCGATGGCGAGCGCGTCGATACTCGTGGCGAGCGCGAGGATGAGGAGCCGCCGGACGTCGATGCGGTCGGAGTCGACCTCGGTGTCCTCGTGGCTCGAGAACGCCTCCCAGAGCATCTTGCCGCCGACGAGGGCGAGCAGGCCGAAGGCGACCCAGTGGTCGACCTCGGTGATGTACCGCGCGAACTGCGTGCCGAGGAACCAGCCGATGAGCGGCATGACCGCTTGAAACAGACCGAAGGTGCCGGCGATCACGAGGGCGTGACGCACGTTGAACCGCCGCATGTGCAGGCCCTTGGTGAGGGCTACGGCGAAGGCGTCGGCGGAGACGCCGAGCGCGATGAGGAGCAGCGGCCAGAACGTCATGTCGCGGGGTCTTCCTGTGATGCGTCCTGGACGCGGAGATGCGTTCGGGCGCCGTGCCGCGAGGACCCGTCAACGTTGCCAGCGCGGTGCGGCGGCGGCAAGCCGAGACGCCCGATTGCCAGCGTTTCGCCTCGCCTAACCGGATCGTTCGGGTCGCCTCCGCTCGAGGATCGGCTCGGCGAACTGTGGAGGCAGCTGTGCTGAGACGCACCCTCCCACGCGGCCGGGATACGCTGCTGGCATGCCTGCCGCCGACGACGCACCAGACGCTCCCGACATCGAAGCCCTCCTCGCCGCAGCCGCGAACGACCGCTCGAACGCCCCCGCGTTCCTGACGGCGCTCCTCGAGAGCACCGTGATCGTGGCGGGGACCGTGACCGACGACGGCATGGCGACCCTGGCGGACCTCCTCGACTCGGACGGCAGCTCGGTGCAGCCGTTCTACACCTCGAAGGCGCGCTTCCAGGAGACGCTCCAGGTCGTCCCGTCGTTCGAACAGCACCTCCTCGCCCTCCCCTGCCGCGTCCTGTGGCAGATGACCCGAGGCGCGAGGCTGGTCCTGAACCCGCATTCCACGCACGGCAAGGAGTTCCTCCCGGGCGAGATCGCCCAGCTGCTCGACGGCGAGGCGGTGCTCACACCGCGCGTCGTCGAGCGCGAGACCGAGGTCATGGTGGGACAGCCGGCTCGCATCCCACCGGGGATGACCGAGACGCTGACCGCGGTCCTCGCCGAGCACAGCGAGGTCGATGAAGCGGTGCTCGGCTGGAAGGTCACCCCGCAGGAGGGCGGGACGTTCGACGAGTGCTACCTCCTCGTCATCGTCGGCGCCCCGACCGCCCGTGAGACGATCAGCGGTCCCCTCGCACGGGCCCTCGCGACGTACTCGGCCAGCGTGCCGATCGACGTCATGTACGTGGCGCCGGGTGCGAAGCATCTCCTGAGTGGTGTCCCGCCGTTCCACCGCCGCAAACGAGGGCTGTTCCGGCGACGATGAGCAGTGGGCTGAGTCGAACGGCGCCCGCGATCGCACGTGGCGCACGCGTCCTCACGATCGCCGCGCTGCTGGGCGTCCTCACAGCGTGTAGCGCGCCACGGTCGGAGGTGCCCACCGAGACCCCGCCCGGATCCACCCCGAATGCATCGGCGGCGCTCCCACCGCCGCCGACGTCCACCTTCCCGGGGCTCGCCTGCGACGCGCTCGTCCCTGGCGCGGAGGTCGCATCCTTCCTGGGCGCCGCAGCCGCACCGCGACCGCTCACCGTCGACGACGCCCCGGTCCTGCAGGACGGCGGGACCGTCTGCGCCTGGGCCGACGAAGCGGCCGGCACCTCACTGACCGTCCGACTCGTCGGAGACGGTGTCGATCACTGGGCCACCTTCAACCACTGGTACGAGCACACCGACTGGAGCGACAGCGTCGGCGAGATCAACGGGACGATGTGCTCGGACGGCGCCTGTTCCGTCCACGCGCTCGACGGCGAGCGGTTCATCGAGGTCGATGCGGCAGGGCTCGACGACCCTGCCGGAACCCGCACAGAGGAGCTCGCCCGGGCGGTGCTCGCGGCGGCTCCGGTCCCGGCTCCCGCCGAGTCCCCGTCGTCGTCGGCACCCACCTCGCGCTCGTGCGCCACGGCGCTGCCGGTGGACACCGCGGTGGCGCGCCTCGGTGCTGCCGCCACCGGCGCGAGCTATGTGAGCACCGCGACACCGAGCTACCACCTCGTGCAGGACTCGCTCCAGCGGGTCGGCGGACTCGACTGCCGACTGCTGTCCGCGGACTCCCGCGAGCTCGTCCGGTTCACGGTGCTCCCCGGAGGCGCCTGGGTGCTCCGCGAGGACAGTCCGGTCGGCGCCGTGGACTCGGCCGGGAGCGAGCACTCGGCGCAGGCTCGACGTGGCGACGACTGGGTGCGTCTGCAGGCGCCCGGCACGAGCGAGGAGACCACACGGGCCCTGCTGGACGAGCTCCTCGGCTGAGAGCGGTGCGCGCTAGAAGACCGGCCGGTCGGCTACGGAGACGACGACCGCGGCGATCACGGTGGCGACGGTGAGCGCGACGGCGACGACCCACTGCACACGAGGCACGGCACGGCGGATCACGAGGACCAGATGGACCAGCAACGCCAGCACCGCCAGGGCGGCGATGACGGTGCCGACCACCGCCGGTTCGAACACGGCGATCTGCTTCGTCGCCAGACCGTCGGCGCCCGGCGCCTGGTACCAGGTCATCGTGGTCTGCGTCGCGACGACCACCAGGCTGAGCGCGGCGATCACGAGCAGGGCTGACGCTCCGAGGATGCGTTGGACGCGGGACATGCCCTCAGTATGCCGACCGCCGGTCGCACACGGGCGAACGCCCCACCCACGGATCGTGGGCGGGGCGTTCGTGCTCCGGTCAGGCCTCGAGCTCCGGTCAGGCGTTGATCGACTGCGGGTGGTCGGTCGTGGAGTCGACGGTGATCTTCCGCGGCTTCGCGCGCTCACTCACCGGGATGATCACGGAGAGCACGCCGCTGTCGTAGGACGCGGTGATGCCGTCGAGGTCGACGCCCTCGCCGAGGGTGAACTGCCGCAGGAAGTGGCCGCCACCGCGCTCGCGTGCGAGCCAGCGGACACCCTCGCGGCTGTCGGCCGTGCGCTGGGCACGGATGGTGAGCTGACCACCGTCGACGTCGACGTCGATGGATCCGGGGTCGATGCCGGGGAGGTCGGCGACCATCATGTACCGGTCGCCGTCGCGGAAGAGGTCCACCGGCATGGGCCGGGGTGCGCGCACGGAGTCCAGGACGGAGGCCGCGAAGCGGTCGAGCTGGCTGATGGGATCGAGGGTCATTGCCATGGGTGTTCTCCTTCCCTGTCGCCCGATGACGGATCGGGCTCATCGATTGTCAGTGCCCGGAAGTCTCAGATCCGGGGGTTCAGATCTGCACTTCTTGGTGTAGATTTTTTATACATCCGAGACCCGATCCGTTGCAACCCGTTCAAAGGAAATCTCAAGCATGGCCGATCGTGACGGCACGACACCCGTGTACGGCATCGCCGTCGCGGCCCAGCTCGCCGGTGTCCCGGAGGCGTCGCTGCGGCTCTTCGAGAGCAAAGGCCTCCTCACCCCGTCCCGGACCGAGGGCGGCACCCGGCGCTACAGCGAAGACGACATCGAGCGACTCAAGCGCGTCACGGATCTCCGTGACGACGGCGTCAACCTCGCCGGCATCGCTCGCGTGCTCGATCTCGAGGACATCAACCAGGGCCTCCGCGACCAGCTCGACGCCGACCAGGACTGAGCGTCGGGTCGATCCCACCGTCGGCAGATGGCAGCATGGAGGGATGAGCCTGCAGCGAAGCACTCCGTCCGCCCAGCACGTCGACGCCGCCGGGATCGAGGCGTTCATCACGGCCCTCGAGCACACGCCGAACGTCGAACCACACAGCCTGATGCTCTTGCGCGGTGGGAACGTCGTCGCCGAGGGCTGGTGGGCGCCGTACTCGGCTGATCGGGTGCACCTGCTGTACTCGCTGAGCAAGAGCTTCACCTCGACCGCCGTCGGCCTCGCCGTCGAGGAGGGTCTGCTCGGACTCGACGACACGATCATCAGTCACTTCCCGGAGCTCGACGCCGAGATCACCGACCCCCGCAGCCGCGCCATGCGCGTGCGCCACGTGCTCGCGATGGCGAGCGGCCACCGCGAGGAGACGATCATGCGGGCCGCTGCGATCGACCCGACGAACCTCGTCCGCGGCTTCCTGCTTCTCCCTCCCGATGAGGACCCGGGAACCGTCTTCGCGTACAACCAGCCCTGCACGTACACGGCCGCGGCGATCGTCCAGCGCGTCACGGGCGGGACGCTCACCGACTACCTGCGACCGCGGTTGCTCGAGCCGTTGGGTATCGGCGAGTTCGACTGGCAGCGGGACGACGAGGGCTTCGAGCTCGGGTACAGCGGTCTGCACGCGACGACGGAGGCGATCGCCGCGCTCGGTCAGCTCTACCTGCAGGGTGGCGAGTGGGAGGGGCGGCAGCTCCTGCCGGCCGCATGGGTCGCCGAGGCGACGCGATCGCACATCGTGAACGGCGACGACCCGGAGTCGGACTGGGCGCAGGGGTACGGGTTCCAGTTCTGGATGGCCCGGCACGGGTTCCGTGGCGACGGCGCCTACGGTCAGTACTGCGTCGTCCTGCCGGAGCACGACGTCGTCCTGGCGATCACCGGGCAGAGTCTCGACATGCAGGCCGTGCTGAACGCCGCGTGGGAGCACCTGCTGCCGGCCTTCGGGACGGGCCAGGCCTCCGACGCGGAGCGCGGTGCGAGCGCAACCACCGACCAGGCGTTGCTCGAGCGCCTGGCAGGGCTCGCCCTGCCCCCGCTCGACGCGTCGGACGAGACCGGCTCGGCCGGGTCACTGCGCGAGCTCGCCGGGCGTACGTTCGCGGCGGCCTCCGATACCGGCCTGGCGCAGCTGACGGCGCTCGAGGTGGCGGCGGGCGCAGATGACGACATCGTGCTGGTCGTGCACGAGGGCGACGACCGGGTGGAGATCATCCCTGGCGTCGGCGCATGGCGGACGCACGGTCCGATCACGGCGAGTGCCGCCTGGGGCACCGGCGGCGAGGACGGAGCGCTGTTCCTCCGCGTCGACGCGATCTTCATCGAGACCCCCCACCGCATGCACGTCGAGATCGACCCGGCTGCCGGCACCTTCGACGCCTGGTGGGAGACGGCGCCGCTCCGCACCTCCCGCCTCACCGAGGTGCAGCGGCCGAGCGCGGTCGTCGCAGGCGGGGGCAAGTCGTCCTGGTGAGCTGACGCTCGGGGACCGGAGCGTGCTCAGGGACCGGAACATCTCCGCTGAACCTCTCCCGGCCACCGATGCGCCCCAACCGAGCTGCCCTTCGACAAGCTCAGGGACCGGAACATCTCCGGTGAACCTCTCCCGGTCACTGAGCCTGTCGAAGTGCCCACGAGGACACCTCGTCCTTCCGCATGCAGGTCGACGGCGACATACCCCCACTACGCTCTGACCAGCGCCGTCACGACGAGGAGACCGCATGAGAGCCGTACGCATCACCGCGCCGAACGAGGCCACCGTCCTCGACCGACCGGATCCACAGGCCGGACCGGGTGAGGTCCTCATCCGCATCGAACGCGCCGGGCTCTGCGGCACCGATGTCGCGCTGCTGCGCGGCACCATGCCGTACCTCGCCGACGGCCGCACCACCCTGCCCCTCCAACCAGGCCACGAGTGGGCCGGCCGGGTGGCCTCGGTGGGCGAGGGTGTCACCACGATCGCACCGGGCGACCTCGTCACCGGTGACACCTTCATCGGGTGCGGCGTCTGCACGCTCTGCGCCACGGGGCGACACCACCTCTGCCCCGACCACCTCGAACTCGGCGTCCTCGGACAGCTTGAGGGCGCCCTCGCAGAACTCCTCGTCGTCCCCGAGCGCGCGGTCCATCGCCTCCCGTCCGGCGTCGACGCGGACCTCGGCGCGATGGTCGAGCCCGCCTCATGCTCACTCCGTGGCGTCCGACTCACGGCGGTGGGGCCGGGCGATCGCGTGCTCGTCTGGGGCGCCGGCACGCTCGCCATGTTCGCGGCGCTCTTCGCCGCGGATTCCGGGGCATCCGTCACCGTCATGGCGCGCCGCGAGTCCGATCGGGGGTTCGCCGCGGACTTCGGCCTGGCCACGCGCGATCCGGCCGACCTCGGAGACGAGCGCTTCGACGTGATCATCGAGGCGACGGGTTCGGCCGAGGTCACCCGCCGTCTCCTCGACAACGCGACCGCCGGCGTCCGTATCGCACTCCTCGGCGTGCCCGGCGGCGACGTGGGGCCGCCCTCAGGCAGACTCATCGCCCTCGACGCCACACTGCACGCCGTGCTCGGCGGATCCGACTGCATCGATGAGGCGGCGCGACGGTTCGCCTCCATGGGTGACACGGTCCGGCGATTGATCGGCACGGTCATCGGCCTGGACGACGTGCCACGGGTGTTGACCGACGGCCTCCCCCGCGCGGCCGGCGCCGGACCGAAGACGCAGATCCGCTTCTGAGTCGGCTCAGGCGATCGACGCTCGGGCGAGGCGAGCGAGGACGACGACGACCACGAACTGCACCGCGAAGAGGACCGCGGTCAGGATCGTCGCCGTCGCCACGGTGACGCCGCCGTCCATCCCTGAGACGCCGGGGAGGAATCCGATTCCGAACACGATCAGGGCGTCGACGAGAAAGGTCGCCGACACGAGCGCCGCGAGGATGCGGGCATCGCTGGCTCGGTGCGGATTCTGATAGATCGTGGTCATGAGTAAAATATATCAAACTTCATACTGAAACAAAAGTATGAGCATTGCAGTGCTCGCGCCGGCGACAACAGCGCCACCGCTCCGCGCTTCCTTTCCACCCGAAATCATGATCGACTCATGTTCATGACTGGCTTCGATTCAGGCTTCCTCGACCTCTCCGAACCACTCACCATCCCCGTTCAAGCCGACCCCACGGCCAAGGCGCGACTCCGGACCCTCGACTACACGCACTTCTCCGTGCTGCTCGACCCCGATCGTCGGCTGGCGGCCGCCACCGCCGTCGACATCGACGGCGCCGCCCTCCTCGACCTCGGGCGCGGGGACGACTGGCACCTCGATGACCGCGTGCCGGTCGAGGAGCAGGCCGGCCCGGAGCTGTACGCCCGCAACGACCTCGACCGCGGCCACCTCGTGCGCCGGAGGGACCCGGTCTGGGGGCCCGTCGAGATCGCCCGGCAGGCCAACGTCGACACCTTCTGCTACACGAACGCCGCACCGCAGGCTGCGGACTTCAACCAGTCACTCGAGCTGTGGAACGGCCTGGAGGACCTCGTCCTCGAGTACGCCTCGGCCGGGCGCCGGCGGCTGTCGGTCTTCACCGGGCCGGTGTTCGCCGACACGGACCCGCTCTACCGAGGCGTGCAGATCCCGCGCCGATTCTGGAAGGTGGCGGCGTGGTCGAACGGCGGAGCGCTCGCGGCGAGCGGCTACCTCCTCGACCAGTCGGCGCAGCTCGACGACATCGACCTCGGCCGGTCCAGTGCGATCGACGACACGCAAGACGCCACCGCCGTCCCCCCACTCGGCCCGTTCCGAACCTTCCAGCTGCCGATCCTCGACCTCGCGAGCCTCACCGGTCTCGATTTCGGGGCCCTCGCCTCCGCCGATGTCCTCGAGCCGGCTCCGGCGACGGTGCGTCCCGACACCGACACCTGGATCGAGCTGAGCGACCCGTCCGACCTGCGGTTCTGAGTCGGGTCCGGTCCCTGAGCTTGTCGGAGGGCAACCCGACCACCTCACCGAACCATCTCCGGTCCCTGAGCTTGTCGAAGGGCGTCGAGCAGACCTCTACCGACGCTCGAGCGCCGCGCCGATGACCCGCAGGCTCTCGATGAGCACGGCCACCTGCTCATGGCTGAGGTCGGCGAGCATCGCGTTCTCGTCGTCCACCAGCCGACGCATCGCCTCGTCGACCCGCTGCTGACCGAGGGTCGTCAGGACGACGATCTTGCTCCGGCCGTCGGCCTCGTTCTTCTGTCGAGCGACGAGTGAGCGTGCCGCCAGGCGGTCGAGCTGACTCGCGAGGTTGCCGCTCGTGATACCCAGTCGGGTGGCGAGCATGGACGGCGTCAGCCCGTCCGCTCCGTGCTGGCGGAGGATGGAGAGGAACTCGAACTCCCACGGCCGCAGGTTGCTCGCGGCGAACGACAGGCGTCGGACCTCTTGCAGGTGCGGCACGAGCCGGCGGAGGCGGGACACCACGTCGAGCGGTGCGAAGTCCACATCGGGCAGCGCGTTCGCCCAGGCGTCGATGACGATGTCGACGTCGTCGTCATCACCCTTCGCCATCACCGGCCTCCCTCACGTCCTGCCTGCTCCAACGCTACCGTGGGCCGCCGCCGATCCAGACGGTGGGCGGTTCCATCCACGCTGTGCTATCGGCGTACCAAGAGCCGTCAGCGGACGGAGAGCGCCGCCAGGCCGTCGACGAGGAGACCGACCCCGAAGGCGAACGCCTGGGCCTGGTCCTCCTGGCCGAGCGGATCCGTCGCACCGTCGGCCAGCACGCCGACGCTGTCGTACTGCATCCGTTGCTGCTCGTGCGACACGTGCCCGAGGACGAAGTGGAGCAGCACCGTGCCCGCACGTCGACTCGTGGCCTCGTCGAAGCCGGCCACCGACACCGCGTCCGTCAGCCGCGTGAGCGCACGTCCGGAACCGAGCCCGAGCGCGTAGGTGCTCGACACCACCTCGGCGCCGTCGCGATAGGCGAGGAGGGCGTCACGCAGCGCCCCCGCCTCCACGCGCGTCCGCTCGCGCCAGTCGGAACCGGCCTCTGACACGGCGTCGACCGGTGCCGGGTGGGCGTCGACGATCCGGTCGGCGAGCTCGGCGATGAGGGTCTGCTTGTTCTCGAAGTGCCAGTACAGCGCGCTCGGCTGGACGTCGAGCGACGCGGCGAGGCGGCGCATCGTGAGGTCGGCCAGGCCGTGATCGTCGAGGATCCGCAGCGCCACCTGAGCCACGTCGTCGCGCCGATGGCGACGCACTGTTTCGGGTCCGGACATGAGCACCACTATAGTGAACGCTGTTCAGGTGAACACCGTTCAGGTGCGATCCACCCGCCCCGGGCGAACCGACCATCCCGACGAAGGACCCAGCATGCGCAGACTCCGGATCGACGCGACCGACATCGCACGCATCGCCGTGTTCGCCGCCATCGTGGCCGCCCTCGGCCTGCCCGGCGCGTTCTCGGTGCTCGGCGCGGTGCCCATCACGGCGCAGACCCTCGGCGTCATGCTCGCCGGCGCGATCCTCGGCCCGTGGCGAGGCATGCTCTCCATGCTGGTGCTGCTGGCGCTCGTCGCCATCGGCCTCCCGCTCCTGTCCGGCGGTCGCGGCGGGGTCGGCGTCTTCGTCGGACCGAGCGCCGGATACCTCCTCGGCTGGATCGCCGGCGTCTTCGTGATCGGGCTCATCGTGCACGCCGGTGGGCGTCGGCTGCGCTGGTGGCGCACCGCGCTCGGGGTGTTCGTCGGCGGCATCGGCGTCATCTACGCGTTCGGCATCCCGGTGCAGTCGCTCGTCACCCGCCTGCCACTCGGCGAGACCGCCCTGCAGAGCCTCGTCTTCGTGCCCGGCGACCTCGTCAAGGTCGTGCTCGCGACGGTGATCACGATGACCCTCGCCCGCGCCTACCCGCGCGCGTTCCGCAACGCGGCCGGCGCCGGCTCCACGCGGCCCGGCGAGCCCGCCCGGATCGGATGACCGTGCGTCCAGGGCATCTCGTCCCGCTGCGCGGCGGGGCGCCGACCGACCTCGTCCGTCGGGCGCTCGAGGTGCGGGCGTCCGGCGGCGTGCCGTTGCTCGGCGACGATCGATGGAGCGAGTCGTACTGGCGTTCCGTCCGCGACCGCAGCACCGCGGCCGGTCCACAGCCGGACCAGGGCTGGGCGACGCTGACCTCCGGCACGACGGGCGAGCCGCGGATCGTGCTCCGGACCGCCGCGTCGTGGGCGGACTCCTTCCCGGCCGTGGGGACACTGCTGGATCTCGGTTCGGACGACGTCCTGGCACTGTCGTCGCCGCCTGCGTCGTCACTCTCGCTGTTCTCGATCGCGCATGCGGCCGCCGTCGGTTGCTCGCTCGTCCTCCCGACGACCCACGCACTCACCCCCGACGACGCCCGTGACGCGACCCGGTTCCACGGGACCCCGAACGGCCTCCGGGCGCTCCTCGACGGCGAGGTGCCGCCCCGCCTGCGGGTGGCGTTGATCGGAGGCGCCTCACTCGACCCCGGACTCCGCGCCACCGCGGAGGGCCTCGGCATCCGCGTCGTCTCCTACTACGGTGCCGCCGAACTCTCCTTCGTAGCCGTCGACGACGGTGTCGATCCGGATCGACCCGGCCTCCGCGCGTTCCCCGGTGTCGAGCTCGAGGTCAGGGACGACGACGTCCTGTGGGTCCGATCGCCGTTCGTCGCGACCGGGTACCTCGAGGGCGACGGCCCGCTCCGACGCGACGGCGACTGGTCCACCGTCGGCGACCGGGCGCGGATCGACGACGGAATCGTCACGCTCCTCGGCCGAGCCGACGACGCGATCCTCACGGCCGCGGCGACCGTCATCCCCGCCGACGTCGAGGAAGCCCTGCGCCGACTCGACGAGGTGGACGACGCCGTCGTGCTCGGCTTGCCGAACGCCGGGGTCGGATCGCTCGTGACGGCCGTGTTGGAACTGCACCCGGGCTCGCGGCCGAGCCGCGCGACGCTCCGCGACGCCCTCGAACCGTTGTTGCCGCCGACCCACCGGCCACGACGCTGGTTCGTCGTCGACGAGCTGCCACGCACCGTCACCGGCAAGGCCGCCCGCGCGGAGCTCGCCGACCGACTCGCGGCCGGGACGGTGGCGTCCCTTGACTGAGTCGCACACCCTCCCGCGCATCGTCGCCGCCCGACGGACGCCGATCGCGACGCGCGGGCGCGCTCTCGCCGCGCTCACGGTCGAGCAGCTGGCGGTCCCCGCCGTCCGGGCCGTGCACGATGACGCGACGCACATGCTGGGTCTGCCGCCGGTGATGGCGGACGTCGTCCTCGGCAACTGCATGGGGCCTGGCGGCAACCCTGCCCGCGTCGCCGCACTCGGAGCGGGCCTCGGCTTCGCCGTGCCAGGGCTCACCGTCGACCGGCAGTGCGGCAGTGGCCTCGCGGCGATCATCGAGGCGTCCACGGCGATCAGCGCCGGCGACGGTCGGCCTCGGATCGCCGGCGGTGTCGAGAGCGCGTCGACCGCGCCGACCCGTTCCGTCGACGGCGTCGCATACACGCGTGCACCGTTCGCGCCGTCGGGTTGGCACGACCCCGACATGACCAGGGCCGCCGAGGATCTCGCGGAGCACGACGGGATCTCGCGCGAACGCCAGGACGCCTACGCGGCGCGCAGCACGCACCGTGCGGCGAGCGCCGTCGCCGCCGGGCGGTTCACGGACGAGCTCGTCCCGCTGGTCGGGGCGGCCGAGCACGATGAGGCGCCGCGCAGCGGGATCGAGCGGCTCCTCCCCCGGTTCACGCCGCTCTTCAGCGACGGCTCCCTCACCGCAGGCAACACCTGCCGGGTGAGCGACGGTGCCGCCGCGGTGCTCGTCGTGCCCGGCGGACCCGGCGGGCCCGGCGGGCCCGGCGGGCCCGCCCACGGGAGCGCGACGCCCGGTCTCGCCGTCCGGGCGCACGCCGTCGTCGGCTGCGACCCGGCACTCCCGGGGATCGGGGCCGCGCCGGCGATCCTCGACGCCCTCGAACGGGCCGACGTGGACCTCGCGCAGGTCGCCGCGTTCGAGATCGTGGAGGCGTTCGCGGCCCAGACGCTCGCCGTGCTCGACCGGCTCGGTGTCGCCGAGGTCGATGAGCGACTCTGCGCCGACGGTGGAGCCCTCGCGCTCGGTCACCCGTGGGGCGCGAGCGGTGCGGTCGCCGTGGTCCGCCTGTTCTCGCGGCTCGTCCGCGGCGGGGCTCCAGCGGGCACGATCGGGGTAGCGGCAGCGTCGGTCGGCGGCGGTCTCGGCGTCGCCGCGGTGTTCGAGGTCGTGCGATGATCGGGGACATCGACCAGTCATCCGCCATCCGTCTCGACCGCGTCACCGCGCGTCTCGGCGACACCGTCGCACTCGACGACGTGACGCTCCACCTCGAAGACGCGCGCATCGCGGTCATCGGCGCGAACGGCTCGGGCAAGTCCACCTTCGCCCGGCTCGTCGGCGGCCTCACCCGCGCGACCGCCGGCAGCGTGCGGGTCCACGGGGTCGACGCCGCGAAGGACACGGCGACCCTTCGACGACTCGTCAGCATCGTGTTCAGCAACCCGGATGCGCAGATCGTCATGCCGACGGTGGCGGAGGACGTCGCGTTCTCCCTCCGTGGCACGAAGGCGTCGAAGGCCGACATCGCCGCGCAGGTCGCCGATGCGCTCGACGAGTTCGGCCTGACGGCGCTCGCCGACCGGTCCGCCTACGAACTCTCCGGTGGCCAGAAGCAGCTGTTGGCGCTCTGCGGGGCCGTGATCCGCCGGCCGGCGCTGCTCATCGCCGACGAACCCACCGCCTACCTCGACGCCCGCAACAGCGCCGCCGTCGCCGACCACCTCCTGCGTGCCGAGGCGGGCCATCAGCTCCTCCTCGTCACCCACGACCTGGAGCTCGCCGCCCGCTGCGACACCGCGCTGCTCTTCGACGGCGGGCGGGTCGTCGCGCAGGGCGCACCGGACGACGTGATCGCGGCCTACCGCGCGAGTCTGCGGTCGTGACGGCGTGATCACCCTCTACCGCCCCGGCTCCGGCTGGCTCCATCGCGCGCCGGCCGGCCCGAAGGCGCTCGGCATCCTCGTCGTGGTGCTCGCGATCTCGCTCCTACCGACGAGCTGGTGGACCGCGGGCATCGCCACCACGGTGACCGTCATCGCCTACCTCGTCTCGGGTCTCGGCCTCGGCGAGCTCGGACGGCAGCTCCTGCTCATCCGCTGGATCATCACGATCACGGTGGCCGGCCAACTGCTGTTCCTCGACGTCGAGTCCGCCGTGTCGAACACGTCCCGCATCGTCGCCGCCATCCTGCTCGCGGCACTCCTCGTGCTGAGCACGCGCGTCGCCGACCTGCTCGACGCCTTCGAGCGCGTCCTCCAGCCCCTGGGTCGCTTCGGTGTCGACCCCTCGCGCATCGCCCTGATGCTCGCCGTCGCGATCAACACGGTGCCGGTCCTCGCCCGCCTGGCCACGAGCGTCCGGGAGGCCCAGCGGGCGCGCGGGGCGGGGTCGAACCTGGTGACCTTCGTCGTGCCGTTCCTCGTGGTGTCGCTGAAGCACGCCGACGAACTCGGTGAGGCCCTCACCGCCCGGGGCGTCCGATGAACGGCGGCGGCGACACCGTTCACGTCCTCGGGAAGACGGTCGACGACGAGACGCGCTGCGTCCACTACGCGACCACGCTCGACGTCATCGCGATCCGCTTCGCCTGCTGCGGCGAGTACTACCCGTGCCACCTGTGCCACGCGGAGTGCGCCGACCACCCGGCCGAGCAGTGGCCGCGGGAGCAGCGCGACCAAGAGGCGATCCTGTGCGGCGTGTGCTCGACGGAGTTGACGATCGAGCGCTACCTGGAGGTCGACGCCTGCCCGAACTGCGACGCCCGGTTCAATCCGGGCTGCCGCCTGCATTCGGCGTACTACTTCCAGCCGTGACCGCACGCCGGTAAACGCGGTTGCGGGCGGCGAGGATCGCGGCACCGATGGTGGCGGCGATGAGTGAGCCGGCGAGCACACCGACCTTGACGTGGTCGTCGGACTCGCTGCCGACACCGAAGGACAGTTCACCGACGAGCAGCGACACCGTGAATCCGATGCCCGCGACGAACGCCATGCCGACGAGGTCGACCCAGCGGATCGAGGGGTCGAGGCCGAGGCCGGGCAGTCGGGTGACGAAGAACGTCGTCACCAGGATGCCGATCGGCTTGCCGAGGACGAGTCCGGCGATGATCCCGAGTGCGATGGTGTCCTGGAAGGACTCGACGAGCCCGGAGATCCCGCCGATGACCACGCCCGCGGAGAAGAAGGCGAAGATCGGGACGGCGACCGCCGTGGACACGACGCTCCAGCGGTCGGCGAAGTGCGCGGCGAGCCCGTCGTAGACCGGGTGCCCCTCGGCGGTGGTCCCCACCTGGACGCGGGCGCGCTTCGTCGCGAAGACGGGCACCATGAAGCCGAGCAGCACGCCGGCGACGGTCGCGTGGATACCGGAGGCGTGGATGAGCGCCCAGGTGCACAGACCGAGCGGGATGAGCACCCACCAGGCGCGGACGCCGCGCTGGACGAGCACGGCGAAGATGGCGAGCGGCACCGCGGCGAGCGCCAGCGGCAGGAACTCGATGTGGTCGGTGTAGAAGATCGCGATGATGCTGATGGCGATGAGGTCGTCCACCACGGCGAGCGTGAGCAGGAAGGTCCGCAGTGCCGGCGGCAGGAACTTGCCGACCACCGCGATCACGGCGACGGCGAACGCGATGTCCGTGGCGGCGGGGATCGCCCAGCCCTGCAGCGCGTCGGGCCCGGCGCTCAGGTTCACGAGGACGTAGATGACGGCGGGCACGGCCACGCCGCCGACGGCTGCGGCGATGGGGAGCGCCGCGGTCTTGGGGTTCCGGAGCTTTCCGGCGACGAACTCCTCCTTGAGTTCCAGGCCGACGACGAAGAAGAAGATCGCGAGGAGCCCGTCGGCCGCCCAGGCACCGATGGAGAGGTTCAGATGGAGCGCCTCCGGACCGAAGGTGAAGTCGCGGACGCTCAGGTAGAAGTCGGAGGCACCGGTGTTGGCGAGCACGAGCGCGAGTGCGGTTGCGACGACGAGGAGGGCACCACCGACGGTGTCCTGTTGGAGCGTCTGGTGGATGCCACGCCAGATCGAGTGCGGGGCCTGGTCGGCCGGCAGGTCGTGGGAGCGGTGAGCGTCGGGCATACGGATCCTTCGGGGGAGGGTTCGGTCGAGCAGCAGAGCGATCCCGATCGACCGCCCGCCGACCAGACTTCCCGGCGCACCAGCCTCCAGTCTAGGCGACCGGGCACGCGAGCGGGCGGGAACCGTGCGCGGGCGGCCCGCGGAGTGCTTGGATGCATCCATGAGCTCCTCACCACCGACCGGCGGCCACCCGGACGAACCGCACCGCGGTGACCTCGCGGGCCGCTTGAACTGGCTCCGTGCGGGTGTGCTCGGCGCGAACGACGGCATCGTCTCCGTCGCGTCCCTCGTCGTCGGTGTCGCCGGTGCCACGACCGACAGCGCCCCACTCCTCGCCGCGGGTGTCGCCGGGCTCGTCGGTGGTGCGATCTCCATGGCGCTCGGCGAGTACGTGTCGGTGAGCAGCCAGCGGGACAGTCAGCGAGCCCTCATCACGAAGGAGCGGCGAGAGCTCTCCGACGACCCCGAGGCGGAGCTCGCGGAACTCGCCGGGATCTACGAGGCGAAGGGGCTCCAGCCGACGACCGCGAGGCGGGTCGCCGAGGAGCTGACCGCACACGATCCGCTCACGGCGCACCTCGAGGCCGAACTCGGCATCACCGAGGACGCCGTCGTGAGCCCGTGGGCGGCCGCCGGCGCATCGGCGCTCGCGTTCACGATCGGGGCGCTGCTCCCCCTGCTCGCGATCCTGCTGCCGCCGCCCGAAGTGCGCGTCCCGATCACCTTCATCGTCGTGCTCATCGCGCTGGCGCTCACCGGCTTCACGAGCGCGAGGATCGGCGGCAACCCCGTGCTGCGCCCGACCGTCCGTGTCGTGGTCGGTGGAGCGCTCGCCCTCGCCGTCACCTTCGCGATCGGCACCCTGCTCGGCACGAGCGGCGTGGTCTGATGGCCAGGGTCCCGGTCGTCGACGACGATCCGACGACGGGCGCACTGGCACAGCGCGATCCGGGGATTTCTCTGGGAGTCTGCTGGAGCCCCGCCCGGGCGTGGAGCTCCCGGGTGTAGAAGTGAAGGGCGTCCACCCGGTCGCCCTGTCGGATTCGATCAGTGCGGATCGACAGCCCGAAGAACATGTGAGGAGCACCATATGAGCGCAGGAGACAAGATCAAGAACGCCGCCGAAGACCTCGCGGGCAAGGCCAAAGAGGCCGTCGGCAAGGCGACAGACAACGACAAGCTCATCGCGGAGGGCAAGGCCGACCAGGCCAAGTCCGACGTGAAGCAGGCCGGTGAGAACGTGAAGGACGCGTTCAAGAACTGACCTCCTGATCACACGGACGCCGGTGACCCGAGCGGGTCACCGGCGTTCGTCTGTCCTCCCCCGGTCCCTGAGCCTGTCGCAGGGCCCACGAGGAGACCTCGCCAATCCGATACCATTCCTCCGGTCCCTGAGCCTGTCGAAGGGCCACGAGCGTCCTCTCGAATCCGGCGCCTTCCTTCCGGTCCCTGAGCGACCCCGTCCAGTCCCTGAGCCTGTCGAAGGGCACACGAGGAGCCTTCCACAACCGACCCGACTCGTCATCTGGAATGTCAGTGGTCCATGGTGGACTGGTTCCATGACTGAGACCACCGCCTCCGCAGTTCGAGCTGGCGACGAGTACGCCGCGCGGCTCGCGGAGTTCTCGGACCATTACGCGGACATCCAGCGGCGTCGCGCCAACCTGGACGCTGAAGAGGCCCGCCTCCTCGCCCGCTCAGCGGCCTACGCGGACGCCTACGCCGACTCGGTCGTTCCGGCCGTGTTCCCGCCGGCCGAGCGCCTCCACCCCGAGTCCATCACCGCCCGAGCCCGGCGGTCCGAGTCCGACCGCCGCGTCGAGTTCGAGCCCGCGGCCGACGGAATGGCGTGGGTGCACTTGTTCACGACGGCGCCGATCGCGCAGGGCATCGCCGAACGGATCGAGGCAGCCGCGGCGGTGTCGCGCGCTGCGGGCGACACCCGCACCTGCGCACAACTGCAGGCGGACGCACTCGCGGCGCTCGCCCTCATCGGTGTCACGCCGGAAGATGTCATGTCGAGCCCGGTGCTCCCGCACCCGATCGAAGTGCAGGAGCACATCACGCCCACGGTGCAGATCACGGTCCCGGCGCTCAGCATGGCCGGCGTCTCCGACGCACCCGGCATGCTCGACGGCTACGGTCCCATCGATCCCGAGACCGCCGCGCGCATCGCGGTGAACGCACCGAGCTTCACCCGGATCCTCGTCCAAGCCGAGACCGGTTCGGTCTTGTCGGTCGGGTGGAATCAGTACCGCGTTCCGGCCGACATGCAACGCGCGGTGCGGCTTCGGGACGGCACCTGTCGCGCACCGGGCTGTGGGAGGCGCGCCAGAGCGTGCGACCTCGATCATTCGATCGCGTGGGAGGACGGCGGGACGACGGATGTCGGGAACCTCGCCTGTCTCTGTCGACATCACCACCGGATGAAGCACCTGCCCAGTTGGAACCTCCAACACGCACCCGGCGGCGTCCTCGACTGGACGACACCCGACGGGAAACACCACCGGACAGAACCCGATCCCGCACCGTTTTGACCAGCTCCGGTCCCTGAGCCTGTCGAAGGGTTCCTTTTGGACACTTCGACAAGCTCAGTGACCGGGAGACGTGTGCCCGGAACGACGAGGGTTCTTCCTGGGCACTTCGACAGGCTCAGTGACCGGGAGAGGTGTGCCCGGAACGATGGGGCATGCTCGCGGGCACTTCGACAGGCTCAGTGACCGGGAGAGGTGTGCTCGAACGGTTCCGGTCCCTGAGCCTGTCGCAGGGCACTCAGGCCCGCAGGACAGCTAGTCCTTGATGAGCAGGATCGGGTCGCCGTCGAAGGAGTCGTAGGGGTTCGGATCGGTGAAGCCGCCGTCGTACATGAGGCCGGCCGGAGCCTTGCCACCGGCGGGAGCCGCCGCGACGTAGCACTGCGTGATCGGCTCGCCGCCATCGAACTCCTCGGTGAACGACTCGGATCCGCACTCGTCCCATCCGATGAGCGTGGCCTCCTGGACCTTCTCACCATCGGCGTCGACGGGTGCGAAGGAGGTCGCGTCGCTGTTGAACGCCACCGGGTCGCCCGACACCTTGGTCATCTCGAGCCGGATGAGCGTGATGTCGTAGCCGTCGAGTTCCCCGCCGTCGAACTGCGTCTTGAGGAACGCCACCTGGTCGGCGGTCGCGGGGGTGACCTCGGTCAGCTTCGCGCTGATGAGCGCGGTGACGCCGTCGGTGCCCTGCGACTCGTAGACGATCGGCTCATCGATCCCGACCTGCGCTCCAGGCTCGGTGACCTCACCATCGGCCGATCCGGTCGAGGTCGGCTTCGACGTCGCGGACGATGAAGCCTTCTCCGTCGGCTTCGCGTCGGGGGCCGACGGCGTGGAGCATCCCGCCAGCACGAGCATGGCTGCGACAGGGAGCGTGATCAGGGCGGTGACTCGGGAGAGCTGCATCGGGATTCCTTTCGGCGGCGGACTCCTGCAGTCTGTCCCGCGCGCCGAGGCCGCGCGATGGGGACGACTCCCCACCGGGACGGCCCGCCTCCGGCCGTCGGGTTCCAGCAGGATCCCCCGCGCCCTCTCAGGAATCTCTCTGCTCGCGTTCATCCGAGCGGCGGACGATGAGGCGACGCGCCAGGTTGTCGCGTCCGAGGGGAACCCATGACTGCGACGATCACCGTCCCGACCGCGCCCTCGCGCCGTCGGTGGGACGCCCTCCACACCCTCCTCGGCGGCCGCGCCGTGCCCTGGGTGGTCGGCCTGTTCGCCACCCTCGTCTCGCTCATCGGCATCGGGACGCCGTCGTACTGGGGCGACGAGGCGGCGAGCGTCCTCGCCGCCGAACGTCCACTCCCCGTCATGTTCGGGATGATCGGCCACATCGACGCCGTCCACGGCCTGTACTACGCGTTCCTGCACGTCTGGACCGGAGCCTTCGGTACCGCCGAGGCCGTGACGCGGTTCCCGAGTGCGGTCGGGGTCGGTCTGGCCGCGGCCGGCACGGTCGTGCTTGCGAGGGCGCTCTTCACCCCGGCGATCGGCATCACGGCCGGCCTCGTGTTCGCCGTGATCCCCCAGGTCACGAGGATGGGCGCCGAAACACGTTCCTACGCGCTGGGCATGGCCGCGGTCGTGTGGCTGACGGTGTGGTTCGTGTCACTCGTGCGTCGCCGGTCCACATCACGCCGCAGCTGGGCCCTCTTCGCCGTCGCGAGCGCCGCCTCGATGTACCTGTTCCTGTACCTCGCGATGCTCCTCCTCGTGCACGCCACCTGGATGGTGCTCCAACGCCCCGGGCGGCGGGTGATGCGAGCCTGGGGCTGGTCCCTCGTCGGGGCTCTGGTCCTCGGCGCTCCGATCGTGATCGCGGGCATCGCGCAGCGCGAGCAGATCGCGTTCCTGGGCAGGCGGGACTACGCGACGCCGGAATCGGTGCTCGTCGGCCAGTGGTTCCAGACGCCGGCCTTCGCCGTGCTCGCGTGGCTGCTGATCGTGCTCGCCCCCATCGGGGTGCTCGTGGTCCGCCGATCCTCCCGACAGCGTCGCGCGCTGGCGATGATCGCCGTCTGGGCCCTCGCACCGACGGCGCTGCTCATCATCGGCAACACCCTCGTGACGCCGATGTACAACCTGCGCTACGTCACCTTCTGCGTCCCGGCCGTCGCGATCATGATGGCGCTCGGACTCCGGACGCTCGTCGACGTCCTGCCGAAGCGGGTCGACCGCATGGTGGCGACCGCGGCCGGTGTCGCGCTCGTACTGGCGCTCGCGACCCCGGTCCTCGTGGAACAGCGTGGCCCGTTCGCGAAGGACGACGGCAGCGACCTCCGGCAGACCGCGGAGGTCGTCCAGGCCCACGCCTCGCCGGGCGACGCGGTCGTCTTCGACCAGTCGGTGAAGCCCTCGCGCAAGTCGCGGCTCGCGATCGACCTCTACCCGCAGGCCTTCGCCGGCCTCGACGATGTGGCGCTCGAGACGAGCTACCGCGACCGCCCCGAGCTCTGGGACCTGGCCGCGCCGCTGGCGGACATCCACGACCGGCTCATCGGCCACGACACCGTCTGGGTCGTCGAAGGGTCGAGCACCTCCCCGGACGTGGCGGATCTGGAGGCCCTCGGCTACCGCGTCGAGCAGCGCATCCCCGTCAACCGCAGCATCGTCTTCGAGCTGGTCAGGTCGTGATGCAGTGGTGATCCGGCCCCTCCCGAACCCGCGCGCGCTGCTCCGGCGCCCGATCGTCCGCGAGGTCGCCGCCTTCGGCCTCGTCGGCGGCGTCGGCTTCCTCGTCGACGTCGGGGTCTTCAACCTCCTCGCGTACACCGTGTTCCTCCACACCGGCACCTCCGGGCTGCTCGTGGCGAAGGGTGTCTCCACGACGCTCGCCATCGTGGCCAACTGGGTGGGCAACCGGCTCCTCACCTTCCGCGCCCATCGGCGCTCGGACGTCGCCCGCGAAGCGCTCGAGTTCGGCATCGTGAGCCTCGCGGGAGGCGCGATCGCACTGGGCTGCCTCTGGGTCTCCCACGACGCACTGCACCTGACGACACCGTTGGCGGACAACGTGTCGGCGAACATCGTCGGCCTGGCCCTCGGCTCCGCGTTCCGCTTCGTGCTGTATCGCTTCTGGGTGTACGGGCCACGGGCGGAGCGGACCGGGTCGATCCCGGTGCGCGTGGACCCGTGAGGTCGTCCGGTCAGCGACTCGCGTTGTGCCGGGAGACCGCGTCGCTGACCCAGGAGAACTCGTCGACGAACCGCGAGAGGAGTCGGGCGAGCTCCACGCGATCGTGTTCGCTCCACTTGCCGACGAGCGTGTTGTAGACCTGCTGGGCCGCCTGCCGGTGCCGCTCGAGAGCCGTGCGTCCCTCCTCCGTGGCGCTGACGAGCACCGCTCGACGGTCGCTCGGATCCGTCTCCCGGACGACGAGACCACCCTCCTCGAGGCGGCGGACCTCGGCCGTCGCGGTCGACTTGTCGACGTCCATCCAGCCCGCGACCGTCGACATGCGGATCGGGCCGGCGGTGATCACGTACTCGAGGAGCCACGCGTCCGTGCCGGTCAGGGCTGCGCCTTCGGCGTCGTGCAGGGAACGCCGGTTGTCGGCCCGGGTGGACCACCGGAGCACGGACGCGAGCGACGCCTGGATGACGGCGCCGGCGTCGGCTGGGTCGACCTCATCGCTCATAGCTGAATTCTTCCTGAATACCTGCGTTCGGGTGTTGGTTCGACCATACCAACTATATAGTGGGACGGCACCAACTAAACGTCACCCGTCCCCCACCTCGAGCGCTGCGGAGAATACAGCCCATGGAAATCCCCGGATACGTCTGGCTGCTGACGATCGTCGGCATCCTGGCCCTCCTCGCCTTCGACTTCATCTTCCACGTACGCAAGGCCCACGAGCCGACGCTGCCGGAAGCCGCGAAGTGGTCGGCCCTCTACGTCGGTTTCGCCCTCATCTTCGGTGTCGGCGTCCTCATCTTCGGCGGCGGGACGCTCGGGTCCGAGTACTTCGCCGGCTACATCACGGAGAAGGCCCTGTCGGTCGACAACCTCTTCGTCTTCCTCATCATCATGTCGAGCTTCCGCGTGCCGCGTGCCGACCAGCAGAAGGTGCTGCTCTTCGGCATCGTCTTCGCGCTCATCGCCCGCACCGGGTTCATCTTCCTCGGCGCCGCCGCGGTCAACGCGTGGTCCTGGCTGTTCTACATCTTCGGCGCGTTCCTCATCTTCACCGCCGTCAAGCTGCTCCGTCCGGAGGAGGAGAACGAGGACGAGGCGAACAACTTCGTCATCCGACTCGCCAAGCGCCTCTTCAAGACGACCGACCGCTACGACGGCGACAAGCTCGTCACGATCGAGAACGGCAAGAAGGTCCTCACCCCGATGCTGCTCGTCATGGTCGCCATCGGCGGCACCGACCTGCTCTTCGCGCTCGACTCGATCCCCGCGATCTTCGGCCTCACGCAGAACGCGTACATCGTCTTCACGGCGACCGCGTTCTCGCTCCTCGGCCTCCGTCAGCTCTACTTCCTCATCGACGGCCTGCTCGACCGCCTCATCTTCCTCAGCTACGGCCTGGCGGCGATCCTCGGTTTCATCGGTGTGAAGCTCGTCCTGCACGCGCTGCACGAGAACACCCTGCCGTTCATCAACGGCGGTGAGCACGTCCCGGTCTTCGAGATCGAGACGGGCCTCTCGCTCGCGGTCATCGTCGGCATCCTCCTCGTGACGGTCCTGCTGTCGCTCCTCAGCCCGGCGGGCCGTGCCCACACGATCATCAGCGACGCCCGCAGCCAGGCCAAGAAGATCGTGCTCCACGCGGACTCCCCCGAGGACATCCCGGTCGGCCACCACGTGGACGAGGTCGAGCTCGAGACGAGCTACACCCGCATGGTCGAGCGCCAGAAGTCCTTCGCCAACCTGAAGCCCAAGCACCAGGCGAAGGCGGCCGACGACGAGGAGCTCCAGCGGCTGCTCGCCCGAGCCCACGAGCTGCAGGCCAAGGGCTCCGACTCACGCGGCCTGCTCTGAACGGACCGGGAATCCGGGCGCTCGCCCGGCTGAACCGATAACGTGGACGTGCGCTCCCGGCTTCGGCCGGGGCGCACGTCCCACACCTCACCACCAGCTACACGATGAAGCATCAAGGAGACGGAACCATGGGTCTGAGTCTGGAAAAGGGCCAGTCGCTCTCACTGACGAAGCAGGACGGTGGCTCGCTCACGCGGATCCGTCTCGGCCTAGGCTGGGACGGCGTCGCACCGGTGAAGCGCGGCTTCTTCGGTCGTGCAGCCTCCGCGCCCGACATCGACCTGGACGCCTCGGCGATCTTCTTCGACGCCACCGGCAAGGTCCTCGACACCATCTGGTTCCAGCAGCTCGCGAGCAAGGACGGCTCGGCCACCCACACCGGCGACAACCTCACCGGCGCGGGCGACGGCGACGACGAGACGATCCTCGTCGACCTCTCGAAGGTGGCGCCGTCGGTCCAGCAGATCGTGTTCGTGATCAGCAGCTACAGCCGGCAGACCTTCGACACGGTGCAGAACGCCTTCAGTCGCATCATCGACGACTCGACCCCCGGCTCGCCCGAGGTCGCCCGCTACCAGCTCACCGACTCAGGCCCGCACACGGCGATGATCATGTCGAAGGTCTCGCGCGAGGGCAACGGTTGGACCTTCAAGGCGATCGGCGAGCGCGCCAACGGGCGCTCCGTCATGGATCTGCTCGGTCCGGCCGCCCAGGCCCTCTGAGCACCACCCGCAGTAGTCCCCCGCGCGTCAGCGCAGTTCCGAAGGAGAAGCGATCACCATGGCAGGACTCACCCTCGAAAAGGGCAACAACCTCTCGCTCACCAAGACCAGCCCCGGCCTGACGGTCGCGACGGTCGGCCTCGGGTGGGACCCGCGCACCACGAGCGGTGAGGCCTTCGACCTCGACGCCTCGGCGCTGCTGATCGGCGCGAACGGCAAGGTGCGCTCCTCCGCCGACTTCATCTTCTACAACCAGCCCGCCTCGGCGGACGGTTCGGTCAAGCACCTCGGTGACAACCGCACCGGCGACGGCGAGGGCGACGACGAGCAGATCTCGGTCGACCTGAACGCGGTCGGCGCCGACGTCGAGCGCGTGGTCATCGCCGTGTCGATCGACAAGGCCGACGAGCGTCGCCAGAACTTCGGCCAGGTCCGCGGCGCGTACTGCCGCATCGTCGACCAGGACGGCACCGAGATCGTCCGCTTCGACCTCAGCGAGGACGCCGCTCCCGAGACCGCCATGCTGTTCTCGGAGCTCTACCGCAACGGATCCGAGTGGAAGTTCAAGGCCGTCGGCCAGGGCTACACCACCGGTCTCGCCGGCATCGCCGGCGACTTCGGCGTCCCGCTCGGCTGAGCGCCGACGCCTCCACCACGAGCAAGCCACACACGAGAGCAAGGTCGACCGCATGAGCACGCCACTCACTCCGCCAGACGCCAACGAACAGGCCGCAGCCTCCCTCGTGCTGCACGCTCCGGACGCACCGGACGTCGTGCAGGCCGAAGAGGCGCCGGGCATGGTCCCGGTCCCGGCGGAGCGCCAGACGGAGATCCAGCAGCAGGCACGCTCGTTCGTGTCCGAGGTCGCGACGCTCGACCCGCGCTCCCCCGAGTTCACGCAGAAGATCGAGGGCATCTCCCAGATCGGCGGCAAGGAGATGGTGCAGTCGAGCGGGTACTCCTCGCGCATGCTCGACCGCTCGTCGACCTCGGTCGCCGGGGCGAAGCGTTCGGGTGACAGCGCGCAGATCAAGGTCGCGACCACGCTCGGTGACCTCCGCAGCACCGTCGAGGACCTCACTCCCAACCAGGCGGACCTCGGCGTCGGCCGCAAGATCCTCGGGTTCATCCCAGGCGGCAACAAGCTCGCCAAGTACTTCCAGAAGTACGAGTCCGCGCAGACCCAGCTCGACAAGATCATCAAGTCGCTCATGGCCGGACAGGACGAACTCCTGAAGGACAACGCCTCGCTCGCGGGCGAGAAGGTCCAACTCTGGGAGACCATGCAGGCGCTCAGCGAGTACGCCGTCTTCGCCAAGGCGCTCGACGCCGCGTGCGTCGCCAAGATCGATGAAGCCCGCTCCGCCGGGCGCATCGAAGAGGCGCAGAAGCTCGAGGCCGACGTCCTCTTCCCCGTCCGTCAGCGCCACCAGGACATCCTCACGCAGCTCGCCGTCTCGGTGCAGGGCTACCTGGCGATGGACCTCATCCGCAAGAACAACCTCGAGCTCATCAAGGGTGTCGACCGCGCGCGCACCACGACGATCGCCGCTCTTCGGACCGCCGTCGTCGTCGCGCAGGCCCTCGCGAACCAGAAGATGGTGCTCGACCAGATCGACGCGATCAACACCACGACGAACAACATGATCCTGCAGACCAGCGAGATGCTGAAGGACCAGACGACGCGCATCCACCAGCAGGCGTCCACCTCGGGTGTCAGCGTGGAGACCCTGCAGCGCGCGTTCGACAACGTCTTCCAGACCATGGACGCGATCGACACCTTCCGTGCCGAAGCCGCCAAGAACATGGAGGGCACCGTCAACGCGCTCGAGACGGGCCTCGAGAAGGCGAAGCCGTACCTCGAGCGCAGCCGTCAGGCCGAGCAGCGCGAACTGCGGTAGCCTCACGCTCGGGTGACCGGGCGCACGGGTCGCTGAGGACGAAGGGGACGAGGGATGGCATTCGGACGACTGCTGAACGCACTGCGGACCGGCGGGGCCGAGCCGCTCGGCGTCGTCGACGCCACGCCGGCGCCCGTCGGTGAGACCGAGGACGAGCAGACGGCCCGGCACCTCGACGAACTCCGCGACTCGGTGCGCTCCGTGGGGCGCGACCTCCCCACCCTGCTCACCTCGCAGCTCCGACAGATCGACGACCAGTTGCGCCTCGTCGTGGCGACGATCGCCGACCAGGGCGCGTCGACCGAGCACCGCGTGCTCCTCGCCGCGATGGTGACGGACTACCTCCCGAGCCCGCTGCGCTCCTTCCTCGCCCTGCCGGCCGCGGACCGCACCGACGACTCCCGCAGCACGATCGTCTTCGCCCGTCAGCTGGAGCTCATCGAGGAGACCATCCGCGACCTGCTCAACCAGATCCGCATCGGTGCGATCGCCGAACTCTCGACGCACGGTCGGTTCCTCTCCGACAAGTTCCAGGAGCCCGACGCCGGTCTCGTGCTGGGTGCACACTGATGGCGTCGCTGATCGCGGGCGCGAACGCCGCGCTCACCGCCGAGAACCCCGGTCTCGACGCCGTGCTCATCGGGTTCGGCTGGGACGTCATCGCGAGCCGTGGGCCGCAGAGCGAACCCGTGCCGCTGGCGATCATGTGCGGCGACGACGGCAAGGCACTGTCCGACGACCACCTCGTGTTCTTCAACCAGGTCGAGAGCCAGGACGGCGCGGTCACCTTCTCGTCCGATGCCGACGACGAGGAGATCGACGTCGAGCTGTCGCGTGTGCCGGACGCCGTGTCGAAGATCGCCTTCCTGCTCTACATCGACCCCGACGTCCGCGGTCCCGGTGACTTCTCGCCCGTGCGCTCGGCGTTCGTCCGCGTCGCCACACCCGACGGTCGGGAGCTCGTGCGCTTCGACGTGCCGATCGCCGAGGTCCGCAGCAGCCAGGCGCTGCTCCTGGCGGAGCTGTACCGGCACCGCTCGGACTGGAAGTTCCGCGCCCTCGGACAGGGGTACGCCGGCGGTCTCGCGGGCGTGGCACGCGACTTCAGAATCGACCTCTGAGCCGTGCCGCTCAACACCTCCCCGGTGCGACGGGACATCGACTACCTCCGTCGTCGGGTGAAGCCGAGGCCCGCGCCGGTCACGCAGGCGGAGCCCGTGGCGAGCGCCCCGACGGCACCTCCTCCTGCAGCGCCGGCCGCATCGGCAGCACCGTCGACCGGACTCACGCTCGGTG
The DNA here is from genome assembly GCF_030209415.1 of Plantibacter sp. lyk4-40-MEA-4. Taxonomy (NCBI): domain Bacteria; kingdom Bacillati; phylum Actinomycetota; class Actinomycetes; order Micrococcales; family Microbacteriaceae; genus Plantibacter; species Plantibacter sp. lyk4-40-MEA-4. Next base: position 355,667 of record NZ_JARVSA010000003.1, read on the forward strand.
GGCCGTCCACGTCCGCCGCCGCACCCCCTGCCCCGGTGGCATCGGCAGCGTCTGCACCGTCGACGGGACTCTCGCTCGGCGGATCCTCGTCGACCGCTCCCGCTGCGCCGTCGGCACGCCCGGCCACCACGCCCGCCGCAGCTCCGACGACCCCACAGCCCTTCCCCGCCCCGACGGCCGAGGAGGTCCGCGTCCTCGACGACGAGACCCCGCTGGTCCGGCTCGACCCGCGTCAGTCCGCGATCGGCAGCCTCATCGTCGGCGGAGCGACGGCTATCGTGTGGGAGACCGTCGAGCTCGTCACGGGTGTCGCGACGGCCGACGGTGTCGACGGCACGCCCGTGACGACGCCCGGCAACCGGCCGCTGCTCGGCTTCGACGGCGGCGACGCGATCCTCGCCCTCCGGCACGTGCACCTCATCCGTCGAGCGCTGTTCGTCGGCACAGCCGGTCGTCCGCTGACGGTGCAGCTCTTCGACGGTGAGAGCTTCGCAGCCGCCGATGAGACCGGCGCCGCCCCGGTCGTCTCGCTGCTGCGCATCGGGTCGAGACTCGAACTCCGCCTCGAACCGCTTCCCGCCGAGATCCCCCTCCAGACGCTCCTGCAGCAGTTCGGCTTCGAGCCGACGCCGTACGTCGTCGCCCGCGAACCCCGGAGACGATGACCATGCGGCACTTCAGTTACGTCGACGACAAGCGCGCGTCGCGGCTGTTCCACAAGCTTCCGAGCCCCATCAGCATCGACTCCCCGCCGGAACACGTGGCGGCGGCACTCGGCGCCACCCTCTACAGCCCGGGCACGCGCCCCACGCTCGCGAAGGACGTCGTGAAGCAGGCGAAGCACGGGTGCCTGAGCATGGTGCTGTGCCTCGAGGACTCGGTCCCCGACGACGCGGTCGAGTTCGCCGAGACGAACGTCGCGGAGGCGATGCAGCAGCTCGCCGCCAAGAACTCGGGGTCCAAGCGCCCCATGTTGCCGCTGCTCTTCATCCGCGTCCGCACGCCCGAGCAGCTCGAGCGGGTCGCCGGGCTCCTCGGTCCGGGACTCGACCTCCTGAGCGGCTTCGTCATCCCCAAGTACGAGAACAGCGACGGGGTGGCTGACCGCTTCTTCGAAGCGCTCGGTCGCGTGCAGCGCGACTACGGGCAGGACGGGTCGAACGGTGCGCGTCGGCTCCGGGTCATGCCGATCCTCGAATCGCCGCGGATGATCCACCGCGAGACCCGCGACGACACCCTCTCCGGGATCGTCGACGTCACCAAGGCCCACCGCGAGGACGTCCTCGCCGTCCGCATCGGCGCCACCGACCTCTCGAGCGCCTTCTCGCTCCGGCGCTCCCGCGACCTCACCGTGTACGACGTGAAGCTCGTCTCCTCGGTCATCGCCGACGTCGTCAACGTCTTCGGTCGACCGGGCGACGACTTCGTCATCACCGGCACGGTCTGGGAGCACTTCCACAACGCGGAGCGGCTCATGCGCCCGCAGCTGCGCATGACGCCGTTCCAGGACGCGAACGAGGCGCAGCTGCGTCAGAAGCTGCTCCTCAAAGGACTCGACGGCCTCATCCGCGAGATCGCCCTCGACCAGGCGAACGGGCTGCTCGGCAAGACGGTCATCCACCCGAGCCACGTGCCGGTCGTCCACGCGATGTCGGTCGTGAGCCACGAGGAGTACGTCGACGCCCTCTCGGTCGTCGGCGACGTGGGCGGCGGCGCCAACGCCTCCCCGTACCGGAACAAGATGAACGAGATGAAGCCGCATCAGGCGTGGGCGCGCAAGACCCTGCTCCGCGCGGAGGCCTTCGGGGTGGCCGCGGAGGAGACGACCTTCGTCGACCTCCTCGAGACGAGCATGCGGTGACGGTATCGATGGGCGGCTACTGGGCCACGGCAGCGAACACGACCTTCGTCGACCTCCTCGAGACGAGCATGCGGTGACCGTATCGATGGCCGCATGGACGGGCGGTTTCGTGCGCGACGCCGTCGGCATCGGCCTGCGCTCGGACGCGTCCCGGAGTCTGATCCCGGTGGAGGACCTCGTCGGTCTGGCGCTCCGCGACAACCCCAAGCGCGCGCAGCTGCTCGTGTCGACGGTCCTCGCCAAACACGTGCCGACCGTGCCCGGCCTGGCACTCGCCGCCGGAGAGCTGCTCGGACTGCTGGTGCGGAGCGCGCTCGACGGCAGCGATCCGGAGACGGCACCGTTCGACACCGTGGCGCAGCTCCTGGCCCGACGGGAACGGCCGGATGCTGACGGTCTCGCGGCCCTCACCGCCGTCCGTGAGCACCTCGCCCAGCTCCGCGATGCAGCCCCAGCGGCCGGCCCGGAGCTCGTCACCGTCGGTTATGCCGAGACGGCGACCGGGCTCGGCCACATCGTCGCCGACGCGCTCGGCTCGCCCTACCTCCACTCCACGAGGCACGAGGCGGACGTGCCCTTCACGCCGTTCGAGGAAGAGCACTCGCACGCGAGCGACCATCGCCTGTATCCGAGCGACCCCGCGTGGGCCACGGCCGGCGGGACCACGGTGCTCGTCGACGACGAGTTGAGCACCGGCCGCACCGTCCGCAACACGATCACCGCGCTGCACGCCACCACGCCGCAGGCGCACTGGGTGGTCGCGGGACTCATCGACCTCCGTTCGGATGGGGACCGACAGCGCTTCGACGACCTCGCCGACCGGCTCGGCACCCGGATCACCGTCGTGGCGCTCGGCGTGGGTGCCGTCGACCTTCCGGAGGACGTCCTCGCCCGCGCGCGAGCGGTCATCGACGCCGCACCCGCCACGTCGACCGCCGGATCGACCGCAGCCGGCGACGTCGTCGTCGTGGACGCCTCCGACCTGCCGCCCGTGCGGAGCGCGCGCTTCGGTGCGCCTGGACGCCTGGACGACGCGGGGACCGCCGCGATCACCGACCGGGTCCTTCCGGAGCTGCCGGACGGCGAGGTCGTGGTGCTCGGCTCCGAGGAGTTCATCGCGGTACCGCTGGCCGTCGCCGCCCACCTCGACCGCACGCGCGGAGCGACGCGCTTCTCCACCACCACGCGGTCCCCCATCGCCGTCATCGACCGTGACGACTACGCCATCGCGAGCGCGGTGTCCTTCACCAGCCACGACCGCACGATCGACGGCTTCGGACCCCGCTTCGCCTACAACCTCTCCCGCGGTGGTTCACGGTTCGCGGCGGTGGTCCTGTTCCCGGAGCCGGGCGCCGACCGCGAGCTCCTGCTCCGGCCCGACGGCGTCGTCGAGGCATTGCGGACCGTCACCGACCACGTCATCGTCGTCCTCCTCTCCGAATCCGTCCCGACCCCAGCCGAATGGAACCCCGCACCGTGACCATCGACGCCGCCGCCCTCCCCGAGCCGCTCACCGGACCGGACTTCGGGTCCTACGACGCCTCGGAGGTGCGCTGGCTCCTGACCGACCTCGGCGACACCCGCCTCGAGGCCGACGCCTCCGAACGCGAGGCCGCGATCCAGAGCGGGCGCGCGCATTACGCCGAGTCGCTGCCCATCGAGTACCTGCCCTCCCCCGAGTACGAGGAGCTCTATCGCGACGCCCTCGCGCGGTCGAGCCGGCGCCTCGCGGTGGCCGTCGGCCTCGTCACCGACCTCGTCCTGGCCTCCCGTGCGGACCGCCCCGTGCTGGTCTCCCTCGCCCGCGCCGGAACGCCCATCGGGATCCTCATGCGTCGCTGGGCGATGGAGGTCCGTGGGATCGATGTGCCGCACTACACGATGAGCATCGTGCGCGGGGTCGGCGTCGACGGGACCGCGCTGCGCTACCTCGCGACGCACCATGACCCGGAGCAGATCGCGTTCGTCGACGGCTGGACCGGCAAGGGCGCCATCGCGCGCGAGCTGACGGCGGCGCTGGAACTCTTCGCCGAGACCGACGGCATCCGCTTCTCCGACGAGCTGGCTGTCCTCGCCGACCCCGGCCACTGCGTGCCCGTGTACGGCACCCGCGACGACTACCTCATCCCCTCGGCGTGCCTCAACTCCACCGTCTCCGGCCTCGTGTCCCGCACGGTGTACAACCGCGAGCTGCTCTCCGACGACCAGTTCCACGGTGCCAAGTTCTACCGCGAGCTCAGCAGTCACGATGTCTCCGGCGCCTTCCTCGACGCGGTCTCGGGCCGCTTCGCCGAGGTGGTCGACGACGTCGCCGCGGGTGTGGAGGAGGCCTCGACGGCCGACCGTGAACCGAGCTGGATCGGCTGGGAGGCCGTCGAACGGATCCGGGAACAGTACGACATCCCGACCGTGAACCTCGTGAAGCCGGGTGTCGGCGAGACCACCCGCGTCCTGCTCCGCCGAGTTCCGTGGAAGGTGCTCGTGTCGCCGGACGCCCTCGACGACGTCGCGCACGTGCTCCTGCTCGCCGAGCAGCGCGGTGTGCCGGTCGAGGTCGTGCCCGGGTTGCCCTACAGCTGTGTCGGGCTCATCAACCCGTTGAGTGACGCCGCGGCGGGAGACGCCCAGTGAGCGCCCTCGTCGCCTGCGACCTGGATCGCACCCTCATCTACTCGCCGAAGGCGTTCTGGCTCGAGACGCCGGACCCCGAGGCGCCGTCGATCATCGTCTCGGAGCTCTGGAACGGCGTGCCGATCTCGTTCATGACGCGCGAGTCGGAGCGCCTGCTGATCGAGCTGCGCTCGCAGGCCGTGTTCATGCCGGTCACGACGCGGACGGTGGCGCAGTATCAGCGGGTGCAGCTGCCGGGCGGCGCGCCCGCCTACGCGATCACGAGCAACGGCGGCGAGATCCTCGTCGACGGCGTCCCGGACGCCGATTGGCGCGACCGGGTGCGAGCGCACCTCACCGACCACACCGCTCCGCTCGACGAGGCGCTCGCGCGCTTCGAGGAGCTGGCTTCGCCGACCTGGATCCTCAAGACGAACGTCGCCGACGCGCTGTTCTTCTACTCGATCGTCGAGCGCGACGCGATCCCGGCGGGCTGGCTCGAGCAGGTCGAGCAGGTGTGCGAACGGCTCGGGTGGACCGTGTCCCTGCAGGGACGGAAGCTCTACTGCGTGCCGCGGACGCTCACGAAGCACGATGCGGTCAGTGAGGTCGCCCGCCGCCTCGACGGACCACTCGTCCTCGCGGCCGGTGACTCGCTCCTCGACCAGTCGATGCTGGAGACCGCCGACCTCGCGTTCCGGCCGGCGCACGGCGAGCTCGACGACGAGGGCTTCACGATCGACACGCTGACGGTCACCGAGCGGCGCGGCATCCTCGCCGGCGAGGAACTGCTGCAGCTGATGACGGCTGCGGCCGTCCGGGGCCGCTGACGCGGGGCCCGATCACCAGGGCAGGTCGAGACTCGGTACCAGGCCGCCCGCGGCCACGCCGGAGCCCGGGCACACGAGCACGCCATCGGCGTCGGCGAGCCCGCGGAGCATGGCTGCTCCCTGCCATGGCGTCGGCTCCGCATGCGGCGTCGCCGAATCGGGATCGTGCACCGAGCGGTAGGGGCGCAGCACCGTCCCTGAGCGGGCCCCGTCGACGGGCGAGGCGAGCACCGCCGGTCGCAGGGCCGGGAGCTCGAGTCCCTGGAGGCCGGCGAGCACCGGGTGCACGAGCGTGAGGACGCTGAGCAGGGCGGCGAGCGGGTTGCCGGGGAGCCCGACGAACAGGCGACCGTCCGGCAGCCGCGCGAGCAGCGCAGGGCCACCCGGGCGGACGTCGACGCCGTCCACGAGGAACTCGGCACCCGCGTCGCGGAGCAACGCTCGGACGTGATCGGCTCGGGAGTCGCCGGTACCACCCGTGGTCACGACGAGGTCCCGCTGCTGGCGGGCCGGGACGCCGACCGCACTCGTCAGCCCGAGGGCGTCGGCCGAGGTGGGCGCGTCATCGCCGACACGGACGCTGGACGTGACGACGCCTCCGAGCGAGGCGATCACTCCCGGGAGCGATGGGCCGAAACTGTCGCGGACGAACCCCGGGCCGGGAACACCGCTCGTGACGACCTCGTCACCCGTGAGGACCAGGCGGACCCGCGGTGTCGGCACGACGGGCACGCGGTCGAAGCCGGCGCCGGCGGCGACAGCGAGGTGGACGGGACCGAGACGCGTGCCGGCGTCGAGGACGGTCGACCCCGCGGGTGACTCGGTTCCGGCGGGTCGGATGTGCCGCCCCTGCCGCGGTTCCCCGCTCGGTGCGGACGGTGCGCGGTGGAGGCGCGCGGATCCCGAGCCATGCCCGATCACGCCGTGCTCCAGTTGGAGGACCGCATCGGCGCCCGACGGGATCAGCCCACCGGTCAGGACGTCGACCGCGACACCGCCGCTGAGTCCGACCGACCGCGCGCGCTCGGCGTCCTCACCGGTCAGCAGGGTCCACGGGCCGCTCCCGGCCACCGCCCAGCCGTCCATCGCCGAGGAGGCGTAGTGCGGGATCGCGATGGGCGAGACGAGCGGCGCCGCGAGCACGTGTCCGAGGGCCTCGGCGAGCGTCAGGGTGTCGACGACGTCGGACCGATGCGCCGCACCCGTCGCATGCGCGATGCTGCGAGCGTCCCACCAGGAGGACCTCGTCATGCGGTCGTGTCCGGGGCGACCAGCCGTTCGACGACCGTGGTCGCAGCCTCGGCGGCGGCGACCGGATCCGCCCCGCTCGCGAGCGCCTTCCCGACCGCGATACCGACGAGGTAGGTGGTGAGCGGGGCGGCCGGACGCCGCACGGCGTGCGCGGCCGTGCCCGCGAGTCCGAGGACGGCGTCGATGTCGACCGCGACGTCGCCGAGCTCCAGCTCGGCGGACACTCGTTCGGTCCAGTCCGCGAGGACGGCATGCAGGTCATCGGTCATGGGAGACGCTCCTCAGGGTCGGCGGTCATGGGAGACGCTCCTCAGGGTCGGCGGTCGGGGTGGTGGACATGTCCGGCACCGGCGACTCGCCGGCGGTGTCGACCCCGAGGTCGGCGGCGTCGGCCCAGGTGTCGACGTCGGCCGAGCCGCCGTCGGGAACGGACACCTGGCGGAGGACGAGTCCGGCGAGCAGCTGGCGGACGGAGACACCCCCGAGGTCACCGCCGGGTTGTGACGTCCGCAGTGCGGCGACCCGGCGTTCCAGGGCCTCCCGGTGGTAGACGGCGAGCAGCGACTGCTCACGACCGGAGTCGTCGACCGCGACCCAGCCGTCGGCATCGGTCCCGGCCGCGGCGGCTGTGGCTGCCTCGAGCACCACGGTGAGCGCCGGCGCGGCATCCGGCATGTCGCAGGCGAGGACGGCGACCTGTGCGGGGCCCTCGGCCGCGAGGCCGTCACGCAGGGCTTCCAGGCCCGCGGCGATGGCCGCAGCGGGGCCGCCGAAGGCGGGGCGCTCGCGGACGAAGCGGACCGGAGCGGTCGTCTCGAGCTCGGGGCCGACCACGACGACACGGCCGCCGGCCGCCCGCGCAGCATCGATCGCGAGCTGGAGGAGCGTCCGCCCGTCGCGGAGCAACGACGCCTTCGCGACGCCGCCGAGGCGGGAGGACCGCCCTCCCGCGAGGATGATCGCATCGACGGACATGGCACCAGCCTAAGCCGCGATCCAGCCCCCGAGGCGGCTGCGGATCCGGTGAGGCACCTTGCCCTCGTCCGATGGTGGTGATAGCCATGAGCAATGACTCGCATCACGGCGCGCAGACGCGTCACCCGCATCACGGTGGGACAGCCCGCACGCACCCGCGAGGACGTCCTCGCCGTCGAGGAGCCCCTCGAGATCCGCGTCGGTGGGCGTTCGCTCGCCATCACGATGCGGACGCCCGGCCACGACGTCGACCTCGCGATCGGCTTCCTCGTCTCTGAGGGCGTCATCGGTCGGGGTGACGACGTCCGGACCGCGCGGTACTGCGCCGGCGCGACGGACGAAGGCGTCAACACGTACAACGTGCTCGACGTCGCCCTCTCGCCCGGCGTTCCCGCCCCGGATCCGAGCCTGGAACGGAACTTCTTCACCACCAGCTCCTGCGGCCTCTGCGGCAAGGCGAGCATCGACGCCGTCCGGACGAGTTCGCGGTACTCCGTCGCGGACGACGACTTCCGCCTCGACCCGGCGCTCCTCGTGACCTTCCCCGACCGTCTCCGGGCACAGCAGGCGGTCTTCGAGCGCACCGGCGGTCTGCACGCGGCCGGCCTGTTCGACGCCCGCACTGGAGAGATGCTCGTGCTCCGCGAGGACGTCGGCCGGCACAACGCCGTCGACAAGGTCGTCGGATGGGCGGCGAAGGAGGGGTTGCTCCCGCTCCGCTCCATGGTCCTGATGGTGTCGGGGCGCGCGAGTTTCGAGCTCACGCAGAAGGCCTCGATGGCCGGCATCCCGATGCTCGCCGCCGTCTCCGCGCCGTCGTCGCTCGCCGCCGAACTGGCCACCGAACTCGGGATGACGCTCGTCGGTTTCCTCCGTGGCGACTCGATGGTCGTCTACAGCGGAGCGCATCGCCTTGCCGACCCGGCCGAAGGCTCGGCACCAGCAGCACTCCAGACCGGAGCGAACGCATGAGCGCCGAACCGCCCGTCGAGGACGTCACGGACGCCGACATCGAGGTCACCCACCCGAAGCACGTCGCCGTCGGCCAGCCCGGCATCCTGCACTCGATGGAGCCCGCCCTCCGGCGACTCGGGCCGAAGCGGACCGCGGAGCTCTTCACGTCGATCAACCAGCGCGGCGGCTTCGACTGCATGAGCTGCGCCTGGCCCGACCCGGACGACCGCAAGAAGCTCGAGTTCTGCGAGAACGGCGCGAAGGCCGTCATCTGGGAGGCGACGCCGGTCGTCATCCCGAGCGCCTTCTGGGCCGAACACTCGCTCACCGATCTCGCCGACAAATCGGAGTACTGGCTCGGCATGCAGGGGCGACTGTCGGAGCCCGTCTACAAGCCGGCCGGTTCGGACCACTACCGGCCGGTGGGCTGGGACGAGGCGTTCGCCATCGTCGGCGAGCAGCTGCGCGGTCAGGAGTCCCCCGACGAAGCCGTGTTCTACACGAGCGGCCGGGCGTCGAACGAGGCGGCGTTCGTCTATCAGCTCTTCGTTCGCGCCTTCGGGACCAACAACCTCCCCGACTGTTCGAACATGTGCCACGAGTCCACCGGCACGGCGCTCGGCGAGGTCATCGGCGTCGGGAAGTCGACCATCCGGTACGAGGACTTCGAGCAGGCCGACCTCATCATCGTGATGGGCCAGAACCCGGGCACGAACCATCCCCGCATGCTCACGGCGCTCGAGGACGCGAAGCAGGCGGGCGCGACGATCGTCTCGGTGAACCCGCTGCCAGAGGCGGCGCTCGAGCGGTACAAGAACCCGCAGACGGTCCGCGGCATGGTCGGGCGCGGCACGGTCATCTCCGACCAGTTCCTGCAGATCCGGCTCGGCGGCGACATGGCGCTGCTGCAGGCGGTCTCGAAGCGGGTCCTGGAGGCCGAGGCGGCGGCTCCGGGGACGATCCTCGACCACGCGTTCCTCGCCGAGCACTGCCTCGGACTCGAGGAGCTGACGGCCCACCTGGCCGACCTCGACGAGGCTGCGGTGCTCGAGGCGACCGGCCTCACGAGCGAGCAGATCGACGAACTCGCCGAGCGCTACATCGCGTCGAACGCGACGATCGTCACCTGGGCGATGGGTCTGACCCAGCACAAGGCGGCGGTCAACGGGATCAAGGAGATCATCAACCTGCTCCTCCTCCGCGGGAACATCGGCAAGCCTGGCGCCGGTGCGTCGCCGATCCGCGGGCACAGCAACGTGCAGGGCGACCGGACGATGGGTATCTGGGAGCAGATGCCCGAGTCCTTCCTCGCCGCCATGGAGCGTGAGTTCGCGGTCCCGATGCCGCGGGAGCACGGGGTCGACGCGGTGAACGCGATCCGAGCGATGCAGCGGGGCGAGGTCCGCACCTGGATCTCGCTCGGCGGCAACTTCGTCGCGGCGATCTCCGACACCGCCGCCGCCGAGGCCGCGATCCGTGGAACGCAGCTGTCCGTGCAGATCTCCACGAAGCTCAACCGCTCGCACGCGGTCACGGGCGAGGCGGCGATCATCCTGCCGACCCTCGGGCGCACCGAGATCGACCTGCAGGCGAGCGGGCCGCAGATGGTCAGCGTGGAGGATTCGGTGTGCGCTGTCCACGCCTCGCACGGCCGCATCCCGCCGGCAGCGCCCGGTCTGCTCTCCGAGGTCGCGATCATCACGCGCCTCGCGCGAGCGACGCTCGGCGAGGACTCGGGCATCGCCTGGCAGGCGTTCGAGGACGACTACGACACGATCCGCGATCACATCGGACGGGTCGTGCCGGGCTGCGAGGGGTACAACGAGCAGATCCGCCGCGAGGACGGCTTCGTCCTGCCGAACGGGCCGCGGGACTCCCGCACGTTCACGAACCCCGAGGGTCGCGCCCTGCTGACAGTCAACGAGCTCGAACCGATCCACTGCCCGCCCGGTCGGCTGGTCCTGCAGACCCTGCGGTCACACGACCAGTTCAACACGACGATCTACAGCCTGAACGATCGGTACCGCGGCATCAAGAAGGGCCGGAACGTCGTCTTCGTCAACCCGGACGACCTCCGCGACCTCGGCCTGGAGGACGGGCAGACGGTGGACGTCTTCAGCGAGTGGGCCGGGCAGCCGGATCGGGAGCTCCGCGGCTTCCGCGTCGTCTCCTACCCGACCGCTCGCGGATGCGCCGCGGCGTACTTCCCCGAGGCGAACGTCCTCGTCCCGCTCGACTCGACGGCCGACCGCAGCAACACCCCGGTCTCGAAGGCGATCGTGGTGCGGTTGCAGCCGGCGGCCTGACAGCCGGAGCGACGTCGACCCGGGCGACGGTCTGAGCGGTTCATTCGTACGCTCGGAGGAGTTGCCAGCGTCCGCGCGCGGCATCGAGTCGGATGTCGAAGACGAAGGACCGGCCGTCTGCAGCGGTCGCCTGGAACCGCCAGGCGGGGGTCGCCGCGGGCGGATGGGTGACGAACGAGACGTTCGGCTCGAGCGGGGTCGGGGTGTCGGTGACGAGGTACCGGGCTCCATCCCAGAACAGTCGCTCCGGCACGCGTGCCGGCGTCGTCCAGACCGCGATCTCGGTGCTCGTGATCAACATGCGTGCCCTCCCGTCGTTCGAACATATGTTCGATAGAGAGTGAGCCTAACCCGACATCCGACGACACGCCAGCCCGGATCGGCCGGGGATTCAGTCTCCCGGCGTGTCGGCGAGGAACCGCTCGATGTCCTCGCCCATCACCGTCGCCTCGGTGTGGTGCAGGTAGTGGCCGCCGTCGAGTCGGACGAGCTCACCCCGCTCGACTCCGGCGAGCTGCTCCTCGTGGAGGGGCACCCAGTCGGAGAGCTCCGGGTCGTCGCCGACGACGAACATGAGGATCGGCAGGCCGGCCGGGAACGCTTGGGATCGGGCCGCCTGGAAGTTGCCGGGCGTGTGGGCGATCTCGTCGAGCAGCGTCGGCGACATCGCATTGCGGTTCGTCAGGATCGCGAGTTGGCGCTTCGTGTCGGCGTCGTACGGGAGGCCCTCGTACGGGTCGGGCGCGATGGCGGTGAGCAGGCGGAGGATGCCGAGCGCCTGCAGCGCCTCGACCCCGTCCGTCGGCGTCGACTCGTCGCTTCCGGGCTGGGTCGGGACGCTCGTATCGATCCCGATGAACGCCGTCACCTCGGCGCGGAACCGCTCCAGATACTCGAGGGCGTAGACACCGGCGATCGAGTGTCCTGCGAGGACGTAGCGGTCGATGCCGAGGTGCTGCAGGGCGGCGTGCACCTCGCCGGCGATGTTGGCCGAGGTCCGGGGCACGTCCGTCTGATCGCTGAGGCCGTAGCCGAACGGCTCGACGACCACCACCCGGTACTGGTCGCGGAGCTGGTCGACGAGCGGCTCGAAGTCGAGGCCGGGAGCCGCGGTGCCCTGCCCGGGCAGCAGGACGATCGTCTCGGCGCCGGATCCACTGATGACGACGTTCATGTCCTTGCCGTCGACGTCGACCAACTGCCCGTAGGGCTGCAGTTCGCCCGCTTCCGACGAACTCGCGACGGCGTTCACGATGCTCGTCGTCGCGAGGCTCGCCGCGACGAGGCCGGCGATCGTGGCGATCGAGATCAGTGGAACCTTCAGGAGCTTGCGCATCGTCACCCGTCGTGTGAAGCCAGCGGCGGGCGGTCGCACCGCGCCGATTCCATACTCATGGGGCGAGCGCATCACCACATCCGCCGCTGGGCGAAGACATGCCAGGTGTGGCTACGCAGTTGTACGCAAGCAGAACCCGACTCCGAATGCGACCGACGACGGAGCCGGCTGGAAGCGGTCGGCTTCCAGCCGGCTCGTGGTCGGTTCGCCTACTCGGCGGGCGGCGGGCTCTGCGGCTGCGCCGGCTGCTGTGACTCCGCCGGCCGCTTCGGCTCCTGCGGAGGGCGGGACTCCTGCGGACGCTCCTGGTCCTGCTGCGGAGGCGCGGGCGGAACCGGCGACGACGGAACCTGCGACTGCGGAGGGCCCCACTGTTGCGGCGCGGGCTGTGCCGGAGCAGGCTGGCCGGGCGCGGAGCCCTGCCAGGACGGCGTGGGCCACTGCTGGCCCGGCTGCGGCGGGGTGGGCTGCTGCGGTGCGGGCTGCCCCTGGTACGGCTGCCCCTGGTAGCCCTGCCCGGGGTGCCCCTGCCCGTACTGGCCGGGGTTCGGCTGGCCGCCGTACGGCTGCTGCTGCCCCTGGCGCGGCGGCTGCGGGTACGGCTGGGCCTGATACGACTGCTGCGGCTGCTGTCCCGGGTAGAACTGCTGGCCCTGGTATCCCTGCTGCCCCGGATAGCTCTGAACCGGGTAGCCGGGTGCGGCCTGCTGGTACACCTCCGGGCGGTACGGCTGCTGCCCGTAGGTCACCCGCTCGCCCTCCGGCTTCGGCGAGAACGCCCGGACGATGACGGGGATCACGGCGGAGATCGCCGCAGCGAGCGTCGTGGCCGCGGCGATGCGCCACCACCAGTCCGCCCAAGTGCCCTCGGGGAACGCCATGGGCAGCACGAGCACGAGGACCGTGGCGATGATCAGCGCGATCGTCACGATGCCGGTGGCTCTGACCACGGTGGACGTGGCACGGGTGACGAAGTGGAGGAAGTACACCTGGATGATGATGAGCGCCAGACGCACGATGATGAGGATGCCGAGGAACAGCATGATCTGCGTGGACCAGACGAACCCGTCGGAGGTGTTCGGCGGCTGGAGCCACCCGTTCCACAGCTTCAGGAGGCCGACGGTGACGAGGAAGATGTTCACCAACGTCGACGCCGCGAGATACCACTTGTTGGGCCCGTGCCCTGCTGCGGCGTCGAGTGACACGGCACCGACGAAGGCCGCGAGCAGGAGCAGCGTCAGCCAGACCCGCCCGGCGATGTCGGCCTGATCGCCGACGATGATGAAGTACCCGCCGATGATCGCCGCCGCGACGAGCGTTCCGATCGTCAAGGTCAGCGCGAGCACGGCCGACCGTGAGCGGCGCGGTGTGGTCTCGACCATTCGAAATCCCCAATCTGTCGTGAGTGCCAACAGTACCGGGGCACGATCCGAGCGGAAGGGAGCGGTCCCTACCCTGTGGAGTGCGCCGGTCTGGGAACGCCTGTGATGCACGCTCGAGCAGAGGTTGCCACCCCACCCCCACCCCCTTGATCCGCACTACTGTGGACTCCGTCCCCGCAGAGCCCGCAGCGGTGTGACCCCGAGCCAAGGAGAAGCACATGTCGGTCGGCCTGCTCGCCGTTGTCGATGACATCCTCAGCGCAGCCCTCAAGGCGAGTGCGAAGACCGCCGGCGTCGTCATCGATGATGCGGCCGTCACCCCGCAGTACGTGCAGGGCCTCACCCCCGCCCGGGAGCTGCCGGTCGTGTGGCGGATCGCCCGCGGCAGCCTCATCAACAAGTTCGTCATCATCATCCCGATCGCCCTGCTGCTCACGGCGTTCGCCCCGTGGGTCCTGCCGTTCCTCCTCATCATCGGAGGCACGTACCTCTGCTTCGAGGGTGCGGAGAAGGTCATGGAGTGGTTCGGCATGCACCACGCGGAAGCGGAGGAGGACGTCCGCGACGAGAAGAAGCTCGTCTCCGGCGCCGTCCGCACCGATCTCATCCTCAGCACGGAGATCATGCTCATCTCCCTCGCCAGCCTCGACTCGGGGCTCGGCATCTGGATGACGCTGGGGGCCCTCCTCGTCATCGGCCTCGTCATGACGGCGGTCGTCTACGGCGCGGTCGCCCTGCTCGTGAAGATCGACGACATCGGACTCCGGCTCATGAAGAACCCGTCACGCGGCGTCCGCCGCACCGGTGCACGGATCGTCGCGTCGATGCCCGGGGTCTTCCGCGTCATCAGCATCGTCGGCACGGTCGCGATGCTCTGGGTCGGCGGCCACCTCGTGATCGCGAACCTCGCCGAGACCCTCTGGCACGGCCCGTACGACCTCCTGCACGTCGTCACCCACGCGATCGAGGCCGCAGGACCGGTCGTCGTCTGGATCGCCGACACCGCGATGTCCGCCGTGTTCGGACTCGTCCTCGGCCTGATCGTCGTCGCGATCGTGACCGGGATCTCACGCCTGCGCTCACGGAACCAGCCCGCGAAAGCTGCTCACTAGCGACGACAGCCGCGCTGCCGACCGTCAGCGGAGCGGGCGGGCGTAGCAGAGCGACATCGGGATGACCTCGTACGGCGAGTAGATCGGGATGGGTTCGTACCCGAGCCACTCATAGAGCCGCACAGCTTCGGGCTGGCGGTCGCCGGTCTGCAGGATGAGGCGGGAGGCCCCCTCGGCACGAGCGGTGTCCTCGACGGCTGCGATCAGGCGCTTCGAGACGCCCCGGCCGCGGTGGTTCGGGAGGGTGACGACGCGCTTGAGCTCCCATTCGCCGTGCAGACGGCGTAGGGCGGCGTGGCCGACCGGCTCGCCGTCGATGAGGGCCAGGAAGGTGGCGCTGATGTCGGCAGGATCGACGGTGAACGCGGTCTGCGCGCGCTCTGCGGCCTCGGGGTCCCAGTCCTCCCAGGCCGATGCGTACCGCGCACCCATCTCCTCGTCCATCGCGGCGCGGAGCCGCACGGCCCGCTCGTCGTCCCAGGCGACTCGCTCGATGACGACGGGGTTCAGCTCGGGCATGCGGTTCCTTCGGGACGGGCTGCTGCGGCGCGATCGGCACGTCGACGCCGTCTGCCAGTGTCCCACGCGAAATCCGCACCGGCCCCACCAAGGGCGATCCGACCCCGCAGCCACCGAGCAGAGCGGCGATGGGGACTCCTGCCCAGCCTGCGCTGCTAGCGTGGCGATCCCCAGAGAACCCGTCAACCGCGGAGGCACCGTGCTCACCATCCCAGGCGTCGTCGTCGGCCCCGCCCTCCGACTCATCCGGGCGAACCGGGCCTTCGTCAGCGAGGCCGGAGCGCGCCGCCGGATCCGGGAGCGCACCCTCAGGCCGGCGTCATACGGTCCACCCGGCACCCTCCGAAGCGACGTCCGGGTCGACGTCGAACGTGTCGGAGACTGGCCGGTGTACACCGTGTCCCCCACGCGGCGACCGACGATCGGCGGGGTCGTGTACGCGCACGGCGGCGGCTGGGTCGGCGAGATCGCACCGCAGCACTGGACGCTGGCCGCCACCATCGCCGCGGAGACCGGCGCCGTGGTCACACTCCCGATCTACCCGCTCGTGCCCTACGGCACGGCGGCCGAGGCACAGACCGGCGTCGTCGAGCTGGTCCGGCGCAGCATCGAGCGGCACGGGCCGACCGTCCTCGCGGGCGACTCGGCCGGCGGTCAGATCGCACTGTCGGCTGCGCTCCGACTCCGGGACGAGGGCGTCGTCCTACCGATGACCACCCTGTTGTCACCGGCGCTCGACCTCACCTGGAGCAACCCGCGGATCCCCCTCGTGCAGCCGAGTGACCCCTGGCTGGCGACGCCCGGCGGACGCGTGTTCGCGGAGCACTGGCGCGGCGATCTGGACATCACCGATCCGACCGTGAGTCCGCTGTTCGGCGACCTCGCCGGGCTCGGACCGCTCACGGTCTTGAGCGGGACCCGCGACGTCCTCAACCCCGATGCCGAGGTGCTCGTCGAACGAGCCGAAGCGGCCGGCGTCGTGGTCGACTACCACGAGGGCGCCGGACAGTTCCACGTCTGGGCACTGCTGCCGACCCGTGCCGGACAGGCCGCCACGCAGACGATCGTCCACAGCGTCACGCGCGGGCTGCGCTGAGTCGCCCGAAACGGCTCGAGATCGCGGCGGAATCGAACACGTTCGGCGACTCAGGGCCGGATCGAGACCAGGCTACGCGGTCCGGCGCTTTCGGACCTCACGCAGGACCATCTGCTCCGGGCACACGGTGGACAGGAAGTCGCCAACCGATAGAGCGAGGCGCTCACCGACGAGTGAGTAGAGGATGCGGTTCGCGTCGCGGCGCTCCGAGACGAGGCCGGCCTGGCGCAGGACGCTCAGGTGCCTGGAGATGGTCGGGCCGGTGGCGTCGAAGCGTGCGGCGATCTCCCCCGCGGCGAGCTCGCCGTCTTTGAGGTCCTGCAGGATCTGCCGCCGCGTCGGGTGAGCGAGCGCGGCGAAGATGTCCGACGCTGTATCTGCCATGTTTGCAATCTAGCACAATTGCGATATACAGTTTCGCTATATTGCTAACAAGCGAAGGAGACAGCATGCGAGTGGCCATCACCGGTGGGACCGGGTTCGTCGGACGGCACCTCGTCGAGCGGCTGCGGCACGACGGGCACGAGATCGTCGTCGTCTCCCGACGCACCGGCGTGGAGATCGACGACGTCGAGGCGTTGACCGCCGCGTTCGCCGACTGCGACGCGGTCGCGCACTGCGCCGGGATCAACCGCGAGCTCGGTGATCAGACCTTCCAGCGCGTGCACGTCGACGGCACCCGGGCGGTCGTGGACGCGGCCCGTCGCGCCGGCGTCGGTCGCATCGTGCTGGTCAGCTTCCTCCGCGCGCGCCCCGACTGCGGCTCCGGGTACCACGAGACGAAGTGGGCTGCCGAGGAGGTCGTGCGGCGGTCGGGCATCGCGCACACCGTCCTCAAGTTCGGCATGATCTACGGCGCAGGCGACCACATGGTCGATCACGTCACCAAGGCCGTCCGCACCTTCCCGGTGTTCGCAACCGTCGGCTACCGCGAACGCCGCGTGCGTCCGGTGCCGGTCGCGGACGCCGTCGACGTCCTCGTCGCAGCACTCGAGGGCCGGGTGCCGGAGCCGACCGTCGCGGTCATGGGCGCCGAGGAACTCGAGCTGGGTGCGGCCGTGCGCCGGATCGCGCACGTGGCCGGACGCCGCCCGCTGTACGTCCCGGTACCCGTCTGGACGATCCGCCTGCTCGCGCGAGCGACGGAACGCCTGATGAAGACGCCGCTCGTGGCGAAGGCGCAGGCGCAGATGCTGGCCGAAGGGGTGAGCGAGGCGGCTCCACCGGCACCGGAACTCCCTGCGGACCTCCGTCCCTCACGCCGCTTCGACGAGTCCAGGATCCGTGCCGCGCTCCCCGCTGGCCGGTTCACCCTGTCCGACCTGCGGAGGTTCCCCTGATCAGGCGCCGGCTGTCGGGCGCGGCCCCGTCGACTCGCGTTCGATGAGTGTGGTCGCGAGCTCGAGGTGGTGGGAGAACGGCTTCTCCCCGGCATGCAGGCGGAGCAGGGTGTCGACCGCTGCACGTCCGATGTCGTGCATGGACGTGTGGACCGTGGTGAGGAGCGGGACGGTCAGCATGGCCGAGTAGGTGTCGTCGTAACCGACCACACTCACGTCCTCCGGCACCCGAAGTCCGGCCCGCAAGACGGTGCGCACGACCGCGAAGGCGTCGGCGTCGTTGGACGCGAACACGGCGGTCGGCGGATCCGAGCTGGCCAGCATGCGCGCGACGGCGTCCCCGGCGGTCCCCATCCCCTCCTCGGAGACGAGGTCCGGATCGAGCGGGATGCCGGCCCCGCGAAGTGCTTCGCGGTACCCGACGGCGCGCGCCCGCAGGCCCGGATTCGCCGGGTTCCCTCCGACGAAGGCGATCCGCCGGTGGCCGAGATCGAGCAGGTGCTCGACCGCCTGCTGCCCGCCGGCGGCGTGGCTCGAGCCGATACTCGCGACCGAGCGGTCGAGCGGATCAGGCGAGTCGACCGCGACGAGCGCGATGCCCGCGTCGAGGCACGCGTCGACGACGTCGGCGGCGATGCGGGTCGTGACGACGATCATGCCGATCGCACCGCGCGCCGCGACGCCGTCGACGAAGCCGCGGTCGAGCGCCACCTCGTCTCCGGTCGCATCCGTGGAACCGAATCCGGAACCGGGCGACAGCACCCGCGTCACGAGGTCGATGTCCGACCGCTGTGCCGCGGCGACCATGCCGTCGAGCACACGGAGGGAGTAGACGCTGTGCAGGGTGTCGAACACGACGTGGATGCTTCGTGGAGCACCGGGGATCGACCGGGGTGTCGGGCGGTACCCGAGCTCGCGCACGGCCACCTCCACCCGGGCACGGGTCGCCTCGGACATGCCCGACCGACCGTTGATCACCTTCGAGACGGTCGCGATCGAGACTCCGGCGCGCTCCGCGATCGATGCCAGCGTCGGACCCGTCATCGGCGTTCGTGCCATGGAGTCCCCTCCCTCGTCCCGCAGCGGGCAGCCGTCGGTCGCGCCCAGCCTAGCGAAACTGTTTCGAGTCGACGCGTTGACGATGCCACTCGGCCTCACTTAACGTCGGGATCACGGCGCGCGACGCCGAAAGACTTTCGTCATCCCGATCTGCACTGGAGCACGTCATGACCACCATCCCGTTCACCGGCGACTGGATCGTCCGCGCACCCCGAGGCCCGTTCGCCGCCGTCCAGGGCGGCGCGGACGACTCGCGAGCCGTGACCCTCCCGCACGACGCCCTGCGCGACGCCGAGCGCTCGCCGGACGTACCCGCCAAGGGAGGGGCCGCCTACTTCCCCGCCGGCGCCTTCAGCCAGGTCAAGACCTTCGAGGTCCCCGCCGAGTGGTCCGGTCGCATCGTCCGGCTCGAGGTCCAGGGCGCGTTCCGACACGCGATGGTGTATCTCAACGACGAGTTCGCCGGCAACCGTGCCGACGGTTTCGCGCGCTTCTTCGTCGAGCTCACCCCGTTCCTCCGCTTCGGCGAGACGAACACGCTGCGCATCGAGACCCGCGCAGGACAGGACTCCCGCTGGTACGCGGGCGCCGGCCTCCACCGCCCGGTCCTCCTCCATGTCGACGAACCCACGCACGTCGAGCCCGACGGCGTCCGCATCACGACGATCCGGATCGAGGACGACCAGGCGGTGCTCGAGGTGGCGACGACCGTCGTCAACCGGGGTCTCATCAGGAGTGCGCGCGTCGTCGCGACGGAACTGGCCGGCCCCGACGGGAGCGTGGTCGAGGGCGAGCGCACGCCGGTCACCGTCGCGTCAGGCGGTAGCGCGCTCATCCGCCAGCGGCTGTACGTGCCGGACCCGGCCCTGTGGAGCGTCGACTCACCGGCGCTGTACTCGGCGCGGACATCGCTCGAGGTCGACGACCGGCCCGCCGACGAGGCGGCCGTCGTCCGCACGGTCCACGGCATCCGCACGGTCACGGTCGACCCGCGGAAAGGTCTCCGCATCAACGGCGAGCCGGTGCTCCTCCGCGGCGCCTGTATCCACAGCGACAACGGTCCGCTCGGTGCAGCATCGATCGCGCGCGCCGAGGAACGGCGTGTCCAGCTCCTCAAGGACGCCGGCTTCAACGCGATCCGCGCGGCCCATAACCCGGCGTCGCCCGCCATGCTCGACGCCTGCGACCGCATCGGCATGCTCGTCATGGACGAGGCCTTCGACATGTGGGGTCGGGGCAAGACGGACAACGACTACTCCCTCGACTTCGCGCAGTGGTGGCGGGCCGATCTGGAGTCGATGGTGGCGAAGGACATGAACCATCCGAGCGTGATCATGTACTCGATCGGCAACGAGATCGTCGAGGTCGGCACCCCGCACGGCGCGATCCAGGCGCGGGAAATCGCCGAGCACGTGCGCTCGTTGGATCCGACACGACTCGTGACGAACGGCGTGAACGCGACCCTGGCCGTGCTCGACGATCTGGACGGCATCATGGCGTCGGACCAGGGATTGAACGAGCTGATGGGCGAAGCGGGCGCGAACATGATGAGCCTCATCGGTTCCTCCGACGCCGTCACGACGCGCACCGAGGAGTCCAGTGCAGCCCTCGACGTCCTCGGCCTCAACTACGCGGACGGCCGCTACGGGAGCGATGCCGAGCGGTTCCCGCACCGCGTGATCGTCGGCTCGGAGACCTTCCCGACCCAGATCGGCGAGCTCTGGCCGCTCGTCGAGGCGAACCCGAACGTCATCGGCGACTTCACCTGGACCGGCTGGGACTACCTCGGCGAGGTCGGTATCGGTGCGACCTCCTACGCCGAGGACCCCGAGGCGAACGGCGCACTCGAGCGCGAGTTCCCCTACCTCACCGCGTGGTGCGGCGACTTCGACATCACCGGCTGGCGGCGGCCGGTGTCGTACTACCGGGAGATCGTCTTCGGTCTGCGGTCCGAGCCGGCCATCGCGGTGCTCCGACCGGAACGGCACGGGCAGACGATCACGATGCAGTCCCCGTGGGCGTGGAGCGACTCGGTCGACTCGTGGACGTGGCCCGGTTTCGAGGGCGCGCCGGTGACGGTCGAGGTCGCCGCCGACGCCGACGAGGTGGCCCTGCTGCTCGACGGTGTCGAGGTGGCGCGGGGCCCGGTGGGTGGACGCCGGCCGAAGCTCGCCGAGCTCGAGACCGTCTACCGGCCGGGCATGCTCGAGGCAGTCGCGTTCCGCTCGGGCGCGGAGGTCGGCCGCACTGCGCTCGTCTCCGCCACCGGCCCGACCAGACTCGTGGCGACCGCAGACCGGACGACACTCCGCGCCGACGACACCGATCTCGCCTTCATCGCGATCGAGCTGCGTGACGCGGCCGGCGTCCTGGTGACCGGCGCCGACCGCGAGGTCTCGGTCAGCGTCACGGGCGCGGGTCGGCTCGCGGGCTTCGGAACCGGTGCCCCGAAGACGACCGAGCGCTTCGACGCGACCACGCGCACCACGTTCGACGGACGGGCGCTGGCGATCGTCCGGCCGAGCCGAGCCGGCGCCATCACGGTGACGGTGAGCAGTGCCGACCTAACGGACGTCGTCCTGGATCTGGAGGCGGCGGGTCGCTGAGTCGCCCGGATCTGCACGGGATCGGGCGGAGATCGTGCAGATCCGGGCGGATGAGTCCGCCTAGTGCGGGTCGAGGCGGTTGAGCATCGCGACCGTCTGGTCGTACTCGCCGCGCACCTCGGCGTAGCGGAGGAACTTGACGTTCTCGACCTGGATCTCCGTGGCGTCGGGCTGCGACTCGATGAGGCCCATGACCTCGTCGGCGAACGCATCGAGGGGCATCGCGAAGTCACTCTCCTCCTGGCCGGGCATGAGCGAGGTGCGGACGGCCGGCGGGACGAGCTCGACGACGCGGACGCCCGTATCCGCCAGCTGAAGGCGGATGGACTCGCTCAGCATGTGGATGGCCGCCTTGCTCGCGTTGTAGGTCGGCGTCACCCGCAACGGGGTGAAGGCGAGCCCTGACGAGACGGTCATGATCGTCGCGTCCGGTCGACTGCGGAGCTGCTCGATGAACGCACCGATGAGCCGGATGGGCCCGAGGACGTTCGTCGTGATGATCTCCTCAGCGGTCGCGACGAAGTCGGAACCGGTCCAGTCCTCCCCGCGCATGACGCCGGCCATCGTGATGAGCACGTTCAGCTCGGGGTGCTCCGCGATGACCTGCCTCGCCGCGGCTTCGATGCTCGCGGGGTCGGCCGTGTCGATCCGCACGGTGTGGAGGCCGGGCTCGTCGGCTGCGATCGACTCGAGGAGTTCGGTGCGTCGCCCGCCGATGATGACGGTGTTGCCGGCTGCGTGGAGGCGTCGTGCGAGAGCGAGGCCGATGCCGCTCGTCGCGCCGGGGATGAAGACGGTGTTTCCGGTGATCTGCATGCATCGAGTCTCCGTCGGTGACGTCGGCCGCACCAGGGTCCGGCGATCCATGGATCCGCGATCCCTGGATCGCCTGGCTGCGGAGGCGGATACTGGCGGGATGGATCGCCAAGCGCTCGCCGACTTCCTCCTCCGACACCGGTCGACGTTGCAGCCCGCGGACGTCGGTCTGAGCAGCGGATCTCGGCGACGGACGGCGGGGCTCCGACGCGAGGAGGTCGCGCAGCTCGCAGCGATGTCGACCGACTACTACGCGCGGCTCGAGCAGCAGCGGGGTCCACAGCCGAGCACGCAGATGCTGGGTTCACTCGCCCGCGCCCTCCGGCTGAGTGCCGAGGAACGCGACTACCTGTACCGAATCGCCGGGCACAACGCTCCGACCCGTCTCGCAGCGACCGACTATGTCGCGCCGGCACTCCTGCGCGTCCTCGACCGGCTCACCGACGCACCAGCGCTCATCCTGTCGGCGCTCGGCGAGACGCTCGTGCAGAACGATCCTGCCCGGGCGCTGTTCGGTGATGCGAGCCGCTACCGGGGTCTGGAACGCAGCGCGATCTACCGCTGGTTCCTGCACCAGGAGGAACGCGAGCGATACCCGGCCGAGGACCGGGACCGGCAGAGCCGAGCGCAGGTCGCGTCGCTGCGTGCGGCCTACGGCTCGCTGGGGGCGCAGTCGCCGGCGGGCGAGGTCGTCGAGGCACTCACCGGGCACAGTGAGGAGTTCCGGCGGCTGTGGGCGACGCACGAGGTCGGGCGGCGCTTCGAGGACCACAAGGTGCTCATCCACCCAGAGATCGGCCCCATCGAGCTGGACTGTCAGGCCCTGTTCACCGAGGACCAGTCGCAGGCGCTCCTCGTCCTCACGGCCGCACCGCACACCGAGGCCGCAGGCAAGCTCAAGCTCCTCGCCGTCCTCGGCACCCAGACCTTCGAGGGTGCGCGGTAGCGGAGGCGCCGGCCGAGCGGTTCAGGCCGTCGGTGCTGTCCGCAGCTTCCGACGCCGGACAGCCCCGCCGATCGCGACGCCGACGACCCCGACGATCACCGGGACGACCAGCCCGAGGACGACGACCGCTAGGAGCGCCAGGACGAAGCTCGGCATCAGGCCGCCGCCGATCAGGTCGACCACGAGCAGCGGGATGAACGCCAGCAGCACGAGCCAGGCGAGCCCCGGCTGACGCGACACCGCGAGGATCCCGACCGCGAGCCAGACACCCGCACCCCACAGCAGCAGGCCGAGGACGAAGCGCCACGAGTCGTACGCCTGGTACGGCAGGAGCTGAGGACCGGGTGCGGCCAGATCCGGGTTGCCGATCACGATCAGCGAGGCGATGACGAGGCCGATGGCGGCGAGCACGAGGGCAAAGACTCCGAAGACACGCACGGCTACCTCCTAGGGGACGACTGCTGGACACCTGCGGTCGGGTCAACCATACGGGCAGGCGCGCCGCGCTTGGTAAGGAAGGTGTGCTGGACTTGCCTGATGACCACACCGCTCGAACGCGCGCTGGCCCTGCAGGCGATGCACGTCCCCGGAGACCCGCTGATCCTGCCGAACGCCTGGGACGTCGCCTCCGCCCGCACCGTCCTGGCGTCCGGCGCCCGCGCCATCGCGACGACGAGTGCCGGGGTCGCCTGGTCACTCGGGCACCGCGACGGGAACGAGCTGACCCGCGACGTCGCACTCGATACCGTGCGACGGATCGCATCATCGGTGTCCGTCCCGGTCACCGCGGACATCGAGGCCGGCTACGGGGAGACACCGGACGAGGTCGCCAGCACGATCGCCTCCTGCATCGACGCGGGCGTCTCCGGGGTGAACCTCGAGGACTCGCTGCGTCCGATCGAGGAACAGGAACGACGGATCGCGGCAGTGCGGTCCGCCGCTGACGACGCGGGGGTCCCGCTCTTCATCAACGCCCGCGTCGACACGCATCGACTCGGCGACATCGGAAGCGACCGCTGGTTCGACGAGACGGTCACGCGAGCCGCCGCGTATGCACGGGCCGGCGCGAGCGGGATCTTCGTGCTCGGCGCCCTCCGAGCCGACACGATCGAGCGGCTCGCCGATGCGACGACCCTGCCGCTCAACGTCGCCTTCGGCCCGGGCACACGGTCGATCAGCGAGCTCGCGAGAGCCGGAGCGAGTCGTATCAGCGCGGGTTCGTCGATCGCGGAAGCCGCCTACAGCCTCGCGCAGCAGTGGGCGACGGCGATGCTCGAGACGCCCGACGCGGCTCCCGCATCACCGCCCACGCTCGGCTGGGCCGCACTGAACCAGCTCATCCGGGACTGAACCCCCGGCGGGGTCAGCGGGACACCGACCACACGCCGCGGATCGCGTCGAGCTGTCGGTCGATCGTGAAGCCGGAGACGTCCAGGACGACGTCGACCTCCGGCGGCGACGCGAGCAGGTCGTGCAACAGCTCGAACTCGGCGTCAGTCAGATACGTGGGGCGCGTCTCGGCACGTGCTCGCGCCTCTTCCACCGGGAGTGCGAGCTGGACCACGAGGCAGTCGGGGAGCTCGGAACGATAGGCCACGAGTGCGTCGGCCGGCACGACATCTGCGATGACCACGTCGAAGCCGGCGTCACCGAGATTGCGAGCGAGCGCCGCGGCGTTCCGGACCGCGAGCAGGTGCTGTGCTCGCCCCTCAGGACCGCTCCAGAGCGTCGCGTCACCGGCGACGATCAGCTGTCGAACGTCGTCGGCATCGATGAACGCCGCTCGTTCACGCTCGTCGGCCAGGCGCCTGCCGCAGGTCGACTTCCCGACCGCAGGACCGCCCGAGAGCACCAATGGACGCTTACTCATCTGCTCGATGCGATCACAGGCCTGCGAGAAGGTCAACTCGCAAGGGTGACGCTGCGATCCCCGAAGTCGGCGACAACCCGGACCTGACCGCCCAACGCGGCGACGTACTTCCTGATGGTGTCGAGTTCGAACGACTCAAGCTGCCCGTGTTCGATGGCCGACACGCGACGCTGCGATACGCCCATCGTCTTACTGAGCTCCGTCTGCGTCAGATCTGCTTCCTTCCGCAGCGTGACCAGTTGATAAGCGAGCACTTCTGCCTCGGCGGCGTGGCGAGCGGCTGCGACGCGCTCCGGATCTCGGCCCAACTTCGCGCGCGCGCTCCCCCAACTCACTGGCTTCTCACTCATCGTCATCACCCTTCTGCCATTCACGAAATCGCTGTTCTGCGGTCTTGATCGCCGGCGGATACCAGCCTCTCCAGTCGCCGCGCTTGTCACCATCACCAAGAGAATCCCACGACTCTTCGGATCGAACACGAAGAGGATCCGAACCGAATCCGCGCGAAGCTCCTTCATGTTGTGGATCGTGCTGCCTTTGATCCGATCCACGATGGGACGTCCCAGCGACGGGCCATATTCGGACAGCATGTCGATACGGGCGGTGATCTGGTCGCAGAGATCAGGATCGAGCTCGGCCAAAGCAAGGATCTGCTTCTCGACATCGGGCCAAAGTCGAATGTCCCAGGTGTACTCCACCACGTCATTTTAGAATGCTTGAGTTCTCAAGACAACCCGATCGAGCATCCCGATCCGACGCCGCGCGATACCCTCACGGACTCGACGGGATCACCGTCGCCGTCGCTCCGTCGATCAGCAGGGCCTGATCGTCGCGGAGCGGGACCAGCGGGTAGTCGTCGGCATACTGCTCCAGCGTCCGGCTGATGAGCTCCGGCGGGTACGGCGGCAACTGGCCGTCGGCGTGCGGGATCACCGTTCGGTCGACCAGCGCGAGCCCGGCGAATCCGGTGAGTGTCGGGCCGTCGGCAGGGTCGTCCAGGAGCGAGGCTGGGGTGGCGTCCGGTCCGGCGATGATCGATCCGGCGCTGGAACCGATGTACGGCAGGCCCGCCCGCACGTGCCTGGTGATCACCGTGTCGTTCCCGGAGATCCGCAACGCCTCGAGCAGGGCGAAGGTGCTTCCACTCGCGACGTAGACCGCGTCCAGGTCCGCCAGCGTGCGGTCGAGGTCGGCAGGCGCGGTCTCGCGGACGGTGACCCGGACGACCTCGTGGCCGAGGGACTCCACCGACTCGCGCTCGGCGCGGACGAAGGGAGCCTCGGCGAACGCCACCTGTGCGTCGTCGACGTACCCGAGTCGCAGCCGACGACCCGCCGCATCGGTCGACTCGGCGAGGAACGGCGCCATGGCGCCCGGTTGGCGGGACAGCAGGAGGATCTTCACGGAGACACGCTAGAAGATACCGCCGACACGGCCGCTCGCGGGCCTGTACCACCATCACCGCGAATGCGCGGGATTGGACCGGCTCCCCTGGCTGTGCTGGAGTGGACGTATGACATCACCGCAGGTCCTGGACCGGGAACTGGTCCGCGCCGCCGTGGACGTCGAGCAGCTCACCGAGGAACTCGGTGCAGCACTCCGCTCGTACACGGGCGAGGGTGCACCGCAACGCATCCGCGTCCCGATCAACGACGACCTCACGGCCATGGTCCTCGTGCCCGGTCGCCACGAGGGCATCCCGGCCTACACGGTGAAGGTCCATGCGAAGAACCCGACCGCACGCGAGGCCGTGCACGGGACCATCCTGCTCCACCACCTGCCCGACGGCGCCCTGTTGTCGATCATGGACAGTGGCTGGCTCACGGCCCAACGAACCGCGCTCAGTGCCGCGTACGTCCACGACCACCTGACCGCAGCCGCGACACCGGGACCGGTGGCGATCATCGGAGCCGGCGTCCAAGGGGCGACCTTCGCGCGAGCCTTGCAGCGTCGACGCCCCTCGGTCGGATTCCGGATCCACGACCCGGATGCCGCCCGAGCCGAGTCGCTACGGGCCGAGCTGGGCGAGGGCTCGACGGTCGCGGCGACGGTCGAGCAGGCGTTGACGACGGCGACCTCGGCGATGACCGCGACCTGGGGACGCCGGCCGGTCGCCGAAGCCGCGGCGCTCGCGGCCTGCGAGCACATCACGGTGCTCGGCATGGACGAACCCGGCAAACGCGAGCTTCCCGAGGAGACGCTGGCGGGTGCGACCCGCTACGCCGACGACCCAGCCCTCGTCGAGCCGATCCTGCAGCGACCGACCACGCCGATCAGCCTGGTGCTCCGGGGTGAGCGGATCGCCCGGTCCGCGCACGATCGCACCGTCTACCTCGCCGTCGGCCTGCCGATGCAGGACTGCGTCGCAGCCTGGCACGTGCACAACCGGGCGGGGTAGCCTGAACGCAGTGAACCGTTCTTCCGCTCTGTGACCCAGAGGCCTTTCAGCGACACCCGTTCGCTCCTCCCGCGAGGGGCGGTGATTTCGTGCGCCCGGAACGGGAGCTCCCTGCGGAGTTCCCCTGTACCCCGGCCCCCACTCGAAACCACTCCGGAAAGAACACCCACGCATGACGTCCATCGACGCTTCTTCCACCTCCTCCGACGGCCGCTCGGCGCTTCGCGCGAACTGCGCTGACTGCTTCGCGCTCTGCTGCACCGCCTTCGGGTTCCAACGATCGACCGACTTCCCGATCGACAAACCAGTGGGAACGCCCTGCCTCAATCTGGCGGACGACTTCTCCTGCACCATCCACGAATCCCTGCGTCCGAGAGGATTCCGCGGGTGCACCGTCTTCGACTGCTTCGGCGCGGGCCAGCTCGTCTCGCAGGAGCTCTTCGGCGGCACGAGTTGGCGGGAACGCCCCGACACGAGCGCCGAGATGTTCGCCACGTTCTCCGTGGTGCGCCAGCTGCAGGAGATGCGCTGGTACCTCGTCGGAGCCGCCGAGCGGACGACCGCGTCAGACCTGATGGCGCACATCAGCCGGCTCCGTACCGGGATCCAGCGGACGCTCGACGGTGGGACCTCCGAGGTGCTCGCCTGCGACGTCGATTCCCTCCGCGCCGAGGTCCGGCACCTGCTGATCGACGTCAGCGAGGAGGCGCGGGGCGGGTACCTGGCCGGCGCCGACACCGCGCCGGACGACGACCTCCATCCCTCGGCAGACCTGGCTGGTCGCGACCTGCGCACTCGGCGGCTGTGCGGAGCCGACCTGCGCGGTGCGGTCCTGATCGGCGCAGACCTCCGCGGAGCGGACCTGGCAGGCGTGGACCTGCTCGGTGCCGATCTCCGCGGTGCACGACTCGACGGGGCCGACCTCTCGGACGCCCTGTTCCTCACCCAGATGCAGCTCAACGCGGCCCGAGGTGACGAGGCGACGCTCGTACCGACCGCCCTCGACCGACCGGGTCACTGGACTGGGCCCTTGTCCGCCTCCCCGACGGATGGGGAGTTGTCCCCGTGGGCCTCGAGCACCCATCCCCGATACCGTCGATGACATGATCCGCATGCGCCGCACCATCGCCCTGACCGCCCTCGTCGCAGCGACCGCCGGGATCGCCCTCACCGGGTGCTCGAGTCCGCAGCAGGCACCCGACGACGCCCTGGCTCTCGGCACGGGCGTGGCGGTCGAGGTCGGGACGGGCGTCGAGATGTCGTTCGCCATCGACGACGTCCGGGAGGGGAAGCTCAGCGACCTCGCCGACATGGGTGTTCAGTCGAGCCCATCGGATGGGGGGAAGACTCCGTACTTCGTCACCTATTCGGTCACGCTGACGGACGGCGACATCAAGGACGCCGACCGATCCGCCCTCCCGGTGCCGACGACGGACGAATGGAAGCTCAGCGGCAAGGGCGCCTACCAGCCGATCCAGGTCGTGGGCCAGTTCGACTGCACCCCGGACGGTAATGCGACGGCGGGGGTGTCCCCCGACGCCCCGCTCGTCGCCTGCCAAGCCTTCCTCGGCGACAAGGACGCCCTGCCCACGGTCATCGAGGTCAAGGACCTCGGCACCTGGACGACGAAGGACTGAGCTTCCGCGACTCGAGCTGCACCTGCACCGGCGAACGGTCTTCCACCGTGCGCCGGTGCAGGGTAGTGTCTGCCGTGCGATAAGCGAACAGCCTGTTCCATTATCGAATTCTTGACGATGAAGTGAGGAATCGATGCAGTTCCACCACCACGGCTATGTCTCCGGTGATCCGCGGGTGCTGCCTGCAGCGGGCGTCGGGGTCGATCGACCCGACGAGCTCCCGGACGAGATGGACGTCCTCATCGTCGGCAGCGGGCCGGCGGGCATGATCGCGGCCGCCCAGCTGTCCCGCTTCCCGACCATCACCACCCGTATCGTCGAGCGCCGACCGGGACGCCTCGCCATCGGCCAGGCGGACGGCATCCAGGCCCGCAGTGTCGAGACCTTCGACGCCTTCGGCTTCGCCGAGCGCATCACCGCCGAGGCCTATCGCATCACCGAGATGGCGTTCTGGCAGCCCGACGCCGAGGACCCGGGTCGGATCGTCCGCGGCGCCCGACCACTCGACGACACCACCGGCGTCAGCGAGTACCCGCACCTCATCGTGAACCAGGCCCGCGTGCTCGACTACTTCGCCGAGTACATGGCGAACGCCCCGACCCGGATGCGCCCCGACTACGGGTGGGCGTTCCAGGGACTCGAGATCGACGTCGATGCGGAGCACCCCGTCGCGGTCACGCTGCTGGACACGAGCGACGAGTCCTCCGGCGCGACCAGGACCGTCCGCACGAAGTACGTCATCGGAGCCGACGGCGCCCGGAGTGCCGTCCGCCAGGCGATCGGGTGCACCTTGGCCGGTGACCAGGCGAACCACGCGTGGGGCGTCATGGACGCCCTCGCCGTCACCGACTTCCCCGACATCCGCACGAAGTGCGCCATCCAGTCGGGTTCCGGCGGCAGCATCCTGCTCATCCCCCGCGAGGGTGGACACCTCTTCCGCATGTACGTCGATCTCGGCGAGGTGCCGTCCGGCGGAAGCGAAGCCGTGCGGTCGACCTCGATCGAGCAGATCATCGACCACGCGAACACGATCCTGAGTCCCTACCGGCTCGACGTGAAGCATGTCGCCTGGCACAGCGTCTACGAGGTCGGCCATCGCCTGACGGACCGCTTCGACGACGTCCCGATCGACGAACTCGGCTCGCGCACGCCGCGTGTCTTCATCACCGGCGACGCCTGCCACACCCACAGCGCGAAAGCCGGGCAGGGGATGAACGTGTCGATGCAGGACGGCTTCAACCTGGCGTGGAAGCTCGGCCACGTGCTCGAGGGTCGGAGCCCCGAGAGCCTGTTGGCGACGTACTCGGCCGAGCGTCAGGTCGTCGCCCGGGAGCTCATCGACTTCGACCGCGAGTGGTCGAGCCTCATGGCCAAGCGGCCGGAGGAGTTCGCCGACCCCTCCGAGCTCGCAGACTTCTACGTGCGGACGGCGGAGTTCCCGGCCGGCTTCATGACGGAGTACAGCCCGTCGGCGATCGTCGGCGAGGCGACCCACCAGCACCTCGCGGGCGGCTTCCCGATCGGCAAGCGGTTCAAGTCCGCCCTCACCTCACGTGTCGCGGACGCCAACCACATCCACCTCGGACACCACGCGACGGCCGACGGACGCTGGCGGATCTACGTCTTCGCGGATGCCGCTTCGCCAGCGTCGGGCCGATCGGCGGAGCTCGCCGCCTGGCTGCAGGACGCACCAGAGTCACCGCTCCGCGCGGTGCCCGACGGCGTGCGGGCCGACGACTGGTTCGACGTGAAGATCGTCTACCAGCAGCGCCACACCGACATCGACCTCGGCGCCGTTCCGCCGGTGTTCCTGCCGCGCGTCGGCCCCTTCGACCTCGTCGACTACGAGAAGGTCTACGCCCGCCATCCCGACGTCGACATCTTCGCCGAGCGCGGCGTCGACCGAGCGGGTGCCGTCGTCGTCGTGCGGCCGGACCAGTACGTCGCCCATGTGCTCCCGCTCACGGCCACCGCGGAGCTCGCGGCGTTCTTCGACGGCGTGATGGGACGGCAGACGACGATGACCGCTCACAGCTCCGTCAAATGATGGATGGGTAACCTCGTGGGCACTTCCCAGTGACCCACGAGAGAGAACCCCCGTGAGCCGACATCGCACCTCCACCGACCAGGAGGGTCGATCATCGATCCCCCTCGCACGTCGAGGGGGTGAATCAGGATGCTCGAAGCGATGCTGACACTCGTCGTCGGCATCGTCCTGACCGCGGTGATCATCGCGGCGTGCGGATTCTTCGTCGCCCAGGAGTTCGCGTACATGTCGGTCGACCGGGCGCGGATGGCGGTCCAGGCCGAGAAGGGTGACACGCAGGCGAAGCGGGTCCTCGCGATCACCAAGCGCACGTCCTTCATGCTCTCAGGTGCCCAGTTGGGCATCACGGTCACCGGTCTGCTGATCGGCTATGTGGCCGAGCCGCTCATCGGCGCTTCGGTGGGCACGCTGCTCGGGGGAGCGGGCATCGACCCGGTCGTCTCGGTCCTCATCGGCACCAGCGGCGCGCTCCTCCTCGCCACGGTCGTGACGATGGTCTTCGGTGAGTTGTACCCGAAGAACCTCGCGATCGCGAACCCCGAACCGTTGGCCCGCGCGCTCGCCGTGCCGACGCGCATCTACCTCCTCGTCTTCGGCGGGCTCATCACCGTGTTCGACAAGGCTGCGAACGCCCTCCTTCGAGCGCTCCGCATCGAACCGCTTGAAGACGTCGACGAGAGCGCCACCGCCAAGGACCTCGAGTCGATCGTGGCCGAGTCCCGCGCGAGCGGAGACCTATCCGACGAACTCTCCCTCGTCATCGACCGCATCCTCGACTTCCCGCAGCGCGATGTCGAGCATGCGATGGTGCCGCGTTCCCGTGTCGATTCGGTCCCGCCCGACACGACGGTGGGTGAGGTCCGCGCGCTCATGAGCACCGGGCACACGCGCTACCCGGTCGTCGGCGACGAGGACACGCCACTCGGCGTCGTCGAGCTGATCGACCTCCTCCGCGAACCCCGTGCGGACGACACCCTGGTGTCGAGCGTGATGCGCCCGGCCGTGGTCCTCCCGACGGCGATGCTGCTCCCGGTCGCGTTGGAACGCATGCGGCGGACCCGCAACGAACTCGCGTGCGTCGTCGACGAGTACGGCAACTTCGATGGCATCCTCACGGTCGAGGATCTGACGGAGGAGGTCATCGGCGAGATCACCGATGAACACGACTCCGAAACCGTCGGCGTCGCCGAGCTCGGGTCCGGGAGGTGGACACTGCCGGGCGACATCCACCTGGACGAGGTCGAGCGCGTCATCGGCCACGACCTCCCGCGAGAGGACGCCGAGACCATCGCCGGTCTCGCCATCAGCACACACGGCGACCTCCTCGAGGTCGGTTCCGTCGTCCGGATCGTCCTCCCCGAACGACCATCGGAGGCTCTGGAAGGTCGCCAGGTGCAGCGGACGCTCGCCGTCGAGGTCGTCGAGGTCGAACGCCTCGTACCCTCGCGGGTGGCGGTACACCTGATCGAGACGGAGCTCGACCAGGACCGAGGCGCAGTCACGATCCTCGATGAGGAGGCGACCCGATGAGCTGGTGGCTGGTCACGATCATCACGACGGTGCTCATCATTGCGAGCGCCTTCTTCGTCATCGTCGAGTTCGCCCTCCTCGCGGCCCGGCGACACCGTCTCGAAGCGGAAGCGGGCCGGAGCGTCGCCGCACGCGCCGCGCTGCGGGGGATGAACGAGCTCACCGTCATGCTCGCCTTCGCGCAACTGGGCATCACCGCCTGCACGTTCCTACTCGGCGCGATCACCAAGCCCGCGATCGACTATGCGCTCTCCCCCGTGCTCGCCCAGTGGGGGCTCCCCGCGGTGCTCGCGGACGTCATCGCGTTCCTGCTCGCGCTCATCGTGGTGACGTTCCTCCACCTCGTGATCGGCGAGATGGCTCCGAAGTCCTGGGCGATCGCTCACCCCGAGGTCGCCGCCAAGTCCACCGCGGTCGCGGCGCGTGCGCTCACCTGGCCGCTTCGTCCTTTCCTGCTGTGGATCAACCATCTGGCCAACCGCCTCGTGCGGGCGTCCGGCGTCGAGCCGGTCGAGAAGGCGGCAGCCGGAGGCCAGGACGCGGAGACCATCCGCGAACTCGTCGCGCACTCACGAGCCGCCGGCACGCTGGGCGTGCAGTATTCGGAACCGATCGTGCGTGCGATCGGTCTGCGGACGCTGACCGTCGGGGACATCGTGCAGACGGACCGGGTACCCACTTCGGTTCCTGCAACCGCCCCGGTCGCAGAGGTGCAGGCGATGGCGGCCACGTCCGGCCACCTGCGGATCCTGCTCGGAACCGGAGCGGACTGCCGCGTCGTGCACGTTCGCGACACCCTCACCGTCGATGCCGGGACCTCCGCGGCGGACGTCGCTCGCGACCCACTCACGCTGGCACCGGCCGTCTCCGCGCACGATGCCCTGGCTCGAATGCGACGAGCTCGTGTGCAACTGGCGATCGTGGTCGACGGCGCGCGCCTGCTCGGCGTTGTGACCCTCGACGACCTCCTGCGCGAGATCCTGCCAGGATCGGGTCCTGGCAGCGATGCGCTGCCGGCTCCGCAGGACTGAGTCGTCACCTCGACCGAGCGTACGACGCCGCCGTCACCAGCTGTCGGGCGTCTGCTGGTGGTTCGTCGCGCCCGGCTTCGAGACGCGACCGCGCTGCGACCGACGTCCGCCGGCGTGCCGCGCAGCCGCGTCGCCGTACTGTTCCTGTCGGCGACGGGCGTCACGTTGCTGCCGAAGATGGTTCAGCACGAGCGCGAGCACGGACAGCACCACGAATGCGACACCGACGACGAGCGCCACGGTCCAGAACTCCATGGGCCCACCCTATGCGCCGGACGCTCCGACGACCTCCGCACCTGTCGCATCGGAGCGCAGCAGACGGATCGTCGGCCGCTCCGTTCGCGAGGACGACCGCGATACGCGCAGCGCGGCGAGGATCGACAGTACGGCGAGCGTCGCGCTGGTCACCGAGGTGCCGGCCACGAGGAGGAGCACCACAGCAGCCAGCCCGAGGAGGACGCCGACCGTGATCCGGCCGCGCGAGTGCGTCGCCGTCGGCGTCGGAACCGCCTCGACGCGGGCGAACACCATCGCGACCAGCGCGGTCAGTGTCAGTGCCACCCCCAGCCAGAGAGGTCTCCCGAGCCACCACCCGAGGCTGTCCGGCGCGGGGAGGGCGACGCCGGTCGTCAGCGCGAACACGGCGGACGCACCGGCCATGGCGAGGAGCACCGGCATGTGCCAGAGGTAGATCGTCATGGCGCGACGGGTGACGAAGTCGGTGACGAACGCTACCCGGCGATGCGCGCTCAGCCGAGTGAGTCGCTCGCGGACGAGCGACAGCAGTGCCGTGTGGGCGACGCCGACGAGGAGCAGCGCCGCGGTGGGCGGGTTGATGTTCGCGATGAGGTCACTCGAGTAGACGCCGGTCCACCAGGTGACGACGAGGACGACGACCGCCCCGACACCGGCGAGCGACCGGACACGTCGGCTGAGCGCGCTGATCGAGCCGTCGGCCAGGAAGAACCCGAGTTGTTGGAGCGCGGTCCAGACGAGGACGAGGTTGATGAATCCGAGGGCGTCGACACCAGTGGCCGCACGCAGGACGTCGACCAGCACGGCCGCGGAGGCGAGCGACGCGATCGAGCGGAGCGGTGCGCGCTCATGGGCGGCGGCGAGCGCAGGCAACAGTGCCTGGCAGAGCAGGAAGACGCCGAGGAACCAGAGTGGCTGGCCGAACCGGAAGCCGGCCATGGCGACGAGGTCGGCGGGGACACCGGCCAGGGTCAGCATCACGAGGGCTACTCCCACGCAGCCGATGGTGACGACCGCGGGGAGCAACAGGCGATGGAGTCGCGCGGCGACGAACGCCGAGGCCGATCCACCGTGCGACCGGTGGCGTCGGTGCGCGAGCAGGCCGGCGAACCCGCCGATGACGAAGAAGAGCGGCATGACCTGTAGAGCCCAACTGAGCGGGGCGATCCAGGCGGTGCCGTCGCTCGCGTTCTCGAACACGGGACCGGCGGCGGTCACCGTCACGCCGACCATCATCGCGTGCAGGACGACGACCCCGACGATGCAGCAGGCACGCACGAGGTCGATGCCGCGGTCGCGTTCGCCCCGGGTGCGATCGAGCCCGGTGCGGACCGGTCTGGCGCGATCGGTTCCGGCGTCGATCCGTACTGCGTGGGTGATGGCCATGTCGGTCCTCCTCGGTGGTGTCCGAGGAGGTTACGAACGCGGTACCCGAGGGCACATCACCCGGCGGTGTCGTCGCGCCCCGTACCCAGGGGTGAGGTGTCGACGCGCGGAGTCCGGGTCAGGACGGGGCGACGAGTCCGGTGTCGTAGGCGAAGATCACGGCCTGCACGCGGTCGCGCGCGCCGACCTTGGCGAGCACTTTGCCGACGTGGGTCTTCACGGTCTGCTCCGCGATGAACAGGGTCGCGGCGATCTCGCTGTTCGACCGCCCCTGGCCGATGAGGACGAGCACCTCGCGCTCGCGCTCGGTGAGCTCCGCCAGCCGCGCGGCACCATGCGAGGCATGGGGCTTCTGCGCGGCGAACTGGGCGATCATCCGCCGGGTGACGCTGGGTGCCAGCAGTGCGTCGCCGGCCGCCACCACCCGCACGGCGTGCACGAGGTCCTCGGGCAGCGCGTCCTTGAGGAGGAAGCCGCTCGCCCCGGCCTGCAGGGCGTCGTAGACATAGTCGTCGATATCGAAGGTGGTGAGCATGATGATGCGAGGCACCTTCACCGCCGGGTAGCCCGGGCCGAGGATGCGCTTCGCCGCCTCGATGCCGTCGAGCTCGGGCATGCGGACGTCCATGAGGATGACGTCGGGGTCGAGTCGCGCCGACAGCGTGACCGCTTCGGC
This sequence comes from Plantibacter sp. lyk4-40-MEA-4, assembly GCF_030209415.1. Lineage (NCBI taxonomy): Bacteria > Bacillati > Actinomycetota > Actinomycetes > Micrococcales > Microbacteriaceae > Plantibacter > Plantibacter sp. lyk4-40-MEA-4. The sequence goes on from NZ_JARVSA010000003.1 coordinate 391,496, forward strand.
ACCGTTCGCGGCCTGCCCTGTCACCCGGATCCCGTCGTGGGCGTCGAGGAGCGCGGCGAACCCGGCTCGGACCATGGCCTGGTCGTCGGCGATGAGGACGTCGATGGTCACTGGCGGTCCTTCGTCGAGCTGGATCGGGGGCGGGATGGCGTCGAGGTCGGTTCCCCGGTGGGCAGCACGGCCGTCACGAGCCAACCGCCTGCGCCGTCGGGGCCGGCGTCGAGGGTGCCGTCGAGGAGGGCGGCGCGTTCGAGCATGCCGCGGAGGCCGTGTCCGGCGCCGTGCTCCCCCGTACTCTGCGCAGGACCGTTGTGGATGCGCAGCTGTACCGCGGTCGTACCGACTCGGACATCGACGACGATGGGCGCGCCCGGCGCGTGTCGGACGGCGTTGCTCATCGCCTCCTGCACGATGCGGAACGCGGCGATCTGCACGGTCGGAGGGACGGGCAGGGCGCCCTCGTCGCCGCGGTCCATCGAGAGGGTGATGTCGGCACCCACGCGGCGCAGGCCGTCGGCGAGTGCCGGAAGGTCGTCCAGGCCCTGTTGCGGCGCGAGTTCCGCGATCTGGTCCTCGGTGCGCAGCACCCCGAGTAGACGCCGCATCTCGACGAGCGAGCCCCGAGCGGTGGCGGCGATGTCGTCGAACTCCGCCGCGGCGTCCTCGGCGAGGCCGGGCACGCGGTACTTCGCCGTCGAGGCCTGCACCTGGATCACGGACATGCTGTGCGCGACCACGTCGTGGAGCTCGCGGGCGATCCGGGTGCGCTCCTCGACGAGCACGCGCCGGGACTGCTCAGCGGCGGAGGTCTCGCGCTCACGAGTCAGCTCCTCTCCCAACCGCACCCGCCCGGAGATGAGCAGAGCCACGAGGTACGCCACCCCCGCGACGGAGGACGCGACGATGAGGTCCGCGGCCATGGCGGTCGCGTCGGCGGCGGACGGGAGGATGAGTGCCGCGACGAGCGAGCCCGCGATGCCGACGAGCAACGGGATGAGTCCCAGCAGCCAGCCGTGGAGGAAGGTGACGACGCCGACGAACACGGCGAAGGCGATGAGCGCGGGCACCGACCACGGCCACGGCCAGACCGGGTCGTGGTCGGGCGAAGCGACCAGCGGGAGCACGAAGGCAGCAGCTGAGAACAGCACGATCGCGACGCGCGGGACCACGACGGACAGGAGCGGCGCGCCGCAGACCGCGGCTCCGAGGAGGAACGACGCCGGGAGCACGGTGCCGTAGAGGAGGCTCTGGATCGGAACGAGGACGCTCAGCAGGACGACGCCGACGCCCGCGAGGACGAAGCGTCCGACGGTGCGGCGGGAGGTGCCGCGCGCCGTCCGATCCATGAGGGTCATTGTCCCATCAGCGCCAGGGCCGGCGGGTGTTCCTCGGTGTCTGATCCCTCCGGCGTCCCATCGCTGGCCGCATCGGACCGCTCACGGCGGCGACGACGGATGGCCGCGACCCGGTCGACGACCAGACCGAGGACGAGCGCGACGCCCACACCGAGCACGGAGCTGAGGAACGGCTGGTCCTCGAAGAGCTTGCCGGCGACGACGCCGATGATCGCGCTGTAGGCGGCCCAGGTCACTCCCCCGATGACACTGAGCGGCAGGAACCGTCGCCACGGGTATCGGAGGGCACCGGCGGACATGTTGACGACGACGCGGCCGACCGGGATGTACCGCGCCCCGAGGACCAGCGGGGCGCCTCGACGCCCGAGCGTCCGCCCTGCCCGGTCGAAAGCCGCCGCGATCCGGGGACGCCGCATCCACGCGAAGCGCGTCGTGCCGACCCCGCGGCCGATGAGGTAGGCGATGTTGTCGCCGATCGCCGCGCCCACGGCCGCGACGGCGCAGAGGAGCAGGAGGTTCGATCCGCCGGTCGAGACCGCGACGGCCGCCGCGGCGACGAGCACCGTCTCGCTCGGGATCGGCGGGAAGAACCCGTCGATGACGGCGGTCGCGAACATCACCACGTACAGCCACGGTGAGGTCACTGCGTTGAGGATGAGCTCGTTGATGACGTCCATGCTCCGACGCTACGAAGCGGACGGCGCCGCAGCATCACCCTGGGGTATCGCGGACCCCCTACCCCGGTGGTGTTCTGCGGCGCCGTCAGTGCCGTTCCCCCTCGGTGCCGGTCCTAGTCGACGACGGCTGGGACCGTCGGTTCGGCGTGCCCACGCGGGGCGAGCGCTTCGTGTGTGCTGATCTCGTAGGCGTTCTCGGCGTGGAGGACGACGTCGAGGCCCTGCGCCTCCGTCTCGGCCGGGACACGGATGCCCATCGTCTTGTCGAGCACCTTCGCGAGCACCCAGGTGATGGAGAAGGTGTAGACGAAGACGGCGACGATCGCGAGCGCCTGCTTGCCCAGGAGCAGGAAGCCACCGCCCGCGAGGAGCCCCTCTCCACCGCTCGGCGCGAGCGGCACAGCGAGGACACCGATGAGGAGGCCGCCGACGACACCGCCGACGAAGTGCAGCGCGGTGACGTCGAGGGCGTCGTCGAAGCCGAGGCGGACCTTGAGGCTCACCGCGAAGTAGCAGACGACCGCCGCGGCGGCACCGATCGCGAGGGAGCCGAGCGGGGTGACCGCACCGCAGGATGGCGTGATGGCGACGAGTGCGGCGATCGCGCCCGAGCAGGCACCGAGGGTGGTGGGGTGACCGTCGCGCAGCTTCTCGACGACGAGCCAGACGATGACGCCCGCGCAGGTCGCGGCGACCGTGTTGAACACGGCGACGGCGGCGTTGTTGTCGGCGGCACCGAGGGCGCTGCCGTCGAAGCCGATCCAGCCGACGAAGAGCAGGCCGGCGCCGAGGAGCGTGAGCGGGAGGCTGTGCGCCTTGGGCTGCGACGGGAAGCCGTTCCGCTTGCCCAGGACGATGGCGAGGGCGAGGGCGGCGACCCCGGAGTTGACGTGGATCGCAGTGCTGCCGGCGTAGTCGATCGAGCCAATCGTGTTGGCGAGCCACCCGCCCTGCACGCTACCGTCGGCGGAGTCGAAGGCGAAGACCCAGTGCGCGACCGGGAAGTAGACGAGCGTCGACCAGACACCGGCGAAGACCATCCACGCGCTGAACTTCATCCGACCGGCGGCCGCTCCGGCGACGATCCCGATCGTGAGACCGGCGAACATCAGGTGGAGCGCGGCGAGCGCCAGCGGCGGCAGCGCGCTCCCCTCAGGGGCGACGAGCAACTGACCGAGGCCCGGGTACTCGGTGGGGTCGCCGACGAGTCCGAGGCCACCGAGGCTGTCGCCGAAGACCATCGAGTAGCCGAACGCGACCCAGAGGATCCCGACGAGACAGAACGACGCGAAGATCATCATCATCATGTTCATGGTGATGCGACGACTGACCATGCCGCCATAGAACATCGCCAGGCCGGGCAGCATGAGCGCCACGGCCACCACCGCCGTCAGGAGCCATGCCGTGTTGCCCGCGATTGCAGCCGTGTCCATCCGGACCTCCAGGGTTCGCGCGGGATCCGAAACGGACGACCGCATTTTCAATAGGTCATCCAATTGTCGTGACGACCGATTTCAATGCAGTATCGAATCCGTTTCGTGTTCGTTACGGGTTCGGTCGAGTCGCCGGCATCGGACACAGTCTTGAGCGTCACGCGCGAGGCAGCAGCCGTCGTGGTTCGACGGCGCCGCATAGGCTGCTCGCATGGTCAAGGCGAACGATCCCCAGTACCGCACACCACGGCTGATTCTGGGCTGGACCTTGGCGACCCTTGGTGTGGCGCAACTCGCATTCAGGTTGTCCGCCGGCGCTGACAGCCAGGGCTACCTGTTCGGGGTCATCCTGGGTGCTGCGCAGATCGCCCTCGGCGCGGTCGTGTTGATCCAGGCGTGGCGGCTCCCGAAACGCCCGTCCATCGACGCCGCTCAGACCGACGCGGTGGACGGCCCAGCTGAGGACGAGTCTCCGGCGGGTTAGCCGGCAGCGAGGTCGAGGTGGAGCGCAGCCCGCTCGACCTCGGCGAGCGCTGCGCGGTCGACCAACAGGCTGTGGAGGGTGGCGGAGGCGGTGCGCCGCGCGAAGGCCCTGATGCGGTCCGCCTCGCTCGCACCCTCGGCGGCCTCGACCGGCGGGTACTGGGCGGCGATGTCGCCGGAGCCATAGCGGAAGGCCTTCTGCATGCCCTCGTTGGCGTGGAGCGCGGCGGCCGCAGCCCACTCCGGGGTCTCGTTACCGCCGAGGACGAGTGCCCCCTGCTCGACGCCGTCTCGGATGAGTCCGGCGATGAACGTGAACAGCGTGCGGTAGTCGTCCCAGAACGACGCGAGGTCGTCGGGATGCTCCGCCGCGAGCCGCTCGATCTCGTTGTAGTCGAAGGGCGCCTCGCAGATCGCGACACCGTCCTCGTAGAGGACGCGGTAGAGCTTCGCGGGGACGTCGGCCTCGATCGGACCGAGGGCCTCCGCGGCGCCGACCGACTGGCGGTTCGAGGCGGCGGTCGCCCGGAGCACCTCGCGCTTGTTCGCGAACCAGTAGTAGAGCGAGGACTGCTTCATCCCGCACGCCTCGGCCAACATCGTCATGCTCGTGCGCTCGTACCCGCGCTCCGCGAACAGGCTGGTCGCGACCTGGATGATCTCCTCACGAGGATCCTCGGCGGCGACCCCGCTCGCGCGAGGACGACCGGGCGATGCTCCTGTGCGGCCGGCCATCGATCACCACTCCCTGCTCGCGGACACCTCCGCCAATCCTACGGGCGGGCACAGCGCCTCAGCCCTCGGCCAGCAGCTCCCGCATGGCCGCCTCGATCACGGCCGTCTCGGCGGCACGCACGCCAGGCCGCCCAGCCACGTGTCCGAGATCGGACTCGATGACCCGCACCTCGCTCCGACGCATCATCGCCGACTCCAGGACGTTGTCCTCGACGGTGAAGTAGAGGTCGGTCGACGACGGCATGACGATGCTCCGCGCGCGCACTCGCCCGAGCGCCGCGGCCAACCCGCCCTCGACCCCTCGCCCGGGATCCGCCCGCTGCCAGGTGCGCAGCATCGCGAGCAGGTCGTTCGCGTCCCACCGCTCGTGGTCGGCCGCCCAGTCCTCGAGGAGGTCTGCGACGTCGGCGTACCCGAGCTCGCGGTAGGTGCCATCCCGGAAGAACGCCTGCGAGTAGGCCCACCCCGCATAGACCGTCCCGAATGCGCGGAGTCCGGTCCGCGGCGGTGTCGTGTATGGGCCGTCGTCGAAGGCCGGATCCGCCCGGAGCGCCGCCTCGACGCCCGCCAGGAAGACGGCGTTGTGGGGCGAACACCGCGCGGCACCGGCGACGGGGAGGAACGCGTCGACGAACTCCGGATACCGCACCGCCCACTCGTAGGCCTGCAGCGCGCCCATCGACCAGCCGGCGATCAACCGCCAGCGGCGGACACCGAGGTGGTCGGCGAGCTGCCGTTGCGCACGGACGTCGTCACCGATCGAGACCTCGGGGAACGCGGCACCGCGCACCTCCTCAGCCGCGTTCGACGGCGACGTCGAGACGCCGTTGCCGAACAGGTTCACCGAGACGATGAACCAACGGGCCGGGTCGAGCGCGCGGCCCGGCCCGATCCACGGCTCGTAGCTCGCGTGCGTCCCGGTGTAGTAGCTCGGGAGCAGGACGGCGTTATCACCGTCGGCGTTCAGCGCGCCCTGCGTCGTGTACGCGAGTCGCGCCTCCGGGAGGTCCGCGCCGGACTCCAGCGCGAACCTCCCGAGGTCGAGGACCTGGTGCATCGGGATCAGAAGAACTTCAGGTAGCGGGCGGTCTCCCAGTCCGACACGTGCGCCTGGTACTCGTTCCACTCCTGGCGCTTGTAGTCGATGAACGCGTCGTACATCGCCTCGCCGAACACGGCACGCGACAGTGAGTCGGTGGCGAACTCGTCGACCGCCTCACCGAGGCTGCGCGGCAGCATGCCGATGCCGAGCTGAGCGACCTGCGCCTCGGTGTAGTCGTACATGTTCTCGGTGTGCGGCGCTCCCGGATCGAGGTCCTCACGGATGCCCTCGAGGCCCGCGGCGAGGATGAGCGCCGCCCCGAGGTACGGGTTGCAGCTGATGTCCGCAGCCCGGCACTCCACGCGCCCGCCCTGGAGCGGCACGCGCAGCATGTTGGTCCGGTTGTTGTTGCCGTAGCTCACGAAGACCGGAGCCCAGGTGGAACCCGACATGCTGCCCTGACGCACGAGCCGCTTGTAGCTGTTGACCGTCGGCGCGATGACCGCCGAGAGCGCGGGCGCGTGCTTGAGGACACCGGCGATGAACTTGTAGCCGAGCTCCGAGATGCCGCAACCACGTGGGTCGTCGTCGGTCTCGAACAGGTTCTCGTCGGTCTCGATGTCGGCGAGCGACATGTTGAAGTGCGCGCCCGACCCGCTTCGGTCGGCGAAGGGCTTCGGCATGAAGGTCGCGAAGTAACCGTGCTTGCGGACGATCTCGTTGGCCATGAGCCGGAAGAAGACGGCGCGGTCGGCCATGGTGAGGGCGTCGGAGTAGTTGAAGTCGATCTCGAACTGCCCCGGGGCGTCCTCGTGGTCGAACGAGTACACGCCCCAGCCCATCTCGGTCATCGCCTCGACCAGCTCGGTGAGCCAATCGAGGTTGTCGAGCGCCGCGGTCGCCGTGTAGCAGGGCTTCGCGAGGTCGTCGCGGTCGCTGACCTCGGTCACACCCTCCGGGGTGTCCTTGAGGACGAAGAACTCGGTCTCGATCCCGAGGTTGAAGGTGAAGCCCATCTCTGCAGCCGCATCGAGCTGACGCTTGAGGATGTTGCGCGACGCCGCCTCGAACGGCTCGCCCTTCGTGTAGAGGTCGCTCGCGAAGAAGGCGACGTCCTTCCGCCACGGCAACTGCACGGCGCTGTCGAGGTCGGGACGGGCGGAGAGCTCCTCGTCACTGATCGCCTGCGGGAGGCCGTCGAGCGCAGCCCCCGTGAAGAGCTCCGATCCCCCGGCCATGCGCTCGAGGTGGGACAGCGGGACGAACTTGGTCTTGATGCTGCCGTGCATGTCCACGAAGCTCGCCATCGCGTACTTGACGCCGGCCTTCTGCAGGCGGGCGCGGACGGACTCCACGGTGGTAACGGTCTCGACGACGGTCATGGGATGCTCCTCCGGTTGCGTCGCCACCCTCGCAGCGACTCATTTCGATACTGTATTGAAAGTATGCGCGGGTGGAGTTTCGATGCAGTGTCGAAAGTGTTTCGAGGGTGTGAACGCTGTGCCGAGGCGCACTGGAACACAGAACCGGCGCCCGCCGCGAGTGCGACGGACGCCGGTTCCGAGCGTCGTGGTTACGGGACGATGACCGCACGCCCGCGGATCGTTCCCGCGTGCAGGTCCTCGTAGGCCTTCGGGGCGTCGGCGAGCGAGTACGGCTGCACCTCGACGTCGACCTTGCCCGCCTTCGCGAGCTGGAAGACCTCGATGAGCTCGCTCCGCGAACCCCAGTACGGCACGCGCACGGCGGCGTCGTAGGCGATCGACCCGAAGCCGACGGTCGCCGAACCGCCGCCGATGCCCACGATCGTCACGTCGGCCTCCATGGCGGCGACCGCGGTGGCCGTGGCGATGGTCGGGCCTGCGCCGACGAAGTCGAACACGGCGTCGACCCCGATGCCTCCGGTCAGCTCGCGGATCTTGTCCGCGGCCGATTCGTCGCTGATGAGCGTGACGTCGGCACCGACGTGCTTGGCCAGCTCGAGCTTCTCGTCGCTCACGTCGAGGACGATGACCGTCGCACCGGAGAGCGCCTTGAGCATCTGGATGCCGACGTGACCGAGGCCACCGGATCCGATGACGACGGCGAAGGTGCCGGCACCGAGCTTCGGCAGGCTGCGCTTGATCGCGTGGTACGGCGTGAGGCCCGCGTCGGTGAGCGACACGTTCTTCACGGGGTCGAGGTCGCCGATCGGCACCAGGTGACGCACGTCGTCGACGATCATGTACTCGGCCATCGAGCCCTGGCTGCCGAGCCCGGGAGGACGGATCCCCTCGGCGACGGCGTTCGTGCAGTAGTTCTCCTTGCCCTGCGAACAGTTCAGGCAGTGGCCGCAGCCCCACGGCCCGTAGACGGCGACCGCGTCTCCGATCTGCAGGCCCGTCTCGACACCCTCACCGAACGACTCGATGACACCGGCACCCTCGTGTCCGAGCGTGAGCGGCAGCGGGTACTGCTGCGCGAGGTAGTCCTCCTCGGGGAGGCTCATGACGTAGTCGTCGGAATGGCAGACACCGGCGGCGGTGACCTTCAGCAGAATCTCACCCGGCCCCGGTGTCGGCTTCTCGATCTCGACGACCTCGGGGGCCGAGCCGATCTTCGTGTACCGCAGTGCCTTCATGGTGAGACATCCTCCTCGAGCGTCGGAACCGCACGCCGCAGTCGCTCACTAAGCGACGTGTGTCAGATAAGTCTGACCGTTCCAGTATGCGCTTCGATCCGTCGGCCGGCACCCCGTTGACAGGCCGGGCCGTCGACACCCGTCAGGACGGTTCCCAGGCCAGGACGACGTCGAGGAGCTCAGCACGCGACAACCCGCTGTCGACCTGGAGGACCGGTTGCGGCAGCGTCGCGAGCCAAGCCTCGTGCGACGCCCGACTCCGGCCGTCGAACGCAGGGTCGTCGTAGCCACTCGCCCAGGCTCGGAACTCCCGCCACGCACGGTCGTCGTGCGGTTCACCGGCCCGCCGCTCGATCTCTCGGGCCTCCAGACGCCGCAGCCGTTCCGCCGGGTCGAGGGTCACGAAGACGATCGCGTCGCATTCGGCGACGATCTCGTCACCCCAGCCGGGCATCGAGCCCGACAGGACCCAGGCCTCGCGCGGCACGAACAGCTCACGCATGAGCCGCACCCGCTCCGCGTCCGAACGCTTGGTCACGTAGGGCGGGTCGGTCGGCACCCAGAAGTAGTCGTCGGCGTCGGCGTGCGGGACGGACCAGTGGTCGGCGAGCGCCCGCCCGAGCGTCGTCACGCCACTGCCACTCGCACCCATCACGTGCACTCTCGATCGTCGCATCCGTCCATTCTGACCGGTCGGACGCGGACGAGCTCAGGCGCGGTCGTGGAGGGTCAGCTGGTAGCCGTCCGGGTCGGCGAAGGTGAAGGTGCGACCGAACGGGCCGTCGATCGGCGCCGAGACGATCGTGTGCCCGTCGGCGACGAGGGCGTCGTGGATCTCCTGGACGTCCGTGGCGTGCAGCCAGATCGCCGCGCCGATCCCAGGCTGGGGCGCGGAGGCGAGATCGGTTCCGGGGACGATGTCGCGCAGAGCGAAGGCGGTCGGCGTCGTCTCGAAGACGACCGCGTGCGGCGGGCCGGCCTGCGAGCGGACGAGGCCGAGGTACTGCTCGTAGAAGGCCTGCGAGGCGTCGAGGTCGGCGACCTGGAGGGAGATGAAGTCCGGTCCGGTGACGGGCATGATGTGCATCCAATCGTATTGTGTCAGTTATCTGACACGCATCACTCTATGTCAGAATACTGACATGGGTCAAGATCGGATCGAACTGGACACGTCGCTCGGCTACCTCCTGAAGGAGGCGGCGAGCGCGCTCCGCTCAGCGATGGAGGCGGTCTTGCGGCCACTCGGCATGACGATCACGCATTACTCCTGCCTCGAACTCCTCGCCCAGCGACCTGGGCTGTCGAACTCCGAGCTCGCCCGTGGGGCCTTCGTGACCCGCCAGTCGATGAACGTCCTCTTGCAGGCCCTCGAGCGCGACGGCTTCGTCAGCCGCCCCGAACAGGCCCCCGTCGGCAAGGCGCTGCCGACGCGACTCACCCCGCTCGGCCGCGAGCAGCTCGCGCAGGCGTCCGCCGCCGTGCGATCGGTCGAAGTCCGGATGCTGAGCGGCATGACCCCCGATCAGCAGCGGGAGGCGCTTGTCGTCCTGCGCAGCATGATCCGATCACTTCGCGACGACGAGGACTGAGGAGCCGATCAGTCGGTGACGGGAAGCGTCTCGACGAAGGCCTGGATCCGGTCCGCCACAGCGACCGGCACCTGCCAGGCCGTGAAGTGCGCCCCGCGATCCAGTTCCGTCCAGCTCCGGATGTCGCTGTACGCCCGCGCCGCGTAGGAGCGCGGGAGTCCGCGTTCGCCCGTCTGCACGGCGACGGCCACGGGCACCTCGATCAGCGGCAGTTCAGGCTGCTTCGGGTGGTCGCGATACGGCCGGAACGAGGATCCGATGCTCTGCGTGAACCAGTACAGCGAGACCGTGGTCAGGAGCTCGTCGTCGGTCCACCAGGTGCCGTCGCCCGCCCACGCGAGCAGCTTCTCCGCGATCCATGCGGCGAGGCCCACCGGTGAGTCGTTCAGGGCCGTCGCGAGGATCTCGGGCCTGGTGGCCTGCACCCGGGCGTAGGCGAGACCGCGAGCCCACTCCTGGTCGTGTCGATCGAGCCAGCCCTGCTCCTCGGCGGTGAGGTCGCGGGCTCGGGACGCCGCCGGGAAAGCGGCGTGGGTCGCGAACTGGCCGATCACCGACTCGGGATGCAGCGCCGCGAGCCAGTCGCTCGTCGTCGAACCGACGTCCTCGCCGTAGGTGAGGTAGCTCACGTGCCCCAACACCTCGGTCATGAGCGCGTGCATCAGTTCGGCGACCACCGGACCGGTGAACGGCCGGTCCGAGAGCGGCGCCGAGAACCCGTACCCGGGCAGGGAGGGGACGACGACCTCGAAGCCGAGTGTCCGGCCGCCTCCGAGGTCGACCGTGCGTCCTGCGAGTTCCCTCGCCAGCGGCAGCATCTCGACGAAGGAGTACGGCCAACCGTGGAACGCGATGACCGGGACCGTCACCGTGACGCCGCCCGGTGCCGGTAGCCGCGCGACATGCAGCCGCTGCCCGTCGACCTCCACCTCGAACTGCGGCACCTCCTGGAGCTCGCGTTCGACGCGCCGCCAGTCGAAGCCGTCCCGCCAGTGGGCGACGAGTGCCCGCAACCGGTTGAGCGAGAGGGCGCTCTCCTCGGCCGCATCACCGATCGCGGCGGGGAGGCGAACCGTGTCGAGTCGCCGCCGCAGGTCTTCGAGGTCGGCATCGGGCACCTGGATCCGGAACGAACGCATGCGCTCGACGCTAGAGCAGAGGTCCGACAGGGGAGAACCATGCGCAGCGACACCGCCCGGCCTGGCGCGTACCATCGTCCACACCGGGACTTCCCTCCCCGGTCGTGGCCCAGACCCCGCCGCCGCTCGAGCCGGCACCCGAATGTCTGGATCGCCGCGGCGGGGCTGGGTCGACGCGCCGGGAGCGGGATGGCCATCTTGCGAACGGATGGGCCCTTCCGACGACACAGACCAGGCCCAGCACGTAACATGATGCGTACCGGGCTCCCTCGCCCGGGTGTGGCCCAGACCCCGCCGCCGCTTGAGCCGGCACTCGGGTGCCTGGACCGCGGCGGCGGGGCTGGGACTGCGCATCGGTGACCGCCCCCAGGCCGCACCGGCCGGCCGGGGTCAGGCGCGGTAGTGCGCGGCCAGGCGTTCGAGGCCCTCGTCGATCGAGACCGTCGGCGTCCAGTGCAAGGCCGCGCGGGTCTGTCGCTGGTCGAACCAGTGCGCGGTCGACAGCTGCTCCGCGAGGAAGCGCGTCATCGGCGGCTCATCGGCGCCGGGGCGGATGCTCCACAGGCGCTCGACGAGCCCACCGGCAGCTCGGGCGACGCCGGCGGGGACACTGAAGGCGGGCGGCTGCACGCCGGCAGCACGGCAGATGCCCGCGAGCAGCTCGCCGACCGGCCGCGGCTCACCGTTCGTCACCACGAACGCCCGACCGTGTGCCGTCTCCGCGTGTTCGAGCGCCGCCGCGATGGCCGACGCCGCGTTCGCGACGTACGTGCTGTCGATGAGGGCGGTGCCGTCGTCGAGCAGGGGCAGGCGGCCGCGGCGCGCGCGATCCACGATGCGCTCGACGAGCTGCGGGTCACCCGGACCCCAGACGAGGTGCGGCCGCACGGCGACGACCGCGAAGCCGCGGCGGTCCCGCGCGAGGGCGAGCAGCTCGCCCTGCGCCTTCGTGCGCGCGTACTCACCGCGAGCCGCGCCCGGATCGGCCGGTTCCGCACCCACACCCACGAGCGCCGAGCCACCGTGCGCGACGGACGGCGAGGAGATGTGGACGAACCGCGAGACGCCTGCGGTCTCGGCCGCGTCGAGGACGACCTCGGCCCCGGCGACGTTGACGCGTTCGAACTCCGCCGGGTCACCCGCCAACGAGACCTTCGCGGCCAGATGCACGACCGCGTCGACACCGTCCGTCGCCGACTCGACGACGGCTGCGTCGGTGATGGATCCGCGCACCTCCTCGACGTCGGTGAGCGCCGACGGTCCACGCTGCAACACCCGGACGCGATGTCCGCCACGGAGCAGCTCCAGGGCGACCTCACGGCCGAGCATGCCGCTCGCACCGGTGACGAGGACGGTCACGGGGTGCTCAGCCGTTCACCGGCCAGGATGCCTTCCGCCCACACCGACAGACGGGTGCGGTCGATCTTGGAGTTGTGGCGGATGTCGGTCGGCAGCTCGGGGACCACGAAGACGGCGACGAGCGGCTGCGGCGAGGCGTCGCGCACCTGCCCTGCGAGCTGGGCCTCGGCGAGCTGGACCCGCTTCGTGCCCGTGGTCGTCTCGACGATCGCGACGCACTGGCGGAGACCCTCGGGACCGACGCCCACGACGGCGGCGCGACGGACGAGCGGCACCGTCTCGATCGCCTGCTCCGGTCCGACCGGAGCGATCGGTCCGTCCTGGGCCGCGATCACGTGCGGCAGACGGCCCTCGATCCACAGGCGGCCGTCGGCGTCGAGATGCCCGACGTCGCCGGTGCGGTGCCAGCGTCCGTCCTCGGCGACGTCGCGGACGGCGGCCCGGTCGGTCAACCAGAGCCGGTCGTACTGCGACTTGAGGTGCTCGGCCGAGATGATGACCTCGCCGAGGCGGTCCGCGTCCTGCGTCGGCGCACCGGTGGCGCGGCCGGCCTCGTCGAGCGGGCTGATGCGCACGTCGACCCCGCCGATGGGCGTCCCGACGCACACCCCCGTGTGCTCGGTGTCCTCGTCGGGCAGCGTGTCGAGGGTGATGTCCGAGACGAGCAGACACTCGGTCATGCCGTACACCGCGTGTGCGGACGCATTGGGCAGGACACCGACGAGCGCCGTGAGGAGCTGGCGGCTGACGGGTGCGCCCGTCGAGAGCACGGTCCTGACACCCTGGAGCGCCTGTCGGTCCCCTGCGTCGAGCGCATCGGCGGTCGCGACCACGTTCAGGATGGCGGCCGGCGAGAGGAAGACGATGTCGGCGTCCGTCTCGGCCACAGCGGCAGCGACCGCTCGAGCGGTGAGTGTCCGGGGCGCCGAGATGTCCATCTCCGGCGTCGAGGAACGGGCTCCGAGCGCCGGGCCGAGCAGCGCGAACGGCGCGAACCCGGTCACGAGCCCCGAGTCGGCGGTGATCGAGAAGTGCTCCGAGAGGACGTCGCGCAACGACGACAGCTGAGCGTGGGTGTACTTCACGCCCTTCGCCGGGCCGGTCGATCCCGAGGTGTAGAGGATCGCCGCGAGGTCGGTCGGGCCGGGTTCGCCGGGCAGCTCAGGCGTTGCACGGGCGTCGAGCAGATCCTTGAGGCTGTGCGAGACGCCGAGGGCCGTCGCGGTCGCGCCGGGGAGGCGGGCCGCGGAGATCTTCACACCCGGCCAGCCGAGCGCACGAGCGGCGGCGAGGCCCTTGGTCTCGCCGATGACGTAGGCGGGCCACGCGCCTCGGACCGCACGGTGGAGGCCCTTGACGCCGAGACCGGCGTCGGCGACGACCACGACCGCGCCGATGCGCAGGCAGGCGTAGATCACGGCGGTGAGCGTTGCGCCGGGCGTGACGAGCAGGGACACGCGGTCGCCGCGCCGGACGCCGATGCGGTGCAAGCCGGCGGCCAATCGCGTCACGCGGTCGTCGAGCTGCTTCCAGCTGACGCGACGGGCCGCACCCGAACCGCGCTGTTCGACGATCGCATCGCTGTCGTCGGTGCGTCGCTCGTCCAACCGCCGCCAGAGCGGTTCGAAGTCGGGCTGCTCGGTCGCAGCGGCGGCGGACTCCACAGGCGTCGCTTCGACCGGCGCGCCCTGCGGCAGCCGGTCGTCGAGCCAGGTGAGCAACGACTCGGCGACCGGGGCGTCCTCGATGACGAGGTGACCCGCGCCGGCGAAGCGGTGGACCTCGGCGTGCGGGAGGCGGTCGGCGAGGTCGTCGAGGTAGCGGTCGCTGAAGATCGGGTCTCGCGGACCCCACAGCATGAGCGCAGGGACGCGGAGCTGGGCGACGTCGTCGGCGAGGCGCTCGAGGCGCGGGAAGCTGACATGCTCCGGGGTCGCCGGGATGTCGGCGACGAACGCGCCGATGCCGCGGCGTCGCGCAGGAGCGGAGTAGGGGCTGCGGTACGCGTCGCGGACGTCGCGATCGAGCGGCGGGGACGCGAGCGACAGCGTCGTGTCGAGGAAGGCGGTCGTCTGCACCGAACCTGCGCCGAGCATGCCGCGAGCGCCGGCGAGCCGCAGTGGCGCGGGGATCGGGGTGCCCTCCGGGTGGTGCACGGCCGTGTTGAGCAGCATCGACCCGACGAGGAGCTCCGGGTGCTCGGTGGCCCAGCCGAGGGAGATGACGCCGCCCCAGTCGTGACCGAGGGTGACGACGGGACCGGTGAGGCCGAGCGCGTCGGAGAAGGCTGCGAGGTCGGCGATCCGCTGTTCGAGGGTGCGGGTGATTTCGGTCCGCTCGGACCAGCCCATCTCGAGCTGGTCGACGGCGACGACGCGCCAGGCGGTACCGCCGGCGTCGGCCTGCTCGACGGACCGGGTGATGAGCGAGCGCCAGAGGTACGACCAGGTCGGGTTGCCGTGGACGGCGAGGACGGTGCCGACCGGCTCGACACCGGTTTCGCTGAGCGCCTCGGCGGTGTCGAGGTAGTGCCAGTTCCTCGTCACGCCGTCGTCCGCCAGCCGACCGGGGACGTCGATGCGGCGCGAGTACCGCGCGGGGAGGCCGGGCAGACCGGCGGCGCGCACACCCATGGTCCGCAGGCCGACGTTCGCGGCGACCGTACCCGCTACCACGCGAGTTCCATGAGGCCGGTGTTCAACCCCGAGCCGACGCCCATGAGGAGGACGCGGTCGCCCTTGTTCAGGGTCGACTGCTGGTCGGCGAGGGTGATCGGGATGGAGGCCGGTCCGACGTTGCCGAGGTAGGGATAGGTGACCGGTACGCGACTGCGGTCGAGCGAGGCGGCCTTCACCATGGAGTCCGTGTGGATGGACGACACCTGGTGGGTGATGTAGCGGTCCATCTTCGACCACCGCCACGAGTCGCCGGCGGCTTCCTTCCACGCGGAGACGACGAGGTCGAGCCCGCCCTTGAGGAGTGCTCGGGCATCGGTGAACATGCCGTCGACGCTGCCGACGCAGAGGTGGTTGAACTCCGTCGCCGCGCGGGTGACGCCGCCGAGGATGCGGTGCCCCTCGGGGTGGCGGTCGGCCGGTCCGATGACGGCGGCGGCGGCCCCGGAGCCGAGGGTGAGGGAGGCGAACTCGCTCATGAAGTCGTCGCGGTCGATGGTGCTGCCACTGAGGCGCTCGATGGTGTTGGCGTGCACCTCGCTCGCGTCCTCGCCGTTGACGATGAGTGCGTACTCGATCTGGCCGGACTCGATCATCGCGGCCGCCATGGTCATGCCGGTCACGAAGCCGAGACAGGCGTTGGCGATGTCGAAGTTGATGGCCGAGCTCGGCAGGCCGAGGCCGTCGTGGATGCGGACGGCGACGGAGGGCTCGAGGTGCTGCCTCGTCACCGAGGTGTTGATCATGAGCCCGATCTGGGAGGGCGAGATGCCGGCCTCGGCGAGCGCACGGCGACCGGCCGACACCGTGGCGTCGTCCGAGTTCTCGCCGGGTCCCCAGTGGCGTCGCTCGACCACACCGGCGACGCGTCGCAGGATGCCCTTCGGGAGGCGGGCGCGTTTCATCGCACCCGCGAGACCTTCTTCGATCTCGACCGAGGTCACCACTGCGGACGGCAGCGTGCTCGCCACCGACAACATGGCCACATTGTCGAATCGGGTAGTTGCGTTTCCGGTCACGATTCCTCCGTGCCTCTGACCAGGCAGTCTTGACCGCCAGCGTCTGACGGTACTCCTCTACCCTGAACGTGGACGAATCGTGTCCCCGTTGTTGACAGCGGGTGCCCAGCCCGACAGCGAGACTCGGGCCCGCCGGAGCACCGGTGCAGGCGGGAGCCGCGATCCTGCAATCGGCACTGCCACGCGCGCAGGTCGCCGCAGTAGCCTGTGGGGATGACCACCCGCCGCACCCTCGACCAGTCCTCCAAGCTGAAAAGCGTCCTCTATGAGATCCGGGGGAAGGCCCTCGTCGAGGCCGTGCGTCTCGAGGCCGACGGGCACCGCATCCTCAAGCTCAACACCGGCAACCCCGCCATCTTCGACTTCGAGGCTCCGCACCAGATCGTCCGCGACATGATCGCCGCGCTCCCCCACTCGCACGGGTACAGCGACAGCCGCGGCATCCTCTCCGCGCGCCAGGCCGTCTCCTACCGCTACGAGGAGATGGAGGGGTTCCCGCGCGTCGACCCGGAGTGGGTGTTCCTCGGCAACGGCGTCTCCGAGCTCATCACGATGACGATGCAGGCCCTGCTCGACGACGGCGACGAGGTCCTCATCCCCGCGCCCGACTACCCGCTGTGGACCGCGATGACGAGCCTCGCCGGTGGCACCCCGGTGCACTACCGCTGCGACGAAGAGGCGGACTGGGCACCGGACATCGAGGACATCCGCTCCAAGATCACGCCGAACACCAAGGCGATCGTCGTCATCAACCCGAACAACCCCACGGGTGCGGTGTACTCCCGCGAGGTGCTGGAGCAGATCGCCGGAGTCGCACGCGAGCACGGGCTGCTGCTGCTCGCCGACGAGATCTACGACCGCATCCTGTACGACGACGCCGTCCACATCCCGATGGCGACCGTCGCCCCGGACCTCCTCTGCCTCACGTTCAACGGCCTGTCGAAGACCTACCGGGTCGCCGGCTACCGGTCCGGCTGGCTCGTCATCACGGGGCCGCGTGACCACGCGCGCGGCTTCCTCGAGGGCATCACCCTCCTGGCGTCCACGCGTCTGTGCCCCAACGTGCCGGCGCAGCACGCCGTGCAGGCGGCACTCTCCGGTGTGCAGTCGATCGACGCCCTCATCGCACCGAGCGGTCGCCTGCTCGAGCAGCGCGACGCCACCTGGGCCGGCCTCAACTCGATCCCGGGCGTCTCCTGCACCAAGCCCATGGGTGCGCTCTACGCCTTCCCGCGCCTCGACCCGGAGGTCCACGAGATCCACGACGACGAGTTGCTCGTCCACGATCTGCTCGTGGCGGAGCACATCCTGCTCGTCCAGGGCACGGGCTTCAACTGGCCGGACCCCGACCACCTGCGGGTCGTCACCCTGCCGGAGGAGCGCGTCCTCACCGACGCGATCGAGCGGCTCGGCAACTTCCTGTCGTCCTACAAGCAGTAGGCGCAGCGGGCACGCACTCGGCGTCCGGCCTGCTACACCCCGAGGTAGCGACCCGGGCGGTGGTTCAGCGCGAGGATGAGGTTCAGCAGGACCGCGCCGAGCGCCGACACGAGCACGTTGAGCGGCGGCACGGCCACGAGTGACACGAGCACCACCACGGTGTCGACGGCCATGAGGACGTAGCCCGCGCGGACACCGAACCGATCCTGGAGGATCAGCGCGACGATGTTGAACCCACCGAGACTGGCTCGGTGTCGGAACAGGATGAGGATGCCGACGCCGCAGAGCACGTTGCCGACGACGGCCGCGTAGAACGGGTCGATGTGCCCGACCGGCAGGAACAGCGGGTGCACCCCGGACAGGACGGACACGAGCACGATCGCACCGCCGCTCCGCAGCGTGAACACCCAGCCCTTGCCGCGGATCGCGAGCAGGAAGAACGGCAGGTTGATCGCGATGAACAGCACCGGGAACGGCACGGGTGCGAGGTAGCTGACGAGGAGTGACATGCCGGCCGTCCCGCCGGTCACGGCCGAACCGGCCTTCAGGATGAAGAGGCCGAACGACACGACCGTGACGCCGACGAGCAGCCCGAGGATGTCCTCGACCACCCCGTGTCGGACCGGAGACGGTGCCGGGGCAGGTGTGGAGGGAGCCTGCTGCGCGCTCGACGTCGTGGCGCTCGGCTGCTGGGTGCTCATTCCGCCAACGATGCGTCAGCTCGTCGTGTTGCGCAACACGAGTAGAGTGCAATGGTCATCGTGCTCGATTCACAGCCCGAGAGTGAGCAACATGCCTCATCCCGCGACCATCGACCACCTCGACGCGCGCATCCTGACCGCGCTCGACGACGACCCGTCCATGACGGCGCTCGCCCTCTCACGCACCCTCGGCGTCGCGAGGAACACCGTCCACGCCCGCCTGCGCCGACTCGAGACGAGCGGCGCACTTGGCGCTCCGAGTCGCCGGGTGCGACTGTCGGCGCTGGGCTACCCGCTCACCGCGTTCATCGAGATCTCCATCCGGCAGGACCTCGCGAACGAGGCCTACGCGGCCCTCGAGTCGATCCCGGAGATCGTCGAAGTGCACGCGACCACCGGCGATGCCGACCTCTTCGCGAAGGTCGTCGCGCACGACACGGAGGACCTGCACCGCATCGCCGGCGTGCTGCTCGCGGCTCCGGGCGTGGTCCGGACGAACACGAAGGTCTCGCTCATCGAGGTCATCCCCTACCGAGCGTCGACCCTCCTCGATCGCCTCGCCGAGGGGCCGTCAGCGCACTGAAGCCGTCAGCGGGCTGAACGGGCACGCGCCACGGCGGCCGTGCCCGCGGCGATCGCGACGACCGTGCCGTAGCCGAGGACCGTGGTGTGGAGCCCGATCGCCGAGGCGAGGAGACCCGCGATGACGGCCGGGACCCCGAAGGACAGGTAGGCGACGATGTACAGCGCGGCGAACAGCTCAGCGCGTTCGTCCGCCGGCGCAAGCGGGACGAGCGAGGCGATCGTGCCCATGAACGCCGTGCCGAACCCGGTTCCGGCGATCACGACGGCGACCACCGCGATCGGGAGCGACCCGAGGATCAGGGCGACGAGCAGGAGCACGGTCCCGGCGGACAGTGCGGAGGCGCCGTAGACGGCCGCGACGACGGGTCGGCGACGGTGCAGCACCGCGGCGGCGACGGCCCCCGCGGCCGGCAGCAGCCCGATGAGCAGTGCCCCGCCGAGCTGGCCGTCCACGCCGAGCTCCGTGTGCATGATGCTCGGCCCGAGGGAGAGGAACAGGCCGCCGGTCGCCCACCCGCCGAGGACGATCGGGATGCTCACGACGAACAACCGTCGGGCGTCGACGGGGACGGCTGCGCGTGGTCGGATGGCACGGGCCCATCCGGGAGCGCGGGCGGAGGTCTCCGGCACGATCCAGATGGACACCGCGATGAGCAGGTAGGCGACCGCCAGCGGCAGGAACGTCCAGCTCGACGGATCGGCGACCGTCTGCAGGAGGACGCCCGCGAGGATCGTGCCGGAGGCGAGACCGATCATCGGCGCGATGGCGTTCAGGAGGGTCGCCGCCCGTGGTCGCTCGGGCGGGGCCAGATCGATGATGGTCGCCGACAGAGTCGAGAGCAGCGCCCCGCTGGCAAGACCTTGGAGCACGCGCGCGAGGTACAGCAGCGCGCCGGAGTCGACGTGCCAGAGGAGCAGCATGCTCGCGGCGAGCACGACGAACCCTGCGGTGATCACCGGGCGGCGTCCGAGATGGTCCGAGACCGAACCGATCGTGAGGAGTGCGACGAGCAGGGCGAGCGCGTAGGCCGAGAAGGCGATGGTGACGCCGATCTGTCCGATGCCGAGTCGCTCCTGGAGCTCCGGGTAGAACGGTGAAGGAGCGCTGGCGCCGGCGAGCATGAGCGTGCTGCCGAGTCCCGCGAGGACGAAGCCGAAGCGGCGACGCGGAGTCGTCGGCACGGCGGCGGCCGCGGTGGGCATGGGTCGGGTCGAGGGTGACGGGGTCGTCGTCTGCACGGGGCGGGCATCCTTTGGTTCCAAAAATATCGAACGATTGGACGATACGCGCTTTCCACCGATTGTTCAACTATTATCGAACCATGCCTGCACCCGCCGATCTCACGCACCCCGACCGCGAGGCGATCGAGCTGCCGGCCGTGCTCTTCGCGCTCAGCGATCCCGACCGGCTCGAGATGGTGCGGCAGCTGCGGGACGGCCCGATGGACGCCGCGAACTGCACCGCCCTCGACCCCACGATCCCGAAGTCGACGAAGTCCCACCTCATGAAGGTGCTCCGCGAGGCGGGCGTCATCCGGAACGAGCCGAACGGTCGCCACCGCACACTCACCCTGAGGCGCGACGACCTCGACACCCGGTTCCCTGGCCTCCTCGACGCCGTCCTCGACGCCGACTGACCGGCACTCCCAGCCCTCGGGTTCGCAGCCCGTGGACGGGAACTGCCAGAATTGGCGGCGCGGTGATCCACCGCACACACAGGGACAGGGGGCTGGGGAACATGGGAACGCTGCGATACGGGAACGAAGCACTCGAACTCGAGGACCGGACCCTCGCCCACGTGCAGATGGTCGTCGTCTCCAAGCTCCGCAAGGGTGAGGCGTTCCTCCTCTCGTGGACCATCGACCCCGCACACGGCTCGGGCCGCTACGCGATCTGGATCGAGACCGGCGTCCCCATCGTCTTCCGGTTCACCGGCTCCCGCCCGGTCTCGCTCAACCGCGCCTGGTTGCAGGCCATGCTCGACCGCACCTACACGCCGGCGGGGCTCGAACTCATGCCGGAGACCGACTACCCGGAGCTTTCCGCCGACAACTGAGGCACAGCCACCGGTGCGGTCCCGAGTAGCACAAGCGATCCGACCGTTCAAGCATCGGCCGTCCGACACGTGCTCGATTACCATCGGATCATCGAAGGTCGGGGACTTCTGAGAGTCGGCTCGAGCGGTGCCTGGAGGGCCCGCAGCGCGCGGTCGAAATCGTCGAAGACATTCGGAGGCGGGTCACACGGATCAGACCGTGCGGCCCGCCTCGCTGTTTCACATGAGGCCAGGTGGAGCCGGCCGAGTGGCCTGCCGGCTCATCGACGGCTCGGCGCCACCGTTCAGCGCTGCGGCTGCCCCTCGGGCTCGGTGCGATCGATCGAGTCGACGGCCTCGCGCATGCGGTCGAGGAAGTCGACGATGCCGGCCGCCATCTCGGGATCGATCCCGGTGGTGGCCTCCATCATGCGGTGGTGCATGTGACTGAGCGTCTTGCGGACCTCGGCGTCGGCGTAGTCGGTGGTCGAGACCGTGACGCGACGGCGATCGGTCTCACTCGGCTGCCGGACGACGTGACCGGCCGCTTCCAGACGGTCGAGCATGACCGTGACCGACGAGGTCTTGATGCCGAGGTAGGCACCCAGATCGGTCGGACTGACCAACCGGTGCTCCTGCTTGGCCCGCAACATGAAGCGCAGGGCCAACAGGTCGTTCTCACCCATGTGCATCTCGTCGCGCGTGCGACGACGCATGGCGGCCTCCGCCGCGCGGTACAGCCGCATGGCTTCGAGAATGTGGCGGCCGCGCTCGTGCTCGTCCTGCTCGTACCAGTAATGCTGCGCTTCAACGGCTTGGGCGGTCATGAAGTTCAACAGTAGTGGTTCTCGTAACGAGTTTGTCTAGCGGAGTCCGAATCGCAATGTCAAGTGGGGTTCATGCAGACGCATGAATCGCTAGATTCTCTAACAACACGACAGTTGAGCAAGGAGAAGTCATGAGCACGGTGTTGGAGCGAGGCACGACGACCACGGTCGCCTGGGCTGAGCCGGACGCGACCCTCTGGGTCGCCTCGATCGACGGCGAGTACGCCGGCATGGTCGAGTTCCGGGACGGCCGCTTCGTCGCCGCCTCGAGCACCGGTAAAGACCTCGGGATCTTCGTCTCCCTGCTCCGTGCCAAGGAGGCGGTGGAGAACGGCCCGGCGAAGACGCTCCAGTTTCCGTACGTCGCCACGGTCGCCGCGTCCGCGATCGTGTCCGCGACCGCCGTCGCCTTCACCGCGTTCGCCGTCCTCTAGCCACACCGTGAAGCGCTCGCTCGAGGTCCTCTCGGACGGCATCCTCGCCGAGCGCGCGGCCGACGGAGACGTCACCGCCTTCGAAGTCCTCGTCTTCCGGCACGGTTCCCTCATGCGCGCCTACGCCGTCCGCGTGCTGGGCAACCAGTCGGAGGCCGAGGACGTCGTGCAGGACGTCCTGATCCAGGCGTGGGGTCAGCTGGACCGACTGAACGACCCGAACGCGGTGAAGTCCTGGCTGATGCGCATGGTCTCGAACCGGGCGATCGACCGCATCAGGCGCCGCCGCGAGCACAGCGAGATCGAGGATTGGAATGCACCCGCCCCGTCCCATCAATCCCCGGAACGGGTCGTCGAGGTGCGCATGCAGATGAGCGCACTCGCTTCGGTCCTGGACCGACTCCCCGCCATGCAGCGTGCGTGCTGGATGCTGAAGGAGACGGGCGGGCTGTCGTACGTCGAGATCGCCGAGTCGCTCGGGGTCCCGGCGTCGACGGTGCGCGGGCAGCTCGCGCGGGCCAGACAGACCGTCCTGCGGGAGATGGAGGTGTGGCGATGAACGACGACGACCACGAGTCCATGCTCGACGGCCTGGCAGGTGCCGACCTCGACGGGCACACCATCGACGAGCTCTCCGACTACCTCGACAGCGGCCGCGAGCCCCTCGACCCCGACATCGAAGCCTCCCCCGGCTGCCAACTCGCCCTCGACGCCCTCCTCCGGCTGCGCACCCAGACCTGGGCGCTGCTCAAGTCGGAGGCGGCGACGCACTCCGAACAGGACCGCTCCTGGATGCACGCGGTGCTCCAGAACATCTCGCTCGAGGCGCACGCCGGTCGGGACATCCCGCTCAGGCATCCGGACCCCGAGGTGCACCTGCGCATCACGGAAGGCTCCGTCCGCACCCTGATCCGTGGGGTGGGCGACAGCGTCGGCGGGGTCATCGTCGGTCGGGTCCGTCTCGACGGCGATGTGACGACCCTGGACGCGCCCATCACGGTGTCGATCACCGCCTCGGCCGCGTTCGGCAACAACCTCGGACGACTGTCGCAGCTCATCCGGGATCGCGTCGTCGCGGAACTCTCCACGCACACCGAACTCAACGTGGTCGCCGTCGACGTCACGATCATCGACATCCACACGCAGCGCGTCGCCCGGCCGGAGGACTCCTGATGGACACCGATGCCGCACTCTCGCAGCAGCTCACCGCCGTCGTCGCATCGACACCGGGGGTCACGACGGTCTACGCGACCGGGTCGCCGATCCGTGTGGTCCTGCGGACCGTCACCGATGCGATCGGTCCTGACGACGAGACGTCCGCGAAGGTGGCCGTCGGTCGCGAAGCAGACGGTGCGCTGACGATCGGCGTGACCATCGGCGTGACCGACGGCGCTCCGGTCCCGGCGACCCTCCGTCTCGTCGGCGATGCGATCCGCGGGGTGCTCGCGACGTCGAGGGAGGGGACGCCGATCCATGAGATCGACGTCCGCGTCTGCCGGATCGAGGACGCAGCACCGCTGGGAACGCCGCTCACCGGCTCGGCGACCACGCTGTAGACCCCGTCAGACGGGCGCCGGCTCCTGCTGCGCCGTGGGTGCCGTGCCGGTCGTCCGCGCACGGTGGCGACGTTCGATCGCCTGGCCGACATAGCTCGCCACGATGATCAGCGCCGCACCGAGCACACCGAGCGCGCCGATCACCTCCCCCGCGATGAGCACGCCGACGAGGAGCGCCCAGACGGGTTCCGTCCCCATGAGGATGCTCGCGCGCGAGGCCGAGGTCCGCCGCACCGCCCACAGCTGGACGACGAAGGCGAACACGGAGCACAGGAGACCGAGGAACAGCACGTCCAGCCATCCGCGCAGGTCGAGCCGGGTGACGGCCGCGGCGAGCCCGTCACCGGCGATGAGGCTGAACGCGCCGGCGCACACGAGCATCTGGACGAAGACCACGCCGAGCGTGCTGTCGGTGCGGCCTCGGGTCAGGTGTGCGCTCGACGTCACGTGCACCGCGCGGACGACGGCGGCGGCGATCACGAGCGCGTCGCCCGCCGTGGGTGCGCGGAGGCCGCCGTCCGACACGAGCAGCGCGACACCGACCACGGCTGCGACCGCGGCGACGAAGTAGGACCTCGGGAGCCAGGACCGCGAGGCGACACCGTCGAGCACCGGCGTCATGACGAGCGCGAGGCTGATGAGCAGCCCGGCGTTCGTCGCCGAGGTCAGGTGCACGCCCCACGTCTCGAGGCCGATGATCGCGGCCTGCGAGCAGCCGAGTGCCGCCGCGATCAGCAGGCCCCGTCCGCGCGGGAGGCGCTCCCGCCGCACGAGGCAGATGAGCCCGATGGCGATCACCGCCACCAGGAAGCGCAGGGCGACCGCGGCCGGCACACCGGTGACGGCCGCGAGGTCCTTCGCCGCGAGGAAGCTGGCGCCCCAGACCGCTGCGACCCCGACGAGCAACACGTCGACGATGAGTTCGGAGGGTGCGCGGCGGGCCATGCCGCTACTCTCCAGGAGACGGACACAATAGAACAACGGCCAGTGTCTGGATCGACGATGAAGGAATCACTTATGGATCCTGCCCGCCTCCGGCTCCTCCGCGAACTCGGCGACCGCGGGAGCGTCGCTGCGGTCGCCGCGGCCATGCACGTCAGCGCCTCGGCCGTTTCGCAACAGCTCGCCGCGCTGCAGGCCACCATGCCGGTGCCCCTCACCGAGAAGCACGGGCGTCGCCTCGTCCTCACCGAGGCCGGCGAAGCCCTCGCCATCGCCGCCGCGCGCGTGGAGGAGGCACTCGCCGAGGCCAGGGACGCCGTGGACTCCTTCCTCCAGCACGAGCAGCGCCCCGTGAGCGTCTCCGCGTTCCACAGCGCTGGGCTGGCGTTCTTCGGACCGCTGCTCGCGGGCGGTCCCGTTCCCGGAGTCGATGCGACCGGTCCGGTTCCGCGGCTCCTCCTCGCCGACGCCGACGTCGCGCAGGACCGCTTCGCCGGTCTCACCGCCGACTACGACCTCGTCATCGCCCACCGCCTCCCGCACGAGCCGGCGTGGCCGCTCGACCGCCTCGTCGTGACGCCGCTGCTCGTCGAGCCCCTGGACATCGCGATGCACGAGACGCATCCGCTGGCCGCACAATCGGAGGTACGGCCGGAGGATCTGCGGGACGAACGCTGGATCTCGACGCACGAAGGGTTCCCGCTCGCCGGCGTCCTCCACCATCTGGGCGCTCTGAGCGGACGGGCGCCGCGGATCGACCACCGCATCAACGAGTTCTCGGTCGCCGCCCAGGTCGTCCGCACCGGAGCTGCGATCGCCGTCATGCCGCGTACCACGGCGGCGCCGTTGGCCGTCGACGGCATGATCCTCCGACCGGTCGCCGGCGCGGTCCTCGTCCGGCACGTCGACGTCCTGGCCAGACCGGAGGCGATGGCGCGGTCCGCGGTCCGGTCGGTGCTCGCCAGTCTCCAGCGCGTGGCCGCCGACGCGGCACGCTGAGCTCGTATCAGCCCTCCGACGAGACGTCCACCCCCAGTCGCCCGACGTCCGGGAGGCGCAGGGTGGACGGACAACGACGAAGGAGCATCCATGCGCGCACTCACGTACCAGGGTCGCCGGTCGGTGTCGGTCGAGACCGTCCCGGACCCCGCGATCACCGCCCCCACCGATGCGATCATCCGTGTCACCTCGGCAGCCATCTGCGGCTCCGACCTCCACCTCTACGAACTGTTCGGCCCGTTCCTCGACCGCGGTGACGTCCTCGGCCACGAGACGATGGGTGTCGTCGAGGCCGTCGGCTCCGAGGTCACCCGCGTCGCGGTCGGCGACCGGGTCGTCATCCCCTTCACCATCGCGTGCGGCGAGTGCTTCATGTGTCGCAACGGGCTGCAGTCGCAGT
Source organism: Plantibacter sp. lyk4-40-MEA-4 (assembly GCF_030209415.1). NCBI lineage: Bacteria > Bacillati > Actinomycetota > Actinomycetes > Micrococcales > Microbacteriaceae > Plantibacter > Plantibacter sp. lyk4-40-MEA-4. The sequence goes on from NZ_JARVSA010000003.1 coordinate 417,541, forward strand.
GCGAGACGACCCAGGTGAAGGAGCACGGCAGCGGCGCCTCCCTGTACGGCTACACGAAGCTCTACGGCCAGGTGCCGGGCGGACAGGCCGAGTTCCTGCAGGTCCGGCTCGCCGACGCGAACTGCATCGTCGTCGGTCGCGACCTGCCCGACGAGTCCTACCTCTACCTGAGTGACATCCTCCCGACCGCCTGGCAGGGCGTCGACTACGCCGGGGTGCCGGACGGCGGCTCGATCACCGTGCTCGGCCTTGGCCCGGTCGGCCAGCTCGCGGCTCGCATCGCCAAGCACCGCGGTCTCGAGGTCTTCGCCGTGGACCCGGTGCCGGAGCGCCGTGCCCTCGCCGAGCGCCACGGCATCCGTGCCCTCGACCTCTCGGACGACCTGGTCGCGGAGCTCCGCGACGCCACCGGTGGACGCGGCCCGGACGGGGTCGTCGACGCCGTCGGCATGGAGGCCCACGGGTCGCCGATCGCGGCTGCGGCACAGACGGCCGTCGGCGTGCTGCCCGACGCGCTCGCGCGACCGGCCATGGAGCACGCCGGCATCGACCGGCTCGCCGCCCTGCACACCGCGCTCGAGCTCGTCCGCCGTGGCGGCGTCGTGTCCCTGAGCGGCGTCTACGCCGGTGAGGCGGACATCATGCCGATGAAGTCGATGTTCGACAAGCAGGTGTCGCTCCGGATGGGTCAGTGCAACGTCGCCCGCTGGATCCCGACGCTGCTCCCCCTCGTCGAGGACAGCACCGACCCGCTCGGCGTGCTCGACCTCGCGACCCACCGCGTGCCGCTCGCCGAGGCTCCGGCGATGTACGAGACCTTCCAGAAGAAGGAGGATGGCTGCATCAAGGTCGTCCTGAAGCCGTCGGCGTAACCGCCCACTGTACGAAACGACCCGCGCCGATCATTCGGCGCGGGTCGTTTCGTGTCAGGCGGTCAGCAGTGCGTCAGAGCCCGGTCACCAGTCCGTCGGACCGGCGCTCCCCGCCTCGTACTCCTCGAGCGGCGTCTCGCCGGCGGCCCAGGCGGTGACGACCGGGGTGACGATGCGCCAGCACTGCTCGGCGATGTCGCCGCGCACCGACAGCAGCGTGTTCTCCTGCAGGAGGCCGGCGAGCACCTGCGCGTAGGCGCTCAGGGTCGCGGCACCAGGGTCCGCCTCGAGCTCGACCCGGCGCAGGCCGTCGACGTCATCGGCCCCGGTCACGATGAGGTCGAGGTGCACCGCACCGCCCTTGAGTGACATCCGGAGGACGGTGTCGGCGTGTCCGTCGGGAGCGTCGAGCCCCGTCGGCGCGGCCGAGCGGCGGAAGTGGACGGCGACCTCGCGGCGCGGGTCGCCGATCCCCTTGCCGGAGCGCAGGACGAACGGCACCCCCTGCCAGCGCGGGGTGTCGACCTGGAGCAGGAGCTGTGCAAGCGTCTCCGTCTCACGGGAGGCGTCGACGTCGGGCTCGTCCACATAGGAGGGGAAGAGCCGGTCGCCGACCCGACCCTCGGTGTACCGGGCGCGACGGGCGGTCGACGGGTCGTCCTTCCACAACCGGACGGCGCCGAGGACCTCGGCGATGCGGTCGTGGACGTCGGTCGGCGTCACCGCGTCCGGCCGCTCCATCGCGGTGAGCGCGAGGACCATCAGCAGGTGGCTCTGCAGCATGTCGCGGAGCGCGCCGGTCTGGTCGTAGAACGCCGCACGACCCTCGAGCCCCAGCTCCTCGTCGTAGAGGATCTCCACCTTCTCGATCTGTTCCGCGTTCCAGCCCGCCTCGAGGAGTCGGTTGCCGAAGCGGAGGCCGAGCATCCCGAGGACGGTCGCGTTGCCGAGGAAGTGGTCGATGCGCCACAGACGCTCCTCCGGCACGACGTCGGCGAGCGCCGCGTTGAGCGCCTGGGCGTCGGCGAGGTCGTCGCCGAAGGGCTTCTCGATGGCGATGAGGAGGTCGTCGGGCAGGTCGATCTGCGCGAGCGCCTCGGCGACCTTGCGCCCGGCGGACGGCGGGAGCGCGATGTAGAGGATCGGTGAGCCGGTGCAGGCGTCGAGCAGTGCACGCAGTTCGTCGGGGTCGGAGGCGTCGGTCGGGATGAACTCCGTCGTCGACACCAGTGCGTCGACGGTCCGGGCCCCGATCCCGGCGTCCTCGAGGCTGGCACGGACGGTCGCACGCCACTCCTCGTTCGGCTGCGGCGTGCGGGCGGCACCGATGATCTGTAGCGAGATGTCGCGTGCGGCGTCGACGACCTCGCCGAGGCCGGGGATCAGGAGCCGCTTGGCCAGGTCGCCGTTGGCACCGAGGATCGCGATGGTGCGCTTCGTCGGTTCCAGCGACTCCGCGTCCGGGATGCCGGGTACGGTGTCGGGATCGGGCTGGGTGGTGGTGTCGGACTGGTCGCTCATGGTTCCATCCTGACCGAGCGCCGGATGATCGTCGTGGGGTTGCGCACGCCCGCACCCCGGTCACCGAGCCCCACTCGGTCACCGAGCCCCACTCGGTCACCGAGCCCCACTCGGTCACCGAGCCCCACTCGGTCACTGAGCTTGTCGAAGTGCAGGGACCGGAACGCCGCCCGCGCTACGCCGAGTCGCGGACCACGAGTTCCGTCGGGAGCGTGATCGCCGCGGGCCGCTCGCCCTCGATGACCTGGAGGAGCAGTCGCACCATCTCGGCGCTGATCCGCTCGAACGGCTGACGCATCGTCGTGAGGGCGGGATCGGTGCCGACCGCGATGCTCGAGTCGTCGAAGCCGCCGACGGCGACGTCCTCCGGCACGCGTCGGCCGGCGGTACGCAGAGCGTCGATGGCGCCGGCGGCCATGCGGTCGTTGGCCACGAAGACGGCGTCGATCGTCGGATCGGCCTCGAGCAGCGCGCTCATCGCCGCTTCACCGCTCGCACGGCCGTAGTCGCCGTGCCGGACGAGCCGGTCGTCGAACGCCTCGCCGAGTTCGAGCCGGTAGCCCTCGAGTCGTGTGACGCCGCCCGGGGTGTCCTCGGGTCCGGCGATCGTCGCGATCCGCGTCCGGCCGAGCCCACGCAGGTGCGCCACCATCTCGCGGGCGCCCTCGAGGTCGTCCGCGGCCACGTACCCGAGGCGCTTCTGGAACCCGAGCGGGATGCCGCACGCGATGGCCGGGACCTTCGAGTCCACGATGTCGCTGATGAGCCGCTGTCCGCTGTGCGCCGAGACGAGCAGCACGCCGTCGACGTGACCCGCCTCGATGTAGGCGAGCGCGCGCTCCTGCTCGGCAGCGCTGCCCGCCATGATGAGCACGAGCGATAGCTGCCGTTCGGCGAGCGCCTGCGCGGCCCCCGTCAGCAGCATCGAGAAGTTCGGGTCCTCGAAGAGCAGCTGGTGGTCCTCGGTGAGGAGGAACGCGACCGATCCGGTGCGGTTCGTCGCGAGGCTCCGCGCGTGCGGGTTCACGCGGTAGCCGGTCTTCCGGATCGCCGCGTCGACAGCCGCCTTCGCGTCCTGGCTGACCCAACGCCCGCCGTTCAGCACCCGCGACACCGTGCCGCGGGAGACACCGGCGGCCTCCGCGACGTCGTCGATCGTCGGGCGCCGACGGGACGGGACGGTGGTCATCCCGTCAGCCTAGTGCTGAGGCTTCGCGCACGACGGCGGCACCTTCTGCTGCCACCGTGCGGGCCACGGCGGCTCATGCCTTCACGGCACCGGCCGCGAGGTCCACCCGCCAGAAGCGCTGCAGGATGAGGAAGATCAGGATGAGTGGCACGATGGCGAGCAGGGCACCCGTGATCACGAGGGTGTACAGCGCGGGGGCGGAGGCCCCCTGGTTGAGCAGCCCGTTGAGGCCGACGGTGATCGGGAACAGCGAGTCGTCGCCGAGCATGATGTACGGCAGCATGAAGTTGTTCCAGATGGCGACGAACTGGAACAGGAAGATCGTGACGAGTCCGGGCAGCATCATCGGCATCGCGATGCGTCCGAAGATGCGGAACTCGCCCGCGCCCTCCGTCCTGGCCGCCTCGATGACGTCGGTCGGCACCGCTGCGGCCGCGTAGATGCGGGCGAGGTAGATGCCGTACGGGCTGATGATCTGCGGCAGGAGCACACCCCAGAAGGTGTTCGTCAGCCCGACGTTCGCCAGCAGGAAGTACTGCGGGATCGCGAGGATGACCCCCGGCACGAGCACGCCCATGAGCAGGATGCTGAAGACGGTGCGCTTGCCCGGGAAGTCGAACTTGGCGAGCACGTAGCCCGAGATCGCGGAGACCCACGTGGAGGCGATCGCACCGATGCCCGCGTAGAGCGCGGTGTTCACCATCCAGCGCCAGAAGAGTCCGTCGCGGTACTGGGTCAGCTCGACGATGTTGTCGAACAGATGGGTGCTCGGCACGAGCGTGAAGGTGGAGAACAGTTCGCCGCTGCTCTTCGTGGATGCCATGAGCACCCAGAAGACGGGGAAGAGGCAGTAGATCGCGCCGAGGATGAGGATGCCCGTCGAGATGCCGCTGGGCCGGTCGGAGCGCATGGTCGTGCTGCCGGCGCGTTCGCGGCGTCGCGCACCGGCGGGTCGGTCGATTCGAAGCGTGGTCATGGTGTCAGTCCTCCTGACCGAAGGCTCGCTTCTGCACGACCCGGAGGAAGAGGAAGGAGACGATGAAGGTGGCGACGGCGATGATGATCGAGGTCGCGGCGGCCGAGTAGATGTCGTCACGGGTGAACGCGTCGCGGTAGACGAGCATGAGCGGCGACCAGCTCGTGGAGAGGCTGTTCGTGAGCGGCCGCAACGTCGTCGGCTCGGCGAACACCTGCAGGGTGGCGACCATCGAGAACAGGGCCGTCATGACGAGCGCTGGGGCGACGATCGGGATCTTGATCCGCAGTGCGATCTGGATCTCGCTCGCGCCGTCGATGCGGGCGGCCTCGTAGATCTCACTCGGCACGGCCTTCAGCGAGGTGTAGATGACGATCATGTTGAAGCCGACGCCACCCCAGAGGGCGATGTTCGCGATGCCGAAGATGATGGTCCCCGAGGACAGGATCTCCGGGGCGTCCCAGCCGAGGCTGTCGAAGATCGCGTAGAAGGGGCTCACAGCCGGGAGGTAGAGGAAGCCCCAGAGCAGCGAGCTGATCACCGCGGGCACCGCGTACGGCAGGAAGATCGAGATGCGCGAGAACGAGACCGCCCGGGTGCGACGGGAGTCGAGCAGCAGGGCGAAGAGCAGGGCGAGTCCGAGCATGCACGGGATGAGGATGAGGCCGTACAGCAGCACGCGTCCGACACTCGCCGCGAACTCCGGGTCGTTGAATGCACCGAGGTAGTTCTCGAAGCCCGCGAAGGCCGTCGTGCGAGCACCGGAGCCGAGGCCGAGCCCCGTGACCTGCTTCTTCTGGAAGCTCAGGAACAGCGTGTAGACGATGGGCGCGGCCATGAACACCAGGAACAGGATGATGCCGGGGGCGAGCATCGCGTACGGGATGAGCACCCGACTCTTCAGGTTCTTGCGCGATCGGGCCGGCGGGCGCGAGCCTGTCGGTGGATCCTGGGTGGGCCGGATCGTGTCCAGCGCGGATGGTGCAGCCATGCCGATTCCTTGGGTCGAGGGCGGGAGCGGGGCCGGCTCGATGAGCCGGCCCCGTGGGACTACTTGACCGAGAAGCCGCTCTTCTTCAGGTCGTCGATGGTGATGGACTGCATCGCGGCGACGGCGTCGGAGAACGCCTGTGCGGTCTTCGCCTCGGCCGCCTTCGCGAACTCGTCGTTGTAGGCGCTGAAGGCGACGTTGACGTTCGGGCCGTAGGTGAACGGCGCGACGGTCTCGGAGGCCTTCGACGCGATGTCGTAGAAGTCGCTCTGCTGGCTGAAGAACTCGGGCGACGTCTTGAGGGCGTCGGCGGCGACCTTCGTCGCGGCCGGGTAGACCCCGGACACGTCGGCGAGCGCGGCGACGGCCTTCGGGTCGGTGTTCAACCAGGTGGCGAATTCGACCGCGGCTTCGGCGTGCTTCGACTGAGTCGTCACCGCGGTGGACGACCCACCCCAGTTGCCGTTGGAGGGCTTCGAGGCGTCCCACTGCGGCAGCTCGGCCGCGGTCCACTTGCCGGCCGTGTCGGGGGCGTTGCCGCCGAGGACGCCGGGTGCCCAGACGGAGGAGATCCAACCGACCTGCGAACCGTCGTTCAGCCCGGCGTTCCACTCGGGCGTGTACATCGGCTTGTTGTCGATCGCGCCCTCCTCGACGAGTCCGCCCCAGTACGAGGCGACCTGCTCGGTCGGGCCGGCGTCGATGTCGACTCCCCAGCTGTCGCCGTCGATCGACCACCACGAAGCACCCGCCTGCTGCGCGAGTCCGGCGAACCAGCCGGCGTCGTTCGCGGAGAAGGTGCCGAGGTACTTCGTCGGGTCGGCCTGGTGGACGGCCCGGGCGACCTGTGCGTACTCGTCCCACGTCGTCGGCACGCTGAGGCCGAGGCTGTCGAGGATGTCGGTGCGGTAGTAGGCCATCATGGGGCCGGAGTCCTGCGGGACGGCGTAGACCGCATCGCCACCGAGCGTGACCGAGTTCCACACGCCGTCGGAGAAGTCGTCCTTGAGATCGGCTGCGCCCTGCTTCGAGATGTCGGCGAGCGCGTCGGACGCCACGAGCGTCGGGATCTTCTGGTACTCGGCCTGGATGAGGTCGGGAGCGCCACTGCCGGCCTTGATGGCCGTGAGCAGCTTGGTGATGGCGGGGTCGCCACCGTCCTGCTTCTGCACGACCACCTGGATGTCGGGGTGGTCCTCGTTCCACAGCTCCACGACCTGCTCGAGGTTGGGCGCCCAGGCCCAGTAGGTGAGTTTGACGGGGCCGGACTCCGTGCCGCCCGAGGATGCCGAGCATCCGGAGAGCAGTAGGGCCGTCGTGGCGACCGTGGCGATGCCGATGTGGCGAAGCGTGCTGCGCATTCGTCCTCCTTGTCGAAAGCTGGGGCGCTCTGGTGCGGGGCAGCGACGCTTCGATGGAGAACGTCGTTGTACCTGTGAGCGGTTACAGTTATTCACAACCGTTTCACGTTGTCAACATCGAAAATCCTGCGAGACCTGTCGCCTGAGTCTGTGATAGAACTGGGAGCGCACACAGCCAGGCGATCGAACGGATCCGCTCTCGGCCCACTGAGTCACAGGAGACGCAGCATGACCATCGAGCTCGACCCGCTCACCGCACGGGCCACCTGGATCCCCGGCACCACCGGCCTCCGCTACGGCGGCGACTACAACCCCGAACAATGGCCGCGGGAGACCTGGCTCGAGGACATCGCCCTCATGCAGGCGGCCGGTGTCGACCTCGTGAGCGTCGGGATCTTCTCCTGGGCGGTCCTCGAACCGCGCGAGGGCGAATACGACTTCAGCTTCCTCGACGACATCATCGGTCTGCTGCACGAGGCCGGCATCTCGGTCGACCTCGCGACGCCGACGACGGTGCCACCGGCCTGGTTCTGGAAGCGCCACCCCGAGGCCCACCCGGTCACCCGCGAGGGACTGCGGCTCGGCCACGGCTCACGCGGCATCGCGAGCCCCAGCTCCCCCGCCTACCGTCGCGCCGCAGCCGCGATCACCGAGCAGCTCGCCGCCCGCTACGGATCACACCCGGCCGTCGTCCTCTGGCACGTGCACAACGAGTACGGCGCACCGATCAGCGAGGACTACTCCGACGGCTCGGTGCTCGCCTTCCGGGCGTGGTTGCAGCGGCGCTACGGCTCGATCGAAGCACTCAACGCCGCCTGGGGCACCCGCTTCTGGGGGCAGGACTACGGCGATTGGGACGAGATCGACGCACCGCGCGTCTCGGCCTCCGTCGTCAACCAGACGCAGCGACTCGACTTCGCCCGCTACACCTCGGACATCCTGCTCGAGTGCTACGTCGCCGAGCGCGACATCATTAAGCGGTACGCACCGGAGACCCCGGTGACGACGAACTTCATGGCCACGAACTGTCGCTCGATCGACTACTGGGCCTGGAGCCGCGAGGTCGACATCGTCGCCAACGATTACTACCTCGTCGCGGAGCGGGAGGACAACCACATCCTGCTCGCGCTCGACTCGGACCTCACCCGCTCACTCGCCGGCGGCGACCCGTGGATCCTCATGGAGCACTCCACCTCGGCGGTGAACTGGCAGCCGCGCAACATCGCGAAGCGCGCAGGCGAACTCGCCCGCAACAGCGCCAGCCACCTGGCCCGCGGGGCCGACGCGATCCTCTACTTCCAGTTCCGCGCCTCGCGGTACGGCGCGGAGAAGTTCCACTCGGCGATGCTCCCCCATGCCGGCACGGAGAGTCGCATCTGGCGTGAGGTCATGGCGCTCGGTCACGACCTCGGCAAACTGGACGAGCTGGTGGGCTCCCGGGTGCGCAGCGAGGTCGCGATCCTCTGGGACGTGCAGTCGTTCTGGGCCCAGGACCTCGAGTGGCGCCCGTCGGTCGAGCTCGACCATCGCGAGCGCGTCGAGGCCTATTACGCCGCCCTCTGGCGGGCTGGCGTCACCGTCGACTTCGTGCACCCGCACGACGACCTGAGCGGCTACCGCCTCGTCCTCGCCCCGTCGTTGTACCTGGCGGACCGCGAGACCTCCGAGAACCTCACCGCGTATGTCGAGGGCGGCGGCGCCTTCGTCGTGTCGTACTTCTCGGGCGTCGTCGACGAGCACGACGCCGTCTGGGAGGGTGGCGCACCGGGAGCGTTCCGTCGGGTGCTGGGCCTCTCGGTCCCGGAGTTCCTGCCGTTGCACGAGGGAGAGACCGTCCAGCTGGACGACGGACGGACCGGCTCGAGCTGGAGCGACGACATCGTGCTCGAGGGAGCCGAGGCCGTGTCGGGCTACGTCACCGGCCCCGCCGCCGGTCAGCCCGCGGTGACCCGCAACCGGTTCGGCGCCGGCACCGCCTGGTACGTCTCCACGAAGCTCGACGAGGCCGGACTGTCGGAGCTGCTGTCCGAAGCCTTGGAGCAGGCAGCCGTCGACGCGCCGCCGGTACCGCCGCTCGGGCTGGAGATCGTGACCCGCTGGGGCGAGGAGGCGTCGTTCACGATCGCGATCAACCATGGCGACGAGGATGCGCAGCTCACGACGACCGGTGCGGTCGAGCTCCTGACGGGCGAGCCGGTGGTCTCGGGTGCGGTGGTCATCCCGGCGGGTGCGTTCCGCGTGATCCGGACCCCGCTCGGCGGCTGAGCGAGGAGCGGGCTCAGGCGCCCGTCGACAGGCTCGGGGACCGGATTCCCGTTCACCAATCACACCCGTCGACAAGCTCAGGGACCACGTCTCCGTTCATCAGTCGCCCCCTTCGACAGGCTCAGGGACCGGGTCTCCGTTCATCAGTCGCACGCGTCGACAAGCTCAGGGACCGGGGTCCCGGTCACTGAGCCACACACCCGGTCACTGAGCCACACACCCGGTCACTGAGCCTGTCGAAGTGCGACCCCGCTCCACATCCCGACCGCTCGTCGAATCCGTCAGAGCCTCGTCAACTGACCATCTCGAATGTCAGTGGTCCGTGGTGGACTGGAGTTATGACCGAGACCTCCACCACCCTCCCGGTGCGCGCGGTGGACGTCTTCGAAGAGCGCCTCGCGCAATTGTCCGACGAGTTCGCCGGCATCGCGCGCGAGCGTGCAGCACTCGACGCCCGGGAGGCTCGTCTCCTCGCGAGGTCGGCAGCCCTGGCCGACGCCATGGCGGACAGCCTCGTGTCGCACGACGAGACGCCCGCACAGCGGAAGGCGCTCATCCGTCGTTCCACCTGTGCGACGCTCGCCATGGCGACGCGTGCCTCCGAGCAGACCCTGCATCGAGCCACCGGCGATGCCGAACGGCTCGTCGCCGATGCCCCGGATGTCCTTCGCGCGCTGGAGGACGGTCGCATCTCGAGCCGGCACGCGCGGACCATCACCGATCAGCTCCAAGACATCCCGGTGCACGGGCGAGCCGCGTTCCTCGAAACGGTCCTCTCCATCGCGGAGCAGTCCACCGTCGCACGACTGCAGCACCAGACCCGCACCCTCCGCGAGCGACTGCACCCGGAGTCCATCACCGTGCGGGCGGCCAGGTCGGAGGCCGACCGTCGGGTGGAGATCGAGCCTGCAGCAGACGGCATGGCGTGGGTTCATCTGTTCACCACGGCGCCCGTCGCCGTCGCGATCGGAGAACGCCTCGACACGCTCGTCGGTGCCGCCCACCTGACGGACGACGACCGCACCTGTCAGCAGCTGCGCGCCGACGCGCTCGGCTCGCTCTGCATCAGCGGTACCACCTCGGCCGACCAGACCGACCCCGAGGGCCGGCGCTCACCGATCGCCCGGCCGGTGGAGGTGCTCGACGACATCCAGCCCACGGTGAACCTCACCGTGCCCGTGCTCAGCCTCCTGGGGCTGAGCGAGGCCCCGGCGACCCTCGACAGCTACGGCCCGATCGACCCCGAGACCGCGGCGCGGCTCGCGGTCAACGCGCCCTCGATGACGAGGGTGCTCACGCACCCGGAGACGAGCGCGGTCGTCTCGGTCGGGCGGCAGCAGTACCGCGTGCCGGCAGATCTGCAGCGAGCGGTCCGCCTCCGCGACGTCACCTGTCGCGCGCCGGGTTGCGGGAGACGGGCTCGGGCGTGCGATCTCGACCACTCCGTCGCCTGGGCCGAGGGAGGCACCACGAGTGTCGGCAATCTGGCGTGCGTCTGCCGACATCACCACCGACTGAAGCATCTACCCGGGTGGTCTCTCGACCATCGCCCCGATGGCGTCCTCGAGTGGACCACACCCGACGGCAGGCGACACCGCACGGAACCGGACGCGGTCCCGCCGTTCTGAGTGCCGGCCGCCGAACCGACCCCGGTCACCGAGCCGACCCCGGTCACTGAGCTTGTCGAAGTGCCCCGAACACACCTCCACGGCCAGGACACGCATCCCCGCGGGCCCTTCGACAGGCTCAGGGAACGGGTGTCTCGGTCACTGAGCTTGTCGAAGTGCCCCCGAACACTCGTCCACGCCTAGAACACGCATCCCCGCGGGCCCTTCGACACCTCGACAGACTCAGTGCGGCGCAGCTCAGGGAACGGGGCCCCGGTCACCGAGCCTGTCGAGGTGCTGCGCGCCTACTTGTCGTTCTCGGCGAGCCAGGCGTAGGACTCGGCGACGCCGCCGAAGATCTCCTTGCTGTAACCGTCGAACTCCACGACACGCGTCGCGTGCGGTGCGGCGGCGAGGATCGCCGGGATGTCGACCTGGCCCTGACCCGCGGGCTGCTGGTTCGCGAACGCCTGGGCGAGCGCGTCGGGCACGACGAGGGCGCTCTCGCTGCTCGGCAGCGCGGTGGCGATGTCACCGGAGATGATGCCGTCCTTGATGTGCAGGAACTGCACGCGGTCCCCGAGCGAACGGAGGAACGCCGGGGTGTCCGCTCCGCCGACCGTCGACCAGAAGGTGTCGATCTCGAGGACGACCTCGGGCGACAGCTGCTCGACGAAGAGCTCGAAGATCGAGCGCCCGTCGACGTGGGTCGAGAACTCCCAGTTGTGGTTGTGGTAGCCGAACTTCAGGCCGGACGCCGCCGCCTGGACGGCGAGCTCGTTGACGCGCTCGGCGAGACGTGCGGCGTCGTCGGCGGTCTGCCAGCGGTCGGTGGGGATGAACGGGTCGATGACCGTTCCGATCCCGAGCCGCGACGCCGCGTCGAACGCGACCGCCGGGTCGGCGGCGTCGATGACAGGCGCGTGGCCGGACGGGGCCGTGACGCCGGCGGCGGCGAAGGCGGTCTCGAACTCGGCCGCGCGCTCGACGAACGCGTAGGGCTCGACCTTCGTGAAGCCGATCTCGGCGATGCGGGCGACGGCGCCCTGCAGGTCCTCGGCGATGGCGTCGCGGACGGTGTACAGCTGCACGGACGGTGCGCTCATGGGTACTCCTTCGTAGCTTCGGGCGGGCACCGACGGACGCTTCCCCGCCTGTCTCACACGGCACGGAACCGCTTCTGTCGACTCGTCGACAAAAGTACCCGATGTGAGTCTACCGACTGAGACTGGACGCGCGGGTGGCCGGGCACTCATAGTCTGGAGATTCGACCGACCATCAGCGAGGGGGCACCATGGCAGACCTGGACCGGACGAGGCGGAGATCACCACGCCGTGCGATCGTCATCATCGGTGTCCTGGTCCTGGTCGCCGTCGTCGTCTATGCGCTGACCCTGAACCCGAACGTGTTCACCCTGCTCGTCGTCTGCATCGTCATCGTGGTCGCGATCGAGGCGCTGACGAGCAGACCCGACCGGCCGTAGTCCGACCCGAGGCGGGACCGCTACTTCTCGGAGCGCTTGAGCGACTTCTTGACCGCACGCTCGGCGAGGACGGTCACGTAATCCTGGACCGGACGCTCAGCGAGCGCGCTGACCTCTTCGCGCACGAGCTCACCGATCCGAGCGGAATCGACCCCCGAGTACTTCTCGCTCAACTTCGCGGTGAGCTGACGGATGATCTCTTCGTGGTCGATCTCAGTTGCCATGGACCCAGTATCGACCCACAGTTGTTGCCTGGGCTGTGAACTTCGACGTCCGTCCGCCGCTGTTCTCCGGCCGGACACCTGACCGCCGCGCTCCGTTCACCCTCCCCCTCGGGCACCCGCCGAGGATATTCTGACCGCGATGTCGAGCTCCGTGTTCGCCGTTCGACGTCAGAGTGAGGCGGGCGATCGGCGCCCCTGACGACTGGAGAAGACGATGTCGAGATACATGCTCATCATGCGCAACAGCGGGTCCGTCGAGAAGCTCGAGGACATGGACTTCGAAGCGGTCATCAACGCGATGGGCGCCTACAACGAGTCGATGATCGACGCCGGCGTGATGGTCGGCGGTGACGGCCTCACCGATGCCGCGCAGGGTGCCGTCGTCGAGTTCACGACCGAGGCGCCGATCGTCACCGACGGCCCCTACGGCGAACTCCACGAGCTCTTCAACGGGTTCTGGACCATCGAGGTCGCCACGCGCGAGGAGGCCATCGAATGGGCGAGCCGCGCTCCGCTCGGCCCCGGTAACAAGATCGAGGTGCGCCGCGTGACCGACGAGACGGACTTCGCCGACCACGCAGACAACGAGTACCTCCGGAAGGAGAAGGAGTGGCGGGCGCAGGAAGGTGTGGCGAAGCCGTCGGCCGACCCTGCCTGAGCACGACCGACGCGAGACGGACATGACCGGCGCCGGCAGGACCGGCATCGGCACGGCGGACGACGACGAGGAGGCGGAGGCGCGCTCGGACCTCCTGACCGCCGCGCACCTCACAGCGAACGACCGCGAGCGTGAGGTCCTGCTGCGGAAGGTCGCCGCACTACCGCAGTGAGGCTCGTCTGCTGCGGTGTCAGCGCGCGGACGGCACCTGCGCCGGACGATCGAAGCGCTGCCCCTCGGGCTTCGACGGCAGCAGCATGAGGACGAGGACGATGATGCTCCCGACCGACGGCACGAGGGTGAGGAAGTAGTACGGGCCGGGGAAACCTGCATCGTGCAGGCGCCGCCAGGCGATCGCCAGACTCGGCACGATGAGCGCCACCCAGGCGACGAGCAGCAGCACGACGCCGGCGATGAGCAGGACGCGGACGCCGAACCCCATGGGCCCAGGGTCCGCGAAGTCGTATCCGCTCCCCGACAGGTCTCGCTCCTCTGCAGCGGCCGCCGCCGCGGAGACAGCGGTCATGATCGCGCCGACGGTGATCAGCAGCGTCGGGACGAGCATCAGGAGCGTCGTCAGCAGCGAACTCCACCAGTACTCACTGAGCGATGCACGACCCGAGAAGTTCGCGTACTGCTTGAAGAACCGCTTGGTCGCCTGACGGAACGTCGCCCCATAGAGCGGCAGCGTCAGGTCGTCCGGCGAGCTGGCGCCCCGGGGCGGGGGCGCGACCCACTGCGGCTGGCCGTACGGAGCCTGGCCGTAGGGTGCCTGGCCATACGGCGGCTGGCCATACGGCGGCTGGCCAGAAGGGACCTGAGGGTTCGGAGGATACGTCATGGCTGCTTCCGGATCGCTGGTCGACGAGACACCAGTATGACGCGCTCCGCCCTCACGCCCGGGCGATCGGGATCCAGACACGCATCGTGGACGGCCCGCGCTCGGCCCAGGAATGGTACGGCGCGATGCTCGCGGTGAACGTCTCGTCGGCTCCCGTCGCGACGAAGGCGTCGCCGTACGGCCAGGCGGTGTCGGCGAGACTCCGGGTGCGCAGCTCGATCGACAGCCGACCGTCCGCGTCCTCGACGGGGACGACACCCTCCCCCACCTCGATGCGGGCGATCGTCTCGTCACCGCCCGGGAGGTCCACCGACTCGACGCAGTAGACCTCGGGTCCGCGCTCGATCGCGACGCTGCCACGGATGGCGTCCACGCGAGGATCCGGCAGGGTGACCCGCGGACGGACGCTGAACGTCAGCTCCACGACGTCACCGGGGACGAAGGACCGCTCGACGTCGGCGTAACCAGGGGTGACGGCACGATCCACGGAGGCACCGTCGACGGGTCGGACGGTCACCACCGCGTCATCAGCCCACGACGGCACGCGCAGCGAGACGGTCACCGGTCCGTTCGGCGCCTCCACGATGCGCACGGTGACGACGCCTGATCGCGGATAGTCCGTCGCGAGTTCCGCACGGAAGCGCCCGCCGTGCTCGCCGTCGATGACCGTGTCGATCGTCGCCGACGCGAACTGGTGGATCTGCACGCCGTGGTCGTCGCTCGTGGCGACGAACGCCGCCAGGCTCGCGAGCGTCCGGGCCACATTCGGTGGACAGCACGACACGTCGAACCACGGCGCACGCTCGGAGGACGACGCCCGCGGCGACACCTCGTCGTCCGGACTCGACTCCCCCGGCGTGCGCTGGTGCAGGGTGTTGGCGTAGAAGAACGCGGTGCCGGCGGCCGACGGCGAGGTCGCGACGACGTTGTACAGGACGCGCTCGATGTGGTCGGCGTAGCGGACGTCGCGGTCTTCGAGCAGCAGCCGCCAACTGAACATGATCGATGCGATGCCCGCACAGGTCTCGGAGTACGCGCGGTCGGACGGCAGCTCGAAGTCCTCGCCGAACGCCTCGTCCTGGTGGTGCGATCCTTGACCGCCGGTCAGGTAGGTGCGGCGCGCGATCGTCCGGTCCCACTGGCCGCGGAGCGCGTCGAGCAGGCCGTCGTCGCCGTGCTCGACCGCGACGTCGGTGGCACCGGCCGCGAGGTAGTTCGCGCGGACCGCATGGCCCCGCAACGCCTCCGCCTCGCGGATCGGCACGTCGTCCTGGAAGTACGCGCGGCCCCACTCGATGTCCTGGAGCACGCCGGTGCCGCGACGCTCGACGAACAGCGACGCGAGTTCGAGGTAGCGCGGCTCGCCCGTCACCCGTGACAGCTCTGCGAGCCCCACCTCGACCTCGGCGTGCCCGCACACGGACTGGATGCCGTCGGTGCCGAAGACCTCGCAGATGAGGTCCGCAGCCCGCGTCGCGATCCCGAGGAGCCCGTCGTCGGAGCCCGGGCTCGTCCGCTCCCGGGCGACGGCCGCCTGGAAGAGGTGGCCGAGGCAGTACAGCTCGTGCCCCCACTCGAGATCCGACCAACGCTCACCCTGACCCGGGCGACCGAAGCGGGTGTTCAAGTAGCCGTCGGCCTCCTGTGCGGCGGCGACCCGGTCGACGATCGCGCGGAACCGCGACTCGAGCGCTTCGTCACCGCCGAGCCGTCCGAGCTCCCACGCGACGGCCTCGAGGTACTTGTAGACCTCGGAGTCGGCGAACTCGCGTCCGCGGCGCCCCTCCGGAAGGGTCCCGGCGGCGGCGAGGTCGAAGTTGCGGAGCCACCCCTCCCGCTCGAGCCAGTGCTCGACGTGCGGCAGCGTCGCCGTGCCGTTGACCTGCTGGCGGTCGGCCCAGAAGCCGTCGGTGATGCGCACCTCGTCGAGGCCGAGCGGCGTGAGCGCGCCGGTGGTGGGGACGACCGGGGCTGCGACAATCACCGACGTCGTTGGCGTCGTGGGCGTGGTGCTGGTGGTGGTGCTCATGGTTACCCCTTGAAGGCGCCGGACATGAAGCCGCGCACGTAGTGACGTTGGAGGATGAGGAAGAGGAGGATGCACGGCAGCGCGAGGACCACGACGCCGGCTTCGGTCGCGCCGTAGTCGACGACGCCCTGGACCTGGCCGCGCAGGTTCGAGACCGCGAGCGGCAGGGTCATCTTCGCCGAGTCGTTGATGAGGATGAGTGGCGCCATGAAGTCGTTCCACGCCGCGAGGAACGCGAACAGGCCGACCGTGATCAGCCCCGGCTTCACGGCCGGCACGAGGACCTTCCACAGCACGCTCCAGGACGTGCAGCCGTCGACCATCGCGGCCTCGTCGAGCTCCTTCGGGATCGACTCGAACGCGATCCGCATCATGAAGGTCGAGAACGGCAGCTGGAACATGGTGAGCACGAGCGCCACGCCGACGAGCGAGTTGGAGAGCCCGACCAGGTTGAGCAGCACGTAGAGCGGGATGAGCAGCGTCGCGTACGGGACCATCAGGATCGCGATGGTGGCGAGGAACAGGGCGTTCTTGCCGCGGAACTGGAACCTTGCGAACGCGTACCCGCCGAACAGCGAGATGACGAGCGTGAGGATCACGGTCAGCAACGAGACGAACACCGAGTTGCCGATGTACTGCAGGATCCCGTCCTGGTACCCGGCGAGGGTGATGTAGTTGCCGAGCCCCCACCCCTCGGTCTGGTTCGTACCGGCGAGCGGCGACACCGAGCGGACGGCGGTCCAGACGAGCGGGTAGAGGAAGATCACGGCGAGCGCCGCGGTGAAGATCCAGAACGGCATCCGGATGGCGATACCGAAGAAGTCCGTCGGCTTCCCGTCGTGGCCGCGGCCGCGCGTGCGCCCGTGACCACGGACGTCGGGCATCGTCGAGGTGACGGTGGCCGGTTCCTTTCGGGTGATGGTCATGCTCAGTCCTCGACCTTCTTGCTGAACGCGCGGATCTGCACGATGTTGATGACGATGAGCGCGGCGAGCACGATGACCGACAGCGCGCCAGCGACGCCGAGGTTGTTCGGGCCCTGGAACGCCACGTTGTAGATGAGCTGCACGATGGTGATCGTGCTGTTGTCGGGACCGCCCTTGGTGAGGATGTAGAACTGCTCGAACGCGAGGAGTGAGCCGGTGACGCACATCACCGTCGTGAGGGCGAGGGTCGGCTTCAGCAGCGGGACGGTGATGTCGCGGAAGGTCTGCCAGCGCGACGCGCCGTCGATCCGTGCCGCCTCGTAGACCTCCTCCGGGATGCCCTGCAGGCCCACGAGCATGAGCAGCATGTAGAACCCGGCGAAGCGCCAGACGATGAGGAACACCGTCGACCAGAGCGCCGCGTCCGGGGTCCCGAGGAAGGTGAAGCCCATGGCCTTCGTGAGGTCGGCGAACGGGCCCGCGATCGGCGAGTACAGCACGTAGAAGAGGAGTGACGCCGAGGCGAGGCCGAGGGCGCTCGGGATGAGGAACGCGGTGCGGAGGAAGCCCTTCCACCGGCTGGACTCCTGCACGAGGAGCGCGAGGCCGAGGCCGAGGCCGATGAGCAGGACCGTCGCGATGGCCGTGTACTTGAGTGTGAAGACCACCGAGTCGAGGAAGAACCGGTTGTCGATCGCCTTGGGGAAGTTCTCGGGGAGGTTCCACCCCTGGTTGCCACCGAGGAGCGGCCAGTCGGAGGCCGCCATCTGGAACACGAGACCGAGCGGGACGAGGAACAGGAGGATGACGAACACGGCGGTGGGGAGCGCGAACAACCAGCCGGTGCGGGCGTGCACGGCGCGACGCTTCCTGGCACCGACCGAGTCCGTCGGGCCTCGTCTGGCGAGGGTGGTACTCATGGGTGGACCTTTCAAGACGAGTGGGTGCCGGTGCGCCGTCGCGGTGATGGATGCGGCGGCGCACCGGCGGATCGGACTACTGCGAGAGCACGTCCGTGATCGCGTCGTTGTCGGCGTCGACCGTGTCGGAGCCCTCGAGGACCGCGTTCCGCACGAGCGTCAGCCACGGGCTGGTCGGCGAGTTGAAGGCCTCCTGGAAGTTCAGCGAGTACGGGGTGTCGCCCTTCGAGGCGACCTCGTTGATCGTCACGAGGCGCGGGTCCTTGCTCGAGTACTCGTTCTCGGCGAGGTCGGAGCGGGAGACGACGTCGTTGTCCTTCGCGAGGACTCCGACCTGCGCGTCCTCGGACATCAGCCAGCTGAGGAAGTTCCACGACTGTGCGGCCTTCTTGCTGTCCTTCGAGACGCCGATCCCGTCGCCACCGACGAAGGTCGAGTCGCCGCCCTTCGGTCCGGGGATGCCGGACACGCCCACATCGAACGGGGTGGAGGAGAGCAGCGTCGCCGGGTACGGCATGACGCCGACCTTGCCCTCGGTGAAGCCGGCGGTCCAGGTGGGTCCGGCCTCGTCCTTCGAGGACGGGAGCACGGCGCCCGACTTCCAGAGGTCGGCCCACGTGCTGTAGACCTCCTTGGCGCCGTCCTCGGCGAGGAGGGACTCGGTGCCCTCCTCGTTCATGACCTGCTCGCCGTCGGCCCACACACTGGGGAACCAGGTGAAGACGAGACAACCGCCGCAGTTGAGGCCGGTCGCGGTGCCATAGGTGTCGGGCTTGTTGAGGGCCTGAACGGCCTTCGCGTCCTCGGCGAACTCGGCCAGTGTGGTCGGGCCCTGCTCGGGGTCGAGCCCGGCTTCCTTGTAGAGCTCCTTGTTCCAGAACAGCATCGAGAGGTCGAGGACGAACGGCAGGACGTGCTCCTTGCCGTCCGCGGTGCCGGCGGCGAGGTGGCCCTGGTTGATCTCGTCCTTGAAGTCGAGCCCGTCGATGTTCGCGGTGAGGTCCTGGAAGAGGCCCTGTTCGACCCAGTTCGGGACGTACACGATGTCGGCGGCGAACAGGTCGGGGAGGCTGTCGGAGCCGGCCGCCGCGCCGACCTTCGCGACGTAGTCGTCGTTCGGGACCACGGTGAGCTTCACCTGGTTCTCGTGCGAGGCGTTGTAGGCCTCGACGAGGAGCTTCGCCTGCTTCTCGAGTGGGGCGCGGGTCCAGAGCGTGAGCTCGGATCCATCGTCGACGCCCTCGGGCCCGGCGCTGGCGAGTGGGGAACTGCCACCGCCCCCGGAGGAACAGGCGGCGAGGCCGACGAGGAGGGCGCTGGCGGCCAACACCCCTCCGACCCGCTGCATCCGTCTGGTGTGCGTGCTGCGCATGGTGACTCCTCTGACTCATCGTTGAGCGGACCGGTCGGGCCCGGCGGTACATGGGAGGTTTTCGAAACTATCGAAAAGCCTTTCGGTAAAGCTAGCCTGGGATCGGTGTAGCGTCAAGAGCGAAGTCCGGTAACGTTTCGGAAACGAAGAGGGGGAGCAATGCCAGACAGTGATGTCGGTGCTTCGGCAACCGGTACCCCCGGCCGAGCGGCGACCTTGGGCGACGTCGCCCGGATCGCAGGCGTCTCGATGGCCACCGCCTCGAAGGCCATCAACGGACGGAGCGAGGTCGCCCCGAAGACCCGACAGCGGGTGCTCGACGCCGCGAAGGAGGTCGCCTTCACCCCCAACGAACTCGCCCGGAGCCTGATCAACGGGCGTACCGGCACGGTCGGGCTCCTCACGAGTGACCTCGAGGGTCGGTTCGTGATCCCGATCCTCATGGGAGCCGAAGACGCGTTCGGCGCCGGCCAGGTCAACGTCTTCCTCTGCGATGCACGCGGCGACGCGATCCGCGAGCAGCACCACCTCAACGCGCTGCTGACGAGGCGCGTCGACGGTATCATCGTCGTCGGCCGCAGCACCGACCCACGCCCCTCGCTCGGCCACAAGCTGCCAGTGCCGGTCGTCTACGCGTACGCGCCGTCCGACGACCCGACCGACGTGTCCATCACCCCCGACAACCGCGATGGCGGGCGCCTCGCCGTCGAGCATCTGATCGCCTGCGGCCGTTCCCGTATCGCGATGATCACGGGTGAACCGCAGTACGCGGCGGCCAGGGACCGCGTGACGGGCGTGCAGAACGCCCTCACCGCGGCGGGCCTGGACCTCGTCGGCACGCCGATGTTCTCGGAGTGGACCGAGCACTGGGGTCGCGATGCGGCGGCGATGCTGCTGGCACAGCACCCGGAGATCGACGGCATCGTCGCCGGTTCCGACCAGATCGCCCGCGGCGTCCTCGACACCGTCCGCGACCTCGGGCGCGACGTCCCGAGCGACGTCGCCGTCGTCAGCTTCGACAACTGGGAGATCCTGGCCACCAACTCGCGGCCGGAGCTGTCGTCGATCGACGCGAACCTGCAACAGCTCGGCCGACTCGCCGCCACCCGCATCTTCGAGGCGATCGAGGGGACGGACGTCGCGCAGGGTGTCGAGTACCTGCCGGGCCGCCTCGTCCTCCGCGGTTCCACGATCCCGAGGCGCTGAGGTCCGGCCTGATCCCGATACTCGCCGCGCGGTTGATGCGACAGCCGTCGGACATCGCTACGGTCGAGCCATGGACACCTCAACCGTCGCCATGATCGCGGTCCTCGCCGTCGTCGCGGTCATCGTCGTCACGATCACCGTGCAGGCCGGACGACGTGCCGGCGGGTCGAAGCATCGCGGTGGTACGACGTCGGACTCCGGCATGCCGTTCATCGTCGGCGGCGACGGTCACCACGGCGGTGGCCACCATGGCGGCTCCGACTCCGGCGGTTGGGACGGCGGCGGTGGTGGCGACTCCGGCGGCGGTGGAGACGGGGGCGGTGGGGGCGGCGGCGACTGAGGACCCGTTCACCCGCGGCAGCCTCTCTGCTCGGGTCACTGCGATCGCGGTCTGCAGCGCGGTGGCGTTCATCCCGTGGCAGGTCGGGCTCCCGGAGAAGCAGACGCGGAGCCGGGATCGGCCCTAGCTACCCGCGAGGTCGCCGAGTCGGGCGCGCATCGAACGGAGCACGTCGACGAGGAGCACGTCGTCCGGTCCGGCGAGCCACTGCTCGAGGGAGGCGTCGAAGAGCGCCGAACCGAGGGAGGCGGCGAGCGCCGCGTCGGCTGACGTGACACCACTCTCCGCGAGGGCATCGCGCATCGCATCGGTGAGGACCGCCGACTTCAGCCGTTCCCGCTCACGCAGCTGCGGCTCCGACCGGATGATGGCGCGGCGGGCGGCGATGTCGTCCCGCCAACGCTGCAGCTCGCCGCCTGCCACGGTCTCGAGGCCGGACATCACGAGCGCGAGCGCGTCGAGTCCTGGTGGCGCCGCAGCGACCAGCCGTCCGACCACGGTCGGGAGCTCTCGCTCGCGGAGGAAGAGCACGTCGCGCTTGTCGGCGAAGTGGCGGAAGAACGTGCGGGTGGTGAGCCCGGCGGCTTCGGCGATCTCCGGGACGGTCGTCGCCGTGAAGCCCCGCTCGGCGAACAGCGCCATCGCAGCGCTCTCGAGTCGGAGAGCCGCGTCGGGTGCCCAGCGTGCCATGCGATCAGGATAGCCGATGACACGTCGTGTCGTCAGGTGTAGAGTGATGGCACATCATGTCGTCATCACGACATCCACCCGCATGCTTCCTGGAGACCCCATGCCGACGAACACCGCAGCCTGGCTGCCAGCACCTCGCGCCGACCTCGTGGTCGGCACCGCCGCGATGCACGACCCCGGCCCGGGCGAACTCCTCATCCGGAACCGTGCGGTCGCGGTGAACCCGCTCGACGACGTCAAGCAGCAGACCGGGAATCTCATGTACCGGTGGCTGCCGGTTCCCGCCGTGCTCGGTGAGGACGTCGCGGGCGAGGTCGTCGCCGTCGGGTCGAACGTCCGTCGCTTCGCCGTGGGCGACCGCGTCGTGGCGTACGCGGTCGGCATGGAGCGCGGTCGACGCCATGACGCCGAGGGCGGGTTCCAGCAGTTCACCGTCGTGCGGGCGGATCTCGCCGCCCCGATCCCGGACGGTCTCCGAGACGAGGACGCCGTCGTCCTGCCGCTCGGGATCTCCACGGCCGCGACCGCCCTCTTCCAACGAGACCACCTCGCGCTCCCCCACCCCTCGGAGCACCCCACCCCCACCGGGACCACCGTCGTCGTCTGGGGCGGCGCGACGAGCGTGGGGAGCAACGCCATCCAGCTCGCGGTCGCCTCCGGCCACCGGGTCGCGACCACGGCCTCGCCGCACAACCACGACCGGATGCGCGAGCTCGGTGCCGACCTCGTGTTCGACTACCGCAGCCCGACCGTCGTGGCGGATCTCGTCAGCGCCCTCCATGGCTCCTCGGTCGTCGGGGTCCTCGCCGTCGGGACCGGCTCCGCAGAACCAGCCGTCGCCGTCGCCGCCGCCACCGGGGCACGCCGCGTCGCGCTCGCGAGCCCGTCGGTGTCGTTCGGGTCGCTCCCCCGTCGGGCCGGCCCGAGTCTGACGTTCGTCCGCACCATGACCCGGCTCGTGGCGGCCAACGTCGCACTCCAGGTGCGTGCCCGACGGGCGGGGATCTCGGCGCGGTACGTGTGGGGTAGCTCGCTCATGACCAACGAGGTCGGGCCGATGCTGTGGGAGGACTACCTGCCTGGTGCGCTCGCCGCCGGACGACACCTCTGCGCGCCCGCTCCCGAGGTGGTCGGCGAAGGCCTCGAGGCGATCCAGCCGGCCCTCGACCGCCTCCACGGCGGCGTCTCAGCCCGCAAGCTCGTCGTGCGGTTGTGAGACGCGGGACCGTGCCGCTCGGCCCTCACACCTCCCAGACCGAGCGGTATTTCCGCTCGGCGAGGAGCCCCGACAGCTCCGCGTGCACGGTCATCGTCTTGGCGAGCCGCTCGGCACGATCCGTTGTCAGCACGCCGGCCGCCTCCCAGTCCCGCTCCGACAGGTAGGCCGTGTAGGGGTTGATGACGCACTTGAAGTCCAGCATGAGCGACTGCCCGAGCGTGGCTGTCGCCATGTAGCTGTGCGGCAGGCCGGCGGCGCAGACGAAGGTCACGACCTTGTCGAACCAGGCGGCGACCCTGCCGTCCTCGCCGGTCGCGCCGGTCGCCTCGATGAGCGACTTCACCGTCGCGGCCGGTGCCCAGTTGTAGACCGGGAAGGCGAGGACGACGCCGTCGGCAGCCGTGATCAACGCATGCAGCCGACGGAACTCAGGGCTCTCGAAGACCCGATCGTTGTCGAACGGCGGCAGTTCCATCTCGGCCAGATCGATGACGGACGAGTCATGACCTTGCTCGCGCAGCAGCTCGCTGCTCGCCGAAGCGAGGGTCCGGCTCCGACTCGCCGGATCGAGGCTGCAGGAGATCACAGGCAGGTTCAAGGAGGCCATCCCTCTGCGCTAGCCCGGCAGCCCACACGTGAGCGCGGCGGGTGTGCGAGGGTGGAACATGCCCTCGCCGCAGTCACTCAGTGAAGCCGACCGCCGTCTCGTCGCCTCGTGGGCCGCCGATTGCGCCGAGCGGGTCCTGCCGCTGTTCGAAGCGGAGGCGCCGGACGACGATCGTCCACGTGACGCGATCGCCCGCGCCCGCGCGTTCGCAGCCGGCGACCTCGACACCGCCGGGGAGATCCGCCGACGCTTCGTCGCCAACCGGGCCTCGCAGGCGGTGTCCTCACCCGCCGCCAAGGCCGCCGCGTGGTCGGCCGGGCAGGCTGCGGGTGTCGCGCACATGGGAGCCCATGCGCTCGGCGCCGCCGCCTATGCGGTGAAGGCCGCCGAGCTGCATCAGGCCGGAGCCGGCGCGGCCGAGATCGCCTGGCAGCTCGACCACGTGAGTGCCCCGGTCCGGTCGGCGCTCCGCCTCCTGCCGGCACTCGGCACGGACTCCTCGGGTCCGCTCGGCACCGGGCTGCTGGCCTCGGGGGTGCTCGGCGACAACATCCGTGCCATCCAGAGCGGCTTGCGCCGACGCCCCCGCCGCCCGGATATCACGACGCTCGAGCTGGTCGGAGGCCCCGAGCCGGTCCGGGTCGAGCTGCACGACGCCGACCCGGCGTGGCCCGAACGGTACCATGAGCACCGGCAGCGGATCATCGAGGCCCTTGGAACGAGCGCGGGCGGGACCGGTGCCGTCGTGATCGAGCACATCGGCTCGACCTCGGTGCCCGGACTCGCGGCGAAGCCGATCGTGGACATCGTGGTCGCCGTGGAGGACATCGCGGCGGAGGAGGACTACCTCGACCCCTTACTGGCCGCCGGCTACGTGCTGCGCGTCCGTGAGCCCCGCCATCGAATGGTGCGGACGCCGGAGCGCGACGTCCACGTGCACCTCTACGAGCAGGGCGCGCCGGAGATCGACGAGTACCTCCTCCTCCGCGACCATCTGCGGTCCGACGCCGACGACCGCGCGCTGTACGAGCGCACCAAGCGGGAGCTGCTCGGGAGGCCCTGGGACGACATGAACGACTACGCCGATGCGAAGACCGAGGTCATCGTCGCGATCAAGGCGCGAGCGCGGGCAGCGCGGAGCCGCTGACTCGCCCGAATCTGTACGAATTCGGCACCGTTTCGGACCTTTCCGGGCGACTCAGGGACGGGCGGTCGCACGCACCGGCGGGATGACGACCCCCGTCAGGACCGCCGCCGTCTTGACGCCGACGCAGAGACTGATGAAGACCGTCAGCGCCGCCGTGACCGCTGAGCCCTCGAGCGTCGCGAGCGACACGAGTCCCACAGTGCCCGGCACGAGCATGAGTAGGGCCGGCTGGAACGTGACGTTGGACGGCACCGCCGCCGAGTACCGCTCGACGATGCGAGCGACGACGAACACGAGCCCGGCGGTGAGCCCCGTCGCGACCGCGTTCCCCACGAGCGGGGCGAACAGGACGATGCCCGCGTAGGTCAACGCCATCACGCAGATGGTCAGCAGCGTCAGGGAGCGTCCCGAGCCGAACGCGATCCCGATCCCGGCCGCGAGCATCACGACACCGATCCACGTGAACCACAGCGGCGGGACCGACTCCCACCCGACGAGGTCCGAGCTCCCGCGGACCACCTGACCGACGAGCGCCGTCGATTCGGGGTCGATCGACAGGCCGGTGAGCAGCGCCCCGGCCGAGATCCCGGCCGCCATGAAGGCGAGCACGATGAGCCCGTACATCAGGCGCGCCGAGCCCGTCACGATGTCGGTCGCCGTCAGTTCCAGCAGGGCGTTGGTGATGAGTGCGCCGGGGACGAGGATCGCGATCGGCGCGCAGACGGCGAACAGCGGTACGGGGCCGAGATCCATGGCCGATGCGAGCGTCCCGACGAGCGTCGTCGACACGAACGCCGTCACGAACGGGGCGATCGCGACCGCTCCCCGCCACCGCGCCAGCAGGGTGATGACGAGGCCGACGAAGGCGCCGACGAGCATCGATGCAACGATCGCCCACCATGGGCAGCGGAACAGCAGCGCGAGCCCTCCCGCGAGCAGCAGGTTCCCGACCACCCAGTGCATCGACGCATGCGGGCGCGGCGTCTCCCGAATCGACTGGATGCGGGCCGGCAGGTCACCGACCGGCCAGTGTCCGAGCTCGAGTTCGCGCATGAGCCGGTTCGCCCGCGCCGCGCCGCGGAACGACAGCTCGCCGTGGGTGTTGCCGGCCGCGAGCACCGCACCGGTGCGCACGTCGTTCACGATGATGAGCTGCGGCAGCACCGAGAAGGCCAGACCCTCGTCGCCCGATGCGACCGTGGCGCGCTCCAGGGAGTCCCGGACGTCGGTGACGGAGGTGCCGGCGTCGAGGAGGAGGCAGCCGAGCGCGCTGTAGGCGTGCGCAGCCGTCCTGCGGTGCTCATCGGTCGCGGCGTCGTCACTCATCCCGCCAACGGTACGCGAGATCCCAGGGACGCCTGGGGTCGACGCGGACCTCAGCGGCGGTTGCGGAGCGCGACGGCTCCGGCCACACCGAAGTACAGGCCGGCGAGGATCGGGACGATGACGATCCACCAGAAATGGAAGCCGTACTCGCCGTGGGTGTTCGCGACGGCGACCGGGATGAGCGCCACCCCGAGTACGACAGCCACGATGCCGATGCCGAGCGCGAGTCGGGGTCTTCCCGGGGTGAACGAGGCCATGGGGACACGCTAGCCCTACGGGGCCCGCGGAGCCCGGGGGATATCCCCTGCGCTCGCGCGGCGCAAGCGCTTGTGCGGCCGCCGACACGCTGGCAGCCTCGCTCACACGTCGCTCGCTCGCGGCGTGTGAGCGCCGAGGAGGCAGCATGGCAGACGTACGAGTGGGCGACCGCGTGTCGTGGGGCACCTCGCAGGGGCGGACGCAGGGGAAGGTCGTCGAGCGGAAGACCGCGGACTTCCAGTTCGACGGCCAGCACTTCACGGCATCGAAGGACGAGCCCGCGTTCATCGTGGAGTCGGAGAAGACCGGCGCGAAGGCCGCCCACAAGGGCTCCGCGCTGCGCGTCCTGAAATCCTGAGGCCCTGACCGCGGTCGTCCGGATGTCCGGGCGTACGCGGCGCACCCCGGCTGGGCGTAGCGTTGGCGCATGACCGTCGTGATCGCCTTCCTGGCCAACGTCATCGTCGCCATCGCCAAGTCCATCGTCGCCGCGCTCACCGGGTCGGCGTCGATGCTGGCCGAGGCCGCGCACTCGTGGGCCGACGCGGGGAACGAGATCTTCCTCCTCATCGCCGACAAACGGGCCGACAAGCGACGCGACGCCGCCCATCCGCTCGGCTATGGCCGTGACGCGTACATCTTCTCGCTGTTCGCCGCCTTCGGGATCTTCACCGTCGGTGCGGTCGTCTCGATCCAGCACGGCATCCAGAGCCTCACCGCACCGGAGGCGATGGAGGACTACGCCCTCAGCTACCTCGTGCTGGGCGTCGCCTTCCTCCTGGAGGGCTTCTCCTTCACCCAGTCGATCCTCGAGGGCCGGCGCACGGCGAGGAAGTACGGCCGCGGCTTCTTCGACTACATCGTGAACGGCTCCAACACGACGCTCCGCTCGGTGTTCTTCGAGGACTCCGCAGCACTGCTCGGCCTCATCATCGCCGGGGCCGGCATCGGTCTCCACCAGGTGACCGGCGACCCGGTGTGGGATGCGATCGGCTCGATCGCGATCGGTGTCCTGCTCGGCGGGGTCGCGCTGCTGCTCATCAACCGCAACCGGCGCTATCTCCTCGGAGCCTCACCGAGCCCCGCGTACCGCGCACAGACCGTCACCGCGCTCCTGTCACACCCGGAGATCGAACGGGTCACGGCGCTGTACCTCGAGTTCAGCGGGCCGGAACGCCTCTTCCTCGTCGCGTCGGTCGACCTCGTCGGCGACGACCGCGAGAACGACGTCGCGCGCCAGCTCCGCCGACTCGAGGGTGACCTCGAGCAGGACGACCTCATCGGCAAGGCCGTGCTCACGCTCTCGGTGAGCGACGAGCCGTCGATCACCGTCTGAGCGCGACGCCGAGCCGAGGACTCAGGCGCCGAACAGCCGCTTCGACGCGATCGCAGCGCCCTCGACGAGCGCACCGAGCTTCGCCCACGCGACATCGGTCGCGACGAACTCGTAACTCGCGAAGGTGGAGAGCCCGCAGTCGGTGCCCGCGATGACGCGCGTCGGGTCACCGACCGCTTCGGCGACCTCCACGATGCGGTTCGCGATGACCTGCGGGTGCTCGAGGTAGTTGGTGGTCACGTCGACGACCCCCGGGATGAGGAGCGCGCCCTCGGGGAGCGGATGCTCGCGGAACGCCGTCGCTTCGTGCTGGTGCCGCGGGTTGCCGAGCGGGATGCTGAACGCACCGACCCGTGCCCGGTAGAGGTGCGGGAGGAGCACGTCGACCGGGACGTCGTCCTGGTGTGGGCCCTGCCAGTTGCCCCAGCAGACGTGGAGCCGGACCTGCTCGCGGGGGATGTTCCGGATGGCGTGGTTGAGCGCGTCGACGTGCAGGTCCACGGCCGCGAGGAACTCCTCGAGCGTCGCGTCACCGAACTGGATGACCCGTTCCATGGCGAGGTCCGGGGCGTCGAGCTGCAGGACGTGACCTCGGGCGACGATCGCCTCGTACTCGATCCGCAGTTGCTCGGCGAGCGCGAACACGTAGGCGCGGTCGTCGCCGTAGAAGGGGTTCGCGGCATCGAGCAGCAGCGTGGTCGACACGATTCCGGGCGTCGCCGCCGAGAAGAAGGTGCCGGCAGGTGTGCGTCCCTGGTCCGCCTGCACGGCGAGCTCCCGCTCGAAGCCGTCCAGATCGGCGGTGATGCCGGCGAGCGTGGGGTCGTACACGAGCTGCCCCTGAGCCATCGGCGGATCCCACACCCGTGCGACGTCCGCACCCTCGACGATCTGCTTCGCCTGGAACGCCGCGTAATCCGGGAATCGCACGGAGTCGAGCGTCGGCTTGCGGTGTCCTGCACCGCCGAACCCCTCGATGCGTTCGAGGACGTAAGTCGAGAACCCGACGCGCGGGACCTCGCCGTCGTTGATGAGATCGAGACCGGTGGCGAGCTGTGCGGCGACCGTCGAGGCCACCGCATCCGCCGTGACCTCCTCCAGCTCGGCCACGTCGAACGGCCGCCGCTGGTCGCGCGCCACGAGCAACCGGGTCAACTCGGGCGTGCGCGGCAGGCTCCCGGCGTGCGTGGTCAGGATGCGGTCGGTCATGCGTGAGCTCCTCGGTGCGTGGCAGAGGTGGAAGTGGACGCGGCTGTCGAGAGCAGGTCCGGCCTCCCACGATGCCGTATCGCTCCCGACGCCGCCAGCCTGCCCCCGCTACGCCGTCAGTGCGATGTACTGCTCCTCCAGGAATTCGAGGATGCCCTCGCTCGACCCCTCGCGTCCCAGTCCGCTCTGCTTGACGCCGCCGAACGGGGCCGCCGGGTCGCTCACGACGCCGCGGTTGATCGCCACCATGCCCGCCTCGAGGCGGCGCGCGACCGCGACCGCCTCCCGCTCCTCGCCGAACACGTAGGCCATGAGCCCGAACACGGTGTCGTTCGCCATGCGGACCGCCTCGTCGATGTCGTCGTACCGCACCACGGCGGTGACCGGTCCGAAGATCTCGGTGGTCGTGATCTCCGATCCGTGGCGGACACCGGTCACGAGCGTCGCGTCGTAGAACGCCCCGTCCTCCGAGCTGCGGCCGCCCTGGATCACGGTGGCACCATCGCGCACCGCCCCATCGACGAGCCCGGCCACCTTGTCCCGTTCGTGGACCGAGACGAGCGCGCCGAGGTCGTTGTCGTGGTCGAGTCCAGGTCCGACCCGGACCTCCGCCAGCGCCTCGGCCATCCGAGCGACGAAGGCGTCATGGACACTCGTGTGGACGTAGAACCGGTTCGCCGCCGTGCAGGCGGACCCACCGTTCCGCATCTTGGCGAGCAGCGACTCGCGGACGGTGAGCTCCAGGTCCGCCCCCGGCAGGATGACGACCGGCGCGTTGCCGCCGAGCTCCATCGATGCGCTCACGACGGTGTCGGCGCAGGCGTGAAGGAGCTCCCGCCCCACCTCCGTCGATCCCGTGAAGGACAGCTTCCGCACGGCCGGGTGCGCGAGCATCTCCGCGACGATCGGGCCGGTCGGCACGGGCGTGACGAGACTCACGACGCCGGACGGGAAGCCGACCCGGCGAAGGACGTCGACGACGAACGCGGCGGCCAGCGGCGTCTCCCGCGCAGGTTTGAGGATGACCGTGCACCCGGCGGCGAGCGCGGGCGCGAGCTTGCGCGTCGCCATGGCGGCGGGGAAGTTCCACGGGGTGATGAGGAGGGAGACGCCGATCGGCTGCCGGTCGACGACGATCCGCTTGTCGCCACTCGGGGAGAGTCGGTAGTCGCCGGGGATGCGCACGGCCTCCTCGGCGAACCACCGGAAGAACTCCTTGGCGTAGTTCGCCTCACCGATGGCGTCGCGGTAGGACTTCCCGTTCTCCCGGATCATGATCTCGGCGAGCGTCTCGACCTCCTCGGTGAGGAGCTCGTAGGCCGCTCTGAGCAGTTCACTACGCTCCCGCGGAGACGTCGCTGCCCAGGAGGTCTGGGCGCGCGCGGCGGATTCGACGGCGGCGAGGCAGTCCTCGCGGGTCGCGATGGCGAAGTCGGCGATCGTGCTGCCGTCGGCGGGGTCGACGACGGGGAAGGTCCCTCCGTCGGAACCGGGCCGCCAGGCGCCGTCGATGAAGAGTTGCGCGATCGGTTCCGTCCGCGTGGTGCTGAGGGTCGTGGCTGGTGTGGTGGTGGTCATCGTGCGTCCGTGTCTGCTCGGAGGGCTGATCGGTCGCCGGCGTGGGCGGCCTGGAGGATGGTGTCGATGAGCTCCGGGTCGGAGCCGATCGGTGAGATGTCGACGAGTCGCTTCGACTGCAGCGTCAGCTCCGCGATGCGCGGCAGCTGGTCGGCCCGGACTCCGATCTCGGCGAGGCTCGTCGGGATACCGATGCTGCGACAGAGCTCGGCGACCCGGTCCACGGCGTCCTGCGCGGCTGCCCGCACGTCCGACTCGGTCCCACCGAGGGCGGCGCCGATGGCTGCGAGCCGCTCAGGCATGAGGGGCACGCACGCTTGGAGGACGTAGGGGATCATGAGCCCGGTACCGAGGCCGTGTGGCGTCTTGGTGATCGCACCGACCGGGTACTGCACCGCGTGTGAGAGGTGCGTGCCGGTCGGACCGAAGCACATGCCGGCGAGCAGGCTGCCGTAAGCGACCTCCGCTCGGGCCTCACGGTCCGTCCCGTCGGCGACGGCCCGGGGCAGGTTCGGCGCGATCCGTCGGATCGCCTCGAGCGCCAGGTGCCGGACGAAGAGGTTCTGTCCGGTGAAGACGGGCAGCTGAGACGCCCAGTCGAGCGGCAGGTCCGCTGCCGTGAACGATTCCAGGGCGTGCACGAGCGCGTCGATGCCGGCGTACGCGGTGACCGAGGGCGGCGCCCCGATCGTCAGCTCCGGGTCGACCACCGCCGCGACCGGGATGAGGTGATGGCTGGAGACACCGATCTTCATCTCCCGGTCCGGGTCGGAGATCACCGCGACCGGCGTCACCTCGGACCCCGTCCCGGCGGTCGTCGGTACGGCCACGATGGGGAGGATGGGTCCGGGCACGTTGTTCTCGCCGTAGTAGTCGGCGAGCACCCCGCCGTGTGCGACGAGCACGGCGACGAGTTTCGCTGCGTCGAGCGCGCTGCCCCCGCCGTAGGCCAGGACGACGTCGGGAGCGAAGGCCGCGGCGACGACACCGGCCTCGGTGAGCGAGTCGACCGGGAGTTCCGGAAGGACGTCGGTGTACACGACGACCTCGGACCCGCCGGCTCGTAGCGCGTCGACGATCGCGACGAAGTCGGGTGAACCGGCGAGGAACGGGTCCACGACGGCGAACACCCGCCTCCCGTGCTCCCCGATGATGACCGGGAGCTGGTGGCGGACGCCGAAGCCGACGTGGATGCGGGGCGGCAGCCGGAGGGTTCCGGTCTCGGTCATGCGGGGGATCCTGTCTGGTCGATGGGTGCGGGTCGGGCGGGCGGGCGGTGATCGGTGTCAGGCACTGAAGCCGCCGTCGACGGGGAGGACGACGCCGCTCGTGTGACTCGCGAGGTCGCTGAGGAGCCAGGCGGCAGCTTCGCCGACCTCGGCGCCCGTCCCGGCCTTGCGGAGTGGCGTCGCGGCGATCCGCGCCTCCACCCCGCCGGGGATGGCGGCGCGGGTCTGGTCGAGCATCGGTGTCTCGGTCGGTCCGGGCGCAAGGGCGTTCACGCGGATACCGAGCGGCCCGTTGTCGTGTGCGGCCGTGCGGGTGAGGCCGATCACGGCGTGCTTCGTGGCCTGGTAGGCGCCCATGCCGGAGCTGCCGCGGAGTCCGCCGATGCTGCTGACGTTGACGATCGAGCCGACTCCGGCCTCCCGCATGACTCGGAGCTCCTCGCGCATGCACAGCCACACGCCCTTCACGTTGACGGCGAGGATGCGGTCGAAGTCCTCCTCGGTCACCTCGTCCAGGCGACCAGCCTGGGTGAGCGCCGCGTTGTTGAACGCGCCGTCGAGCCTGCCGAACCGTTCCACGGTGGCGTCGACGATCCGCGCGACGTCGGCACCGACGCTGATGTCACCGGTGGTCGACGCGGCGTCGAACCCGGCGGTGATGAGGTCCTCGGTCACCGCCGCGAGCGGTCCTGCGGTCCGCGCCACGAGCATGACGGAGGCACCGTGCCGCGCGAAGACACGCGCGGCGTCGGCACCGATCCCGGCGCTCGCACCGATGACGAGGACGACCTTGCCGTCGAGGAGCGGCTGCTGCGGGGTCGTGACGGGTGCTGCGGTCATGAAGGGTCCTTCCAACGGGTGGCTTGGGAGCGGTGCACGGTGGGTGTGTCGGGGCGGGCGGCGGTCATCAGGCGTACCGCACCGTTCGGCCCGCCCGCACCGCCGCGGACGCCGCGCCTCCGAGCAGACTGGCATCGTTGCTCATCACCGTGAAGCGGTAGCCGGCGTCGACGGAGGCCCGGACGGCTGCCGCCGACGCACCGCCTGCGTTGCCGATGGGCTTCCCTGCCGCGACGGTGTCGCGGACGGCGTCGGCGATGAGCGCGGCGACGACCGGGTCCGTCTCGCTGCGGCCCTCGCTCGTGGAGAGGTCGGCGGCGCCGATGAGGAGGGCGTCGACACCGGCGACGGCTGCGATCGTGCCGGCGGCCCGTGCGGCGGCGGCGCTCTCGATCTGGGCGATCAGGACGACCTCCTCCTGCCCGAACCGCAGGTACTCCTCCCGTGAGGTCGCACCCCAGGCACCGGCCCGACTCGTACTGCCGACCCCCCTCGTGCCGAGGGGTGGGAAGCGGACGGCGGCTGCGGCGGCCTCTGCTTGCTCGACCGAGTCCACGTGCGGGAGCATGATCCCCTCCGCACCGGCGTCGAGCACCCGCTGGACGACCCCGCCGTCGAGCGACGGGATACGGACGATGGGTGAGACCCCGGCCAGCAACGCCACCGCGATGTGCTGCGAGGCCGTCTCGATGCTCAACGGCGAATGTTCGAGGTCGATGACGGCGAAGTCGAAGCCGGCGAGCGCCACGAGCTCCATGCTCTCCATCGCAGGGAGCTTCACCCAGGTGCCGAGGGCGGGTCCGGAGGGGTCGGCGAGCGCGGCGCGGAACCGGCTCGAGCGCTTGGTCGTCATGGTCACGCGGCCGGGTAGTCGTCGGCGTTCAACACCCAGCCGGAGGCCGAGAAGTCGACCCTCGGTGGAGCGAAGATGTCGAGCAGCTGCTGGTGCTCACCGACGCCCTGCGTGGTGTGGACGGTGGGCGGCGGGATGATGCAGATCGACGGCGTACCGATCTCGGCGTGCTCGTCCTCGCGCCAGGTGGCCGAGTCGGGTCCCCAGGGGTAGCGGATGTGGTGCCGGAAGCGGCCCTTCACCCCGAAGGAGATCTGCTCGAAGTCGTCGTGGAAGTGCGGCGAGAGCTTGTGGGCGTCGCGCGGCGCGGGCTCCTCCGCGAGGAAGTTGACCATCAGGTTCGTCGTCCGGAAGATGCGGCCGAACCGGCCCTCGGCGATCGGGGTGTCGGCGAGGCGGTACACCCGCAGCGCGAAGCCGCCGACCGGGTCGGGCCACGGCACGAGTGGCGCGGCCCGTTCGTCGGGTTCGGCGTACGCGTCGGCGTTCGAGGCCTGCTGCAGGAGGTCCTCGGCGCGGGTGGAGAACAAGCGGATGACCGGGCCGTCGGCCAGGACCTCGATCTCGCTGTCGCCGGGTGGGACGACGACGAACGCCTGCTCGTCGACCGTGACGTCCGTCGCTCCCGCCGTGATCCGGAGCGCGGCGCTGTCCGAGTACAGGAGGACGGCGTACTCGTCGGGCTGCCCGGTGCGGGCGAGCCGGTCCCCGGCGCGGGCGTCGGAGTAGGCGATCACGAGGTTGGCCGCTCTGGCGATCCAGGTGCGACCGCCGGCCGGACTGGTCTCCGTGGATTCGACGTCATGGAACGCGATCCACTGCGACGGTTTCACCGGAGTGCCCGGATCGACCGCCGACGCGGACGGGGGTGTCGTCGTGGCCAGTCGTGAGCGGATGTCGTCGTTGGCATACATCGTCATGGGTCTTCCTTGCGTGAGAGAGGACGTTGGGAACGGGAGGACGGCGGTCAACGCGTGACGCGGCCGAGCCCTTTGAGGTGGAGCATGCGGCGGGCGTCGGCGGGCGTCGCGATCGTCTTGCCGAGGTCTTCGACGACGGCGCGGATCTTCCGCACCTGTTGGGCGTTACTCGTCGCGAGCTCGCCTTTGCCGATCCAAAGGCTGTCCTCGAGGCCGACGCGGACGTGTCCGCCGAGCCATGCGCTGTGCGTCCCGAACTGCATCTGGCCGCGGCCGGCCGCGAAGGCGGAGAAGGAGTAGTCGTCGCCGAAGAGCTTGTCCGCGATCGCGACCATGTGCGTGAGGTTCTCGTGGTCGGCCCCGATCCCGCCGAGGATGCCGAAGACGCCCTGGATGAGGAAGGGCGCCTTCGCGAGCCCCCGATCGGCGAAGTGGGCGAGTGAGTACAGGTGACCGATGTCGTAGCACTCGTACTCGAAGCGGGTGCCGAGACCGTCGCCCAACTCCCGCAGGGTGTGCTCGATGCGGTCGAAGGAGTTGATGAAGGGCTGCGAGTAGGTGTTCAGCACGTACTCGCGCTCCCAGTCGTGCTTCCAATCGGTGACCTTGTCGGCGATCCCCGAGTAGACGAAGTTCATCGACCCCATGTTGAGCGAGGCGAGTTCCGGGGCGAACCGCATCGCCCCGGCCAGTCGCTGTTCCATGGTCATGGCCGACGAACCACCGGTCGTGATGTTGATGACGACGTCGGTCTCGTCGAGGATGCGTGGGACGATCTCCTCGTAGATCTCGGCCTCCCACGCGGGGCGGCCGTCGGGGTGACGGGCGTGCAGGTGGATGATCGCCGAGCCGGCCGCCACCGCCTCGAGTGCCGACGCGACGACCTGGTCGGCGCTGAGCGGCAGGTGGTCGCTCTGCGAGGGGACGTTGACCGATCCTGTGACCGCTGTACTGATGATGACCTGCTCGGCGGCGCGCATCAGTTGCTCTCCTCGAGCCCCAGCAGGAAGGCCGTGTTCCGGCAGATCATCTGGCGGATGTCGCGCTCGGCGACCCCGTGGTCGAGCAACTGCTGGATGACGTAGATGTACCCGTCCACCGGAAGAGGGTTCGTGAGCTGCCCGAGATCGGAGTCGATCACCGTCCGCTCTGGACCGACCTTCTCGATCCAATCGACCAGCCGGCTGATCGGGAAACCGGGCGCGGGGACGTCCGGGTGGTACATCGACATCTCGTGCTCGACGAAGGCGCCGTAGCCCAGCATCTCCTCCACGTCAGTGTCGGAGGCGTTCACGATGAAGTCCGGGTGGTGCAGGAGGAGCCGGGTGACGCCGTTGTCCTTCGCCGTCGCGAACAGCGCCTTCATCGACTCGGCGTCGAGGTGACCGCCGGAGAGCATGATGCCGGCCTCGCCGACGAGCTGGGTGACGCGGACCGTCTCGGCCGAGACGTTGCCGTCCGCAGCCCAGATCGACTCCTCCCGCTCCTCGAGGTTCGAGCCCGCGGTGGGGAAGCCGTCGTCGTGACTGTGCGCTCGGATGTGCTGGCCGGCGGAGACCGTCGGCCCCCACACGGCGCGACCGCCCATCTGGATCGCGACGGCGACGGCGGAGGGGTTGACCCCGCCGACCTCCGAGTTCAGGGCGACACCGCCGTAGGCCGGCGTGGGTGCGTCCTTCAAGAGGTCCTGCATGGCGAGCAGGTCCATGACGGTGTTGTGGTGATGCGACTTGATGAGGATCGCCCGCAGGTTGATGCGGGCCGCGTCGTAGGACGCCTCCACATGGTTGAGCCGACGAGGGAACGGGCTGGGGCCGGAGTGCACGTGCAGATCGACGGCTCCGTCCAGGACCTTCAACAGGGCGGGCGACGGGATCGGTGCGTCTTCGGTGGCGAGCATCCGAGAACCTCCTTGTGTTCGGATTGCGTACTTTCAGTTCAGATTATGCACACTACGATCACGGTGTCTAGTGAAAGTTGCGGAACCAGAGGGTGATCGAGCGACACGCTCTGTTCATGATGCGAAAATGATGATTGCATTATGAACAGACACCTGCTGTACTGATCGACACCAGCAGCTTCGACCCTCGACGAGGAGGTGAGTGACATGAGTGACGCGATCGCGGGGATCACCCAGCCGGTCCCATTGCCCGACGCCGACCGCGGGTCCATCCAGTCGATCGAACGTGCGGCGATGGTCCTCGCGCTGTTCGACCAGCACACTCGCACCCTCTCGCCCACGCTCGTCTCCGAGCGACTCGGCTTGAACCGCACGACGGCGCACCGATACCTGCTCTCCATGCAGGCGTCGGGGTTCCTCAACGCCTCCTACGGCCCGGGCCCGCTCATCGACCAACTCTCCGGACTCGTCTCGACGCGCCAGCAGATCATGACCCTCGCCCCCTCGCTCCTCCGCCAGCTCTCCGATCGGACGGGCCTCACCGCGGTCGTGAGCTTCCTCGGCCGCTCCGGCGCCGTCGTCGGCCACGTCGAGGAGGCGAACGAGGGCACCATCGTGCTGACCGTGCGGGTCGGGACGGTGCTCGAGATCAAGGCCGCGCAGTCGCGCGTCCTCCTCGCCTTCCAGTCCGACCCTGCGGTCGTGTCCCGCCTGCACGCCGGTCTGCCGCCGGCGGAAGCACAGCGCGAGCACGCCGAGCTCGCCCTCGCGCGACGCGATCGCATCGCCTGGGCGGACCTCGGCCGGGTCGGGCTGGCCTCGGTGGCCGCGCCCGTGTTCGGCGCCGACGACGTCCAGGCAGCCATGGCCGTCCTGGGCACCACGACCATGCTCCCGTCCTCCACGGAATCCGAGGAGCGCGTGACCATGCTCCGCGAGGCTGCCGAGCAGCTGAGCGCCATGCTGAACGGATGACCACATGACGACCACCTCCCCTCCCTCCACCAGGCGACTCCCGCGCCCGGCCTGGCTCATGCTGGTGCCCGCGCTCGGCCTGCTCGCCGCGGTGCTACTGGTGCCGCTCGGGCAGAGCCTCGTGCGCAGTCTGGGCGCCCCCGACCTCACCCTCGACCACTACGCCTCCCTCTTCACCGACGGGGTGACGCTCACGGTTCTCGGCCGGACCGCGTCGACCGCGGCCATCGTCACCGTCGTCGCGTTCCTGCTCGGCTACCCCTACGCGTACTTGATGACGCGGGTCGGTCCGCGGCTGCGCGGGATCCTGCTCGTGATCGTGCTCATCCCGTTCTGGACCTCGGTCATGGCGCGCAACTACGCCTGGATCGTGCTGCTGCAGCGTGGTGGGCCGGTGCAGAGCGCCTTCGAGGTCTTCGGCCTGGGGGACGTCACGTTCCAGGGCAGCGTCGTCGGCGTCACGATCGCGATGAGCCAGGTGCTCCTCCCGTTCATGGTCCTCCCGCTGTACAGCTCACTCGGCGGCATCGACCGCAAGCTGCTCCTCGCGGCCCGAGGCCTCGGATCCTCGCCGCTCGTCGCGTTCTGGAAGATCTACTGGCCGCTCTCGCGCGGCGGCGTCGTGTCCGGCCTCATCCTCGTCTTCACCTTGAGCCTCGGCTTCTACGTCACGCCGGCCTTGCTCGGCTCCCCACAGCAGTCGCTCATCGCCCAGTTGCTCGCCCAGCGGACCACGCAGTTGCTCGACTTCGCCGGCGCCGGGGCGCTCGGCGTCCTCGTCCTCGTCGTCACCCTGACCCTCGTCGCCTGGGCCAACCGCTTCGGCGGGACCATCTCGGCCATCGGCGTCACCAGCACCGCCCGAAGCAAGGAGCAGTCATGACCGCGCTGAGCGACGTCGACGACCTCGACACCCGCAGCGTCCTCACCGCACGCGGACCGTCCGCTTCATCGGAAGCACGCCGGGCACGGCGCAAGGACCGTGGCATCGACCCGGTGCCGTGGTGGCTCATCGTCATCGGGACCCTCGTGGCGTTGTACTTCATCCTGCCGACGCTCATCGTGATCCCGTTGAGCTTCAGTGCCGCATCGGCGTTCCAGTTCCCGCCCACGGAGTTCTCCCTCCGCTGGTACGAGAACTTCTTCACCGACCCGAAATGGCTCTCCTCGCTCGGCAACTCCCTCCTCGTGGCGATCCTGGCGGCCGCCATCGCGACGCTCGTCGGCACGGCCGCGGCGGTCGGCCTGAACCGACTGACCGGTCGGCTCGCCGGCTTCCTCCGCACGCTGCTGATGATCTCGATGGTCACGCCCGCCATCGTCGTGGCCGTCGCGGTGTACGTGTCGTTCCTCCAATGGCACCTGACGGGCAGCCTGCTCGGCTACGTCCTGGCCCACGCGGCGCTCGGCGTGCCGTTCGTCCTCGTCTCCGTCACCACGGCGCTCGGCGGGTTCGACCCGAAGTTGCTCCGGGCCTCCGCATCACTCGGCGCCTCACCCTTACGTTCGTTCATCACCGTGACGATGCCGCTCATCAGCCGCGGCGTCCTCACCGGGGCGATCTTCGCCTTCGTCACCTCCTTCGACGAGGTCGTCATCGCGCTGTTCCTCCGCTCACCCACCTTCCAAACGCTGCCTGTGCAGATGTACAACAGCGTCACCTTCGAGCTGGACCCCACCATCTCCGCGTCGTCGAGCCTCGTCGTCGTCGCGGTCACCGTCATCTTCCTGGTGCCCATGCTCATCGGCAGCCGTACCAGGAACCGTTAGGAGCCGTCGTGACCATCTCGCGATCAGACACCACCGCACCCGCCCAGGAGACCGCCTCCCGGCAGGGCACCCAGATCCGCCTCTCGGGCGTCACCAAGGACTACGGTCTCGCCATCCCGGCGGTGGACGACATCTCGCTCACGATCCAGCCGGGTGAGTTCATGACCCTGCTCGGCCCGAGCGGATCGGGGAAGACCACGACGCTCAACCTCATCGCGGGGTTCGAGACGCTGACCGCCGGGACCATCGACCTGGACGGGACCGACGTCGGCTCCCTGCCGCCGCACAAGCGCAACCTCGGCATGCTCTTCCAGAACTATGCGCTCTTCCCGCACATGACGGTCGCCCAGAACGTCGGCTACCCGCTGCGCGAGCGCAAGCTGCCGAAGGCGGAGATCACCCGCCGTGTCGCCGAGGTGCTCGAGCTCGTCCAGCTCCCAGGGCGGGACGGCAACTACCCGTCGCAGCTCTCCGGCGGACAGCAGCAACGTGTCGCCCTCGCGCGAGCGATCGTCTTCAACCCGGCGGCGCTCCTGCTCGACGAACCCCTCGGCGCCCTCGACCGCAACCTCCGGGGCGCGCTGCAGATGGAGATCCGGCGCATCCACCGCGAGGTGGGTTCCACCTTCGTCTTCGTCACGCACGACCAGGAGGAGGCGATGAACCTCTCCGATCGCATCGCCCTGTTCAACAGCGGTCGAATCGAGCAGGTCGGCTCTCCGGAGCAGCTCTACCGTGAGCCGGACACCCTTTTCACCGCGACCTTCCTGGGCGACTCGAACGTCTTCGACCTCGGCGGATCGGCGTTCGGCCCACAGGCGGGCTGGGAGGGCAACACCTGGTCCATCGATCCGACGACGGTCGCCGACCACCCCGGCGTCGGCGTCCACGGCGCGGTCGTCGTGAGGCCGGAGGACGTGCGCATCACCCAGGACGCAGCCGCCGTCCCCGCGGGGAGCAACACCGTGCAAGCGGTCGTCCGTGACCTCGAGTACATGGGTTCCTACCGTACGGCGATGCTCGATCTCGGACGATCAGGTCAGCTCGGCCGCGCCCGGATCGATGCGCTCGACTCCGCCCATGCGATCGGCGACACCGTCACCGCCTGGTGGAAGCCGGAGCGGCAGCGCATCGTCGCCGCCTGAGCCGCGACCCACGCCCCACACCAGCTGCACACCCGAACACCCACCCTGCGCCCGACCTCCGTCGGAGCGCCCATCAAGAGGAGACGACAATGGCGCCCAGCTCCACCTCCAGATCCACCAGGAACACCAAGCCCCGCACCCGCTTCGTCATCGGCGTGAGCGCCGTCGCGATCACCGCACTGCTGTCGGGCTGCGCGAGCGGCGGCGACGCCGCCCCGAGCGGCTCATCGTCAGCGGGCGACGACGCGGCCGCCACGATCACCTTCGTCGGTTACGGCGGCGGCGGACAGGACGCGCAGATCGAGGCCTGGCAGGAGCCGTACACGAAGGCGCACCCGAACGTCACCTTCGTCAACACCTCCCCGCCCGACGTCGCCCAGGTGAAGGCGCAGGTCGAGAGCGGCTCCGTCCAGTGGGACGTCATGGCGACGGCACCCTACGCGGCCCAGCAGAACTGCGGCACGCTCTTCGAGAAGCTCGACCTCAGCGACGTCGATCAGACCGACCTCGTCGAAGGCACCGTCGGCGAGTGCTACCTCGGCAACTGGATCAACGCCACCCCGATCGCCTACCGCACCGACGCCTTCCCCAAGGGCAAGGGCCCGAAGACGGTCGCGGACTTCTTCGACGCCGAGCAGTTCCCGGGCCAGCGTGGCATCGTCACGAACCTGCAGAACGGCATCCTCGAGTACCCGCTCCTCGCCGACGGGGTGAAGCCCGACGACCTCTACCCGCTCGACGTGGACCGCGCCCTCGACAAGCTCGACGAGATCCGTGACGTCACCACCTTCGCGCCGAACGTGGGTGCCCTGCAGCAGGCGGTCGAGGCGAACCAGGTGGACATGTTCCTCCTGCCCGACTCGAGGCTCGTCCCGCTGCTCCAGAGTGGGTTCGACATGACGATCGTGTGGGACGTGACCGTCGCCTCGCTGAACGCATTCGCCATCCCGAAGGGTGCGCCGAACAAGCAGGCCGCCGTCGACTTCATCTCGAGCGTCGTCGAGCCCGAGCAGGTCGCGAAGATCTCGGAGCTGCTCGGGGTCGCCCCCGTCAACACGGCCGCGAAGCCGAAGCTGGACGAGTTCACCGAGCAGGTCGAGGTGTACGGTCCGACCAACACCGGCGAGACCGTGCTCCAGGACATCGACTGGTACACGGACAACTTCAACGACACGACGACGAAGCTGACCACCTGGCTCGCGGGGTGATCTTGTGACCCGCGCCGAGGCTCCGCCCACCCGGGGATGTTCTCCAGCTGAACTACGATTCAGTCATGGCGAACATCGAGGGAACGGGCGAAGCATCCGGATCGGACATCCAGGCGGTGGACCGGGTCGGACAGATCTGCTCCCTGTTCGGCCCTCACACCACCGAGCTGACGGCGGCGGAGGTGGCCGAGCGGTTGGGACTCAACCGCACCACCGCGTACCGTTACTGCGCATCGATGGTGTCCGCCGGAATCCTCGACCGCGGCCCGCGGCGCAGTACCTTCGTCCTCGGCGGGCTCATGCTCCAGCTCGGTATCCACGCCCTGAGCCGCCGCCGGGTCACCGAGGTCGCACCACCACACCTCGCCGAGCTGAGTGCCGCCGTCCGGATGACGGCGGTGCTCAGCCTCTGGGGAGCACGCGGGCCGGTCGTCACGCTCGTCGAGGAGGACCGCACCCGCTCCGCCGTCGTGACGGTCCGGGCGGGCACCCTGCTCGATGCGACCGCCGCCCAGACCAGGGTGTTCCTGGCGCACCTGACGGACGAGCGCGCGTTCGGCTGGATGACCGAGGGGTCGACCTCGGCGCAGCGAGCCGAGCTGGAGGCGGCGGTCTACACCGCGCGTCGCTCCGGCTACTGCATCGCCTCCCAGTCCGGCGGCGTCTTCACCGCCGCAGCACCGGTGTTCGACGACTACGGCATCGCCGCGACCGTCGGACTGCTCGGTGCCGACCCCGACGCCGACCTCAGTGCCGGCTCCCCCATCATCACCGCGCTCCTGCGCACGACGACCGCGTTGAGCGACGACCTCCGCGGCAGACCGGACGGATCCACCGATGACCACTCCGAACTATGACGAGCTCACCAGAGCGACCCCGCCCGGATCCAGCTGGTCCGTCTTCGGACCGGACGACGAGCTGGGAACCGTCAACTTCCTGACGCCGGAACGCGTCGCGGCGGCCGCCGGCCTCGTCCGGACCGGTCGACGGTTCGGGCTCGACCATCCGGTCACCGCGTTCGAGCCCTACCCGACGGGTACCCGACGCCCGCTCGAGCACCGCGTGTTCTCGAACAACGAGTGGCACCGAGACGACTACCTGGACTCCTTCTACCTCCAGTCGTCGTCGCAGATCGACGCACTCCGGCACATCGGCCACCCGCAGCACGGCTTCTACAACGGCCTGAGTCCGGAGGCGAACGATGCGACGTCGACCCGTCTCGGCGTGCACAACTGGGCCGACGCCGGCATCGCCGGTCGCGGGGTGCTGCTGGACATCCCGCGATACTTCGAGGCCACCGGCCGGGCCTACGACCCGTCGTCGACGATCGCGATCGACGCGCCGCTCCTCGATGCCATCGCCGAGCATCAGGGCGTGGTCTGGCGCGGCGGGGAGCTGCTCCTCCTCCGGACCGCGTGGGCCGAGCAGTACCTCGCGAAGACGCCGGTGGAGCGCCTTGCCACCCCGTGGCGACGGTCGCCGGGGCTGGCGCAGCGGACATCCGTGCTGCGCTGGCTGTGGGATCACGAGATCGCCCTGGTGGCCGCGGACAACCTCGCCGTCGAGGCGGATCCGGTCGTGGAGAGCGACTTCCGGTCGCCGGACGATCTGCCGCCCGAGCGCGGAGTCGACCACAGCGGCATGCTCCACCGACCACTCATCGCCCTGCTGGGCATGGCGCTCGGCGAGCTCTGGCGGCTGGACGACCTCGCGGCCGACTGCGCGGCCGACGGCGTCTACGAGTGCTTCGTCACCTGTAAGCCGCTCTACATCCCGGGCGGGGTGGGTTCACCGCCGAACGCGATCGCGATGAAGTGAACGGACGCGTGACGCCCGTGCACAAGCACTCAGGCGCGGGCCCTCACGCCATGCAGGGAGCCCACTCCTGGTTGGAGAGTTCCCGCTGCTCGTTCTCGGTCTGCAAGAGCCAACCGGTCTTCGTCGCGCCTCGGTACTGTCCGCTCACGAGGTCGGCGCACCAGGAGCGAC
This sequence comes from Plantibacter sp. lyk4-40-MEA-4, assembly GCF_030209415.1. NCBI lineage: Bacteria > Bacillati > Actinomycetota > Actinomycetes > Micrococcales > Microbacteriaceae > Plantibacter > Plantibacter sp. lyk4-40-MEA-4. Next base: position 460,521 of record NZ_JARVSA010000003.1, read on the forward strand.
CGTCGAAGGCCCACCGGACGAAACTCGCCTCACTCCCCTTGCGCAGGAGCGGGCGTTCGCGTTCTACCTGACTCATGTGTTCCATCTCGACGGTGGCTGACATATCTTCCAACCGTATCGAGGAATGCAGTCGGTGAACAGACTGCGCACGCTCCTTGCGTTTCACGGCCACTTGCCCGAAAATACCCGGTCGCGCCCGGAAGCGGCGTCCTTCGAGATGCTCGGAGAGCGAGCGCAACGATCGGTCAGCCCACGAACACGCGGAGCGCCTCGTCGCTGAGCGCCCGGTCGGCGAACACGAGGCGCACGGCATCAGGATCCGGGTTGCCCGCGTCGGGGCCACGCCAGACGACCTCCAACCCCGCGCGTTCGGCAGCCCGTCGTGATCCCTCGTTGTGCTCCAGGAGGAACGCCACCACGGGCAGATCCGGTGCCGACGCCGATGCCGCGGCTCGCGCGGCCGCGATGAGCTCCTGTGCGTATCCGCGCCCCCAGGCCACGGGCGCCAGACGGTAGTAGAGGTTCCAGGCGAGCCCTCCCCGCAGGCTCGGGCCACCGATGCCGACCAGGGCACCCGTCGTGGTGTCGCGCGCGACCCACACGTCGAGACCGTTCGCCTCCCAGCCGGCCTGGTACCGCTCGATCAGGTCGCGGGTCTCGGCGAGCGCCGTGTGTCGGGCGGACGGCAGGTGCGTCCAGACCGCGGGGTCGGCATGGAGCTCGTGGAGCTCCGGCAGGTCGCGCTCGGTGGGGCGGGCGAGCGTCAGTCGTTCCGTCAGGGTCGGCGGCGTCGCGTCGGTCATGCCTTCCATTCTGCTCTCTGGAGCGACACGCTTCGCAGCGCGGCGTCGCCGCGTAGAGTCGTCCCCAGCGCCGACGGAGGAGGGCCATGCGACTGCACGTCGAGGAACGCGGTCACGGACCGGTCCGGATCGCCCTCATCCACGGGTTCCTGGCCGACGGGGCCGCCTGGACCGACGTCGTCGCAGCGTCCGACCCGGAGCGGTACACGTTCCTGCTCGTCGACCTGCGCGGTCACGGCTCCAGCCCACGTGCCGATCGCACCCGGGGTGAGCGGTACGACATCGCCTCGCTCGCGGCCGACCTCGTCGAGACGTTGCCGACCGGCCTCGACGCGATCGTCGGCCATTCCCTCGGCGGGCGGCTCCTCATCGACATCGTCGGCCCCCTCCGCCCGGCGCACGCGATCTACCTCGATCCCGGGTTCGGCCTGAAACTGCCGGGCCGAGGCCTCGGCGCACGACTGTTCTGGAGCATCCCCGGGTTGCCGCGGCTCTTGGCCTGGCTGTACGACCGCACGGATCCCGCGACGGGTCCCGCGAACGTCGCGCTCGCCGAGGCCGCCCATGCCGCGTGGGACCGCTCGATGGTCGCGGAGGTGCTGCAGGACGTCGCAGCGAATCCGGCGACCCCGGCGGCGCCGACCGTCCCCTCGACGCTGGTGCTGTCGGACGACGCGAAGCTCGTCCTTCCGAGCAGCCACGTCCCTCGCTACGAACAGCTGGGCTGGACCGTCACGCGGTTCCCGGGGATCCGCCACGACATGGCGGCGCTCGACGGGGCACGGACCTTCGAGGTGATCCAGGCCTCGCTCTGAGCCGGCTCAGAGACCGAAACCGACCCAGCCAGCCGTCTCGGTCACTGAGCCTGTCGAAGTGCACACGGTGGACCCCGCCCTCCGACAGGCTCAGGGACCAGGTGAGTCGCTCAGCGACCCGTTCAGACGGGCTCCTGTGCAGAGTGCTGATATCTCGCACACATTCCTGCATCATGCACATTCTGCTGCGGACGGGCCGTCAGTAACGTTGCCGCCACCCGCACCGCTCCCTCCCCCACTTCTGGAGACCAGCATGGCTCGCATGGCACACGCAGACGACTTCGCCCTGTCCCGCGTCCGTCCCGACGCACAGAAGCCCTGGTTCGGCATCGCCGTCCAGCGCTTCGGACAGGTGTCGGCCCTGTCCCAGTTCCTCCTCGGCGCCACCCTCGGCTACAGCATGACCTTCGGTGAGGCGTTCCTCGCGCTGCTCCTCGGCTCGATCATCCTCGAGGTGATCATGTGCATCGTCGGCATCATCGGCCAGAAGGAGGGCCTCAACACCGCGCTCCTCGCCCGCTGGACCGGCTTCGGAGAGGTCGGCGCCTCCCTCGTCGGACTCGCGATCGGCATCAGCCTCATCGGCTGGTTCGGCATCCAGAGCGCGATCTCCGCCGAATCGCTCGACGCCCTCCTGCCCGGCTTCATGCCGGTCTGGGCCTGGAGCCTCATATTCGGCCTCGCCGTCACCTCCATCGTCGCCTACGGGTTCAAGGGCATGCAGTGGCTCGCGAACATCACCGTCCCGCTGTTCCTCATCCTCGTCGGCTGGTCGATCATCAGCGAACTCACCCAGCACGACTTCATGGAACTCGTCACCGGCCCGGCACCCGGCCCCACCATGAGCGTCTGGGCCGGCACCGGCATCGTCGCGGGCGGCCTCATCGTCGGCGCCATCATCACCGCCGACATGACCCGCTTCAACCGGTCCCGCGCCGACGTCATCAAGCAGACCGTCGTCGGCGTCTCGCTCGGTGAGTTCGTCATCGGCCTCTCGGGCGTCCTGCTCGCCCACGCCGCCGCCTCCGGCAACGTCGTCGCGATCGTGACGTCCTCGGTCGGCCTCATCGGCCTCATCATCGTCATCACCGGGACGCTCAAGATCAACGACTGGAACCTGTACTCGTCGACGCTCGGCCTGGTCAACTTCATCTCGACCGCGTTCGGCAAGAACCTCAACCGCGTGACCACCACCATCGTGCTCGGTGTGGTCGGCTCCATCCTCGCGGCGGTCGGCATCCTCGGGCAGTTCTCCGGCTTCCTCATCATCCTCGGCGTCGCCTTCCCGCCCATCGCCGGCATCATGGTCGCCGAGTACTTCATCGTGAAGCGCTGGCGCGGCGAGCTCGACGAGACGCGTTCCTCGGGCCGCCTCCCCACGACCGCCCCGCGCATCGTCCCGGCGACCATCATCATCTGGGCCGTGTCCGCGATCACGGGCTACTTCGTCACCTGGGGCATCCCCGCCGTCCTGTCGCTCATCCTCTCGATGGTGCTGTACATCGCCGCCGGCAAGCTCGGCCTGGTCCGAGGTGTCGGCGTCGCCCACACCTCGCAGATCGAGGCGGACGTGACGATGGACAGCCCCGCCACCGCCTCGAGCTGACCCGCGGGACGTCCGTTCCACCCCGTCAGACCGTTCCACCGCACACCGCTCCACCGCACCAACAGAAAGCGAACCCCTCATATGCACATCGGTATCGATGTCGGCGGCACCAACACCGACGCCGTGCTCATGGACGGCACCACCACCCTGGCGGCCGTCAAGCACGCGACCACCCCGGACGTGACCGACGGGATCGTCCAGGCGATCGGCGAACTGCGGAGCGGCCACCACTTCGACGGTGATCAGATCACCGCGGTGATGATCGGCACGACGCACTTCATCAACGCCCTCGTGCAGGCCAAGCGGCTCGCACCCACCGCGGCCCTGCGGCTCGGGCTCCCGGCCACCCGCGCGTTGCCGCCCCTCGTCGACTGGCCGGCCGAGCTGGTCGAGGCGATCAGTGCACGCAGCTACCTCGCGCACGGCGGCTACGAGTTCGACGGACGCCCCATCTCGCCGATCGACCCCGACGAGCTGCGGGCACACGCCGAGGACATGCGTGCGAACGGCATCCGCTCCGTCGCGATCTCCTCCGTCTTCAGCCCCGTCAACCACGACCTCGAGGTCGAGGCGGCGCGGATCGTCGGCGAGGTCCTCGGCCCGGACGTCGCCATCTCGCTCTCGCACGAGATCGGGCGCATCGGCCTCCTGGAACGCGAGAACGCGACGATCATCAACGCAGCCCTGCGCGAGCTCGCCTCGGAGATCGTCGATGGGCTCACCGCCGCCGTCCGGAAGCAGGGCATCGAGGCGCCCATCTTCCTCAGCCAGAACGACGGCACGCTCATGGACGAGGACTACGTGCGCCTCTACCCGGTCGCGACCTTCGCCTCAGGCCCCACCAACTCGATGCGCGGGGCGGCACTGACGAGCGGACTCGCGACCTGCGCGGTCGTCGACATCGGCGGCACCACGGCGGACATCGGGCTGCTCATCAACGGCTTCCCTCGCGAGACGGCGAACGAGGTCAAGGTCGCCGGCATCCGCACCAACTTCCGCATGCCCGACGTCCTGTCCATCGGGATCGGCGGCGGCAGCATCGTCGACGAGGAGACCGCCGAGGTCGGGCCGGCGTCCGTCGGGTACAAACTCATGACCGAGGCCCTCGTCTTCGGCGGCAGCACCCTCACGGCGACGGACATCGCCGTGGCCGCCGGTCGCGCGTCGATCGGCGACGCGTCGAAGGTCGCGCACCTCGACCCGGCCTTCGTGGAGCGAGTGCTCGAGCGGATCGGCGAACGCATCGCCGAGGCCGTCGACCGCATGCGCACGTCCCCAGAGCCGATCCCCGTGGTGGCGGTCGGCGGCGGGTCGATCCTGCTCTCCGACGAACTCCCCGTCTTCGGCGCCGTCCACCGGCCCGACAACTACGCCGTGGCGAATGCCATCGGCGCTTCCATCGCGCAGGTCGGGGGCGAGATCGACAAGGTCTACGCCATCGAACCCGGCCGGCGTGAGGAGGCGATCGCCGAGGTCCGTGCCGAGGCGATCGACAAGGCGATCGCGGCCGGCGCCTCCCCCGCGTCGGTCGCGATCGTCGACTTCGACGAGGTCCCGATCCCCTATCTCCCGGGGAACGCCACGCGCATCCGGGTGAAGGCCGTCGGCGACCTCGACATGGGAGGCCTCCGATGAGCTGGACCATCTCGGCCGAGCTCATCCCCGGCCTCGCCCGTGGCGCGGCCGTCCTCGGGACCGGCGGCGGCGGCGACCCGTACATCGGCGCGCTCCTCGCCGCGCAGGCGCTCCGCGAGCACGGCGACGTCACCGTCGTCACCCTCGACGAGGTCCCCGACGACGCGCTCGTCCTCACCGTCGCGATGATGGGCGCCCCGACCGTCATGGTCGAGAAGCTGCCGAGCCTCACCGAGGTCGTCGCACCGGTCCACGCCCTCAGCGCGTCCCTCGGTCGCCGGGTCACGCACATCGCGTGCGCCGAGGTCGGCGGCGTGAACTCGACCATCCCGATCGCCGCGGCCGCAGCGCTCGGACTCCCACTCATCGACGCCGACGGGATGGGGCGGGCCTTCCCCGAGCTGCAGATGGTGCTCCCGACCCTGTACGGGATCGACGCCTCCCCGCTCGCGTTCAGCGACGAGAAGGGGAACACGGGCGTCCTCACGACCATCGACAACAGCTGGACGGAACGCATCGCGCGCGTCGCCTGTGTCGAGATGGGCTGCTCGGTCATGATCTCCGGCTTCCCGATGTCCGGTGCGCAGGCGCGCGAGGCGCTCGTAGCCGATTCGCTGTCGCTGTGCCGCGAGATCGGCGACGGCATCGAAGCGGCCCGAGCCGAGAAGGCCGACCCTGTGGAGCGGACCGTGCGGCTGCTCGGCGGTCGCGAGCTGTTCTCCGGCAAGGTCGTCGACGTCGAGCGCGCGACCACCACCGGGTTCGCCCGCGGTCGAGCCCGCATCGACGGCGTCGACGCGAGCCTGGAACTGTCGTTCCAGAACGAGCACCTCATGGCGGCACTCGACGGCGTCACCCTCGTGACGACGCCCGACCTCATCATGGTGCTCGAGCACGATTCCGGCGAGCCCATCACCACCGAGGGGCTCCGGTACGGGCAGCGCGTCCGCGTGATCTCGGCACCGAGTGACGACCGCTGGCACAGCCCCGAGGCGCTCGCGATGGTCGGGCCGGGGTACTTCGGGTACGAGGTGCCGTCGCACCGCTTCGACGGCACAGCCGAGACGCCTGCGCCTGACGCGCCGGAGGTCGCCGCATGAGCTGGACGCTGACCGCAGACGACCTGCCAGACCTCGCCCGAGGCGCCACCCTCCTCGGGACCGGCGGCGGCGGCGACCCGTACATCGGCATGATGCTCGTGAAACAGGTGCTCGGCGACCGCTCCATCACGATCCTCGACCCCGACGAGCTCGCCGACGACCTCTTCGTCATCCCCACCGCGCAGATGGGCGCTCCGACGGTCATGGTCGAGAAGATCCCGGCCGGCTTCGAACCGACCCTCGCCCTACGGACGCTCGAGGAGCACCTCGGGCGCACCGCCGACGCGACCATGCCGATCGAGTGCGGTGGCATCAACTCGATGATCCCGCTCATCGTGGCCGCCGAGACCGGGCTGCCGGTCGTCGACGCCGACGGCATGGGCCGGGCCTTCCCGGAGCTCTCCATGGAGACCTTCGCGGTCTACGGCGTGCACGGTTCGCCGCTCGCCATCGCCGGGGAACGCGGCGAGCGCGTGATCATCGACACCGGCGACGACGACCGGCAGATGGAGTGGTTGGCGCGCGGCATCGCGATCCGCCTCGGCGGCGTCGCCCACATCGCCGAGTACGCGATGAGCGGGGCGGACGTGCGTCGCACCGCGGTACCGCGGACGATCTCGATGGCGCTGGCCCTCGGCCGGGCGATCAGGATCGCCCGCGAGGAGCACCGTTCGCCGTTCGCCGCCATCGCCGACACCCTGTCCACGACGCTCTACTCCCACGTCCGGGAGTTGTTCGTCGGGAAAGTGGCCGACGTCGAGCGCCGCACCACCGAGGGCTTCGCCAAGGGCACGGCCGTCATCTGGTCGGCCGACCCGTCGAGCTCCGAACGTCTCGAGATCTCGTTCCAGAACGAGAACCTCATCGCCCGGTGGAACGGTGAGGTCGTCGCGATCGTGCCGGACCTCATCTGCATCGTCGACCACGAGACCGCCGAGCCGATCACCACGGAGGGCCTCCGCTACGGCCAACGCGTGCGGGTCCTCGGGATCTCGACGCCGGCACTCATGCGCACGCCGGACGCACTGCGCACGTTCGGGCCGAGCGCGTTCGGGCTCACGGAGCCGTTCGTCCCGGTCGAGGGCGAGGCTGCGGCTGCGGAAGCCGCGGATGCGTTCACCGCGGGTCAGGCGGTCCGAGCCTAGGCTGAGGGCATGCCGACCCTCCTCGAGCGCGATCGCCTCCCCGCCCTGGCGACGGGGTTCGCGATCCTGGGCTCGGGAGGTGGCGGCGCGACGACGATGCTCGAGCTGGCGCTCCGCGACGAGCGCGCCTGGCCGTTCGACCTCCACAGCGTCGACGACCTCGACCCGGAGACCCCGTGTCTCGCCGTCGGCTTCGTCGGTTCCACGATGCTGCTCAGCGAGCGCCTCCCCGGCACGGATCCGTTCGGGCGGCTGATCGGAGCTGCGGAACGCTGGCTCGGACACCGCATCCCGGCCATCTGTTCGTTGGAGGGTGGCGGGGTCAACGGGCTCACCCCCTTCGCGTTCGCCGCAGGGCGGACCATCGTCGACGCTGATCTGACCGGACGCGCCGTCCCCTCGCTCGACCAGATGTCGATCCTCGTGGACGAGGTCCCGGGCATCGTCGTCACCTGCGACACCGGTGCCGGCGGGGTCGCCCTCGTCGAAACCGAGCGGGCCCTCGACATCGAACGCGTCGTCCGCGCGGCGATCGTGCAGGCCGGTGGGAGCGGCGGCATGGTGTTCGCGGGCTTCACGGTCGGCGACCTCCGAGCGCACGCCATCGTCGGGAACGCCGCCCGGGCACTCGAGCTGGGCGGAGCGTTCCTCGCGCGGATCGACGGCCCGCTGACCGCCCTGGCCGAGTCGCTGGGTGGACGGCTCCTCGCGGAGGGTCGGGTCAGCAGCATCGAGCCGGACTCACGGGACCCGCACGTCCTCACCTTCGGGATCGACGGGAGCAGTGGCGCGCTGCACCGCCTCGTCGCCCGCTCCGAGACGCTCGCGTTCATGACGGACGGACGACTCGAAGCCGCCGCGCCGGACCTCATCGTCGTGGTCGACGCGGTCTCCCGGGACATCCTCGAGGTCACGGCGGTCTCGATGGCGAGGCACGTCGCCGTCATCCGGGTCGACGGTCCGGAATGGTGGTCCGGCTCCCCGGAGCGACTCCGCCATGTGCTCCCGTCCGCCTACGGCCTGGACGAGCTCGACGAGGTCCGAACCGACGAGGTCCCGGCATGAGCGATCGCCTGCAGCTGGGCGCACTCCTCGCCCACCCCGACAATGGTGGCGTGCGGCTCGTCGCCGGCCCGGCCGACGCAAATTGGGCCGGCGTGGTGGTCGAGACGAACGAGGCGGCCCTCCCCGAGGACGGCGCCGGTCGACTCGCCGTGGTGACCGGCGTCCCACCCACGAGGCCGTGGCAGCAGGATGCGCTCGTCCGTCGCACCCGGGATCGTGGCTTCCTCGCCCTGGCGATCCCGGAGGCCGACGGCTTCGGCGCGGGGACGCGCGCGCTCGCCGACCGACTCGGTTTCTCGCTCCTGCACGTCGACCGACCGATGCTGCTCGCGAAGGCGTGTTGGCAGCTCGTCGAGGCCCGCGACTCCCTGACCCTCGGTTACGTCCGCAAGGTCGCGCAGTCCATCGAGTACCACGCCGAGGGCCTGGCCGACCTCCTCCGCCACCTCTCGACGAGTATCGGCCACGGGATCGCCCTCATCGACGGTGAGGGGGTCCTGCTCGAGGCCGGCGGGCGGTTGCCGTCCGAGGTGCACGCGGCGATCGACTTCGGCCCCTGGGTCGACCTGACGAAGGCCGGGCGTAGCGCGGCGGCATCGGTCCGGGTGGACAGCCCGAGTCGGGAGGGCCTCCGGGTCGCGTTCTTCGGGGACGGACTCGACGACCGACAGCTGAGTGCGCTCGCGGTCGCCGCCGAGGTCGCCATGCCCGCCGTCGCGGCGCGGATCCTCATCGACGAGGTGGCCGAGGTCAGTGACGCGTCCGTGTCGTCCGGCGTCCTGCGGGACTTCGTGGACCTCCGAGGCCGCCCCGACCCCGACGTCGAACGCCGCATGCTCGAGCGGGGCTGGCGGACGACCGGCTACCACCTCGCGTTCCGCATCGTCGGCCGGAGCCGGGTGGACGCCCTGCAACTCCTCCGCTTCGTCACCGGCGCGCTCGGTCGGATCGCCGTGGACTCCCACGCGACGACGAGCGGGCGCGGGGTGAGCGGTTGGCTGACCTTCGCCGAACCGCCGGAGCCGCCGCAGGTCGAGCGGTACATCGCCGCCCTCCGCGACCTGCACGTTGAGGCGCGGCGATCGTTCAACGTCGCGACGGCCGTCGGGTCGCTGGCGAGCGGATCGGCGGGTCTCACCTCATCACTCGGGGAGGCGTCCGACGCGGTGCGCATCGCCGCGAATCGGTCGACGACGGGCTGGTTCGTGCGGGTGGACGGCCTCGGCCTGGAACAGCTGCTGCTCGCGTGGACCGGCAACGACACCTTCGTCCCGGCAGCACGGTCGCTCCTCGCCCCGTTACAGACCGGCAGCGGCGAGCTGCTGACGACGCTGTCCGCCTACCTCGACCACGAGTCCGCGGTCGCGCCGACGGCGGCCGCGCTCGGGCTGCACCGCAACACCGTCGCGACGCGGATCACCCGCGCGCAGGAGCTCCTCGGCGTCGACATGGCGGACCCGGAGGTGCGCCTCGCGCTCCATCTCGCCTGCCGCGCCGTGCGGTGAGCGTGGGCGCTGAGTCGCCCTGGTTACGTAGCCACCCTGGTCACGTAGCCACCCTGGTCGCTGAGCCACCCCGGTCACTGAGCCTGTCGAAGTGCACACGGACCACCCCGCCCTTCGACAAGCTCAGGGACCGGAAACGGGAACTCAGGGACCGGAAGGGGACCTCAGCGGCTCAGACCGCCGTCGCGGTGAACTGCATCCGCGGGTTCGCGTAGAACTCCTGTGCCTCGACGAGCTGCAGCTCGCGCTGGCCCGAACGGTACGTGAGCTCGACGAGGTCGAACACACTCGACGCCGTGCGCTCGAGGGCGAGCTTCGCGTCGCGGGTCTCGCCGTAGTGCGCGGCGAACAGCGCCGCCGTGACGTCGCCGGAACCGTTCGCCTTGAACGGCAGCAACGGCGTCTGCACGATCCACCGGCCGGCGTCGTCGACGACGAGCATCTCGATCGTCTCGGGGTCGCGGTCGGGACGCTCGACGCTCGTCACCAGGACGACCGACGGGCCCATCGCGCGGGCCAACTCGACCGACGCCAACGTGGACTCGAGCGAAGCGGGCTCGGTGCCCGTGAGGAAACCCAGCTCGAACTGGTTCGGCGTGATGATGTCGGCGTTCGGCACGACCCGATCGCGCAGCAGGTCGGGGATCTCCGGGGCGACGAAGCAGCCGGACTTCGCGTTGCCCATGACCGGGTCGCACGCGTACAGCGCGTCGGGGTTCGCCGCCTTGACGCGTTGCACCGCATCCACGATGACGTCTCCGATGCCGACGCCGCCCTGGTAGCCCGAGAGCACGACGTCGATCTGCGGGAACGCTCCGCGCTCCTCGACACCGGTGATGACCTCGCCGACCTGCTCGGGCGAGATGAGCGGGCCGCGCCACGCGCCGTACCCGGTGTGGTTCGAGAAGTTCACCGTGTTGACCGGGATCACCTCGACGCCGATGCGCTGGAGGGGGAACACGGCCGCGGAGTTGCCGACGTGCCCGTAGGCCACGGCTGACTGGATGGAGAGGATCTTCACGATGTCGCAATCACGATGGGGAGGCCGCCGCGGACACTGCGTTCGTGGCGGGCATGGACGGTGCCTGCAAGGACTCAACGATACTCTTCCGCCGCCTGCAGAACCCACGTGCCACGTCAACCCACGGACCGGATCCCCCTCGCGCCCGCCTCCGCTCCTATGCTGATCGGATGACGACACCTGAGAGCACGACCGCGCCGAGCGACACGACGGCGACCAAGATCGCCGCCGTCATCTACAACCCCGTGAAGGTCGACCTCGACGTGCTCCGCGAATCGGTCGAACGGTCCGCCGCCGATGCGGGCTGGGGCGAGTCGCTCTGGTTCGAGACGTCGGTGGAGGATGTGGGCCAGGGCGTCACCGCCGAGGCGATCGCCGCGAAGGTCGACCTCGTCATCGCGGCCGGCGGCGACGGCACGGTCCGCGCGGTCTCGGAGGCCCTGCGCGGGAGCGACATCCCCCTCGCGTTGCTGCCGTCCGGCACCGGCAATCTGCTCGCGCGCAACCTCGACCTCACCCTCAACGACCTGCCCGGCTCCGTCATCGCGGCGTTCACCGGCGAGGACAAGGCGATCGACCTCGGTGTCATCGACATCGAGCGCGCCGACCACTCACGCGACCGCCACGTGTTCGTCGTCATGGCCGGCATGGGCATCGACGCGAAGATGATCAAGAACACCGACGACGACCTCAAGGCGAAGGCCGGCTGGGCCGCCTACGTCGACGCGATCGTGAAGTCGCTGCGCGATCCGGACGAGCTGCACCTCCGGTTCCGGATCGACGACGAGCCGCAGGTGCGCGCCACCGTGCACACCGTCATCATCGGCAACTGCGGCTCGCTGCCCGCCAACATCCTGCTGTTGCCGGACGCGGTCGTCGACGACGGACTGTTCGACCTCATGTTCATGCGCCCCGGTGGGATCCTCGGCTGGATCCGGATCTGGGCGAAAGTCGCGTGGGTGAACGGTGTCCTGCGACGGACGAAGACCGGCCGGGCGTTGGCCGGCAAGAAGAAGGACGACGACGACCTCCAGTACGGCACGGCGAAGCGGTTCGTCGCCCGGATGTCGAAGCCGGAGGAGATCGAACTCGACGGCGACGGCTTCGGCAAGGCCATCGCGATCAACACCTGGATCGAGCCGGGTGCCCTCACCGTCCGCGTTCCGGCCGCGGCCGAGTAGCTCGCGCCCTCAGCTCACCGCTGTGCGTGGGGTGACCAGCCGGGCCCAGAGCAGCACGGGGATGAGCAGCAGGGCGAGCACGCCGCCCGCGATCGACAGCGCACCGTAGCCGACACCCGCCATCACGACGCCGGACATGACGCCCGCTCCGGCACCGGCGAGCGCGATGAGGACGTCGAGCGTGCCCTGGGTGCGTGCCCGGTTGGCGGGCACGGTGTGGTCGACGACGAGCGCGGTACCCGCGATGAGCCCGAAGTTCCAGCCGAGTCCGAGGAGGGCGAGCGCCAGGATGAGGAGGCCGAGCGAGTCCGCCGGGGCGAGCGCTCCCGTGACACCGGCGAGCAGGAGGGTCACCCCGGCGGCGATCGCCATCGGGGTGCGGCCGATCCGGTCGACGAGGACGCCGGTCACGAGCGAGGGGAGGTACATCGCGGCGATGTGGATCCCGATCACGAGCCCGACCTCGCCGAGGCCGTGGTGGTGGGCCCGCATGTGCACCGGGGTCATGGTCATCACCGCGACCATGGCGATCTGCGTGACCACCATGACCGCGGCGCCGACGTAGGCACCGACGCCGGGACGCGGGCGTGCGGCGGTCGTCGGAGATGCCAGCTTCGACCCCGCCTGCTCCGCGGCGGTCTGCTCCACCTCCAGCTGCGCGAGCTCGGCATCGAGACGGCGGGCGAGGAGGAACGGGTCCGGTCTGAGCAGTACGAGGAACGCCGTCCCGGCCGCGAGGTAGGCGACCGCGGCGAGGAGGAACGGCCCGGCGAGGGGCGGCAGCCCGAGGCCGGTCGCGAACGCCCCCAACGGCTCGACGAGGTTGGGCCCGGCGACGGCGCCGAGTGTCGTCGACACCATCGCGACGCTGATCGCCGAACCACGTCGGGCCGGGGTCGCGAGGTCGGTGCCGGCGTAGCGCGCCTGGAGGTTGGTGGCCGTGCCAGCGCCGTAGACGAAGAGCGACAGGAAGAGCAGCGGCACCAGGGCGGTGGTGGCGGCCGCGACCACTCCGATCGCGCCGACGCCGCCCACCGCGAATCCGAGTCCGAGCCCGATGCGCCGGCCGAGCCGCTGGGTGACGCGCCCGACGAGGAAGGCGGTGAGCGCGGAGCCGAGGGTGAGGAGCGCGGCTGCGACACCCGCGAGGCTCATGCTGCCGAGGACGTCCTGCACGAGGAGCGCGCCGACCGTCACCCCGGCGGCGAGACCAGCACCGCCGAGGACCTGGCTGATGACGACGACCGTGAGCGTCCGCCGCTGGACGCGGGCTCGCTCGGCGGCGATGGCAGCTCTGGCGTCGGAATCCCGGGAATCGCTCTCACCGCGCTCGCCCATGCTCCGACCGTCAGCGTCGCGTGGAGATGCGACCGTAGGCGTCGACCGTCACGATGAGCGACTCGACCTTGCGGTTCACGACGCGGATGATCACGACGATGAGCCAGAGCCCGCCGGTGATGAGCGTCAGGATCAGGTTCCAGAACCAACCGATGCGCTTCTGTCGCTGCAGCACGGCCTGCTGGCCCTGCACCGACGACACCGTCCAACCGCGCGCGGCGTAGCGGGCGACTTCGGCGTTCAGGACGGCGGTGAGCTGCTCCATCGGGAGCGGTGTGGAGGAGGACATGCCTCGAATCTACCCGTCACGGGCGTCAGGCCCCCGAGCCCGACACCGCCGGTGCCTGAGCCCGACACCACCGGTCCCTGAGCCCAACACCACCGGTCCCTGAGCTTGTCGAAGGGCGCTCTACGATCGATGTATGCGCATCCGTCTCGCCGAACCCGCCGACCTGCCTGGCGTCCTCGCCATCCACACCGACGCCGTCGCGAACGGTGTCGCGATCTGGACCGAGGTCACACCCGACCTCGCCGAGCGCGAGGCATGGCTCGCCCGCCACCAGGACCCGGGCCGGGTCGCGCTCGTCGCCGTCGCCGACGGCCCCGACGACGCCCTCCCCGAGGGTGACGTCCTCGCCTACGGCAGTTACGGTCCGTACGCCGCGAAGGACGGGTACCGCCACACCGTCGAGAACTCCGTGTACGTGCACCCGGACGCACAGGGGCGCGGCCTCGGCAAGGCGCTCATGGTCGAGTTGCTGGAACGCGCCACGGCCGACGGCCACCACGTCATGCTCGCCCTCATCGAGGCGGAGAACACCGCATCGATCGCCCTGCACACGAAGCTCGGGTTCGAGCAGGTCGGCCTGCTGCCGGAGGTCGGGACGAAGTTCGGCCGCTGGCTCGACCTCGCCATCCTGCGCCGCACGCTCGCCTGAGCGGGATCTACGAACCCGAACGGGCGATCACGACCCGGGCGACCGCACCCGCAGCAAGGTCCACGGTGTGCGGCTCGGAGGCGCCGGTCAGGACGACCCGGACCGGTGTCTCGCCGAGGTTGCCGAGGATCACGACGGTCTCGCCTGCGGCGTCGACGGCGGCGATCGCGGTCACACCTGCCGGCGAGACGGGCGACCCGACGCCGAGCGACCCGGCACCGGGCGACACCCCGCCGACCTCGACCTCGACGCGCCGTCGGCCGCTGAGCTCGGCGATCCACCCGAGCGCCCGGCCCGCGGCCGTGAGCGTGCCGTCGGCCGCGACGAGCCCACGCGGTCCGGTCGCCTCGAAGTACGACAGCGACTCGACACCGGAGACGGACAGGGCCGCGACACTGCCGACGACCCAGGCGCCGAGCGCCTCCGCCGACTGCCGCTCGTCCGTGGCGCCGGGCACGTGCTCCGCGCCGAAGCCCGCGCGGAGCTCCGGGTCGCGGGAGTCACCCGCGCTCGCCCGGGTGGTGGCGACCGCGTTGTAGCGGGCGCCGAGCGTGACCGGCCCGACGTGCAGCGAGCGGCCGTCGGCGATCCTCACGGCGTCCGCCACGACGACGGCCTGCATCCCGAGCGACTCGACGAGCTGGTGCCCGCCGCGGTCGTGCATGAACGGCGTGATGCTGAACGCCACGGGGCCCGTCCAGCGCTCGAGGCGCGCGTGGTTGCGGTTGAGCTCCGTGAAGTGCGCGCGCGTACCGCCGACGAGCTCGGGGTGCGGCGTCGGGACCTCGGCCCACAGGGTTCGCAGGACCTCGCCGAGCGCGGTCAACAGCGTGACCTCCGAGAGGTGGGTCCGGCGATGGAACGCCCCGACGCGCACGACCGGCACGGCCGCGTCGCGGAGCCGCCGCAGCACCGGCTCGGCCTCCTCGCCCGTCCCGAGCACGAGCCGGAGGTCGAGGGGCCCGCCGCCGGCCTGGCGCACGGCGCGATCGAGGATGGCCGGCCAGTCCTGGTTCGTCGGGTCGATCTCCACGAGGATCCCGGTGATCGTGTCCGGGACCACCGCACCAGCGCGTCCGCCATCGGGGTCGCTCGACACCGAGGTCGAGATCGTGGGGACGACACTGTCGAGTGGCGCGCCGATCCGACCTTCGACCACCTCAGGGACCGGGTCCTCTCGTTGCCCCGCGAGCTCCGTCTCGGGCACGACGGTCACGGCGAGCGGCGTCGCCAGTGGGGCGTCGGCTGGCTCGGCAGCGCCGACCCGTGCGCAGCTGACCTCGACGGACTGCTCCACGACGTCACCGACCGCCAGTGCGACGGGGAACGGCAACGACAGCGGGGTCGAGTAGGTCTTGAACGAGGCGTCGGTCCAGTTGCGCTGGTCCTCCATCTCGAAGACGTCACCGCTGAAGCGGACCGTGGTCGCGACGCGGTCGCCGGTCCAGGCGAGGGACCCGATGCGGATCGCCGGCTGATGCGGAGCGACTCGTTCCGGGAGGCGCACGGTCGTCGTGGACCCCTCCGGGTGGCCGACGACGAGCTCGGTGCCCGCGAGCGCCGGTGACTGCAGCACGATGAGACCGATGCGCGCGCGCCGGAACGCGGCGGTCACCTCGGCCCGGACGGCGACCCGGAGTGTCGACGCTCCGAGGTCGACCGACAGGGACCAGGCGACGGTCTCGCCATCGTCGCCGACCCGGCCGCGCAGGTGCAGGCCGCTCGTCGTGCGGTCGACCGCGTCGACGATGACGGGCAGCGTCTTCCAGTCCTGGTCGCGGACGACGAAGCGGATGCTGCGCAGCACGGGCTCGCCGTCGAAGGCGATGTCGTCGAGCTCCGAGCCGCGGAGCGAGGCCGACCATGGCCCTCGGCCGACGGCGAGGGCGTCGCGCTCGCGGTCGAGCAGGAGGTCGGATGCGACGCGGAAGGCGGTTCCCGAACGCGAGGTCATGATCGTCGGCTCAGAGGCTCGTCATGCCGCCGTCGACCCGGAAGGTCGCTCCGGTGGCGAAGCTCGACTCGTCGCTGGCGAGGTACACCATGATGCCCTCGACGTCCGAGGCCTGGCCGGGACGACCGAGCGGGATGCGCCCGACGATGGCGGCACGCGACTCCGGGTCGCCGGAGATCGCGGTGACGAGCGGGGTCTCCGTGTAGCCGGGGACGACGGTGTTCACACGGATGCCCTGATCGGCGTAGGCCGCGGCGACGGTCCGCCCGAGGCCGTGGATCCCGGCCTTCGTGGAGCTGTATGCCGTGAAGTCGGCGCCCTCGCCGTTGAGACCGGTCGGGCTCCCGGTCAGGATGATCGAGCCGCCGCGGCCGAGCATGGCGCGGACGGCGTGCTTGGTCGTGAGGAAGGTGCCGGTGAGGTTGATGTCGACCGTGCGCTGCCAGACCTCGAGGTCGAGGTCGGCGATCTTCGCGTCCTGGCCGAAGAGCTGCACGCCAGCGTTCGCGACGACGACGTCCGGGGTCTTCCCGGCGGCGTCCATGACCGCGAAGGCGGCCTCGACGCTCGCTTCATCGGCGATGTCGAGTCGCACGGCGATGGCGGTCGGAAAGAGTGCCGCCGCATCGCGGGCGGCCTGGATGTCGCGGTCGGAGAAGACGACGACGGCGTCCTCCCGCGCGAACCGTTCGGCGACCGAACGTCCGATCCCCGATCCGGCACCCGTCACGAGCGCGGTCTTTCCTGCAAGTCGTCCAGTCATCGTCGCCTGTCTCTCGTGCGGTGTTGCGGGGGTGGTGTCTCGGGTGTCGTCTCGGGTGTCGCAGTGGCTGTCGTGGGTGCGACATCGGGTCGTCTGCAGCCTATCCGGCACAACCGGTTGACCGCATGTGACGTTCGCAATTCAGGACGGCCGCGGCGCGCCGACCCGGATCGGGGGAGGGAGCGGGCCGACGCACCGGGCACGTCCTGAATTGCGAACAGTTGGGGAAGCGGGTTACCGCTCGATCTTGTCGAGGTGGAGCATGGCGGCGAGGTTCTTGTCGAGCTCGTCGTCCCGGAAGACCTTCTTCCAGTCGTCCTTGATGATCGCGCTGCGGCCGTAGTCCATCGCGATGAGGCACGCGTCGGAGAACGGGTTGTCGCCCTTGAGCGAGTTCGCGAGGGCGACCTGCGTGTGGCCGAGGAGGATCGCACGAGCGGCCGGCTCCGGCACACCCATGGTGTTGACGGCCTCGTCGAGCGACTCCTTGAGGAGCGCACCGATCATGCAGGCGATCGTCTCCACGAGGGTCGGCTCGAGCTGCGCGAGCTGCTTGACCGTGACCCAGTGGACCTCACCGACGGGGGCGAAGATCGCCCGGACGACGGCCTCGACCTGCGCCTGCTTCTCAGCGTCGTCGGACTCGATCGCCGCGATGGCGTCCTGGAGGGCGGCGATGCCACCGAAGGTGTCCGCGTACTCCTCGGGCGTGTGGCGCTCGACGAAGACGGAGGGGTGGCAGGGGTGCGTGACGGCCTGGATGACGTCGTCGCGACGGGTCAGCAGACCCGCGTACGCGGCGGCCGGGTCGAGCGTGAGGAGCACGGCGCCCGACTTCATGAGCGGGACGACGCCGGCGGACACGGCCTTCAGGGCGAGGTCCGGGACGGCGAGGATGACGACGTCGGCGTCGGTGACGGCCGCGTCGGTCTCGGTGAGCTCGCGACCGGCCTCGGTCACACGCTCCTGGCCGGCGGGCGACACCTCGCTGTAGAAGACGGTGTGGCTGGTCTTCACGAGGTTGTTGGAGACGCGCATGCCCATCTTGCCGCCCGCGCCGATGACGGCGATGGTGAGCTGGTCCGCGACGGTGGTGGTGTCGGTCATGATCTTCCTTCTCTCAGGTACTGCAGGTTGTGTGCGGTCCACGTGCGCTCGAGCTCGATCGTCTCCGTGATGGAGTCCCCGAGCGGGAGCCAGTGTTCGATGATCTGGTTGACGCCGCGCTCGTCCGGTCGGACGACGGCGGTGAGGGCTGGGTAGTCGAGCAGGCCGGTGCCGAGCGGGGCACCCTCGAGGGTGAAGCCGACCCAGCCGCCCCGGCGGGTGAACGCGAAGTCCTTGACGTGGATGTTGCGGACGTACGGAGCGGTGCGCTCGATGACGTCACTCGGGTGCTCGAGCCGGGCGACGGTGTTGGCGGGGTCGAGGCAGATGCCGAGGTTCGGGTGGTCGACGGCGGTCACGAGGTCGACGAGCTCCTGCGACGACAGTTGCTCGTAGGTCTCGAGTGCGATCGTCACGCCGGCCGCCTCGAACGCCGGAAGCACCGTGCGGAGCCGATCGACGGCGTCGGTGTGGGACGGCCGGTCGTCGCCGGAGGTCGCCATGCTGCGCAGGAGCTTCGCACCCAGCACGGTGGCGATGTGGAGGAAGCGCTCGAGGTGCGCGACCGCGATCCCCTTCGTCCCGAGTTCGAGGGTGACCCCGCGCTCGCGGGCGACCTCGGCGATCCGGCGCAGCTCCTCGTCGGACATCGACTCGATGCGGGCGTCGTCGCAGATCTGGAAGAGCTCGACGCCGGCGTCGGCCGTGCGCTCGATCATGCCGATGACGCTCAAGCGCTCGGGTGCGAGCTCGGAGCCCTCCCAGAAGAAGGTGTAGGTGCCGAAGCCGATCATGCTGTCCTCGGTCCCTGAGCCTGTCGAAGGGTGCCATCCTGAGCCTGTCGAAGGGCCTCGTCGAGCACGGCCTCGAGCGCCGCGACGTCGTGGGCGAAGCGTCCGAGGAACACACCGTCGACGTCGTCACCGAGCGCGGTCAGCAGACCGGGGCCCGCACTGCCGCCGTAGATGACGGAGCTGCCGACCCGGTCGGCGCGCTCGGCGATCGATCGCTTCAGGATCGCGCCGACGGCTCGCACGTACTCGGCAGACGCGGGTTCAGCCGCACCGATCGCCCACACGGGCTCGTACGCGACGATCACCGGCCCAGCCACGGCATCGGCGAGCGCGGAGTCCAGCTGGCGCACGCACTCCGTCGCAGCCGCCTCGGGCGTCGTGCGCTCGACCTCGCCGATGCAGAGGACCGGTGAGAGTCCGTTGCGGAGGGCCGCGGCGGTCTTCTCGGCGACGACCTCGTCGGTCTCGCCGAAGAGCGAACGGCGCTCCGCGTGGCCGACCTCGACCACGGCGACGCCGACCTCGGCGAGCTCGGGGCCGCCGACCTCACCGGTGAACGCGCCACGGTCCGCGCTCGCGAGGTCCTGCGCTCCGACCAGCACGCGCGTCCCGGCGAGGGCCGCCACCGACGGCGCGACCGCGAGGTAGCCGGGGATGACGAACAGTCGCACGCGACCATCGACCACGGCCTCGTGCCGACGGGCCAAGGCGCCCACCTGCTCGATCCACTCGAGGGTCTGCGCGTGGCCGAAGTACATCTTCAGGCTCACGCCGACCACGCGGGGCGCGGACGACCTGGGCACGGCCGACGGGGACGGGGTGGTCATCAGCAGGAGCCCGTCGCCTCGTACTCACCGATGACGGCGACCTTCTCGGCACTCGCGCTGGTCTCGTCGAAGCGGTAGGTGAGCCACTCGCGGACGAGGCGGCGGGCGAGCTCGATGCCGATGACGCGCTGGCCCATCGTGAGCACCTGCGCGTTGTTGCTGAGGACACCGCGCTCGACGGAGAAGCTGTCGTGTGCCGTGACGGCGCGGATGCCGGCGACCTTGTTGGCGGCGATCGCGACGCCCAGGCCGGTGCCGCAGAAGAGGAGCGCGCGGTCGGCCTGGCCGGACGCGACGAGCTCGGCAGCGGCGATCGCGACCCGCGGGTAGGCGGTGTGGCCATCGGCGTCCACGCCCACGTCGACGAGCGAGGCGACACCGTCGTGCTGCTCGAGGTCGCGCTTGACGATCTCCTTGTAGTCGAACCCGGCGTCATCCGAGCCGATGACGATGCGCAGCTGATCGGTCATGCGTGTACTCCTTCGTTGGTGGTGCTGGTGGAGCCGTCCGGCGTAGTGGTGCCGGCGGCGCGCTCGAGGACGGGGACGATCGCCGTGACGATGAGGCCGAACGAGTAGGCACCGGCGTCGACGGTGCCGAGACTCTTCTCGGCGTGCGGACGGGCCCGGCCCATCTTCGGCAGGAGGTCCGCGGTCTCAGCGGCAGCGGTGGAGGCAGCCGCAGCGGCGGTCGTCCATGCCGCGATGAGGTCGGAACCGTCGGCGACGGCTGCACGCAACGTGGTGGTGAACGGCACGAGCGCGTCGACCATCGTCTTCTGTCCGACCTCGGCCTTGCCGAACGACATGATGCCGTCGACCGCGGCCTGCACGCCGGTCGCGACGTCGGTGCGCCCTGGTGCGGCCTCGTCACCGAGGGCGGTTCCGACAGAGCGGAGCGCGAGGCCCCACAGGGCGCCGGACGTGCCGCCGGCGCGGTCCGCCCAGGCGTCGCCGGCCAGGTGCAGGACGGTGTGGGCACCGGCCCCGGCATCGGCGGCGGCGTGTGCGGCGGTGGCGGCGGCACGAGCACCGCGCTGCATGCCGATGCCGTGGTCGCCGTCGCCCGCGACGGCGTCGATCCGACCGAGCTCCTCGACGTTCGTGTCGATGACCTGGACGAGCGCATCGAGGGCCTCGACCACGACCGCGGCGGCGGCCCGGGACGCGTCGGAGGCGGCGGGGATCTCGGCAGCCGTCTCGGCGACGATCTCCGAGGGGTCGAGCTGTTCGGCCGCTGCGACGACGCCCTTGCGGTAGGCGGGGGTGTCGGCGCCGGCCGCCCAGAAGCCCTCGAGCTCCTCGTCCAGCCAGAAGAGGGTGAGCGAGACGCCGGCCATGTCGAAGCTCGTGACGAGCTCGCCGACCTCGGGGTCGACGATCTCCACCCCTGCGGCCTCGAGCTGCGCGGCGACCGCACGGTAGACGACGAACAGTTCCTCGTACTTCACCGAGCCGAGGCCGTTGAGGATGACGCCGACGCGAGCGCCGGTGGCCTCGGAGACGCCCTCGGGCAGTTCCGCGAGCAGCGAGGAGACGAGCAGGGTGGCGAGTTCATCGGCCGTCGGCACGTCGGTCTCGTCGATGCCGGGCTCGCCGTGGATGCCCATGCCGACCGCCATGCGCCCCTCGGGCACGGTGAACAGCGGCTCGGTCGCGCCCGGCAGGGTGCAGCCGCTGAACGCGACGCCGAAGGACCGGGTGCGCTCGTTCGCGTGGGTGGCGACGCGGACGACCTCGTCGAGGTCGTAGCCCGCCTCGGCCGCGGCGGCGGCCGACTTGAAGACGGTGAGGTCGCCCGCGATACCGCGACGCTTGTGTTTCTCGGCGAGGGGTGCGCTGGAGATGTCGTCGGTGACGGCGACGCTCCGAGTGGGGATGCCCGCTGCGTTCAGCGCGTCCTGCGCCTGGGTGAAGTGGAGCACGTCGCCCGCGTAGTTGCCGTAGCTGAGGAGGACGCCACCCCCGCGTTGCGCCGCCTTCGCGACCGACTCGACCTGGTGGGCGGAGGGTGAGGCGAACAGGTTGCCCATCGCCGCGCCGTGCGCGAGGCCCTGGCCGACGATGCCGCCGAACGCCGGGTAGTGGCCGGAGCCACCGCCGATGACGAGCGCGACCGTGCCCTCGGGCGTCCGGGTGCTCCGGACGACGCCGCCGGTCACGCGCCGGACCTGGTCACGGTTCGCGGCGACGAAACCGTCGATCATCTCGTCGGCGAACTCCGCCGGGTCGTTGAAGAGGCGCGTCATCGGGTCTTGCCCGTGAGGTCGTCGTGGGTGACCCGCAGCTCGCGAGAGCTCCGCTGCTTGGAGAGGATCACCATGAGCGTGGCGGAGATCATCATGAAGCCACCGACGATGAACATCGGGACGACGTACTGCGGGGTGTCGCCGACCTTGGTGAGGTCCGCGACGGCGCCGGTGATGTACGGCGCCGAGAACCCGGCGAGGTTGCCGACCGTGTTGATGAGCGCGATACCCGCGGCCGCTGCCGCACCGGTGAGGAACTGCGTGGGCAGCGTCCAGAAGTTCGGCAGCGCGGCGAAGATCGCCATGGCGGTGACCGCGATGATCGCGATGGTCAGGGCGGGCGAGTTGGCGAAGAGCGCGAGCGGGATGCTCACGGCGCCGACGATCGCGGGGATCACTATGTGCCAGGTCTTCAGGCCACGACGCGTCGCGTCACGAGACCAGAAGTACAGGGCGATGGCGGCCGGCACGTACGGGATGGCCGTGATGAGACCCTTCTGCATGACGTCGAACTCGACCCCGAACGACTCCTGGAACCCGGCGATGATCGTCGGCAGGAAGAAACCGAGTGCGTAGAGGCCGTAGATGAAGCCGAAGTAGATGAACGCGAGCATCCAGACGCGGCCGCTCTTGAAGGCGTGCTTGATGCTGACGTGGCCCTGCTTCTGCTCGGTGGTCGCCTTCTCGTGGGCGAGCGCCGCGGTGAGCCAGGTCTGCTCCTCGGGGGTGAGCCACTTGGCCTCGGACGGACGGTCCTTGAGGTAGAACCAGGCGATCACACCGATGATGATGGCCGGTGCACCGACGCCGAGGAACATGAAGCGCCAGCCCTCGAGACCGAAGAACACGCCGTGCTGACCGATGAGCCACCCGGCGAGAGGTGCGCCGATGACGGTGGTGAGCGGCTGCGCCAGGTAGAAGAGGGCGAGGATCTTGCTGCGGTGCTTGGCCGGGACCCAGAGGCTGAGGAAGAGGATCGCTCCGGGGAAGAAGCCGGCTTCGGCGACACCGAGCACGAACCGGAGGATCGCGAGCTGCTCGAAGTTGGCGACCCAGGTGAACAGGACCGCGACGATACCCCAGGTGACCATGATGCGGGCGAGCCAGCGGCGGGCACCGAACTTGTTGAGCGCGAGGTTGCTGGGCACCTCGAGCAGGATGTAGCCGATGAAGAAGACGCCGGACGCGAAGCCGAACTGGGCGGCGGAGAGCGCGAGGTCCTCGTTCATGCCGTTGGGGGCGGCGAAGCCGATAGCGGTGCGGTCCAGGTAGTTGATGAAGAACATCAGCGCCACGAACGGCACGAGACGGATCGAGACCTTCCGGATGGCTGATCGCTCGACAGCCGGGTTGGCCGCGGGGGCGGTGGTGTCCACTATGACTCCTCGGGTGGGCGGCATCGATGCCGCGGGCAGGGCGTGGTCCGGGCCGGACCGGAATGAACGATACATCAACCGGTTGACCAATTCAAGCGTCGCCGGCCCCCGAGCACCCCTGCCGGTCCCTGAGCTTGTCGAAGGGCCGCGATACAGTGAACCCATGCCTGCGTTCCCGGATCGGCCGACCGACGACATCTCGTCCAGCCTCGGACCGGTCGCCGTGGGATCCGCCGTCTCCGCCGTCGCGAAGCGCCTGCTCGACCACTTCACGAGCGGTGAGATCGCCCCGGGGACCCGCCTCCCACCGGAGCGTCAGCTCGCCGCGTCCCTCGGCATCGGGCGGTCCGCCGTCCGCGAGGCCCTGGCGGCGCTCGAGATCCTCGGCGTCGTCGACGTCCGCCCGGGCAGCGGCACCTACCTCCGCGGCAGCGTCTCCGAACTCCTCCCCGAGACGCTCAGCTGGGGCCTCATGCTCGGCGAGCCGCGGACCCGCGAACTCATCGAGGTGCGCGGTCAGCTCGAAGTCTTCGCCGCCGGCCTCGCCGCGACGCGCATGGACGACATGGCACGCAACCGGCTGCGCAACCACCTCACCGCCATGAGCGAGGCGGGCGCCAATCGCACCAAGTTCATCGAGGCCGACCTGAAGTTCCACCTGGAGCTCGCCTCGGCCACCGGGAACCGCGTGCTCTCCGACCTCCTGCAGAGCATCCGCTCGCTCCTCCGCATCTGGGTGGAGCGCGGCATCCACGAGGACGTCGACGCCCAGCGCGCCTTCGAGGAGCACGAGGCCGTCTACGAGGCGATCATGTCGGGCGACCCCGCGGCGGCCACGGCTGCGATGCAGCACCACATGGACACCGCGACCGAGCGCCTCAACCGCACCCTCACGGCGTAGCACTTCGACAGGCTCAGTGACCGGGGTTCGGGTCAGTGACCGGGGTTCGGGTCAGTGACCGGGGTTCGGGTCAGTGACCGAGTCCCGGTCCCGGAGCTTGTCGAAGGGCGGTCAGGCGCGGATCGCCGCGACGACCGCTTCCACCGCGGCCTCGACCGCGCGCGTCCGCGCGTCGGCGTCCTCGCCCTCCGAGTCGTGGAGGAAGATCGTCACGCCGCGGCGAGCGCCGCAGAAGTCGACGATGCCGTGCTCGAGCTGCGTCCGCATCGCCTGCTCGTAGCCGTGGCGGTCGTAGACCCCGGCGTCGTCGCCCGCGATCGGCACGAGGTGCACGCGCAGGCGGTCGAGCTTCCGGACGATCCCGCCGTCCGCGTCGAGGCCGAACGCCCAGCCGTTGACGAAGACGCGGTCGAACCAGCCCTTGAGGAGCGCGGGCGTCGACCACCAGTACACCGGGAACACGAGCACGAGGTCGGTGGCCCGGTCGAGCCGCTCCTGCTCGGCGGCCACGTCCGGGGTGAAGTCCCCGCCGACGCGGTAGGTGTGGCGGTCGGCGCGCGTGTACCGCGGGTCGAAGCCCTCCGCAGCCAGGTCCGCGACCTCGACGCCGGCCGGGTCCGAGGTCGAGCGCAGCTCCTGCGCGAGCCGCTGGGCGAGGTGATGGGTCAGGGAGTCGGGGTCGGGATGGGTGGTCACGATGAGCGTCGGCACACTCCATCATCGCCTGCATCGAGCGCGGGATCCGCCGTTCGGCACCCTCTGCAGGATGACCGGGGTCCGTCCGGCGACTGATGCCGACGGCGTGGCGAGCGCCCTACAGTTGTCGGAATGAGCGGGTGGACATGGCAGGCGTGGGTCGGACTCGTCGGCGGCACGGTGATCTTCTTCGCCGTCCTCGGTCCGATCCTGCTCGTGCAGCTCCGTCGCTACGGCCAGATGTCGCTCCCTCGGGTGACCGGTGCTGCGGCGGTCAGTGTCTACGCGGTCGCCCTCGTCGCCTACACGCTGCTGCCGCTGCCCGATGAGCGCGCGAACTGCGGCACGGCCCACGGGGCGCTCGAGCTGATCCCCGGGCACTCGATCGGTGACATCGCACGGGAGACCGCCGGGCTCTCGGTCCTGAGCACCCTGACGAGCCACGCGTTCCTCCAGGTCGTCCTGAACGTGATCCTGTTCGTCCCGTTCGGCGCCATCGCGCGGCGGTACTGGAACCGTGGGCTCGGTGTCTCCATCCTGCTCGGGGCGCTCGTCTCCCTGCTGATCGAGTCGACGCAGTACACGGGCATCTGGGGCTTGTACGAATGCGCCTACCGGGTGGCGGACGTCGACGACGTGATCACGAACACGGCCGGGGCCGCGATCGGAGCACTCATCGCCCCGATCGTCCTCGGGTGGATGCCGAGCGCGCGAGCCCTTCGCGCCACCCGCGACCGGGCGCGACCCATCACCGTCTGGCGACGCTGGTTCGGCATGGTCCTCGACGCGTTCGCCGTGAACCTCTCGATCACGGTGCTGTCGCTCGTGTTCGTCGTCCCGCGCGTCCTGCTCACGGGTGCGACCGGGACCGCCAACGACCCGACGCTGCCCGAGGTGCTCAGCATCGGTGCGGGCACGGTCGTCCTCGTGATCGTGCTGCCGGCGCTCATCGGGAGCGGTGCGTCGCTCGGGCAGCGCCTCGTCTGGCTCGCTCCGCAGTGGCCGGACGGACGCGGATCGGCGGCGCGGCGCCTCTACCGCGGGTCCGTCGTGGCCCTGCCGTACATCGCCACGACGACCGCCGCGCAGATACCCGATGCCACGAGCGGCCTCACGCAGACGATCGTCGGCATCGTCGGGATCCTCAGCTTCATCATCGTCGCCACGGCCGTCGTCTCCGTACCGTTCACCCGGCACCGCCGCGGCGTCTCCTACGTCTCCGTCGGCGCGGACCTGCGTGACGCACGCACGACCACGCCGTAGCGCGACAGCAGGAGATCGGCGCCGCAGCAGGACGCACTCGCTCGGAGGCTCCTGCTCAGGGGCGGACCTCCTGGTGCCGCGCCGGCCGCTCGGCGCCTAGAGCTCGGTGCCGAGGAGCCCCGACAGGAAGGCGTGGAGCTCGTCCGCCATGTCGACCGACTCCGGCGCGAGCAGCCACTGCACCTGCAGCCCGTCCATGAGCGCGAGGGTCATGAAGGCCGC
This sequence comes from Plantibacter sp. lyk4-40-MEA-4, assembly GCF_030209415.1. Lineage (NCBI taxonomy): Bacteria > Bacillati > Actinomycetota > Actinomycetes > Micrococcales > Microbacteriaceae > Plantibacter > Plantibacter sp. lyk4-40-MEA-4. The sequence goes on from NZ_JARVSA010000003.1 coordinate 486,824, forward strand.
GCTGGTGGTGGAGAAGCCGGCCCGCACGCGTCCTGTGGAGACGAGCAGCCCGAAGGTGCGCTCGAGCCGCGTGCGGGTGCCCTCGTAGCGCTCGACGAAGTAGTCGTGCGCCGGGTGATCGGGCGACGTCGCTTCCGCCGAGAGCGTGCAGTAGAGCGCGACCACGCCGGGCACGGAAGCGTTGTAGCGGGCGAGTGCGACCAAGCCCCGGAGCGTCTCGATCGGGTCGTCGCCATCCATCGGCACGAGCGTCGCCGAGAGGTCGTCGCGGTGGGAGAGCACCGCGGCGAGCAGCGCGCTCTTGTTCGGGAAGTGATGCAGCAGTCCGGCCTCGCTCATCCCCACCTGCGTGGCCACCTCCCGGAGCGAACCCGCGCGATATCCCCCGTTGGCGAAGACGGCGAGCGCGGCGTCGAGGATCGCGACGCGCTTCATACCGGTTTTCGCATATGCACCGCGGGGCTTCCCCTGCGGCTTGTTCCCGGTCTTGACCGATGTCATCGGACGACCTCCCCCTTCGGACGGCTTCACGATAGCGCGTTCCCCGTCGAACGCCGCGGCCTGGTCGTGATCCAACTGTGACATGGTCGAAAACAAAAAGCTAGTGACCACTCGGCTTTCGTGCTAGCGTCCTCAATCACCAGCGATCCGATGAGGGATTGCTCACAGCGAATGGACAAAGATGTTCCGATGGAAGACGACCGCAGCCGTCGCGGTCACCGCTGCTGCACTCGTGCTCACCGGATGCTCCGGTAGCACCTCCGGCTCTGACAGCGGCTCCGGTGGCACCCTGATCCTGGGTGCGATCACTCCCCCCACCACGTTCGACCCGGCCGGCTCCGAATGGGGCAACCGCTCGCCCTTCTACCAGGCCGTCTTCGACACCCTGCTCGTCGCCACAGCCGACGGCGAGATCGTGCCGTCGCTCGCGACCTCCTACGAGTACAACGACGACAACACCGTCCTGACGCTCAAGATCCGCGACGACGTCACCTTCACCGACAAGTCGAAGCTCACCGCCGACGTCGTCAAGCAGAACCTCGAGCGCTTCAAGACCGGCACCTCCCCCGACGCCGGCTACTTCGCGGGTGTCGCCTCCGTCGAGGCGCCCGACGACACCACCGTGGTCATCACCCTGAGTGCGCCGGACCCGGCCATGCTCAACTACCTCACCCGCGACCCCGGCCTGATCGCCAGTGCGGAGTCGTTCGACAGCCCCGACCTCGCCACCAACCCGGTCGGCTCCGGCCCGTACGTGCTCGACACGGCCGCGACCGTCACCGGCACGAGCTACAGCTACACCGCGAACCCCGACTACTGGAACAAGGACTGGCAGCACTACGACAAGCTGACCATCAACGTCCTCCAGGACGCGACCGCCGGCCTGAACGCCGTCAAGTCGGGCGAGGTCAACGGCATCAAGCTCGCGAACAACGACAACCTCGCCGAGGTCGAGGGCGCCGGCTGGACCGTCAACGCCAACGAGCTCGACTTCCAGGGCATGCTGCTCCTCGACCGCGCCGGCACGATGAACCCGGCGATCGCCGACGTCCGCGTCCGCCAGGCCATCAACTACGCGTTCGACCGCCCGGCTCTGCTCAAGGCGCTGCAGAACGACAACGGCACGGTCACGGGTCAGGTCTTCCCGGAGAACTCCCCCGCCTTCGACAAGTCGCTCGACGACCGCTACGGCTACGACCCCGAGAAGGCCAAGGAGCTGCTCGCCGAGGCGGGTTACGCCGACGGTCTGACGCTCTCGATGCCGTCCTCCACGGTGCTCGGCGCCACCACCTACACGCTGATCTCGCAGCAGCTGGCCGACGTCGGGATCACCGCCGAGTACACGGACCCGGGCAACAACTTCATCGCCGACCTCCTGGCCCCGAAGTTCCCGGTCTCCTTCATGGCGCTGGAGCAGAACCCGGACTGGCAGCTCATCCAGTTCATGATCGCCCCGAACGCCGTCTTCAACCCCTTCAAGTACGACGACCCGAAGGTCGACGAGTACATCAAGCAGATCCAGTACGGCGATGAGGCGACGCAGGGCAAGGTCGCGAAGGAACTGAACCAGTACATCGTCGAGCAGGCGTGGTTCGCCCCGTTCTACCGGGTGCAGGGCAGCTTCGCGACGGACGCCAACACGACCGTCAAGATGATCCCGACGAACGCGTACCCGTCCATCTACGACATCCAGCCGAAGTAGTCCGCTGGTCCTGAGCCTGTCGCGGGTCCGCCCTTCGACAGGCTCAGGGACCGGAACCGGAACCCGTCGCAGGCCCGCCCGTCGACAGGCTCCGGGACCGGGACCGACCGGTCGCACGTGTCGTATCGACCCCGGCCCGCCAGAGTGTCCAGCGCTCGGGCGGGCCGGCCCCAACACCCCTCACTCACCCACTTCCTGGAGTGACCCATGCTCGGATTCATCCTCAGACGCCTGGTGTCCGGCGTCGTCCTCATCTTCGTGATCTCCGTGATCGCGTACTCCCTCCTCTACCTCGGCGGCGGCGACATCGCCCGCCGGATCCTCGGCCAGAGCGCCACTACCGAGACCGTCGCGAAGAAGGCCGCCGAACTCGGCCTCGACCGCCCGTTGCCGGTGCAGTACCTCGACTGGATCGCCTCCGCCTTCCAGGGCGACCTCGGCCGCTCGTGGTTCACCGGCCAGCTGGTGTCCTCGGGCGTCACCGGCCGCCTCGCCGTCACCCTCTCGATCGTGCTCGGCGCGACCATCATCGCCGCGATCGTGTCCGTCATCCTCGGTGTCCTCGCCGCCCGTCGCGGTGGATGGATCGACAACGTCGTCCAGTTCATCTCCGTCATCGGCTTCGCGATCCCCAGCTTCCTCATCGCGCTCGTGCTCGTCATCACCTTCGCGATCAACCTCCGCCTGTTCAAAGCCACCGGGTACATCCCGATCACCACGTCCTTCTCCGGCTGGGTCGCCTCGGTGACATTGCCGATCATCGCCCTCGCGATCGGCGCCATCGCGACGGTCTCGCAGCAGGTGCGCGGCTCCGTCGTCGACGCGATGTCGAAGGACTACGTCCGGACGCTCCGCAGCCGCGGGCTCGGTACGGGCCGCGTCATCTACAAGCACGTGCTGCGGAACGCCGGCGGCCCCGCCCTCGCCGTCCTCGCCGTACAGTTCATCGGCCTCCTCGGCGGCGCCGTCATCATCGAGCAGATCTTCGCCCTCCCGGGCATCGGTCAACTCGCCGTGCAGGCCACGACCCAGGGCGACATCCCCATCGTCATGGGGGTCGTCATCGCGACGGCCATCATCGTCGTCGTCGTCAACCTGCTCATCGACCTCGCGCAGGCTGCGCTCAACCCGAAGGTGCGACTGTCATGACCGCCATCGAAACCCCGCTCACCGTCCCGACCCCGCAGGTCCGCGTCAACCTCCTACGTCGGCTCCTCAAGCGCCCGATCGGCGCCGCGTCCCTCGTGTTCCTCGTGCTCATCGGGGTCGTCGCGATCTTCGGACCGCTCATCGCCCCGCAGGACCCGAACCTCGCGTCCCTGCAGCAGGTCCTTGCGCCACCGAGTTCCGACCACCTCCTCGGAGCGGACAGTGCCGGGCGCGACGTGTTCTCCCGCCTGCTCGCCGCCACCCAGATCAGCGTCGCCGCAGCACTCCTCGCCCTCGTCGTCGCGATCGTCATCGGGGTCGTCGCCGGGCTGATCGCCGGGTACTACCAGGGGTGGTTCGACTCCGTGTCCTCGTGGTTCACGGGCCTCATCATGGCGCTGCCCGGCATCGTCGTCCTGCTGGCCGCCCGCGCCGTCCTCGGCCCGTCGGTCTGGATCTCGATGGCGATCTTCGGCATCCTGCTCTCGCCCTCCTACTTCCGCCTCGTCTACGCGGCCGTCACGGCCGTCCGCTCGGAGCTCTACGTCGACGCCGCCCGGGTCTCGGGACTCAGCGACCCGCGCATCATCGGCAGGCACATCCTCTCCGTCGTCCGCGCTCCGATCATCATCCAGTCGGCGATCATCGCGGGGATCGCCATCGCGATCCAGTCCGGCCTCGAGTTCCTCGGTCTCGGCGACCTGTCGGTGCCGACCTGGGGCTCGATGCTCAACGACGGCTTCACGAACATCTACAAGGCACCGATCCTCATGGTGTGGCCGTCGCTCGCGATCGCGCTCACCTGCATCGCGCTCACCCTGCTCGCCAACGCGATGCGTGACGAGCTCGAGCGCACCGTGTCCGTCCGCCGGCGCCGTCGCAAGATCGTGACGACGTCGAAGACCGGCTCGAACACGATCGTCACCCAATCGATCAGCACTTCCGGGATCAGCGAGGACGAGATCGTCGGTGTCCCGCCCATCCGCCACGACGACGACGCCCGCGCCGCCGTCCGTGCCGAGGAGCTCGTCCTCAGCGTCCGCGACCTCCGCGTCGGCTACGACCAGGAGGGCGGCCGAGTCACCGAGGTCGTCCACGGCGTCGACCTCGACATCCGCAAGGGCGAGGTCCACGGCCTCATCGGCGAATCCGGCTCGGGCAAGACCCAGACCGCGTGGGGTGTCCTCGGGCTCCTGCCGCGCGGCGGCCGGGTCACCGACGGGACGATCCGATACGAGGGCACCCGGCTCGACACCCTCGGGGAGCGCGAGTACACGGCCATCCGCGGCAAGCGCATCGGCTACATCCCGCAGGAGCCGATGTCGAACCTCGACCCGGCGTTCACGATCGGCAGCCAGCTCGTCGAACCCCTGCGCGTCACCCTCGGCCTCAGCAAGAAGGAGGCGACGGACAAGGCACTCGCCCTGCTCGAGCGGGTCGGCATCCCGAACCCCAAGCGCACCTTCGCCGCATTCCCGCACGAGGTCTCGGGCGGTATGGCGCAGCGTGTGCTCATCGCCGGCGCCGTCTCGACGGACCCGGACATCATCATCGCCGACGAGCCCACCACCGCGCTCGATGTGACCGTGCAAGCCGAGGTCCTGGACCTGCTGCGCGACCTCCAGGCGGAACGCCACATGGCGATGCTCCTCGTGACGCACAACTTCGGTGTGGTCGCCGACCTCTGCGACCGCGTCTCGGTCATGCAGAACGGCCTCATCGTGGAGACCGGGCCGGTGCGCTCGATCTTCAACCACGCGCAGCACCCGTACACGCAGTCGCTGCTCGGCGCGATCCTCGACGAGGGTCCCGCCCGACCGGCACTCGCGACGAACCTGACAGGAGAGACCCGATGACGTCGTCACTGCTCGAGGTGAAGGACCTCGAAGTCGAGTACCCGGGCAAGGGGTTCCGCGCCCAGTCGTTCAAGGCGCTCAAGGGCGTGTCGATCGACATCAAGCCCGGTGAGACCGTCGGCCTCGTCGGCGAGTCCGGCTCCGGCAAGACCACGCTCGGTCGCGCCGTGCTGGGCCTCGCCCCGGTCACCGGCGGCAGCATCCGCTACCGCGACCAGGAGATCGGGCACCTGAAGCGCAAGGAGCGCCGGGCGCTGAGCTCGGAGATCCAGGTCGTGTTCCAGGACCCGTACTCCTCGCTCAACCCCTCGCTCACGATCGAGCAGATCCTCACCGAGCCGCTCACCGTCCGCGGCGTCTCCGGTGCTGACGCCCGCAAGCGCGTCGGATCCCTGCTCGACCAGGTGCAGCTGCCGACCGGCGCGGCCTCACGGCTCCCCCGCGAGTTCTCGGGCGGGCAGCGACAGCGCATCGCGATCGCCCGGGCGCTCGCCCTCGATCCGAAGCTCATCGTGTGCGACGAGCCCGTGTCGGCCCTCGACCTGTCGACGCAGGCGCGGGTCCTCGACCTCTTCATCGACATCCAGGAACAGACGGGCGTCGCCTACCTGTTCATCTCGCACGACCTCGCGGTCGTCCGGCACATCAGCCACCGCGTGGCGGTCATGTACCACGGGGAGATCGTCGAGTCCGGCGACGGCGACCAGGTGACGGCGCACCCGGCCCACCCCTACACGCAGCGCCTGTTCATGGCGGCACCGATCCCCGACCCGGACCGCCAGGAGGACCGCCGGGTGGAGCGCCGCCGCCTCATCGACGAGCAGCGTGCGGCGGAGTTCGCCGCCTGACCGTCGCTTCGACCGCCCGGTCGGCCGGGGCCAGGAACCTGGCCGGCCGGGCGCACCATCGGTCCTGAGCTTGTCGAAGGACAACCATCCGGTCCCCGAGACCCACAACCGGTCCCTGAGACCCCACAACCGGTCCCTGAGCTTGTCGAAGGGCCACCCCCAGAACGGACCCACACCGCATGACCATCACCACTCCCCGGCACGCCGCCGTCACGAAGCCCGTCGACACCGCGGCGATCGACGCCCTCGTCGCCCGGCTCGACCTCGAGGAGAAGGTCGCACTCGTCTCCGGCGCCGACTTCTGGACCACGGTCCCGCTCGAGAAGATCGGCCTGCGCGCCATGGTCCTGTCCGACGGCCCGGCCGGCGTCCGCGGTCCGCTGTGGGACGAGCGCTCGCCGTCGATCAACCTCCCGTCGGCGACCGCGCTGGCGTCCTCCTGGGACCCGTCGCTCGCCTACCGATACGGCGCAGTCGCTGCGGCCGAGGCCCGCCGCAAGGGCGTCGACGTCGTCCTCGGCCCGACCATCAACCTCCACCGTTCCCCGCTCGGCGGGCGGCACTTCGAGGCGTTCAGCGAGGACCCGGAACTGACCGGCTCGCTCGCGTCCGCCTACGTCAGCGGCCTGCAGGACAACGGCGTCGCCGCGACCCCGAAGCACTACGTCGCCAACGACTCCGAGACCGACCGCTTCACGGTCGACGTGCACGCGAGCGAGCGCGCCCTCCGCGAGCTCTACCTCGCGCCGTTCGAGCGCACGGTGACCGAGGCCGGCACCTGGGCGATCATGAGCGCCTACAACTCCGTCGACGGCGTCACGATGAGCGAGAACGACCTGCTGGAGACGCCGCTCAACTCGGAGTGGGGCTTCGACGGCGTCGTCGTCAGCGACTGGACCGGCGTCCGCAGCCTCGGCTCGGCGCCGGCGTCGCAGGACCTCGCCATGCCCGGTCCCGCTCCCGCATGGAGCGCGGCACTCGTCGAGGCCGTCCGCGACGGCCGCGTCGCCGAATCCGACGTCGACCGCAAGGTCGCCCGACTCCTCGCCCTCGCGGTCCGCGTCGGCGCGCTCGGTGACGAGGCGCTGGCGCCGGCCCCGGTCGACGGGGTCGCCTTCTCCCGCGAGGCCGAGACCGAGGGCGTCGTGCTACTCGACAACGACGGCACCCTGCCCCTCGACGCGGCCACGCTCACCCGCGTCGCCGTCATCGGGCACAATGCCCGCGACTCCCGCACCCAGGGCGGTGGCAGTGCGACGGTCCTCCCCGAACACACCGTCAGCCCACTCGAGGGACTGCGACTCGCGCTCCCCGAGGCGACGATCGACTACGCCGTCGGCGCGATCGTGCAGGAGGGTGTCGCAGAACTCCCGCTCGAGCGCCTCACCAACCCGCGCACAGGTGACCCCGGTCTCGTCGCCACGTTCCTCGACGCCGACGGTGCAGAGCTCTTCACCGAGGACCGCCGGTCCACCGCACTCGTCTGGTTCGGCGGCGACGCCCCGGTCACCACGGCGTCGCAGCTCGTGCTCACCACCACGTACACGCCCGACGCCACCGAGCAGCTGCGCCTCGGCTTCGCCACGGGGCTCCACGGCCGGCTCTTCGTCGACGGCGTCCTCCTCGTCGACGAGCAGCCCGTGGTCGTCGGGAACGACCTCGGCGCGGCGCTGCTCGCCCCGCCGTCGGCGACGGGTGCGTTCGCCGCCCAGTCCGACGTCCCGGTCCAGCTCCGCGCGGAGTTCGACCTCTCCCCGAGCGAGAACGGTCTCGGCGCGATCAGCGTCACCGTCGGTCGCGCTCCCGACGACTCCGACCCCGACGCCCTCATCGCCCAGGCGGTCGAGGCGGCCCGCGAGGCCGATGTCGCCGTCGTGGTCGTCGGCACGAACTCGAAGGTCGAGTCGGAGGGTTGGGACCGCAGTGGCCTCACACTCCCCGGCCGTCAGGACGAGCTCGTCCGGGCCGTCGCCGCCGTGAACCCACGCACCGTCGTGATCGTCAACTCCGGCGCCCCGGTCCTGCTCCCCTGGAGCGACGAGGTCGCCGCCGTGCTCCTCGGCTGGTTCGGCGGGCAGGAGATGGGCAACGCCCTGGCCGACGTGCTCCTCGGCGTCGCCGAACCCGGTGGTCGCCTGAGCACCACCTGGGCTGCAGCGCTCGACGACGTCCCGGTGCTCGACGTCACCCCGGTGGACGGCGTGCTCCGCTACGAGGAGGGCATCCACATCGGCTACCGCGCATGGCTCCGCTCGGGTGCCACGCCCGCCTACTGGTTCGGGCACGGGCTCGGGTACACGAGCTGGTCCATCGACGGTGGCGAGGTCGCGGGTGACGTCGTCTCCGGTGACGCCCGCGTCTCCGGGACCGCGACGAACACCGGTGACCGCGCCGGCAAGCACGTCGTGCAGGTGTTCGCGGAGCGACCGGACTCCTCGGTCGACCGCCCTGTGCGCTGGCTCGTCGGATCGGCCGTCGTCCGCGCGGGCGCCGGCGAATCGGTCGCCTGGGAGGTCGCCCTGCCTGCGCGGGTCTTCGCCCACTGGGCGGACGGCTGGCAGGTCGAGCCAGGTGACGTCACCCTCCGGATCGGATCGTCCGTCGTCGACCTCGTGGACGAGCACGTCGTCACCATTGCGGCAGGGACCTCCCGATGACCGCGCACGTCGCGCAGATCGGCCGTCTGCGTGCGGAGACCCGTGACGACAGTCCCGCGGTCGCGACACCGACGCCTCGATTGAGCTGGACCGTCGAGACATCGGGCGCCGACTGGGTGCAGGCCTGGGCCGAGCTCCGGGACGGCAGTGGTGCCACGGCGCGCGTCGAGGGCCGCGACTCCGTCCTCGTCTCCTGGCCGTTCCCGCCGCTCGCCCCGGACGAGGTGCGCACCGTCGAGGTCCGTGCCGCGTCGACCGCGGGCGAGGAGACACCCTGGAGCGAGCCGATCGACGTCGAAGCCGCGTTCCTCGCCGGCGGCGCCTGGACCGCCAGCTTCATCGGTCTCGCGGCGCCCGAGCGTGCTGCGCAACCGATCCGGGTGCGCCGCGCGTTCACCGTCGACCGGCCCGTCCGTCGCGCCCGGCTGTTCTGGACCGCGCTCGGTGCCGCCGAGCCACAGCTCAACGGGGTTCCCGCCTCGGAGGACGTGCTCTCCCCCGGCTGGACCGCCTACGGCGACCGCCTCGTGCACGAGACCGTCGACGTCACCGTGCTCGTCGAGCCGGGCGAGAACGTCCTCGCCGCGACCGTCGCCGGTGCCTGGTACACCGAGCGCTACGGGTTCTTCCAGTTCGCCGAGCGGATCTACGGCGACCAGCCACGCTTCGCCGCCCAGCTGCAGCTCGACTACCTCGACGGGACGACGGCGACGCTCGTCACCGATGCGAGCTGGTCGGCGGCCGACGGTGCCGAGCTCGTCGACAGCGGCATCTACGCCGGCGAGGCGATCGACACCACCCTGGCCGAACCCGGCTGGTCGACGACGGCGTTCGACGCGTCCACCTGGGCCCCGGCCCTCGTCGACGACGCTGCGCACCCGGTGCCGGAGGCCCGCATCGCCGCGCCCGTCCGTCGCATCGAGGAGCGCGCGGTGGCGGAGGTGCTCACCTCGCCGACGGGCGCGACCATCCTCGACTTCGGCCAGAACCTCGTCGGCCGCCTCCGACTCACCGTCGCCGGCCCGCGGGGCACGACGCTCACGCTCCGGCACGCGGAGGTCCTCGACGAGGGCGAACTCGCCCTGCGTCCCCTCCGCAACGCCGCGGCCACCGACCACGTCACGCTCTCGGGCGACGGCGAGCAGACGATCGAGCCGCGCTTCACCTTCCACGGCTTCCGCTACGCGCAGATCGACGGCTGGCCGGGCGCGTTCGACCCGGCGTCGGTCACCGCCGTCGTCCTCCACAGCGACCTCACGCGCACGGGTTGGTTCTCCTCCTCGCACGAGCTGCTCGACCGCCTCCACGAGAACGTCGTCTGGGGCATGCGCGGCAATTTCCTGAGCATCCCGACCGACTGCCCGCAGCGCGACGAACGACTCGGCTGGACGGGTGACCTGCAGGTCTTCGCCCCGACCGCGAGCTTCCTCTACGACAGCTCCGCCTTCCTCGACTCCTGGCTGCGCGACCTCGCGCTCGAACAGGGACACCAGGACGGTGTCGTCCCGATGGTGGTCCCGGCCGCGCTGTCCGGCTTCGCCGGTGGCGGTCCGACCGCGGCCTGGGGCGACGCGGCGACCGTCGTGCCGTGGGTGCTCCACGAGCGCTACGGCGACCTCGGTGTCCTGCGCGAGCAGTACCCGTCGATGCGTTCCTGGGTGGAGGCCGTCCTCCGGGTGAGCACCGACGGTCTCTGGTCGAACACCTTCCAGCTCGGCGACTGGCTCGACCCGAGCGCGCCGCCGGACCAGCCGGCGAAGGCCAGGGTCGACTCGGACATCGTCGCGAGCGCCTATCACGCACGGTCCCTCCGGATCCTCGCCGACACCGCCGGGCTCCTCGGGGAGACGGCGGACGCCGAGCGGTACGGCGACCTGGCAGAGCGGAGTCGGGCGGCCTTCGCCGCCGAGTACGTGACGCCCGGCGGCCGGATGATGTCCGACGCGCCGACCGCGTACGCCCTCGCCCTGCGGTTCGACCTCGTCGACGATCCCACCGTCCGACAACGCCTCGCGGACCGCCTGGCCGACCTCGTCCGCGCCGACGGCTACCGCATCGGCACCGGTTTCGTGGGGACGCCGCTCATCACCGACGCACTCGCCGAAGGCGGACACCTCCGCGCGGCCGGCCGCCTCATGCTCCAGACCGAGAACCCCTCCTGGCTCTCGCCCGTCACCAAGGGCGCGACCACGATCTGGGAGCGCTGGGACAGCCTGCTCGAGGACGGCTCGGTCAACCCTGGCGAGATGACCTCGTTCAACCACTACGCGCTCGGCGCCGTCGCCGACTGGCTGCACCGCACCGTGGCCGGCCTCGCGCCCGCGGCTCCCGGCTACCGCGAGCTCCGGATCGCACCGCGGCCGATCGACGGGCTCGACCACGCCGAGGCCCGACATGTCACACCCTACGGCGAGGCGTCGGTGGCGTGGCGACGCGATGGGTCGTCCCTCCGGGTGTCGGCGGTCGTGCCGCCGAACACGACGGCGACGGTCGCGTTGCCGGGTGCCCCGGAGGAGACGGTCGGGTCCGGTCGTCACGACTGGACGGTCGAGGTCACGGACGCCGGCTCGAGTGCCGATGACGACATCACGCTCGGCCTCGACTCGCCGCTCTCCGAGATCATCGACCGACCGGCCGCGTACGACGCCCTCCTCAACTCGGTGGGTGCCCACGATCAGGCCAAGGCCGACGACATCCGCCGCGGCACCCAGTGGAGTCGTGGTCGGACCGTCCGTCAACTCCTCATGTTCACGCCGCCGTCGATGCTCGACGGGGTGGACGCGGCGCTGGCTGCAGCCACTCCGGCACCAGGAGTTGCGCGATAACCCCCACTCGACCGTTCCACGTGCAACACTCGCACCGCCTGCACCAGTAGCACCCGCCGCCGACCCGCTCGGCCGATCACAGGAGATCCATGTTCGACCGCAGTTCCGCCTTCGGAGACGTCATCGAGAGCCCGGCGGGTCGCACCGTCCTCGAGCAGTTCCTGCCCGGCATCGCCGCGTCGCCGATGGCCAAACAGTTCCGCAGCATCCGTCTCGGGCAGCTGTCGGCGATCGTGCCCGAGCTCCAGGACGACGCGGCGAAGGATCGTCTCTGGGCGGCGCTCGCACAGGTCGACGACGGTCCCGAGGCCCGCGCACCCTACGGCGCCGCGATCGAGCCCGCTCCCGACTACGAGGGCGAGGACGTCCCGCGCGGCTCGGCGACCCTGACGGTCCCCGACGACGTCCCGCAGTACGGCGTCGTGGAGATCCGGCTGGACGGGCCGTCGCACGGCAACCCGTTCGTCGACGTCGAACTCGGTGCGACGTTCACGAACGGTGCACGCGAGCTCACCGTCGGCGGGTTCTACGACGGCGACGGACGGTACCTGGTGCGGCTGCTCGCCGAGGAGCAGGGCGAGTGGTCGTTCACCACGAGCTCGACCGCCCGCTCGCTCGACGGCGTCGCCGGCATGTTCACCGTGTCGGCCGCGGCGACGGACAGCCACGGACCGGTGCGCGTCGACGGCTACCACTTCGCCCACGCGGACGGCACCCGCCACCGCCCGCTCGGCACGACCGCCTACGCCTGGACGCACCAGCCCGAGGAACTGCAGGAGCAGACGCTGCGCGCTCTGGAGGCCGCACCGTTCACGAAGATCCGCATGTGCGTGTTCCCGAAGTCGTACCTCTACAACGCGAACGAGCCGGAGACGTTCCCCTTCGTCGGCTCGCTCGCCGACGGGTTCGACCACGAGCGGTTCGACCCGGCGTACTGGGCGAACCTCGAGCGGCGCATCACCCAGCTCGGCGCGCTCGGCATCGAAGCGGACCTCATCCTCTTCCACGCCTACGACCGCTGGGGCTTCGCGGACCTCGGTCCGGCCGTCGACGAACGGTACCTCCGCTACGCCGTCCGCCGGCTCGCCGCGTTCGCGAACGTGTGGTGGTCCATGGCGAACGAGTACGACCTGCTCTGGGCGAAGACGAACGACGACTGGGAGCGGCTCGCGGCGGTCGTCGGCGCGGAGGACCCTCACGGCCACCTCAACTCCATCCACAACTGCCAGGGGTTCTACGACTACACCAAGCCGTGGATCACGCACTGCAGCGTGCAGCGCGTCGACGTCTACCGGACCGCGGAGAACACCGACGCCTGGCGCGAGCAGTGGGGCAAGCCGATCGTCATCGACGAGTGCGCCTACGAGGGCGACATCGACCAGGGCTGGGGCAACATCACCGGCGAGGAGATGGTGCGACGGTTCTGGGAGGGTGCGATCCGCGGCGGCTACGTCGGCCACGGCGAGACCTACCTCAACGACCGGGAGGAGCTGTTCTGGTCGAAGGGCGGGCCGCTCATCGGTTCGAGTCCCGACCGCGTCGCGTTCCTGGAGCGCATCTCGGCGGAGTCCCCGACGGGCGTCCTCGACCCGCTGCCCGGCGACTGGGACGTGCCGTGGGGCGGGGTGGCCGGCCGCTACGTCATCGGCTACTTCGGCTTCAACCGGCCGCGGTTCCGCAACGTCTTCCTCCCCGAGGGCGAGTTCCACGTCGACGTGCTCGACACCTGGAACATGACGGTCGAGACCCTCCCCGGCACCCACACCGGTACCGTCCGGGTCGACCTGCCCGGTCGCCAGTTCATGGCGGTCCGCCTCCGCCTCGTGGAGTAGGCGCCCCGACCGCGGAGCCGAGGCCCTCCCCCGGTCACCAAGCTACTTCCCCCGGTCACTGAGCCCCCCTCCCCGGTCACTGAGCCTGTCGAAGTGCCGAGCCACACTCCCCCCGGTCACTGAGCTTGTCGAAGTGCTGAGCCACCCTCCCCCGGTCACTGAGCCACACTCCCCGGTCACTGAGCCGCCCTCCCCCGGTCACTGAGCCTGTCGAAGTGCCGAGCAACCCGCCCCGCCACACCGTCTCCACACCGTTGACACGTTTGTTCGGACCCTTTACAGTTGTCGGGCATTGACGCAACCCCCGTTGCAACATGCGCGACGACTGGAGAGCGGCCCATGGATCACGGCACCGGCACCATCCTGCTCGACGGCGTCCTCCGCGGCACCGCTCTCACCGCCCTGCTGCCCACCTGGGTGACCGGCGGTGGCGGCGACGCCGTCATCGACCGCCTCCGTGACGACGCCGTCGTCGACGAACTCGAACGGGCCTTCGCCGAGCCGCCGTTCGACGAGCGCGTCGACTGGTCCGCTGTGCGCATCGCGCAGGTGTCGCACCCCGACCTCCGCGAGCTCGTCGGCCGCAGCATCGCCGAGCTCGCCGCCGAGGCCGGTCAGTCGCCGCTCACCGTCGTCTCGGATACGCTGATCGCCGACCGCCTCACCACCCTCGTCGACCGTCCGTCCTGACCTCCACCATCCGGAACCGTTCTCAGGAGTCCTTCGGCGTGTCACCGGGTTCCCGGCGAGCCGCGCCGCGGATGTCCTGAGAACGGCCCAACAGCACTCGAGGAGAGAACCACCGATGCTTCCACTGCCCGTGTCCATCCAGCAGCACGACGGCGCCTTCACGCTGAGCGAGACGACCGGGCTCGGCGGTGACCGCCGCCTCACGGCCGCGACCCGCTGGTTGCGCGGGGTGCTGCAGACGTCGACCGGGTTCGACCTCGACGCACGGATCGACATGCGGACCGACAGCATCGCGTTCATCCACGACGACACCGTCGCGGCCGGCGGCTACCGGCTCGTGGTCGACGCGGACGGTGTGCGCATCGTCGCCGCCGACGCCTCCGGTGCGTTCTCCGCTGCGGTGACCCTGACCCAGCTCCTCCCACCGGCGGTCAACCGCCGTGCGCTCGTCCCCGGCGTCGACTGGACCGTCCCGGCGACGACCATCGACGACGCCCCGCGCTTCGGCTGGCGCGGCGTCATGCTCGACGTGGCACGGCACTTCCTCCCCACGTCCGACGTGCTGCGGTTCATCGATCTCGCCGCACGCCACAAGCTCAACGTCCTCCACTTCCACCTCACCGACGACCAAGGCTGGCGCATCCAGATCGACGCCTTCCCGAAACTGACCGAGGTCGGCGGGTGGCGGACCGAGAGCCAGCACGGTGCAGCGCGGCACGCTCCCGGCGACGGCCGCCCGCACGGCGGCTTCTACACGAAGGACGACCTGCGCGAGATCGTCGCCTACGCCGCTGAGCGGTCCATCACGGTCGTCCCCGAGATCGACCTGCCCGGCCATGCGCGAGCGATCATCGCCGCCTACCCCGAGCTGGGTGTGCCGGACGTGCCGCAGGACGCGGACGAGCCGTCGGTGTGGACACGGTGGGGCATCAACGAGGCGATCCTCGACATGGGCGAGGAGACGGTCGCGTTCTTCCGCACCGTGTTCGACGAGGTCATGGAGCTGTTCCCGTCGACCTTCATCGGCGTCGGTGGCGACGAGGCGAAGAAGACCCGCTGGGCGGCGAGCGCTCGAACGCAGGCCCTCATGGCCGAGCGTGGGCTGGACACCGTCGAAGCGCTGCAGGCGTGGTTCATCCGCCAGCTCGAGGCGCACCTGTCAGCCGCGGGCCGGCGCCTGTACGGCTGGGACGAGATCCTCGAGGGCGGCGGATTGCCGAAGGACGCGACCGTCGCCTCCTGGCGCGGCGAGTTCGGTGCGGTCGCCGCCGCACGCCAGGGGTACGACGTCATCGCCTGCCCGGACGACCGCGTCTACCTCGACTACCGCGAGTCGGAGCTGCCGGGTGAGCCGATCCCGGTCGGGCCGCCACTGACGGTCTCGGAGGTGTACACCTTCGAGCCGGTGCCGGCGGAGCTGACGGAGGCGCAGGCCGAGCACATCATCGGGGTGCAGGCGAACATCTGGACGGAGCACATGGACTCCGCCCGCGTCATCGACTACCAGGCGTATCCGCGACTGTGCGCCCTCGCCGAGGTCGCCTGGGTCGGCCGCGATCGCGACCTCGCGGGCTTCGAGGCACGGCTGCAGCAGCACCTCGCCCGCCTCGACGCCCTCGGGGTCGAGTATCGCCGCGCCACTGGACCGTTCCCGTGGCAGGAGCGTCCCGACGCCGAAGGTCGGCCGTCCACCCGCGAGCAGCGGGCCGCTCTCGTCGCCGAACTCACCAAGGACATCCGCGCCTGACGCCGGCGGTCCCGGGCACTGAGCCTCACCCCGCTCCCTGAGCCTCACCCCGGTCCCTGAGCCCCCTTCCCGGTCCCTGAGCCCCCTTCCCGGTCCCTGAGCCTGTCGAAGGGCAGCCCCGCAGGACCCCCGTGGGCACCTGGACAAGCTCAGTGACCGGAACAGGTCCGACCTCGCGCGTGCCGGTCCCTGAGCCTGTCGAAGGGGGTTCTCCTCAGGTGACGAGCGCGTACTCGGTCCCCGAGCGCGTGCGCTCGACGAGCTGCGCGTCCACGAGGTACCGCCGAAGTACCGCGACGTCGTCGTGGAACGCGGACAACCGCTCGTTGATCTCAGCTTCGTCGACCACCTCGTCCGGCTGGAGCGCTGATGCCGCGACCCGCTGTAACAGCGCCTGCCGCTCGTCGGGATTCGACGGGTACTGCACGATCCGACCGTCGACCAGGAAGCGGTCGATTCCTTCGCGCTTCGGCGGTGCGGCGGCTGCGAGAAGGTCTCGGAACACCTCGCCCGAGACGCGCCCGCCGTCGTCCAGCAGGCCCGCCCGAGACAACGTCTGGACGCTCTGCTCGGCCCGTCGCACAGCACGCTGGGTGGCGCCCAGATCGGGCTCCTGCCCGAGGGCGAGTTGTGCGTACACCGTCCGGGTGTCGTCGTTCGCGAGGGCGGCGGCCACTGCGCGCCAGTCGGTCCTCGTCCGTTCCTCGTCCGGCATGACCCCTCCTCCTGCGGTCTACGACATCGTCCTCAACGGTACCCGCGTGGACCGGATCAGCCGGTCCCCGTCCTGTCGCCGCGAGACCGGAACGATGACGACGCTGCAGAGGTGGGTGCCCACCACCGACCATCGGCCGGCGAAGGTGCGCGGCGTGGTCGGGCCGGCCGGCGCGACGACCCGCGCATCGAACGAGCCCCAATCCGGGTGGATCACGACCTCACATGCCGTGTAGTCGACCCATCGCCCGGTGAGCGGGTACCACGCCTTGAAGACGCTCTCCTTGACGCTCCACAACACGGCGCTCCACGCGACGGTCGGGTGGCTCGAGGCGAGTCGCGCGAGCATGGACGCCTCACTCCCGCAGACGATCGTCGCCGCGACGGCGGGACGGATGGGCCGGTGCACCTCGACGTCGATCCCGATGGCGCTCGCGACGCCGACGCGACCGACGGCTGCGATGGTGAAACCGGGGCAGTGCGAGAGACTCCCGACGAAGCCGGCCGGCCAGACCGGTTGCCCGCCCTCCCCCGTCGGGATGTCCGTGGAGCGCTGGCCGAGCATCGCGAGTGCCGCCCTGGCGCAGTCGCGCGCCGAGCCGGATTCGGCGCTACGACCAGCCGAGGTCGGACGGGCCCGGAACGGCCCGGATGCGGTGCCGACGGACGCCGAGACGACGACGCCCGTCGGCACCTGCATTTGGAGCGCATCGACCACCGCGGCTGCGGATTCAGCCATCCGAGCGACGCGGGGACGCCGCGCGCGCCGTGGGATCGGAGGCGGGGATGCCGACCCGGAACCAGGCGATGAGCTGCTCGTCCCGGGCGACGTTCCAGCGTTCGTCGAGCATGGCCCGGGTCTCCGGACAATCGAGCGGCGCGCTCTGCGGGTGCGCGTACAGGCCGTGGCGCTGGAAGCCGAGCCAGAGCCGGGTGAGCAGTCGCCCCGCGGCCAGTTCATGCCGGGCCCCGGTGGGTCCGACGACACCGAGGACGGTGCCGGAGCCCTGGGTCGCGGAGGCCGACATCCTCGCCAACAACCCGGGCAGCCCGACGCCGCGAAGCGCGCGGAACACCCGCGGGCTGATCAGCGTCCGCAGGCCGGCTCGTTCGACCTTCGACAGCACGAGCATCGCGTCGTTGAGGCCGTCCTCGTCGTACCGCGGATGTCTTGGTGAGAGCCTGGTCCACTGATCGAGCTCGGTGACGATCGCCCGCTCGCCGAAGAACCATCGGTTGGCTCGCACGAGGATCGGGCGCGCGTCCCGGGTCGGCATGGAGACGAGCCGGAGACCCCTGCGCTCCACCTCCACCGCGGCCTCCTGGAGGAGGTCCGGTCCGGGAGCGCCGTCCCGCCATCGCCCTCGCCAGACGCGTCGTCCACGGACGTCCGCCGAGGAGAACCTCGTCTGGTAGCCCTCCGGGTGGCGCGAGAACCGGCCGACCTCATCGGTCTCCGCGTCACCGCCGGTTGCAGCCTCGAAGCGCAGTCCGACACCGGCGGAGGCCGCACAGATGAGGAGTGACTCGACGAACGCCCCGAACGACAACATCGTGTCGCGTCCTCGCGGATCGCTCGCGCCGAGGGTGCGAGTGCGATCCCGGCGGAGGACGAGTTCGTCGCCCTGAGGGTCCACGACCCACGGCTGCGTGTTGTGGGCGTTCGCCGCGCGAGCCGCCTCGGACACGAGCGCCGAGAGGTCGTCATCGGCCGACAGGCCGCTGAACCGCGTGTCCATTCAGTCCTCCGTGATCCCGATGCGGCGATGGATCGCCGCGAGCCACCGCGGCGCCCACCAGTTGTATCGCCCGGCGACGCGCATGAAGACCGGGACGAGCACGCCGCGGATCAGGATGGCGTCGATGAGGATCGCGATACCGGTTCCGATGCCGAGCATCTTGATGATCGACACTCCGGAGGTCGCCATGGCGAAGAACGACACCGCGAGGATCGCCGCTGCGGCCGTGATGATCGGACCGCTCGCGCCGAGTCCGCTCCGCACCGCCTCTGCGAGATCGCCCGTGGCACGGAACCGTTCCTGGATCCGAGCGAGGAGGAACACCTCGTAGTCCATCGAGAGCCCGAAGGCGATGCAGAACAGCAGGATCGGGATCGAGATGGCGATGGGCGACGGGGTGAAGCCGAGCACGTCCGACAAGTTGCCGTCCTGGAAGAGGAACACGATGACGCCCAGGATGCCGACCAGACCGACCACGTTCAGCACCAGCGCCTTGATCGGGAGCAGCACGCTCCCCGTGAACAGGAAGAGGATGATCAGCGTCATGAGCGCGATGGCCGTGGCGGCGAACGGCAGACGCGCCGAGATGGAGTCACCGATGTCGATCATCTGCGCCGCCAGGCCACCGACCAGGACGGTCGAGGCGGCTCCAGGGTCCACCGCACGGATGTCGCGGACGAGCTCCGAGCCCTTGGGCGAGTACGGGACGACGTCGGTCGCGACCTGCAGCCAGAGCGCCGAACCGTCGCGGAAGTGCTGCTCCGTCCGCGCGGCGGCCGGGGCCACGAGGCGTCCGTCGACGAAGCTGCCGAGGGACGTCGTGACGGCCTCGACGCCCGTGATCGAGGAGAGTTCGGCGGCGTACTCGTCGAGCTCGCGGGCCGTCCCCGCCCAGTCCTCGGTGACGACGGAGACGGCGTCCGCCTCGGCGATGTCGAAATCGGACCGCATGATGTCCGCCACGACACGACTCTCGGCGCCGGCGGGGAGTACTCGTTCGTCGGGCACCCCGAACTCGGCGTGCGCGAACGGCGCGGCCATGGCGATGAGCAGCGCGATCACGGGCACCGCCGACCACGGACGGCGATACGCGTGGTCGCCCACCCGGTACCAGAACCGGCCCTCGGCCCCGGCCGGGCGGCGGGAGCGCAGTCGGCCCCAGTCGATCCGGCGACCCAGGAGGGTGAGGGCTGCGGGCAGCAGGACGACCGCGCCCACCACGGAGCAGGCAACGATGACGAGTCCCGCGATGGCGAACGAGCGCAGGAAGTACTGGTCGAACAGCATCAGCGTGGCGAGCGCTGCGGCGACGACGACGCCGCTGAACACGATGGTCCGGCCGGTCGTCCGCCGAGCGATCCGCAACGCCTCCTCGTCGGTGGCTCCACCCGAGCGTTCGTCCCGATAGCGGGTGAGGAACAGCAGGCAGTAGTCGATGGCGAGACCGAGGCCCAATGCGGTGACGAGGTTGACCGCGAACAGGGAGACCGAGGTGAGCTGTGCGACCACGTTCAGCAGGCCGAGGGATCCGAGGATCGTGACGCCCGCGACGCCGACGGGCAGCAGAGCAGCCACCACTCCGCGGAACGCGAAGAACAGCAGCACGAGGGTGATCGGGATGGCGATCGTCTCCGCGACGATGATGTCCGTCTTGACCTGCGCGTTGAGGTCGTCGTTGATACCCGCGATGCCACCGAACCGGACCGTGGCCGACGTCACCTCGTCGGTGATCGTCCCGCGGAGCGCGGTGGTCGCGCGTTGCACGGTGTCCTCGTCTCCGGCGAGCGCCACGAGCACGACGCCGCGGTCGGTGCCGCTCCGCAGCTGCTCCGAGTCGGCGTAGGAGCCGGTGACGCTGGCGCCGTCCACGTCGTCCACAGCACCGACGATGTCGTCGAGCGCCTCCCCGCCGGCGGCGCTGTCGAGTCCGTCGGAGACGTCCACGACGAGGAGGAGTTTCGGGTCGCTGCCCGGGAACCGGTCGGCGAGCACGTCCGCTGCGGCCACGGAGTCGGACTGCGGGTCGTCGAACCCGCCCGTCTTGAGGTTGTCGAGGACGTCGGCCCCCGCGATGCCCGCCACGATCGCGAACACCAGGCCGATCAGGAGCGTGATCACCGCCCGTCGTCTGGGTGTCGTTCTGGAGTGGTTCGTCATGCGGATACCTTCATGTCGTGGGTGATGCGGTCGAGTTCGGATGCCGTGAGGTCCACGACCCGCTGGATCTGCTCGGTGGTGTGCTCCGCGGTGATGAAGAAGCGGAGCCGCGCCTGGTCGTCCGGCACGGCCGGGTACAGGATCGGGTTGACGCTGAAGCCGTGGTCGAAGAGCGCCGTCGCCAGGGCGAGTGCCCGTTCCGAGCTGCCGACGATGCACGGCACGACGGGCGAGTCGGCGCTGTCGCCGATGTCGATGCCGGCGGCCCGAGCCGTCTCGCGGAAGCGGTCGGCGTTCTGCCGCAGGCGGCTCAGGCGCTCGGGCTCGTCGCGCATGAGCCGGAGGGCGGCGAGTGACGCGGCCGCGTTCGCCGGGGTGATGCCGACGCTGTACACGAACCCGGGCACGGAGTACTTGAGGTAGTCGATCGCGGCGGCGGTGCCACCGACGTAGCCGCCGCATCCGGCGAGCGACTTCGACATCGTGCCGCACCAGAGGTCGATGTCCGAGCGGTCGACACCGAAGTGTTCGCCGACCCCGCCGCCGTTGGCGCCGACCGTTCCGATGCTGTGCGCCTCATCGACGAGCACCAGTGCGCCGTGCCGCCGCTTCAGCTCGATGAGCTGCGGGAGCGGCACGAGATCGCCGTCCATGCTGTAGACGCCCTCCACGACGATGAGGACTCGACGGAACCCGTCGCGGATCGCGACGAGGAGGTCGTCGAGCGCGCTCAGGTCGTTGTGGGGGAAGGACCGCCGGGTGGCTCCGGAGAGTTTCGCCCCCTGAATGATGCTGTCGTGCGCGAGGCTGTCGTGGACGATGAGATCCCCCGGCCCCACCAGGTGCCCGATGACGCTCACGTTCGTCGCATGGCCGCTCACCAGGGTGAGCGCCGACTCCACCTGGAGGAGGTCGGCGAGCTCCTGCTCGAGCTCGGCGTGGATCGGGCGCTCACCGGACAGGAACCGACTGGCGGACACCGAGCTGCCGTATCGGGCCACGGCGTCGGCGATCGTCTCGGCGACCACGGGGTGGCCGGTGACACCGAGGTAGTTGTAGCTCGAGAAGCTCACGAGCTGGGCGTCGCCGATCGTCGTCGTCGCGTCGATGATCCCCTCATGGAGCAGGAAGTAGGGGTTGCGGTCCGTCTGCTGCCGGCGTTCCCGCATGGCGACCGCCTCCGGGAAGCACTCGATGCGGGCGTCGGCCTCGGTCCATCGGGTCGGGCGGTCGGCCGGCGCCGGGGAAGCGGCAGCCACCGGGTTCGTCTCGACCCGCGGGAGCCGGTGCTGCGGCTCCTCGGCGAACGGGTGCAGCAGGGAGCCGACGCCGTCCAGCAGCTGCTCCACGGTGGGCCGTCCGGCGAAGCGCTCGCCGAGCTGCGCCGGGGTCGGCAACGATGGCCACTCCGTGTGCAGCTGGGTGATCAGTTCACGCATCATCAGCGAATCGAATCCGAGCTGTTCGACGAGGTGCATGTCGGGCCGGATCAGGTCCAGCGGGAACCCGCTGATGCGCGACACCATGCCGAGGATGACCGCGTCGGATTCGGCACGATGCGACCGGGAGGCTGCGAGGCCCATCCGGGCGACCACCTCCGACTGCGGCGAGCCGGGTTCCGTCGACCAACGGAACGGATTCGTCGACGCGGGCGCATGTCCGGCCTGCCCGGAACCCTCGATGAGGCTCAGCTGACGGTTCATGAGGGCGAGCAGTCCGGGCAGGTGGTCGGCCTGGGCGTCGGCGGCTCGCGGCTGGATCGGCGGTCCTGCCGACGGTCGTCCGGCGAGGGGTGAGGACGGCAGGTCGTGAGGGTTGTGGTGCATGGAGTGGGGATCCTGTTCGACGGGGGAGGGTGGTCGGTGCGGCTCGGATGAGGGTTCTCGAGGTGTGCTCGTCGGGTCGGAGGCGTCCGGTCGGACGACCCAGTACGGCTCGGTCGGCAGCGGAGCGATCGGCAGCGCCACACCCGCGGTGTCCGGTGGGACGAGCGATGCCAGGTCGAGGTCGGCACCCAGCACCGTCAGCCGACCGAGCAGTCGGAGGAAGGTCGACGCGTCGTCCGGCGCCGACGCGCTGCTCGGGATGACGTGCACGTCGGGCGCATCGCCCAGGGAGCGTCGGATGGACCCGAGCAGTGCCAAACCTCCACCGATCTGGACGTAGACGCCGACGTCGGATGCGGACGCCGACTCGATCGCCTCGCGGAACCGCACCGTGGAGAAGACGTTCTCCTCGAGCTGACGACCCAGCTCCTCGCCCGTCTCGACCGTGCGGCCCGTCACGGTCGACACGAGCTGCACCTGCGGCGCGCGAGGTCGGAACCGCGACAGGTCCGCCACGAGGGCCGGCCGGATCGGCTCGAGCAGGGGCGAGTGGAAGCCGGCGGCGACGCGCAGGGGTTGAGTCGACACCCCGTGCTCGACGCACCGTTCCGCGACGGCTCGCAGGGCCTCGCCGGTTCCACTCACCACCGTCTGCCGGGGATCGTTGGCGGCCGCGATCCACGCGTCGTCGATGCCGCCGAGGAGGACTGCGACCTGCTCGGCGTCGCAGCCGAGGGCCGTCATGCCGTCGCCGGGCCGCGTCGTAGCCGACCGCATGTGGTGTCCTCGGACCGCGGCCAGCCGCACGGCGTCGGGCGCATCGAGCACGCCCGCCGTCGCCATGGCGGGCAGCTCACCGACGCTGTGCCCGAGGACGAGGTCGGGCTCCACGCCGATCTCGCGCAACAGCGCCACGGTGGCGAGCGCCGTCACCGCGAGCGCGGGTTGGCAGACCTCGGTGGACGTCAGACGGTCGATTCCGGAGGGGGTGTCGGCGTCGGCCGCGGAGAGCGCCGCGAGCACATCGACCCCGGTCTCCTCGAGCACCTGCTCGTTCAGGGTCTCGGCAGCTGCACGGAAGGCGGGGAATCGATCGAGGAGGTCCGACTGCATCCGCGGGGTCTGACTGCCCTGCCCGGGGAAGACGAAGGCGATCCGCCGAGCGGCCTCGTCGACACGGACCCCGGTGCAGACGTCCGCGGAGATCACCCCGGTGGTTCCGTGGGCGAGCTGCTCCAAGGCGGCCGACAGCCCGGAGATCAGCTCGGCGGCGGTGCGGCACACGATCGCCAGACGGGTGCTCGCGAGCGCCCGAGAGCTCAGGGTCCGTGCGAGGCCGGCGATGGACGGTGCGTCGGCGGCCTCGAGGACGGCGAGGACCGCACGAAGGTGCTCGCCGAGCAGCGTGAGGTCGGCGGCCGAGAACACGAGGAGGTGCGGGAGCGTTTCGTCGGCCGGTCCCCCAACGGCATGCCGACGGACTCGACCCGCTCGCGTCGGCGGTGATTCGAGCACCACGTGCGCGTTGGTGCCGCCGAACCCGAACGAGCTGACGCCGATGAGGCCCAGACCGTCGTCGCCCGGGTCGATGGTGCGGGAGGCGAGCACCAGGCGGCCCTCTCGGAGGATCTCGGTGTGCGCCTCCGAACGCAGGCGGGGCTGCCCGGGGACGACCCGATGCCTCGCCATGAGTGCCGCTTTGACGATGCCGGCGATCCCGGCCGCCGCCATCGTGTGCCCCACGAGCGCCTTCACAGCCGTGACCGTGGCGGTCCGGTGCGGCGATGCCCCGAGACGACGCAGCGCCGCCAGCGATTCCAGCTCGGTGCGGTCGCCCACCGGGGTGGCCGTGCCGTGCGCCTCGACGACGCCCAGGTCGGCGGGGTCGGCCGCGGCGTCCTCGTAGGCCCGGCGGAGCGCCGCCAGCTGTCCATCCGTCGTCGGCGTCATCGGCCCTTCGGCGCGGCCGTCGTTGGACACCCCGGAGCCGCGGATGACCGCATAGACGTCGTCGTGGTCGTCGATGGCGGCCTCGAGCGGTTTGACCACGATCATGCCGACGCCCTCGCCGAGGAGGAATCCGTCGGCATCGCCGTCGAACGGTCGGCACACCCCGTTCCGTGACAGTGCACCGATCCGCGAGAAGGCGACCATCGCATCCGGGACGAGGCTCAGGTTGACGCCGCCGACGAGCGCCGCCGAGCACTGCCCGGATCGGATGGCGGCGACCGCCTGGTGCAGCGCGACGAGGCTGCTGGAACACGCGGCGTCGACGGCGAAGCTCGGGCCGCCGAGGTCGAGCGTGCTGCTCACCAGCGCCGGCCCCATGTTCGGCAGGCACCCGGGCATCGAGAACGCGTGGAACGGACGCACGCCGGCGACGCGCGCCGCCAGCGCCGCCCCGAGGTCCGCTGCGGCGGGCTCGGGATGAATGGAGTCGTCGCCGAGGAGCTTCGCCCGGATGCGGAGGGAGGTGAGTTCTCGATAGTCGTTCGCGGCCATCCCGACGAACACGCCGACGGACGACCGGTCGACACGACGACGTTCGAACCCGGCGTCGATCCAGGCGGCTCGCGCAGCCTCGAGGAGCAGGCGATGTTGCGGGTCCATCGCGTGCGCCCGGCTGGGCGGGATGCGGAAGTGCCGCGCCGCGAACTGCTCGACGTCGTCGATGAAGGAACCCTGGTCGGAGTAGGCGTGATGCACCGCTCTGGGGTCGTGCGGCGCGAAGAAGGTGGCGTGATCCCATCTCGAGCGGGGGACGGCGGAGCCGCTGCGTCGGGCCGCCAGGATGTTGTGCCAGTACTGGTGGGCGTCTGCCGCGCCACCGAAGCGGGCGGACAGGCCGACGATGGCGAATGGTCGAACGGGCACGACGAGAGAACCTCCGAGGGTGTTGATCGCGGATGGAACGAGGGGGCAGGTCGGCATGTCGACGACTCCGGACGGAGCGGGTCGAGGTCCCGGGGCCGCCTCGCGGTGAGGAGAGCCGGCCCGTGGGCACGCCACAGCCCGACTGTAGTCATCTGAAACATCAGTTTGAGTACTCGTCCAGAATCTGTGGATAACTCGCGAGGCAGCGCAACCCCCAGCCGGAGCGGAGGGTCGGCTGGAACACTGGCGATATGACGACCATCACGCTGACCAAGGGCCTCACCGCCTACCGCGCCGACCCGCCGAAGGGCGTCGAACTCCGCGGCGGGCTCGTGCTCATCCACGAGATCTGGGGCCTCGTCCCGCACATCACCGACGTCGCCGACCGCTTCGCCGCGGAGGGGTACCTCGTCATCGCGCCCGACATCCTGAGTGGTGCCGGCGTCACGCCCGAGATCGGTGCGGAGCTGGAGAGCCTCGTCTTCAACAGCGACGAGGCGACGAGGACCGCGGCACAGCCGAAGCTGCGCGAGAAGCTCTCGGCCTCGAAGTCGCCCGAGTACGCCGAGGAGGCGCTCGGGTACCTGGGGAAGGCCGTCGACGCCCTGTTCGACGAGGAGGGGATCGACGGCCGCGTCGCCGTCGTCGGCTTCTGCTTCGGCGGCGGCTACAGCTTCGCGCTCGCCGCGGCCGACCGCCGCATCCGCGCCGCCCTCCCGTTCTACGGCTACCCGCCCGAGCCCGAGGCCGTGACGAGCATCGCCTGCCCCGTCCTCGCGTTCTACGGCGACCAGGACGAGGGCCTCATGAAGAGCCTGCCCGAGCTGACCACGACGATGGAGGACGCGCGGGTCGAGTTCACCGCGACCGTCTACCCCGACGCCGGTCACGCCTTCTTCAACGACACCAACACGATCACCTACCGCGAGGACGCGGCCGCCGACGCCTGGGTGAAGACGCTCGCGTTCCTCGACACCTCACTCGGCAACGCCTGACGCCGATCCCTTCGCCCAAACTTGGGCGAATGAACGCTCGCTCGCCCAAGTGCGGGCGAACGAACGCCGCTCACTCCGCAACACCCGAACGGGCAGCCGGGTCGCGCTCCCGCGCGGCTGCGGATCGCACGCAGAGCAGCACCCCGGTGGTCACCAGGGCGGCGCCGACCGTCTCGGTGGCGCCAGGCAGACGCCGCTCCAACAGCAGGTTGAACGCCGCCCCGAACAGGGTCTCGAGGGCTATCAGTTGCCCGAGGACCACCGTGGAGACGCGCCCCGAAGCCCGGTTCCAGCACCACGACGCGCACCAGGATCCGAGGACGGCGAGCAGGACGCTCAACACCAGGAAGCGGATCAACAGCTCATCGCCCACGGCTCCGAGCGGCACCTCGCCCCGGAGGACGGCCAGCGGCGGGAGGACGAACGAGGTGACGAAGGCCCCGAGGCCGAGCAGAGCGGTCCACGACGTGCCGTCGACCGCTGCTGCACCGCCACGACCGAGGATCGCGCCGTTCATGACCACGAAGTACGACCAGAGCAGACAGGCCGCGAGCGCGAGGAGTGTCGCCAGGATCACCTCAGCACCTGTTCCATCGACGACCTGAGTCGACGGCGGGCGCTGCCAGTTCAGCACGATGAGGCCGACGGTGGAGATCATGATCGGCCCGGCCAGCCGGCACCACGGAACGTCTCGGTGCAGGAGGTTCGCGCCGATCGTCACTGCCGCCGGCATCATGCCCGTCGCCATTGACGCCAGCACTCCTCCCCCGATGTCCGCCGCGAGCGAGAAGCAGAGGTAGAACCCGAGGTATCCCACAGCCCCCAGGTGCAGCGCCACGAGTCCTCGCCGGACGCCGATCGTGCGCAACGACGCCCGGCGGAGCAGGAGCACGACGATGGACAGGAGACCGAACACCGCGTACCTGCCGAACACGAGCGTCAGCGGTCCAACCGGTGCAGCGAGCGCCGGACCGAGGAACGTCGACCCCCACAGGGCGGTGGCGAGGACCGCCCACACCACCCCCGCCAGGGCGGTCGAGCGGCGGGTCACCCGCTCTCCTCGGAGACGATGGTGTCGCCCAGAGCGATGACCGAGTCCACGAGGACATCGAAGTCGGCGCACGTGGTCCGATGATTGTTGTCAGCCACCCGGATCACGAAGCGGTCGTCGATGATCGTGTGTGACGGGACCGCGACTCCCGAAGACTGCAACCGCCCGAGCAGGGACTGATTGATGTCGTTCAACCGCGACGGGTCCACCCCTCGGCCGACGTATCGGAAGCACAGGATGTTGAGCTGGCTCCGACTGACGACCTCCAGCTCCGGCGAGGCCGTCACCCGCTCGTCGAGGTGACGGATCTGTTCGAGGTTCGCGCGCATCGAGGCCTCGAACGCCTCCACTCCGAGCGCCTGGAGCGAGAACCACACTTTCAGCGCCCGGAACGGGCGACTCTGCTCCACCCCGCGGTCAGCGAACGAGATCGCCGAGGCAGCAGGACCTCGGTCCGTCTTGCTCGTGTACGGCGAGCCGACCGAGAACGCCGATTCGAGGACGTGCGGGTCACGAGTCAGGAGACAACTCGCGTCGAACGGCATGCCGAACCACTTGTGGAGGTCGAAGACGATCGAGTCGGCGCGGTTCATCGCCGACACCAACGGCCGAAGTTCCGGCAGGAGATAGGCGAACGCTCCGAACGCTCCGTCGAGATGCAACCACACTCCCTCACGGCGGGCGACACGGACCAGGTCGTCGAGGGGGTCGATGGTACCGGTGTTGACCGTCCCGATGTTGCCGACGACGCACAGTGGCGTGAGCCCAGCATGCCGATCCGACCGGATGGTGCGTTCGAGTTCGTCCACGCGCATCCTCAGATCGGTGTCCACCTCGATCCGGCGTCGGGGTAGTACCGATAGCCGTCCTGCGCGGAGCCGCCCGAGTATCGCGGGTGCAGGTCCTCGCCACCCGTCAGCATCAGGCCGTCGAGAGCGTCGACGATGGGACCGGGTGGACCGGCGAACGGCAGGACGAGGGGGACTCCGCCGTAGCGAACGATCGCGCGTACATACCGCTCGTCAACCCGGAACGACGTCGCACGCGGATCGAACCGCGCCGTGATTCCGATCCTCGGCGGCCTGGTCGGCCGATCGCGCTCTCTCACCCCTGGCATCCCCTTGCTCGGACGGTTGCGTCCATGAGGTCCATGCTACAAATCGAGATATGCCAAATACCAGGTTGGTGGGATCTGTGGATAACTCGGGGCAACTTCGCCCACTCGCCCAAACATGGGCGAAGAGACGCCCGCTCGCCCAAGAATGGGCGAGCGGGCGTTCAGGTGTGCGGCGGAGGCCTAGGCGCCCTTGAGGCGGGTGGCGAGGTAGGCGTACAGCTCGTCGATGGCGACGCGCTCCTGCTGCATGCTGTCGCGGTCGCGGACCGTCACGGCGTCGTCCTCGAGCGAGTCGAAGTCGACCGTCACGCAGTACGGGGTGCCGATCTCGTCCTGACGACGGTAGCGGCGGCCGATCGCGCCCGAGTCGTCGAAGTCGATGTTCCACGAGCCGCGCAGCTCGTCGCCGATCCGGCGGGCGAGCGGCGACAGCGCCTCATTGCGGGACAGCGGCAGCACGGCGACCTTGACGGGCGCGAGACGCGGGTCGAGGTGCAGCACGGTGCGCTTCTCGATCTTGCCCTTGGCGTTCGGCGGCAGCTCCTGCTCCTCGTACGCGTCGACGAGGAAGGCCATGAGCGCACGGGTCAGACCGAACGACGGCTCGATGACGTACGGCATGTACCGTTCGTTCTTGGCCTGATCGAAATAGCTGAGGTCCTTGCCGGACTGCTCGGCGTGCACCTTGAGGTCGTAGTCGGTGCGGTTCGCGACACCCATGAGCTCGCCCCACTCGCTGCCGGCGAAGCCGAACTTGTACTCGATGTCGACGGTGCGCTTCGAGTAGTGCGCCAGCTTCTCCTGCGGGTGCTCGAACCAACGGATGTTGTCGGGCGTCATGCCGAGGTCGATGAACCAGGCCCAGCAGAGGTCCATCCAGGTCTGCTGCCACTCGTCGTCCGTGCCGGGCTCGACGAAGAACTCGATCTCCATCTGCTCGAACTCGCGGGTGCGGAAGATGAAGTTGCCGGGCGTGATCTCGTTGCGGAACGCCTTGCCGATCTGGCCGATGCCGAACGGCGGCTTCTTGCGGGCCGTCTGCAGCACGTTCGCGAAGTTCGTGAAGATGCCCTGCGCGGTCTCGGGACGCAGGTAGTGGAGACCAGACTCGTCGTCGACGACGCCGAGGAAGGTCTTCAGGAGGCCGGACATCTGACGGATCTCGGTCCACTGGCCGACCTTCGAGGGGTGCTCGGGGTCGGGGATGTCGGCGAGGCCGTTCTCCGGCGGGTGGCCGTGCTCGGCCTCGTACGCCTCGAACAGGTGGTCGGCGCGGTACCGCTTGTGGGTGATGAGCGATTCGGTCAGCGGGTCGCTGAAGACCTTGACGTGACCGGACGCCTCCCAGACCGGGGTGGGCAGGATGACGGCGGAGTCGAGACCGACCATGTCGCCGCGGCCACGCACGAACGCGTTCCACCACTGACGCTTGATGTTCTCCTTGAGCTCGACACCCAGGGGCCCGTAATCCCACGCAGACCGCGTACCGCCGTAGATGTCTCCCGACGGGAAGACGAAGCCGCGGTGCTGCGCCAGGGTGATGACGGACTCGAGATGGGACTGCTCTGCCATGGGTGTGGATCCTCCGTGCCGCTTGCCACGCGGCGGTACCTTCCGGTGCTGACGCCTGGCTGGCGCCCGCTCCCGGAACCCCTCAATCCTATGGGCGAGCCCGTGAGGACGCCCAACGACCCTTGTCCGGCACCGGATGGCCGCTTAGCCTGACAACCATCGCGGTACGCAGGATGGAGCACCGATGGACTGGCTGTGGAACCTCGACGTCATCGACGGTCCCCTCGTCTGGGTGCTCGACGGGCTCAGCATCGCCGGCCTGCTGTACCTCGTCATCCGTCGGTCCGGGCTGCTGTGGTACCTGAGCGCCGCCATCGCCCTCCTGGCGGGCGCGCTCCTCGCCCTGGGGACGGTCTGGCTGGTCTTCGACGTGCTCAACCTCTTCGGCGGGCCGTTGATCCGCTCCGCGGAGCCCTGGTTGATCGGTGTCTTCGCCGGCATCGCGCTCGCCGTCCTCACGATCTGCTGGCGCGTCTCGTGGAAGCGGCGCGTCATCGCCGTCGCGTGCATCCTCGTCTTCGGCGCGACCGCGGCGCTGGGCGTCAACGGCGCGTACGGCGTCCAGACCACCCTCGGGTCGATGTTCCACGTCCAGAACCGCAAGCCGATCACCCTCGTGACGCCGACGAGCACGCCCACCGGCGATCCGGCCCGTCCGCTGTACGAGACGTGGAAGCCGCCGGCCGACCTGCCGAAGACGGGCAGGTTCGGCCCGCTCCCCACAGGCGACCGGATCCCGAACACGAACTCCGGGTTCGACGCGCGCCCGGCGCAGATCTACTACCCACCCGCCGCGCTCGTGAAGGATCCCCCGGCGCTCCCGTTCGTCCTCATGATGATGGGACAACCGGGCGACCCCGACGCGAAGTGGATCGGCGAGGCGCTCGACGCGATCGCCGCCGACCACCAGGGGCTCGCTCCCATCGCGCTCGTCGTGGATCAGCTCGGCGACCCTTCCGTGGATCCGCTGTGCATCGACGGGCGGTACGGGAAGGTGGAGACGTACGTCACGCAGGACGTGCTCCCCTGGGCGAAGGCGAACCTGCACATCCTCCAATCGCCGAAGGATTGGACGGTGGCCGGATACTCGGCCGGCGGCAGCTGTGCGATCTACTACGGAGCCAAGTACCCGCAGACCTTCGGCAACGTCGTCAGTGTCTCGGGTGAGGAGTATCCCGGAGCCGGGCTCCCGGCGGACAACCTGCGCGTGATGTTCGACGGCGACCAGAACGCGTACGACGCGATCAAACCGTCGACCATCATGGCGAAGATGAACTACGCCGACACGGAGGCGTTCTTCTCCGCCGGGACCGCGGACGCGGTCTACACCGCCATGATGCGGCGCGCCGCAGCCACCGCAACGTCGGCCGGCTGGAAGGTCCAGACCTTCGCGATACCGGGCGGCGACCACGGCGCCAGCTCGCTCACGGGCGGGCTGGACCAGACGCTCCGCGCGCTCTACCCGCGGATCGGCCTCCAACGACCGTGACCGGGACGGGGCCAGGGACAAGGCTCCTCGACCCGGCCTCCACTCCGTCGTGGGCTGTGGAGAACTCCGGCGGCGGTCTGAACCGATTGGTTATGGTCGATGCCCATGACCACCCAGCTCCCGCCGATGCCGCAGCCCCTCCTCGTCCAGATCGGCAACATCAGGGTCACTGACGACGTGATCATGACACCCGCCGGCACGTGGCCACTCGCGGACGTCAATGTGACGTCGAGCGATCAGACCTCGACGACCACCCACACCCCGGCGTGGGCCATCGTGCTGGTCGTCGTGTTGATCTGGTTCTTCTTCCTCAGCCTGCTGTTCCTCTTCGCGAAGGAGAGGCGTGTCTCGGGGTTCGTCTCCGTGAACGTCCAGGCCGGCCCGTACACCTACACCGAGCAGGTCCCGATCTCGACCGACTTCGCCCGACACGACACCATGAACCGCGTCGGCTACACCCAATCGCTGATCGGGCAGGCACGGCACCGGGCGATCGCGAACCGGGCGGCGGAGTCCTCCCGGCGCCCTGAGGTGCGGTGACCGGTCGCTCGAGGGCCGCTCACGCGACGAGATGACTCAATCGGGCGGCGGCGCGAGGGACGCGCCCTCGAGGAAGGCGCCCATGACGAGTTCGTGACGCAGTTCACCGAGGGTGCCGTCGAGCCGGCCGACGAGGGTCTCGACGCCCATCCGGCCGAGCTGGGCGGCGGGCAGCAACGTGACGGCGAGCGCCGGGTCGGCCGCTTCCGACACCTCTCGGGTGGAGGCGACGAGGACGACGGACACGTCGTCGGGGACCGAGACGCCGCGCCTGCCGAGCTCGCTCACGAAACCGAGGGCCGCCCGATCGTTGAGTACGAGGACGGCCGTGACCTCGGGCGCCTCCGCCTGGAGGGTCGCCGCGATCTCGCGACCACCGGCTGGATCGGGAGTGCACTGGAGCGTCCGAGCGCGGAGTCCACGAGCCGCGCACACGGCGTGGAACGTCTCCTGCACGCGGACCACCGGGCCGTAGCCGTCGAGGTCGGCCCGCTCGACCTCCTCGAGCAGGGCGAACTCCCGATGACCGAGGGCCTGCAGACGATCGATGGACAACTCGACCATCCCCTCGAAGTCGACGTCGACGTAGTCGAGACCGGAGGGGTCGCGGGTCCGGCCGATGAGCGTCAGTGGCGTCCCGGCCGCGAGCAGACGGTCGACCCGATGGTCGTCGAGCCGCACCTCCATGAGGATGACGCCGTCGATGAGGCCATCGGAGGTGAACTCGCGAAGCGCGTCGGGTTCGCTCGGCTCCGGCCAGAGGACGACGGTGTACCCGAGCTCGGCCGCAGCCTCCGCAGCACCGGTGAAGAAGCGGGCCGCGTTGTCGGACAGTCGATGCTGCAACACCGGGAACAGCAGCGCGATGATGCGGGTCCGACGGCTCGCGAGCGCGCGGGCGACCGCGTTCCGGCGGAAGTCCAGCTCGACCATCGCCGACTCCACCCGCAGTCGAGTGGCCGGGGACACCGGCTTCGAATCGTTGACGACGAACGACACCGTGGCGACCGAGACCCCTGCGAGTCGCGCGACGTCACGCATCGTTGCCATGGATCCCCGTTCAGGTGCGGTGCTGTCCGGTCAGTCTCTCACGGATCACGATTCGGTAAACCGGTTAAATTACTTCTTGACGACTCCGGCGGCACGGTGCATGCTGGTTCCCGAAGCGCGCAGTAAACCGGTTAACTTTCCGGCCTGCGCGATCCGACCTCGACCGGCGAAGGAGCCGTGCTGATGCCTGTACCGACGACCACGGACGACAACCGGTCCGAGCAGCCACTGCGCGTCGCGATCGTCGGGTACAGCTTCATGGGCACCATCCACGCGCAGGCCTGGACCACCGCTCCCCGCTTCTTCGACCTCGGCCGCGGGGTCGACCTCGTCGCCGTCAGCGGTCGCGATGCCGACGCCGCCCGCGCGTTCGCCGACCGGTTCGGGATCGCTGACGTCGAGACCGACTGGCGAGCGCTCCTCACCCGTGGCGACATCGACGTGATCGACATCTGCACCCCGGGCCACCTCCACGCTGAGATCGCGATCGCCGCGCTCGACGCCGGTATCCACGTCCTCTGCGAGAAGCCGCTCGCGAACACGCTGAAGGAGGCCGAGCGGATGAACGCCGCGGCCGAACGGGCGGCTGCGCGCGGCGTGCGCGCGATGGTCGGCTTCAGCTACCGACGCACCCCCGCGCTCGCCTATGCACGACAGCTCGTCGCCGACGGTCGCCTCGGGACGATCCGTCACATCCGGGCCCAGTACCTGCAGGACTGGATCGCGGATCCCACCTTCCCGCTCGTCTGGCGACTCGACGCCGACCAGGCCGGCTCCGGTGCGCTCGGTGACCTCGGCGCCCACATCATCGATCTCGGACAGTTCGTCACCGGACAGGAACTGAACGGCGTGAGCGCCCTGACCTCGACCTTCGTCACCGAGCGGCCGCTCCCCACCTCGTCGAGCGGCCTCAGCGCCACCACGGAGGGCGATCCTGAGGATGGCGAGGTGTCGGAACCCCTCACCGGGCGGGTGACCGTCGACGACGCGGTCGTGTTCATCGCCCGCACCGACGGCGGCGCCCTGGCGACCTTCGAGGCCACCCGCTTCGCCGCCGGTCGCAAGAACGCGATGCGGCTCGAGGTCGACGGCTCCGACGGATCGCTCGTCTTCGACTTCGAGCGCATGAACGAGCTGCAGTTCCACGACCACACCCTCCCGGCCGAGGAGGCGGGCTTCCGGCGCATCCTCGTCACCGAACCCGGTCACCCGTATGCGGACGCCTGGTGGCCGGCCGGCCACGGCCTCGGCTACGAGCACACCTTCGTCCACGAGGTCGCCGACCTCGCCCGCGACCTCGCCGCGGGCCGGGCGCCCGAACCGGGCTTCGCCGACGGCCTCCGGGTGCAGCGCGTGCTCGCAGCGGTCTCGGCGAGCGCCGACGCAGGTGCCACCTGGATCCCACTCGACCACTGACCGAACCACCCGCCGCACCACGATCACCACCGCATCACGATCACCACTCACCAGGCAAAGGAGCCATGACATGAGATCCACGACCACCCGCGACACCCGGCCACGCACCATCCGTCGGCCGCACGTGCTCGGATCGCTCGCGATCCTCGCGATCACCCCGTTCGCCCTCACCGCGTGCAGCGGTGGCGGTGGCGCGGCGGCTGGAGGCGACGCCGGCACCCTCACGATCCTCGACTACTACAACAACGAACCCGACAAGACCCTCGTGGGCGACGCCCTCGACCGGTGCGCGGACGACGTCGGCGTGAAGATCAAGCGCGAAACCGTCCCCGGCAAGGACCTCATCCAGAAGGTGCTCCAGCAGTCGTCGTCCAAGACGCTGCCCGACGTCCTCATGCTCGACAACCCGGACGTCCAGGAGATCGCCGCGACCGGCGGACTCTCGCCACTCAGCGACTACGGCGTCGACACCTCGGGCTTCGCGAAGGGCATCCTCGACGCGGCGAGCTACGAGGGGGAGGTCTACGGCCTGGCACCGACGGTCAACACCCTCGGCCTCTTCTACAACGAGGACCTCCTCGCGGCGAAGGGCATCACCCCGCCGACCACGTGGGACGAACTCAAGACGGCCGCGGCGGCACTGACCGAGGGCGACACCTACGGGCTGGCCTTCAGCTCCATCGCCACCTACGAGGGCAGCTGGCAGTTCCTGCCGTTCATGTGGACCAACGGCGGCGACGAGGCCGACCTCACGACGCCCGCCGTCGCCGAGGCGCTCCAGCTGCAGGTCGACCTCGTGAACTCGGGGTCGGCGTCGAAGAGCGTCATCAACTGGTCACAGGCCGACGTGAACGACCAGTTCATGGCCGGTAAGGCCGCGATGATGATCAACGGTCCGTGGCAGATCCCGGCCCTCAGCGCCGACACGAACCTCAAGTACGGCAGCGTGCAGGTTCCGGTCAACAAGGCCGGCCAGACGCCCGTCGCCCCGCTCGGCGGCGAGGTCTGGACCGTCCCCGTGACCGGCGACAAGGACAAGCAGGCGAAGGCGGCGAAGTTCGTCGAGTGCATCTCGAGCGACGAGAACCAGCTGGCCCTCGCGGAGGCCCGCTTCACCGTCCCGACGAAGACGGCCCTGGCCGAGCAGTACGTCGCGAAGGTCCCCGAGATGGCCGCGTTCACCGAGCAGGTCGCCAACGCCCGCTCGCGCACCGGCGAGCTCGGCGAGGAGTGGCCCGAGGCCGCGACCGAGATCTACACCGCCATCCAGCTCGCCCTGACCGGGCAGGCGACGCCTGAAGAGGCGTTCAAGCAGGCGGCCGCGGGCTGATCCCGATGAGCAGTGGCATCGCCGGAGCATCGCTCCAGGACCGGAAGACCGACCAGCGGTCCAGCGGCACCGACGGGGGCGCGCCGACCAAGCGCACCCCCGCCGGGGCCGGCCGCCGGAGCCGACGCTTCCGCCGGGAAGACCTGATCAAGCTCGGCTTCGTCCTCCCCGCAGCGCTCTACATCGTCCTCTTCTTCGGCTATCCGGTCGTCAAGAACGTCACGATGAGCTTGCAGGAGTACACGACGAAGACGTTCTTCACGGGCGAGGCGCCGTGGGTCGGGTTCGCGAACTACGTGACCGTGTTCAGTTCTCAACTGTTCACACCGGCGCTGCTCAACACGGCGTTGTTCACGGCGGGGTCGATCGCCGGGCAGTTCGTGATCGGGCTCGCGCTCGCCGTCTTCTTCAAGCGACGCTTCCCCCTGAGCTCGTTCCTCCGCGCGATGCTGCTGCTCCCCTGGCTCCTCCCCCTGATCGTGTCGAGCGCCACCTGGCGGTCGATCCTCGACCAGGACAGCGGCGTCCTGAACGCCGCCCTCGGCTCCATCGGCCTGTCGGGCGTCCCCTGGCTGACGAGCCCGTCGGTGGCCCTGTTCGCGGTCGTCCTCGTCAACATCTGGATCGGCATCCCGTTCAACGTCACGATCCTCTACGGCGGCCTCCAGGACATCCCCGACGAGCTCTACGAGGCGGGAGCGCTCGATGGCGCGACCGGTTGGAAGGCGTTCCGCCACATCACCTGGCCGAACCTCCGCCCCGTGGTCAGCGTCGTGCTCGTGCTCGGCGTCGTCTACACGATCAAGGTGCTCGACATCATCCTCGGCCTCACGAACGGCGGGCCGGCGAACGCCACCCAGACCCTCGCGGTGCGGTCGTATCAGGAGTCGTTCGTGAACTTCGAGTTCGGTGTCGGTGCGGCCTTCAGCAACATCCTCATCGTCATCTCGCTCCTCTTCGCCATCGTCTACCTGCGCGTGAACCGACGCGCGGTCGACGAGTAAGGACACGGACCCTCATGACCACGACCAGCATCGTGACCGGCGGCCGGCAGACGCGCCGCTTCGCCCCGGTCGGCCCGCGTCGCCACCGCGGCGACCGGCGCCACCTCGGTTACACCGTCCTCGGCATCCTCATCCTCGCGATCATGCTCTTCCCCGTCTACTGGATGGTGAACGCGTCCCTGCAACCCTCCGGTAACACGCTCACCGGCGACTTCTTCCCGGTCAACCCGAGCTTCGCCGGGTACGAGAAGGCGATCGCCGACCAGGGCGGGCACCTCGTCACGAGCCTCGTCATCTCGCTCGGAACCGTCGTCCTCAGCCTGGCGATCGCGGCCCCGGCGGCCTACGCCCTCGCGCAGTTCCGGTTCCGGTGGATCAGCATCGCCCTCCTCGTGATCCTGATCGCCCAGATGATCCCGGGCATCGTGATCGCGAACGCCCTCTACTCGGCGTACAACGACCTCGGCCTGCTCAACTCGATCCCCGGGCTGATCCTCGCCGACGCCTCGCACGCCATCCCGTTCGCGATCCTCATCCTGCGGGCGTCGATGCAGACCATCCCGCCGTCGATCGTCGAGGCGGCACGGGTCGACGGCGCCGGGCACGTGCGGGCCTTCGTCTCGATCGTCCTCCCGGTGAGCCGCAACGTGCTCATCACCGCCGGTCTGTTCGCCTTCCTCTTCTCCTGGAGCGACTTCCTGTTCGCCCTGACGCTGACGACGACGGAGGACGTCCGGCCAGTGACGCTCGGCATCTACCAGTACCTCGGCTCGCAGGTCTCGAACTGGAGCGCGGTGATGGCGACCGCCGTCCTCTCGTCCCTGCCCGCGATCCTGCTGCTCGTCATCGCCCAGCGGTTCATCGCCGCGGGCGCCACGGGCGGTGCCGTGAAATGACCGACGACCACTCCGACACCCTCTCCGACCACGCAACGCATCCTCGAAGGAGCACCACCATGTCCGACAGCAGCACCCCCATCCGCGTCCTCGTCTGGGGCGAGAACCGCCACGAGCAGATCGAGGAGAAGGTCCGCGCCATCTACCCGGACGGCATGCACACGACCATCAAGGAGGGCATCGAAGAGCACCTCGGCGCCGACGCCGTGGTCACCACGACCACGCTCGACGAACCGGAGCACGGGCTCACCGAGGAGGTGCTCGCCGCGACCGACGTGCTCGTCTGGTGGGGCCACGCGGCTCACGGCGAGGTCGCCGACGAGGTCGTCGAGCGCGTGCACCAGCACGTACTCGCCGGTATGGGTCTGCTCGTGCTGCACTCCGGCCACTGGTCGAAGATCTTCGGCAAGCTCATGGGCACCTCGTGCACGCTCCGGTGGCGGTCGGAGGAGGACCGCGAGATCGTCTGGACCGTCGACCCCACCCACCCGATCGCCCAGGGGATCCCGCACCCGTTCATCATCCCGGCGCAGGAGATGTACGGCGAGTTCTTCGACGTCCCCGCGCCCGACGAGCTCGTCTTCCTGTCGACCTTCACCGGTGGCGAGGTCTTCCGTTCCGGCATGACCTACAAGCGCGGCTTCGGCAAGATCTTCTTCTTCTCCCCCGGCGACCAGGACTACCCCGTCTACCACCACGAGCACGTCCGTCGCGTCCTCGCGAACGGCGTCCGGTGGGCGCAGACGCTGCGTCCGGAACGCGCGGTGCCGGTCCTGCTGCGGTACGAGACCGAGGACTTCTACAACGGCCGCGGATACGAAGGGGCGCTCGCGCGATGAGTGCTCCTGTCGACGGTGGCTTCGCGACGCTCGCGGACGCCATCAGGCCGGTTCGGCTCGTGCTCGTCGGTGCGGGCGGGATGGGACGGGCGTGGTTGCGGACGATCCTCGCGAACCCGGACACGGAACTCGTCGGCGTCGTCGACCTCGACTCGGCCCTCGCGGAGTCGGCGGTGACCGAGGCGGGGCTCCGGCTGGGCCCCGAGGGTGTCGTCGTCGGCACCAGCGTGTCGGTCGTCGCCGAGGCGACGGCGGCGGACGCGGTCGTCAACGTCACCGTGCCCGCCGCGCACCACCCGGTCAACACCGAGGCGCTCTTCGCCGGGTTGCCGGTGCTCTGCGAGAAGCCGATCGCACCGACGGTGGCGCAGGCCCTCTCATTGGCGGCGACGGCCGAGGCCAGTGGGCAACTGCTCATGACCAGCCAGTCGCGTCGCTACTACGCGTCGATCGCCGCTTTCCGGGAGCAGGTCGCCACGCTCGGTCGGCTCGGGT
The DNA here is from genome assembly GCF_030209415.1 of Plantibacter sp. lyk4-40-MEA-4. NCBI lineage: Bacteria > Bacillati > Actinomycetota > Actinomycetes > Micrococcales > Microbacteriaceae > Plantibacter > Plantibacter sp. lyk4-40-MEA-4. Next base: position 525,735 of record NZ_JARVSA010000003.1, read on the forward strand.
CCGCGACGACGGAGTTCTTCAAGGCACCGCACTTCGGCGGCTTCCGCGAGGAGATGGCGCACGTGCTGCTCGTCGACATGGCGATCCATGCCTTCGACGCCGCCCGCTACGTCCTCGGTCTCGACCCGATCGCCGTGTACTGCGAGGAGTACAACCCGGGGTGGAGCTGGTTCTCCGCCGACGCCGCCGCGACCGCCGTCTTCGAGTTCGCCGGAGGCGTCCGGTACACCTACAGCGGCAGCTGGTGCGCGGACGGCATGGAGACCTCGTGGAACGGCAGTTGGCGAGTGAACGGCGAGCACGGCACGGCCGTCTGGGACGGCGACTCCGCTCCGCAGCGGCAGCTCGCACCGCAGGGCGGCTCACCGTCGGCGGTCGAGACCGCTGAGCTCGAGCCGGACGTGCCGGAGGAGATCGCGGGCTCGCTCGTCGAGTTCGTCGACGCCCTGCGCACGGGGCGTGTCCCCTCGGGTGAGGTGCACGCCAACGTGCTGAGCCTCGCGATGGTGGAGGCCGCCGTGCGGTCCGCCGAGTCCGGCGAGCGCGTGGTCATCGCGGACGTGCTCGCCCAGGCGCACGCGCAGGCGATCGAGACCGAGCCGCGCGCCGACGTCCGGGGCGCGCTCGTCGCCTCCCGCTGAGGTGAGGCGGATCGTCGCCCGCGCACCCCGCGAGCGACGATCCGCTCACCAGGTCCCGTCGAGGAGGTTGCGGGTCACGACCAGATTGAGCACCCGCCAGAGGCCGGAGTGGCCCGGGGTCCGGCCCGGCCGGTTCGGCCACCCCTCGAAACGTGCCACACGGACGAAGCCGACCTCGTGCCACTGCGGGTCCGTCTTGCGGAAGCGGTCCGGCTGCCAGACGACCGGACGCTCCGGCAGATTGCCCGAGGCCGGCTCGCGCTTCGCTCGCAGCGTCGCCAGGGTCTCCGGCCCGGGGACCTGCTCGCCCACCCAGTCGAGCACGTCGAGCTCGGGTGAGTCACCGTATCGGGACCGATGGATGCCGGCGACCCGGAACAGGGCGGTCCGTCCGTTCGGCGCCGTGAACGCGAGGACGTCGCCCGGCGTCAGGTCGTCCTCCACATGGCGCCACGATCGGCGGAGGCGCTTCGGTGCGGGCTGCGGGCCGAGGAGCTGCTCGCGGAGACGATCGAGGGCCGCGGTCCGCCTGGCGACCTCCCCCGGGCCCGCTTCGGCCCACAGCTCGAGGTCGGCACCGCGATCGATCGCCGCGAGCGCCCGCGTCCGCACCTCGGGATCGAGCCGGCCGACCTCACTCTGCGCGGCCGCGAGCGGGATCCACAGCTCACCGTCCTCGCGCTCCACCAGATGGGCGAACGACGCGATGGTCCGTCGCGTCGCCTCGTCGTCCGGCACCCGGTCCTGCACGTACTCGCGGTACTCGGTGCGGATGTCCGAGGCCGTGTCGTTCGAGAAGATCGCCGTTCCCCATGCACCCATCCCGGCATCCTGCCAGACCCCTCGCGTCAGCGGCCAGGTGAGGCCCATACGATGGATCCAGCCCGATTCCGAGACGAAGGACGCTGCATGCCATCCCGCCCCACCAAGCTGATCCCGCCGACCTTCTCCCGCACCCCCTCACTCGACGCCGAGGCGGTCGAGCTGAGCGTCGCGATCGAACTCCCCGAGGGCGTGGAGGCGATCGGCCTGGCCGTCGCCCCCGCAGCCGACGGCGCCGGCGACGACATCCCCACCGCGCTCGGACTCGACCGCGCGGCACTGGCCCGCGCCGGCTTCACCGGCGAGATCGGCCAGACGCTCGTCATCCCCAGCCAGGACGCCCCGACGTACATCGCGGTCGGCGTCGGTGCACCCGAGAAGCGCACCCCGGCAGCCCTCCGCGACATCGCTGCTGCCTTCGCCCGTGCGGCATCCTCCTTCGCGAGCATCGGCCTCGACGTGGCGCGGTCGTTCGACCTCGACCCGGCCTCCGCGGGGCAGCTCGTCGTCGAGGGCGCGCTCCTCGCCCGGTACCGCTACACCGAGTTGAAGCGGGAGACGAAGCGCACCCCGCTCGTCGCGCTCCACCTCGTCGCCGGTGCTGAAGACCTGCCGGAGACCGCGACCGGCGCACACCGTGGCGAGGTTCTCGCCCGATCGGCGAACCTCGCGCGCGACCTCGCGAACACGCCTCCCGGACACCTCACGGCGACCGACCTCGCCGAGGTGGCCGAGACGCTCGGTGCCGCCAACGGGCTCGACGTCGAGGTCTTCGACAAGGACGCGCTCATCGAGCTCGGTCTCGGCGGCCTGCTCGGCGTCAACGCCGGTAGCGTCGAGGAACCGCGCATGATCAAGCTGCGGTACACGCCGAAGGACGACGACGGCTCGCCGATCGAGGCCGCAGGACACCTCGCGCTCGTCGGCAAGGGCATCATGTACGACTCGGGCGGCATCTCGCTCAAGCCGTCCGACCCGTCCCACGCCGCGATGAAGATGGACATGGCGGGCGCCGGAGCGATCCTGTCCGCCATGACGGCGCTGGAGGAGTTGCACTGCACGAGCAGCGTCACGGCGTTCCTCATGTGCACGGACAACATGCCCTCGGGCTCGGCCACGATGCTCGGCGACGTGCTGACGTTCCGCAACGGCACCACCGTGGAGATCAAGAACACCGACGCGGAGGGTCGCCTCGTCCTCGCCGACGGCCTGAGCCTCGCCGTCGAAGAGGAGCCGGACGCGATCGTCGACATCGCGACGCTGACCGGTGCCGCGATCATGGCGCTCGGCACGAAGACGGCGGCCGTGCACGGCACCGACCAGGGCATCGTCGACCAGACGCTCGCCTCATCGAAGGCCACCGACGAGCAGCTGTGGCAGCTGCCGCTCGAACGCAGCTACCGCAAGCAGCTCGACTCGGACGTCGCGGACCTCGCCAACATCGGCGGCCGGTTCGCCGGTTCGACGCTCGCCGCACTGTTCCTTGCGGAGTTCGTCGGCGACATCCCGTGGGCGCACCTCGACATCGCCGGCACCATGCTCGTGGAGTCGGACGAGTCCTGGCGGTCGAAGGGTGCGACCGGGTACGGCACGCGCCTCCTGATCGACCTGGCGCTCAACTTCCGCGCCTGACCCCGGACGCGGCGTCGATGCCCGGTCCCCTGAGCCGCAGCCCGGTCCCTGAGCCTGTCGAAGGGCGGCGACCGGACCGTCTTTCCCCGCGAGCACTTCGACAGGCTCAGTGACCGGATCAGCCCATCCGCAGCCCGGTCCCTGAGCCGCAACCCGGTCCCCGAGCCGCAACCCGGTCCCCGAGCCGCAACCCGGTCCCTGAGCCTGTCGAAGTGTCGAAGGCCGCGCGGTGACAACCTCAGTTGCCGTTCCGGCAAGAGACGGCCGTTCGCGGCCGGTGTCACGGCAGGCTGATGCCATGACCTCCGAGCACGAGCCCGCCATCACCGATCCCGCCGCCTTCTGGGAGCACCGCTACAGCAGCCGCGGCCAGGTGTGGAGCGGCAAGCCGAACGCCGCGCTCGAGCGCGAGGTGGACGCGTTGGCGCCCGGCACCGCGCTCGAACTCGGCAGTGGAGAGGGCGCGGACGCCGTCTGGCTCGCCCGGCATGGCTGGTCCGTGACCGCCGTCGACATCTCTCCGAGCGCGCTCGCCCTCGGAGCGTCGACCGCGAGCGAGGCGGGGGTCGTCGACCGCATCACCTGGGTGCAGGCCGACCTCGTCGAGTGGGAACCGTCGGCGACGTTCGATCTCGTCACCGCGACGTTCCTGCACTCCCCCGTCGAGTTCCCCCGCGAGGCGGTCCTCCGTCGCGCGGCATCGGCGGTCGCTCCCGGCGGCACCCTCCTCGTCGTCGGCCACGCCGGTCCGCCGCCCTGGGCGACCGAGCACATCGCGCACGCGCACTTCCCGACGCCCGACGAGGTCCACGCCTCGCTGGAGCTGGAGGCGACCGACTGGGAGGTCGTCACCGCTGGCCTCGTCGCGCGCGCCGCGATCGGGCCCGATGGCGAGCCCGCCGAGCTCGACGACAGCGTCCTCGTCCTCCGTCGCCGTCCCTGACTCAGGAGCGTCTCGGCGTGTCGCCTCGCCCGGCCGGCGTGTCACGCCGACACGCCACCCTTCTCCTGAGTTGGGCACAACGCAACATCCGGTCGACACTCGGAGTCACCCGTCCCCGCGTAGGCCTGGCCGGTTCACAACTCAGGACGGCCCCGGCGGGTCACATCGGCCACCCGGCGTGTCCGGCGGGACGCGCCGCACCGGTCCTGAGTTGTGAACCCCCGCCGTCCCCAACTCAGGAGTCGTCCGGCGTGTCGGCGTGGTGGCAGGTCGACACGTCGCAGGACTCCTGAGAACGGAACGGGAGGGACCACGACAGAACGCCCGCCGCACTCCTGGAGTGCGGCGGGCGTTCGGCGTTACGTGGTGCGACTAGTCGGTGCCGGAGTCGAACGCGGCGCCCTCGGAAGCGAGGTCGGTCGCGCGCTCGAGGGCGTCCGCGGTCGGGTCGAGGAGTTCGCCGCCGAGGATCTCCTGCGCCTCACCCTGCTCGAGCTTGCCGACGAGGTCCGCGGTCGCGCCGCCGACGATGCCGGCCGCTGCGTACTGCTCGAGACGCGAGCGCGAGTCCGCGATGTCGAGGTTGCGCATGGTGAGCTGACCGATGCGGTCGTCGGGACCGAACGCTGCGTCGCCGACGCGCTCCATCGAGAGCTTGTCGGGGTGGTAGCTGAGGCCCGGGCCCGAGGTGTCGAGGATCGTGTAGTCGTCGCCACGGCGCAGACGGATGGAGACCTCGCCGGAGACGGCGGAGCCGACCCAGCGCTGGATGGACTCACGGAGCATGAGCGACTGCGGGTCGAGCCAGCGGCCCTCGTACATGAGGCGGCCGAGTCGGCGACCCTCGTTGTGGTAGTTGGCGACCGTGTCCTCGTTGTGGATCGCGTTGAGCAGACGCTCGTACGCGATGTGGAGGAGCGCCATACCGGGGGCCTCGTAGATGCCGCGGCTCTTCGCCTCGATGATGCGGTTCTCGATCTGGTCGCTCATGCCGAGGCCATGACGACCACCGATGGCGTTGGCCTCGAGGATCAGCGCGACCGCGTCGGCGTACTCGACGCCGTTGAGCGCGACCGGGCGACCGGCCTCGAAGGTGACGGTGACGACCTCGGAGGCGATCTCGACGTCTTCACGCCAGAACGGTACGCCCATGATCGGCTCGACGAGTTCCATACCAGAGCTGAGCTCCTCGAGGCGCTTGGCCTCGTGGGTGGCACCCCAGATGTTGGCGTCGGTGCTGTATGCCTTCTCGGTCGAGTCGCGGTACGGGAAGTCGCGGGCGACGAGCCACTCGCTCATCTCCTTGCGGCCACCGAGCTCGCCCACGAAGTCGACGTCGAGCCACGGCTTGTAGATGCGCAGGCGCGGGTTGGCGAGCAGACCGTAGCGGTAGAACCGCTCGATGTCGTTGCCCTTGTACGTGGAGCCGTCGCCCCAGATGTCGACGCCGTCCTCCTTCATCGCACGGACGAGCATGGTGCCCGTCACGGCGCGACCGAGCGGCGTCGTGTTGAAGTACGTCTTGCCGGCGTTGCGGATGTGGAACGCACCGCACTGGAGGGCGACGAGGCCTTCCTCGACGAGCGCCGACTTCGCGTCGACGAGGCGCGCGATCTCGGCGCCGTACTCCTTGGCGCGGTCGGGGACGGCGCCGATGTTCGGTTCGTCCGCCTGGCCGATGTCGGCGGTGTAGGTGCACGGGACGGCACCCTTCTCGCGCATCCAGGCGACGGCGACGGAGGTGTCGAGACCTCCGGAGAAGGCGATGCCGACGCGCTCGCCGACGGGGAGGCTGCTCAAGACTTTAGACACGCCTGCGATTCTACGGGTTCACGCGCCACGGTGTTCATTCGCCCATTCTTGGGCGACGGAAGGCCCACTCGCCCAGGAATGGGCGAATGAACCGGAGCGGAGCACGTCGCCGCCGGTACCGCCTCGCCCGGGCCGGGGGACGGCGGGGGCTGCGGCGATATCGACGGCGACGCTGCTGTGAACCGGACGGATCGGACCAGGTCCACTCAGGCGCTGTTCGGGTCTCGCGCCATGAGCTTCTCGAGTGCATCGGGATGACGATTCGTCGACTCCAGAGTGATTCTCGCAGCGTCGACCGCCCTCCCACATGTCCCACTACTGGGGTCATCGGCAGGGGGCGACAGGCTCCGCGAGACGCGGCACTACCAGATGGTGACGCGCTCCTCGGGGGCGAGCCATGCGGCGTCGGACTCGGTGACGCCGAACGCCTCGTAGAAGGCGTCGATGTTCCGGACGATCTGGTTGCAGCGGAACTCGTTCGGCGAGTGCGGGTCGATCGACAGCAGTCGGATGACCTCCGCGTCGCGCCCCTTCTGCTGCCAGGCCTGCGCCCAGGAGAGGAAGAACCGCTCCGCGCCGGTGAGGCCGTCGATGACCGGCGGCTCGGCGCCTTCGAGCGACAGCAGGTACGCCTTCCAGGCGATGCCGAGCCCGCCGAGGTCGCCGATGTTCTCGCCGATCGTCAGGGCGCCGTTCACGTGGTGGTCGGGCACCTGGGCCGGAGCCAGCGCGTTGTACTGCTCGATGAGCGACGCGGTGCGCTCCTCGAACGCCGCGCGGTCGGCCTCGGTCCACCAGTCGGTGAGTCGGCCGTCGCCGTCGAACTTCGACCCCTGGTCGTCGAAGCCGTGCCCGATCTCGTGGCCGATGACCGCGCCGATGGCCCCGTAGTTCGCGGCGGCGTCGCGGCCGGCGTCGAAGAACGGGTACTGGAGGATGGCGGCCGGGAACACGATCTCGTTGAAACCGGGGTTGTAGTAGGCGTTGATCGTCTGCGGCGTCATGAACCACTCGTCGCGGTCCAGTGGCTTACCGATCTTGCCGAGCTCGCGGTCCATCTCGAACCGGCTGGCGCGACGGACGTTGCCGAGCAGGTCGTCGGCTTCGAGCTCCAGCGCCGAGTAGTCGCGCCACTTCACGGGGAAACCGATCTTGGGCGTGAACTTGTCGAGCTTCTCCAGCGCGCGCGTGCGGGTCTCGGGGCTCATCCACTCGAGGTTCTCGATGCTGTCGCGGTACGCCTCGACGAGGAAGCCGACGAGGACGTCCATCTCGTCCTTTGACGTGGCGCCGAAGTGTCGGTCGACGTAGATCCGCCCGACGGCCTCGCCGAGCATGCCCTCGACGAGCGAGACGCCGCGCTTCCAGCGCTCGCGCTGCTGCGGCGTGCCGGTGAGGGTCTTGCCGTAGAAGTCGAAGTTGGCGCGACCGAACTCCTCGGAGAGGTACGGAGCGGCACCGTGGACGACCTTCCAGGCCAGCCAGTCCTTCCAGGACTCGAGCTGCTCCGCGACGAGGAGCTCGCCGAGGCCCTCGAGGAAGCTCGGCTCGCGCACGACGATCTCGGCGAACACCGCGTCGGCGGCGCCGATCGCGTCGCGCCAGACGGCGAGGTCCGGGCCGTCGAGGTCGGCACCCGCGGCGAGCGCCGCCGCTTCGTCCCACGAATACAGGTTGTACGTCTTCTCGCTGTCGCGGGTGGCGACGTTGTCCCAGTGCTTGGACGCGATCGCCGTCTCGAGGGCGAACACGCGGTCGGCGCGTGCGGCGGCGTCGTCGATGCCGGCGAGCTCGAACATCGTCTGGAGGTGTGCGCGGTAGGCGTCGCGGATCTCGGCGAAGGTATCTTCACGGAAGTAGGACTCGTCGGGCAGCGTGATGCCGCCCTGTTCGGCGAAGACGAGGTAGCGCTCGGGGTTGCCCGGGTCGTTGTCGACGAAGAGCTGCAGGAAGCCGCCGACCCCTTCCGCCTCGAACTCGCCGGACAGACGGAGGAAGGACTCGATGGAGTCGACCGCTGCGACGCGGGCGAGCTGGTCGGCGAGCGGGGTCGCTCCGAGGGCGTTGGCGCGGTCGACGTCCATGAAGCTCGCGTACAGGGCGCCGATCTTCACGCCCTCCTCGCCGTCGGGGTTCGTCTGCGACTCCTCGATGATGTCGCGGACGGCGTTCTCGGCGTCTTCCGCCAGCTGGTGGAACGATCCCCATCGAGCTTTGTCGTCGGGGATCTCGGTGCGGTCCATCCACTTGCCGTTCACGTGGCGGAAGAGGTCGTCCTGCGGCCGCACGGCCGGGTCGAGTTCGGAGCGGTCGATGCCGGAGGCGAGCTGCGCGTCAGTCATGCGGATCAGCCTAGCGACGGCACCCGACCACGGCTCGGGTGTTCTCTCAGAGCGGGCGTGCCGCTCTGGACGGAGTCCTGTGGAGGAGCGTCGCGAGCGCTTCGGGGAACGAGGGACTACCGTTGACCCACCCGGCCGGAAGGAGCCCGCGTGGACTGGTTGGCCGACTTCCCGCCCGGCGTCCTGCTCCTCGTCGTCTTCCTGGTCGTCGCGGTCGAAAGCCTCGGCGTGCCGTTGCCGGGAGAGACCGTGCTCATCGGGGCGACCCTCCTCGCCGCGTCGAGCGGCCTGAATCCGGTGTTCGTCGCCGCTGCGGCCGCCGGTGGTGCGATCCTCGGCGACTCGATCGGGTACTGGATCGGCAAGCGCTACGGTCGGCGGCTCCTGTCGGTGCTGAACCGCAGGTTCCCGAAGCACGTGGGGCCGAAGCGGCTGGGCGCCGCGGTGCACCTCATGCGGCGGTGGGGCCCGTGGGCGGTGTTCGTCGGACGGTTCATCGCGGTCCTCCGCATCTTCTCCGGACCGCTGGCCGGTATGTTCCGCATGACGTACCCGCACTTCCTCGTCGCCAATGCGGCGGGTGGCATCGCCTGGGCCTCACTCGTGGTGACCGTCGTCACCATCCTGGGGAGCGCTGCGACCGAGTTCCTGCACCGCTTCTCCTGGGCGGCGCTCGCGTTGGCCGGCGCCGCGGCCGTCATGATCGCGGTGGTCGTCGTGTTCCGGATCCGTCGTCGGGCTGCCCAGCCGGCCGCCGATCGCGCGCCCGTGTCGATGACCGAGGCGGAGCTCGACGAACTGCTGTCGCCATCCGGCCCGGCCTCGGCCACGACCGACGCCGGAGACCGCGTAGACACGCCGCACACCCGGGCCGCCGGCTCGGCCCCCGCCCGCACCGATCTGCGCGCCGCGATCGCCGTCGTCCTGACGCCGCTGCGCTGGGCCCTGCGGACGACCCCCGCGACCACCGCCTTCGTCACCGTCTTCGTCGCCCTCGGCGTCGTGACCGGTGGCCTGTGGCGCCCGATCGACCAGGCCGCCTGGCACCCGGCGTTCGCGTACGGGGTGCCGAGCCTCGAAGCCGGGCGCTGGTGGACGGTCCTGACGGGCATGTTCATGACCGCCGACCCGCTCGCCTACCTCATCGCGATCGTCGGCGCGGCCGTCTTCGGCGGGTGGGTGGAGGTCCGATTCGGCACGCTGCGGGCGTCGGCGATCTTCGTGGCCGGCCATCTCGTCGGTATCCTCGGGGCCCTCGGCGCGGCCCTGGCGCTGGCTCGGCTCGACTGGCCGTGGGCGCAGTCCCTCGTGACGACGCTCGACGTCGGTCCGAGCTGCGGCGTCCTGGCCTGCGTCGCCACCGCGACCGCGTTCATGCGTTCCCCCTACCGGCTGCGCTGGCGGCTGCTGCTCCTGTCGTGGGTGTCGATAGCGCTCCTCTACATCGGGAAGATCGACGACCTCGAGCACTTCATCACGACCGTCGTCTTCGTGATCGTGGCCCGCCTCCTCCTCGGCGAGCACCGGTCGACCCCGCGACCCACCATGCGCGACTGGCGACTCTTCGCGGTCGCCGGGTTGCTCGTGATCGGTGCGGTGCAGCTGCTCGTCACGCTGGTGCCGCTCGACGGGCCGCTCGGCTCGACCAGCCTGACGCAGGGCTCCATTTTGGACGTCGGATTCGACACCGTCGCGATCCTGGTGATCGCGAACTGGCTCCGCCGTGGTCATCGCTGGGCCTGGTGGGCGGCGATGGTGCTCACCGTCGGCAACCTGCTGGTCACCCTCGCCCTCATCGCCCTCGCCTGGCTGGCCCAGGTGCCGGTCGTGGCGTCGACCATCTGGATCTCCGCGAGCGTCCTGTGGGTGGGACAGGCGGTGGTCCTCGGACTGTCGCGCCACGCGTTCCGGGTCGCGGCGAACCAGACCAGGCGACGCCTGCCGGGGGCGATCGGTCCTGGTGCGCGGCGAGCACGCGCCCGGGCGGCGCAGCTGCTGCGCGAACACGGCGGCGGACCGCTGGCGGCCTCGGCGCTCCGCCCCGAGAACCGGGTGTTCGTCACGGCCGACGGCGGACACGCGGTCGCCTACCAGCAGCACGCCGGCGTCGCGCTGGTCCTCGGCGAGCCGATCGGCGACCCCGGCGGTGCAGCAGCAGCGGTGTCGGCGTTCGCGACGGCGGCCGAGCAGGAGGGGCTCACCCCGGCGGTCTTCGCCACTCGCGACGCGCGCATCGTGCCCGAGGGGTGGCGGGTGTCGCCGCTCGGTCGAGACCTCGTGCTCGACCTCGGCGAGGCGGATGCACCAGAACCCGCTGGTCCGGACGATGCGACGGGAGCCATCGGCGCGGATTCGACGACCTCGATCCTGCTGCCCGCGCGCGAACTGCCGTGGGAGCTCCGCAGCCAGATCCGCGCGCTGTCCTCGGTGTGGGTGTCCGACCGGCACGTGCCCGAGCTCGGTCTCACCGTGGGTTCGAGCATCGACGCCCCCGATGGCGACGACCAGGAGTCGGCTGCCGCGGTCCGGGTCTCCGTCGTGACCGACGCCGCAGGCACCGTGCTCGCGGCGGTGTCCTGGCTGCCGATCCCCGGGGCCGGAGGCATCGTGCACGGGTGGGCGCTCGACGCGGTCCGTCGTGCTCTGCCGGACGACGACGTCGACACGGCTACGCGTGCGGGTACAGCGTCGGGGGAACGCACCGGCCGAGCCGTCGAGCGGGCCCTGACCGACGCCTGCCGACGATTCTCGTCCGAAGGTGCGTCCATGGTCTCGTTCGCTGCTTCCGGACTGGCACAGGACGGCACCGAGCCCGACGGCGTCGCCGTGCGCACGATGGCCGGCATCGCCCACCGGGTCGACCCGCTCGTCGGCTTCACCGAGATCGCCGACGTCGCCGAGCGCCTGGGCGCCGCCACCGTGCCGCTGTTCCTCGCCTGCCGCGAGGACGCCGACCAACCGCGGGTCGCCTACGCCGCTGCCGCGGGATTCCTCACCGGCATCCGCCTGCGCGACCTCCCTGGCCTGAGCGGATCGCTGCTCGCGCGGTAGGCCGTCGACTCGTCCCGTCTCGGACGGCGAAGCGGCGTGTCACCACCCGCAGCTAGGCTCGGCGGGTGACCACGGGACAGGACAGGCGACGGCTGCGGCCCGTCGACCGCGACATCCTGCGGCTCGCGGTCCCGGCGCTCGGGGCGCTGATGGCGGAGCCGCTGTTCCTGCTCGCCGACTCCGCGATGATCGGTCACCTCGGCGTCGTACCGCTCGCCGGCCTCGGGGTCGCGAGCGCGGTCCTGCAGACGGTCATCGGGCTCATGGTGTTCCTCGCCTATGCGACGACACCGGCGGTCGCCCGTCGGCTCGGGCACGGCGACGAGCGCGGCGCGGTGTCGCTCGGGGTGGACGGCCTCTGGTTGTCGCTCGGGCTCGGCGTCGTGATCGGTGCGGCCGGCTGGTTCCTCTCCCCCACGCTCGTCGGGCTGTTCGGCGCGACGGACGACGTCGCCCAGCAAGCCGACACCTACCTCGGCATCTCGATGCTCGGCATCCCCGCCATGCTGCTCGTCTTCGGCGCGACCGGGCTCCTCCGCGGCCTGCAGGACACCACCACCCCCCTCGTGGTCGCCGGCGCCGGGTTCGCAGCGAACATCGGCCTCAACTTCCTCTTTATCTACGGCCTCGGACTCGGCATCGCGGGATCCGCCATCGGCACCGTCATCGCGCAGTGGGGCATGGTCGTCGCCTACCTCGTCGTCGTCCTGCGTCACGTGCGCCGGACGGGAGCGCGCCTCCGCCCGCACCGCGCCGGCCTCGGTGGAGCGGCCCGTTCCGGCGGGTGGTTGTTCCTCCGCACCGTCAGCCTCCGCGCCGCGATGCTCATCGCCGTGTTCGTCGCGACCGACCTCGGCACCGACGAACTCGCCGGGTTCCAGCTCGTCATGACCCTCTTCGCCACCCTCGCGTTCGCGCTCGACGCCCTCGCGATCGCCGCGCAGGCGCTCGTCGGCAAGGGACTCGGGGCCAGCGACGTGGCAGGGGTGCGCGCCGTCCTCATCCGCTGTCTGCAGTGGGGCGTCGGCTCGGGGATCGTGCTCGGTCTGGTCATCGGCCTCGCGAGCCCGGTCATCGGCCTGCTCTTCACGAGCGACCCCGACCTCGCGGCGCTCATCGTGCCCGCGATCGTCGTGCTCGCCGTCACCACCCCACTCGGTGGCGTCGTCTTCGTCCTCGACGGCGTCCTCATCGGCGCCGGCGACGCGAGGTACCTCGCGATCACCGGGCTGCTCAACACGCTCGTCTTCCTGCCGTTCGCGCTCGCGGTCCTCGCCTGGGCACCCGGCGGGCAGGCGGGACTCACCTGCTTGGCGCTCGCCTTCTTCGTCGGCTATCTCGGTGCGCGGGCGACGACGCTCGGCCTCCGTGCCCGGACGACCACCTGGATGCGCACCGGCGCCTGAACGACGATTGGGGAGTTGTCCCCATTGAGGCCGCAACGCCGGCACGCCAGTCTGGAAGCGACATCGATCCACACCGCTCAGGGGGAACCACCATGCCACTCCACTTCGCTCACCACCGCCTCCGCGTGTCCGCCGTGACCGCGGTCGCCGTCCTCGGACTGTTCGGGCTCTCCGCCTGCAGCGGTGGGGAACCGTCCGACTCCAAGCCCGCGTCGACCTCCTCGGCGAGCAGTGAGCCGGAGACGGAGGCCACCGAGGAGGCGCCCGCTGCGAGCGGCGCGAAGTGCACGGAGGAGCAGGTCAACACCCTCAGCGCGGCGAGCGGCGTGTCCGTCCCGGCAGCCGGTATCGCTGCTGCGAAGGCCTCCTTCACACCCGCCACCGTCGTGGGCGATCTGCCGGTCGTGTGCATGTTGAGCTTCGAAGCCGGCGCGGCTTCCGGCAGCTACGCCGTCCTCTCCGGCGGTGCCGCATCACTCACCGCGGCCGCTGCCAACGCCACCGCCGCGGGCGGCGAGGTCACCGAAGCCGGCGGTACCTTCACCACCTCGATCGACGGGCAGACCGTCGTCGGCGTGCCGTTCACGACGCTCACGAAGGAGACCGCGGGCTTCGAGAACGTGGAGGATCTGGTCGTCATCGCTGCGACCGCGCTGGCCGGATAGCGATTCCGCCCTGCCAGGCCGACGCCCGCCCACCCGCGCAAGGGTGGGCGGGCGTTCCCGTCGGCGCGGCTCAACTGGGCCAGGAAGAACAGCACTCGACCCGGGTACCGCGGTGCGGCCACGTCGGCGCCCGTCCATGCCCGTATCAACCGATCGGTGGATACGAGGATCAGCCCCTCCACCGCTACCGGCGCGCGTCGCAGCGGACGAGCATGGTCACCATGAGCACACGACCGATCATCGAGGTCCGCGAGCTGCGCAAGCAGTACGGCGATTTCACCGCCGTCGACGGGGTCTCCTTCGACATCCACACGGGCGAGACCTTCGCCCTACTCGGCCCGAACGGTGCCGGGAAGAGCACCACGATCGAGATCCTCGAGGGCTACCGGCACCGGACGGGCGGCGAGGCGAGCGTCCTCGGTGTCGACCCGGCGAAGGGCGGTCTCGACTGGAAGGCCCGCCTCGGCATCGTCCTGCAGTCGAGCGCCGAGGCCGCCAACGTCACGGTCCGGGAGCAGCTCACACAGTTCGCCCGGTACTACGCGGATCCGCGGGATGTGGACGAGGTCATCGAGGCGGTCGGGCTCACGAGCAAGGCGGGCACGCGCATCGGCAAGCTCTCGGGCGGTCAGCGTCGCCGGGTCGACGTGGCCCTCGGGGTGGTCGGCCGCCCGGCCCTCCTCTTCCTCGACGAGCCGACGACCGGGTTCGACCCCGAGGCGCGTCGGCAGTTCTGGGACCTCATCCGCTCGCTCAAGCGCGACGGCACGACCATCCTCCTCACCACCCACTACCTCGACGAAGCCGCCCAGCTCGCCGACCGCGTCGCCGTCATCGCGGCGGGTCGACTCGTGGAGATCGGCGCGGTCGACGAGATCGGCGGCGCCGAGGCCCGGATCCCGGTGGTGCGCTGGCGCGACGAGCACGGCCTCCGCGAGGAACGGACCGAGACTCCGGCTGCCCGCGTCGCCGCCCTCACCGCTGCCGCAGGTGGAGAACCGCGTGACCTGGAGGTCATCCGTCCGAGCCTCGAGGACATCTACCTCGGGCTCGTCCACGCGGCCGACGGCGCTGCGTCGTCGACCACCCCATCAGCAGCACCGTCACCGGCCACGCAGGTCACCACGACAGGAGTCGGCGCATGACCGCCATCGACCGCACCACGACCCCCCTCGTCCCGGCACTCCCCCGAGGACGCACCCTCCGACTCGGAGCGAGCCGGATCGGCTACGAGACCCGCATCTACTTCCGCTCCGGCGACCAGGTGTTCTTCACCTTCCTCTTCCCCGTCGTGATGCTCGCGATCTTCTCGACCGCCTTCAGCGCGATGGGGAACGTGGGCGAGGCACCCGACGGCACCGGCGGGGTCAGTCAGGCCGCCTTCTACCTGCCCGGCATGATCGCCGCGGGCATCCTCCTCTCGGGCGTCCAGAACCTCGCGACCGACATCGCGACGGAGAAGAGCGACGGCACGCTCAAGCGTCTCGGCGGCAGCCCGCTCCCGGTCATCTCCTACTTCCTCGGGAAGATGGGGCAGGTCCTCGTCACCTCGGTGCTCCAGATCGCGCTGCTGCTCCTCGTCGCGCGGTTCCTGTTCGACGTCATCCTGCCGACCGAGCCCGAGCGGTGGCTCACCTTCGCCTGGGTCTACCTGCTCGGCATCGCCACGTCGGCGGTCCTCGGCATCGCCCTGTCGGCGCTCCCCCGCACGGGCAAGAGCGCGACGGCCGTCATCATCCCGATCGTGCTCGTGCTGCAGTTCATCTCCGGCGTCTACCTGTCGTTCACGATGCTCCCCGAGTGGCTGCAGAACGTCGCCAGTGTCTTCCCGCTCAAGTGGATCGCGCAGGGCATGCGCTCCGTCTTCCTGCCGGAGGGGTTCGCCTCACAGGAGCCGTCCGGTGGCTGGGACCTCCCGATGGTCGCGCTCGTCCTCGTCGTCTGGGCGATCGTCGGCCTCGTCCTCACCCGACTCACCTTCCGCTGGGTCCGCCGCTCCTAGCCCGCGAACTGTCAGTTCCGGTGGGTGTACGCCACCGGAACCAGCAGGAAGTGACAGTTCGCGGGCAGGATGGGAGGGTTGGGACATGGACGGACGACGGTGGTGGGATGTCGCGTTCGCCGCGGGGTGCGTGATCGTCGGCGCGCTCGTGAGCGTCAGCGCGGCCGGGGCATCGGAACGGGTCGTCGGCGTCTGGATCGTGCTGGCGGCACTCTGCCTCGTGTACTACACGGTCGGGCGACGCACCCTGGAGCGACCGCAGGGCGGACTCTGGTTCGCGATCACCCTCATCGCGCTCACCGCCGTCGGGACGGCGTTCTCCCCGAACGTCCTGACCCTGCAGTGCCTCGTGTTCCCGCTGCTGTGGGTGCTGACACCGAACACCCGGAACGCGATCATCCTCAACATCGCGAGCGCCGCGACCCTCGCCGTCGGCTTCATCGTCGGGCTGGGCGCCACCCCCGACGTGATCCTGCAGGGGCTCGCGATCCAGAGCGTCTCACTCGTCTTCGCGCTGTCCCTCGGTCTCTGGATCACCCGGATCGCCGAGCTCGGCGACGAGAAGGCACGACTCCTGGTCAGTCTGCAGGCGGCCCAGGCCGAAACGGAACTGGCGAGCCGGGAAGCCGGAGCGGCCGCCGAACGGGAACGCATGGCGCGCGACATCCACGACACGATCGCGCAGAGCCTCACGAGCGTGGTGCTGCTCGCTCAACGGGCCCGCTCCGAGGTCGGCGCGACCGTCGCAGGCACGCCGGACGCCTCCCCGCTGGACGGTCGCCCGGTCGCCGCCCTCGACAGCATCGACCTCATCGAGAGTACGGCGCGCGACGCCCTCCGCGAGGCGAGGTCCCTCGTGGCGACGACGGCGGCGATGCCCGCTGCCGACACGACCCTCGGCGACAGCCTCCGACGCTTGGGCGAGCGGTTCGCCCGCGAGACCGGCGTGGCCGTCGACATCGACGCCCCGTCCGAACGGTTCGAGCGGGCACCCGAGGTCGTGCTGCTCCGGAGCGCCCAGGAGGGGCTCGCGAACATCCGGAAGCACGCCGCCGCCAACCGCGTCGAGCTGGTGCTCAGCGTCGACGACGGCTGGGCCGAACTGCGCATCACCGACGACGGGGGCGGGATCGCGGACCCGGAACGCGCGCTCCTCGGGACCAGCCCGGGCGCGGGCTTCGGGCTGCACGGCATGCACGACCGGGTGACGCTGCTCGGTGGGACGGTGGAACTCACGAGTGCCGCCGGAGCGGGGACGACGGTTCGGGTGCGAGTGCCGGTGACGATCGAAGCGGGCCCTTCGACAAGCCCAGGGACCGGGATTCCGACAAGCTCAGGGACCAGACAGGACACACGATGACACGGATCAGGATCGTCGTCGCGGACGACCACCCCATCGTGCGATCGGGCATCGTCGCACTGCTCGGGCGCGCGGACGACCTCGAGGTCGTGGCCGAGGTGGCGGACGGCGCTGCGGCGGTCGCGGCGGCCGAGGAGCACCGGCCGGACCTCGTGCTCATGGACCTGCGCATGCCGGTCCTCGGCGGCGCGGAGGCGACAGCACGCATCGTGCAGCGCGTGCCAGGCGTCCGGGTGCTCGTCCTCACGACCTACGAGACCGACGACGACATCCTCGGCGCGATCGAGGCCGGAGCCGGAGGCTACCTGTTGAAGGCGGCGCCAGAGCAGGAGATCCTGGCCGGCATCCGTTCAGTGGTCGCCGGTCAGACGGTGCTCGCGCCCACGATCGCGGAGACGCTCGTCGGCCGCATGCAGGGTGGGGCACCGACCCGCCCGCAGCTCAGCGCCCGCGAGCTCGAGGTCCTCGCGCTCGTCGCCGCCGGAAACAGCAACCGCGCGATCGCGGCAGCGCTCTTCATCTCGGAGTCGACGGTGAAGACGCACCTGCTGCACGTCTTCGAGAAGCTCGAGGTGGCCGACCGGACCCGGGCCGTCACCCGCGCCCAGGAGCTCCGCCTGCTCTGAGCCGCACCGCACCGGCGCGAGCCACGGGGCGGGTCGGACGACTTCGACCTCGACCAGCTCGCGCTGCAAGGCCGACCGACGAAGGCCTCCGGCTCCGCGGCTCAGCTCGGCCAGTAGTAGGAGAACGCCCACTGCTTGTCGTAGGAACGCTGGTGGCATCCCGTGTAAATGCGAGCTCCGAGGCCCCGGTACTTGGCGGACATGGCCGAGCAGTCGGCCTTCACCGACCCGGTGATCTGGTACCAGACCTGCGGCGCGGCGCTCGCCGGCGCCGTTGCACCACCCACCACCAGTGCCGCGCCGAGGCCTACCGCGGCCAGGAACCTCGCCATTCGTCTGCGCATCAGATCCCCCGATCCTCCTTGCGGCGACCCCCTGTCGCCGCAGTGCAGCCACGCTAGCGCGCGGACACCACAGCCATCAACCACCGATTTCGCGAGCGGCGGGTGCGATCGATTCGCACCCGCCGTTCGCGACCGGTCGTCGGACTAGACCTGACCCCGGGGCTTCGGGGCGTCGGGTTGCGCCGCCGCGTAGGCGGACTGGCCGGTCGCTCCGGGTTCGCCCGCGGGGATCGGGACGAGATAGGCCGCGGTGCCGTACGCCGTCAGCTGCGTCCACGCCCCGCCGATGTCGGTGGTCTCGAGGCGCATGGCGAGGACCGCGTTGGCGCCGCGCTGTTCGGCGTCGGCGACCAAGCGCCGCATGACCTCCTGACGGGACTCGAACAGCAGCGCGGTCATCCCCGGGACTTCTCCGCCGCCGAGCGCGGAGAAGCCGATCGACATGGAGGAGCCCCAGTCGCGAGCGCGCACCGTGAGGCCGATGACCTCGCCGAGGACCGCGTCGATGCGGTGACCGGCGACGGTGTCCGTCGTCACGACGATCACGCGGTCGCCGCCGTTCCGGAGAGCCGCGACAGGGCGGCGAGCGAGAGGGCGGCGATGCCGGTGTCGAGCGTCGGGTGGATGAGCGGGGCGAACTTCGAGGAGTGGTTGCCCGGGAGGTCCTGCTCCATGCGCCCCGACGCGTAGGCTGCGGCGAAGGCCTGCGGGTCGGCGCCGCCGAGGATCCAGTAGACGATTGGCGCGTCTGCGGCCGTCGCCAGCATGCCGACGTCCTCGCTGCCCGTGACGAGACCGGGGTCGACGACGCGGTTGGCACCGAACGCGTCGGCGAACACCGCCGTCACCGCACCGGTCGCCGCGGGATCGTTCACGAGCACCGGGAAGGCCTCGGTGTGTTCGATCACCGGTTCCCGCTCGGCGCCCGACGCCGCGGCCTCGGCCCGGATGATGCGCTCCATGGAGCCGACGACGCGGTCGCGCACGTGCGGTTCGTAGCTGCGGATGTTCACGCCGATCTGTGCCGTGTCGGGGATGATGTTGTTCTTCGTGCCGGCGTGCATCGTGCCGACGGTGAGCACGGCGGTGTCGGTCCCGGCGACCTCGCGGGAAACGATGCTCTGGAGCCTGACGACCGCCGACGCCGCCATGACGATCGGGTCGATCGTCGACTGCGGGCGGGACCCGTGACCGCCGCGGCCGTGGAAGGTGACGCGGTAGGCGTCGGTCGCGGCGAACGACGGCCCGGCGTGCGTGCCGACGACACCGGCCGGCAGCGGACCGACGTGCTGGCCGAACACGATGTCGGGCTTCGGGACGCGTGCGTAGAGGTCGTCGTCGACCATCGCCTGCGCACCGCCGCCGGCCTCCTCGGCCGGCTGGAACAGGACGACGAGCGTCCCGGACCAGGTGTCGCGCCGTGCGGCGAGCAGTTCGGCGGCGCCCAGCAGGCAGGTGACGTGGACGTCGTGGCCGCAGGCGTGCATGACCGGGACGTCGTTGCCCTCCGGGTCGACCCCGCGTGCGACGCTGGCGTAGTCGAGGCCGGTCTCCTCCAAGACGGGCAGGCCGTCCATGTCGGCCCGCAGCAAGACCGTCGGACCTTCGCCGTTCTCCAGGACGCCGACGACGCCGGTGCCGCCGATCCCCGTCGCGACCCCGTACCCGAGGCCGGTGATGCGGTCCGCGACGAGGGCGGCGGTCCGGTGCTCCGCGAAGGAGAGCTCCGGATTGGCGTGGAGATCCTTGTAGACCGGGGCGAGAGACGCGGCGAGCGCCGCCGCCTCCTGCTGGACGAGTGCTGCGGTGGCGATGGGCTGGTCGGTCATGGGTCTCCTTCGAGCGTCGTCTCCACCCTACGGGGCGGGTCCGCCGTGCGGCAGGATCTGTCGAAACCCCGGCGAGACCTCAGCGCTGTGGAGCGGGGACCCGTGCCGTCGTCGCTCCGCGGTGGAACCGGACGCTGAACTGCTCGCACTCCGGATCGCGGCCGTCGAGCATGGCGATGATCGCACGGCCCGCGGCCGAACCCTTCTCGCGGGAGGGCTGCCACACCGTCGTGAGGTCGTAGTCGAGCCCCTCGACCCGGATGCCGTCGAACCCGACCACGCTGAGCTCCGCGGGGACGGCGATGCCGAGCTCCTCGGCTGCGCGGATGACGCCGGCGGCCAGGAGGTCGCTCTGCGCGGCGATCGCCGTCGGGCGTTCATCCGCGGGCACGTCGAGGATCGAGTGTCCGGCGACGCGTCCCTCTTCGAGCGATGACCCCGTGGTGACGAACCCCTGCGCGTCGGGGAAGACGTCGCGGAGGCCCTGCAGGCGCTCGATCGCCGGGACCGTCGTGGCGGATCGCTCCCACTCGGGCGTGAGCGGGCCGCGGCGTTCGGTCGGATCGAGGTTGAGGGTGACGACGGCGACGCGCTCGTGGCCGAGGTCGGCGAGGTGCTGGGCCTCCGCACGCACGCCGCCGCGGTTGTCGACGGCGATGTCGGGCACGCCGAGGGCTGCGAGGCCCTCGATCGACACGATCGGCATCCCCCGTCGACTGAGGATCGCGACCGAGCTGTCGAGGTTGGGGCTGCAGCCGATGAGGACGACGCCGTCCATCGGCGCGTTGCTCAACTGCAGTGTGCCTTCCTGCGCGTCGTTCAGCAGGAGGAGTCCCGCGCCGACCGCACCGAGCTCGTCGGCGAGTCCGTCGAGGGTCTGGACCATCACGGGGTCGCGGAAGGAGTGCCCGATCCGGCCTGCGACGACGGCTCCCACGATGCCGCTGCGTCCCTGACGGAGGGAGCGGGCCCGGGGGTCGGGTCCGGCGTAGTCGAGGTCGGCGGCAGCCTGCAGCACGCGCTGCTTGGTCGCTTCGGACACGGGTCCGGCGCCGCTGAACGCGAGCGAGGCGGTCGATGGTGACACCCCCGCGCGCTCGGCGACATCGGCGAGCGTCGGTCGCGAGGGGCGTGATTCCTGGTCCACGGTCTGCTAGCTTAGTCGACGGAATCGAATCGATTCGATAGCCTCCCGATCCACGGGCTTCACCACCCGTTCCACACGGCGCCCAGGCGCACCAGCACCGAACCCGAGGACCACGTGTCAGAGCCGACCAACCCGCACACCGCCCCCGTCGCCCTGCGACCACGCCGCGAACTGCTCGCCTGGCGGAACGCGATCTTCGTGGTCTTCGCCCTCAGCGGCCTCAGCATCGCGACGTGGGTGGCCCGCATCCCCGCCATCCGCGACAACCTCGGACTCACCACCGGCACCGTCGGGCTGCTCATCCTGGGCATGTCGATCGGATCGGTCGTCGGGCTCGTCGCCTCCCAGCACCTCCTCGCACGACTCGGACCGCGGCGAGGCATGCAGCTGGTGCTCGGGCTCGTCGCGACCGGACTCCTCCTCATCGGCGTCGGCGCGAGCCTCGTACCGCTCGCTGGGATCGTGCTGGTCGGGCTCATCGTCTTCGGCTTCGGAAACGGAGCCCTCGACGTGATGATGAACGTCGAGGGAGCCGCAGCCGAACAGGAACTCGGCAAGACGGTGATGCCGCTGATGCACGCGTGCTTCAGCTTCGGCACGGTCGCCGGAGCGGGGCTCGGCGCTCTGGCCTCGGCGATCGGCCTCGAGGTGTTCTGGCACGCGCTCATCATGGCGGTCGCCATCACCGTCGCGACCGTCGTCGCCGTACGCTTCGTCCCGGTCCAGCAGGACGTGGCCGCCGAGGCCGACGACGCACCGAAGACGCCGTGGCAGGAGCGTCTCCGCGAGAGCCTCTCGGTCTGGGCGGACGGCCGGCTCATCCTCATCGGCGTCATCATCCTCGGTATGGCGTTCGCCGAGGGCAGTGCCAACGACTGGCTCGCTTTGGCCGTCGTCGACGGCCACGGGCAGAGCAACACGACCGGCGCGCTCGTCTACGGGGTCTTCGTCACCGCGATGACCGTCGGTCGCATCGTCGGCGGGCCCCTCATCGACCGGTTCGGACGGGTGCCGGTGCTCCGGGTGTCGGCTGGAGCCGCGATCGCCGGGCTCGTCCTGTTCATCCTCACGCCGGTGACCGGACTGATGATCCTCGGCACCGTGCTCTGGGGACTCGGCGCCTCGCTCGGGTTCCCGGTGGGCATGTCAGCCGCGGCCGACGACTCCAAGCGCGCTGCGGCACGGGTGAGTGCCGTCGCGATGATCGGCTACTGCGCGTTCCTCGTCGGTCCGCCGCTCATCGGCATCCTCGGCGACGCCATCGGCCTGCTGAACGCCCTGTTCGTCGTGCTCGTACTCATCGTGTTCGCCGGCCTTGCCTCTCCGGCCGCCCGCGAGAGCAGCCGCGGCAAGCGCTGAGCCCCGTTCGTTCGCCCATATTCGGGCGATTCAGGGTTCCGTCGCCCGAACATGGGCGAATGGACGTGCTGCGGTGTCGCGGTAGGCTCGTCGTCGTGCGTTTGGTGATTGCGGAGTGCTCGGTCGACTATGCCGGACGGTTGTCGGCTCACTTGCCGCTCGCCAAGCGGCTCCTCATGGTGAAGAACGACGGCAGCCTGCTCGTCCACTCCGACGGCGGCTCCTACAAGCCGCTGAACTGGATGAGCCCGCCCTGCGTGCTCACGACGGTCGAGCCCGACGAGACGCAGGCCGCGGCCGGGATCACCGAGCTGTGGAAGGTCACGCACAAGAAGACCGGCGACGCCCTCATCGTGTCGATCCACGAGGTCCACCACGACAGCGCGCACGAACTCGGCGTCGATCCGGGCCTCCAGAAGGACGGCGTCGAAGCGCACCTGCAGAAGCTCCTCGCGGAGCAGATCGAGCTCCTCGGCGACGGCTACCGACTCATCCGCCGCGAGTACATGACCGCGATCGGCCCGGTCGACATCCTCGCCACCGACGCGACCGGGGCGTCCGTGGCGGTCGAGCTGAAGCGCCGCGGCGACATCGACGGCGTCGAGCAGCTCACCCGCTACCTCGAACTCATGAACCGCGACCCGCTCCTCGCTCCCGTGCAGGGCGTGTTCGCCGCACAGGAGATCAAGCCGCAGGCGCGCACCCTCGCCCAGGACCGCGGGATCCGCTGCGTCGTCCTCGACTACGACGCGATGCGCGGCCTCGACGACAGCGACTCCCGCCTCTTCTGAGGTCGACTGAGTCCCTTTCTCAGGAGTTCTCCGGCGCGCCGGCTCCACCAGGCACCGACACGCCCGGACACTCCTGAGAAAGGCACCACCTACCGCTCAGTGACCTTGCTCAGGAGTCCTCCGGCGCGCCGGCTTCACCGGGCACCGACACGCCCGGACACTCCTGAGAAAGGCACTGGACCGACGGTCGCGACTCGGGCTAGACGAACAGCCAGATGAGGGCGACCATCCCGAAGCCGACGACCGAGAGGATCGTCTCGAGCACGGTCCAGGTCGCGAGCGTCTGCTTCACCGACATGTTGAAGTACTTCGCGATGATCCAGAACCCACCGTCGTTGACGTGCGAGAGCGTGATCGAACCCGCGGCGATCGCGATGCCGATGAGCGCCAGCTGCGGCTGCGAGTAGTCACCCGCGAGCACGACCGGCTGCAGGATCCCCGCCGTGATCACGATGGCCGCGGTCGCCGAGCCCTGCGCGATGCGGAGGCCGGAACTGATGAGGTACGCGGACACGATGATCGGCAGGCCGAGCGAACCGAGCACCTCGGCCAACGCCGCGCCCACCCCCGTCGCCGAGATGACGGCGCCGAAGAACGCACCCGCACCGACGACGAGCAGGATCATGCCGATCGGTCGGAGCGACTGGCCGGAGAGCTCACCCAGTTCGGCGAGCGTCATGCCGCGCCGCACCCCGAGCACGTAGTACGCGAGGCAGACGGCGATCGTGAGCGCGACCGCCGGGTTGCCGATGAGCGTCAACGCTTCGAGGACGGGTCCGTTCGGCAAGGCGAGGGCACCGAAGGTGGCGGCGAGGATCAGCAGGATCGGCGTGATGATGATGAGACCGACGCTCCAGAGCGAGACGTCCTTGCGCTCGGGGGCGTCGTCCTCGGGCTCCAGGACGTACTCCTCGGGAACCGAGACCATGACGCGCTTCCCGATCCAGAGCGGCCAGGCGATACCCGACGCGATGAAGGCGGGGATGCCGCAGAGGAAGCCCATGAGGATGAGCCAGCCGAGCCCGACCTCGAAGGTACCGGCGAGCGCCGTCGGGCCCGGGTGCGGCGGCAGGAACGCGTGCGTCATCGAGAGGCCGGCGAGCATCGGGAGCGCGTAGAGCACGAGCGACTTCCCGCCGCGACGCGCGGTGATGTAGACGAGGGGCGCGAGGACGAAGATGCCGACGTCGAAGAACACGGGGATGCCGAAGATGAGACCGGTGAGCCCCATCGCGATCGGAGCACCGCGTTCCCCGAAGCGACCGAGCAGCTTCCGGATGAGGACGTCAGCACCACCGGAGCGCTCCAGGATCGCGCCGAGCACGGTGCCGAGACCGATGATGATCGTGATGTGCCCGAGGATCCCGCCGAAGCCGGTCTCGAGGAGCGACGCCCCCGGCTTGATCTGCTCGTCGTCGAAGGGGTCCGGCACGGCCACGCCGACGATCTGGTAGATGCTCGTCCCGGTCGCGAGAGCCAGGCCGATGCCGACGATGAAGAGCGAGATGAACGGTTCGAGCTTGACCCGGATGATGAGGAACAGCAGCACCGCGATGGCGACGGCACACAGGATGAGCAGGCCGGGCGTGGTCTGCTGCAACCAGCCGATGGGGTCGCTCGGTGCTGGAGCGGCGGCCGCGACGCTGCGCGCGAGGGCGTTGATGGGCATGGGAGACCTTCTGGATCGGTGGGAGGCGGGGGAAGCGGTCAGGCCGGGCGGCGGATCGAGCGGCCGGGGACGGCGTCGGTGCGTCGACCGTCGGCGATGACGGCGGCACCGTTCACGAACACCCACGGGATGCCGGCGGCCTGCTGCCGGGGCTCGGCGAACGTCGCGCGGTCGGCGATGGTCGTTGGGTCGAACAGGACGAGGTCGGCCGCGGCTCCGACGCGGAGCACGCCGCGGTCGCTGAGGCCGAGGCGCGCAGCCGGCCGCGAGGTGAGGTGGGCGACGGCGTCTTCCAGCCCGAGCACCCCCTCCTCGCGGACGTAGTGGCCGAGGTAGCGCGGGAAGGTGCCCCAGGCGCGCGGGTGTGGCTTCGCGCCGATCAGGATCCCGTCGCTCCCGCCCGTGTGGGCCGGGTGCACCATCATCGTGCGCACGTTGGCCTCGTCGCCGACGTGCTGGAGGATGCCGGTCGCGAGCCGGTCGGTTTCGAGCAGCGCGAAGAACAGGGCCGTCGGGTCACCCGACCATGCGTGTCCCGCTTCCTCGGCGGCGATGTCGGCGACGGTCCGTCCGACGAAGCCGGCGAGCTCGGGGTTCGCGACGCCGGAGATCTCGATCGTGGCCCAGTCGGTGACGACACCGTGACAGCCGTCGGTGCCGAGCACCTCGAGCTCGTATCGGATCCGCGCCCGGACGTCGTCGTCGCCCAGACGCTCGATCGTCGCGTCCGGCCCGCCGACCGCCGACCAGCTCGGCAGCAACGCCGACAGGGTCGTCGAACCCGGCAGGTACGGATAGGTGTCGAGCGTGATGTCGACGCCGTCCGCGATGGCGGCGTCGATGAGGGCCACGAGTTCGGCGGCCCGGCCGGCGTTGACGCCGAAGTTCATCGTCGCGTGCGTGAGGTGCAGCGCACAGCCGGAACGACGACTGATGTCGATCATCTCCGCGTACGCCTCGAGTGCACCCTTGCCGTACGAGCGCTGATGCGGTGCGTAGAAGCCGCCGTGCTCCGCGACGGTGCGGCACAGCGCGACGAGTTCCTCGGTGTCGGCGAACATGCCGGGCACGTAGGTGAGGCCGGAGGACATCCCGACCGCGCCCTCCCGCATGCCGGCGGCGACGAGCTCCTGCATCCGAGCGATCTCGTCGGCGGTCGCAGACCGGTTCTCGGTGCCGACCACGAGCATCCGGACGGAGCCCTGCGGCACCAGGTAGGCGACGTTCAGCGCGGCCCCGCGGTCGACCCGGTCGAGGTACTCGCCGACGGTCCGCCACGCGAAGTCGACGTCGTCGGGTTGCCCGTTCCAGCCGGCGATCTGCTGCCGGACGATGGCCATCGTGCGGTCGTCCGTCGGGGCGTAGGAGAGCCCGTCCTGTCCGAGGACCTCCGTGGTGACGCCCTGCGAGACCTTGGCGAGGTGCTCGTGGTCGCGGAGGACCGCGAGGTCGGAGTGTGCGTGCATGTCGATGAAGCCGGGCGACGCGACGAGGCCGTCAGCATCGATGATCAGGGCGTCAGCAGGCGCGTCGGCCTCGGCGGACGCCCCGATCGCGACGATGCGGCCCTCGTCGATGCGGAGCGACCCGTGCACGCTCGGTCCGCCGGTGCCGTCGACGATGCGAGCGCCGCGGATGACCACCGCGCGCGCATCGTCCGTCGGTCGCGACGTCACGGCAGGAGGGCCGCCGCGGTGAAGGCGGTCGCACGCTCGGTGACCCCGGCCCAATCGGCCGCGGCGACGTCGGCCGCACCGACCACGCTCGAACCCGCGGTCACGGCGGCTGCGCCGGCCTGGATGTACTCGCGGGCGTTGCCGGCGTGCAGTCCGCCCGACGGCACGAGCCGGAGACCCGGGAACGGACCCTTGAGGTCTTTGAGGAAGCCGGACCCCATGGCGGCGGCCGGGAAGATCTTCACCGCGTGGGAACCGAGCGACGCGGCGCGCATGACCTCGCTCGGCGTCATCGCACCGAGCAGGAACGGGATGCCGGCGGCGGTGGCGACCTCGGCCACCTCCTCGCTCAGACCGGGTGTGACCAGGAACTGCGCTCCGCTGTCGATGGCGCGCTGGGCGGTGTCGCGGTCCACGACCGTCCCCGCGCCGATCACGGCCCCGTGGTCGCCGATCGCGTCGGCCGCGCCACGGATCAGGGCTTCGACGCCCGGCGTCGTGAAGGTGAACTCCACACTGCGGATCCCGCCCGCGGCGAGCGCCCGGCAGAGTTCGACCGGGTCGGGGATGACGGGCACGCGGACGACGGCGATGGCGCGGTCGGCGTACAGGGCGTCGAGGGCGTGCGGCGTGGTGGGAGGGGTCTCGAGCGTCATGCGGGGCTCCTGTTCGGTTCGGCTCAGCCGAAGGTGGTGGTGACGGCGTCGACGGCGCTCGGTTCGGCGAGACGGACGTCGTCGATGACCACGAGGGCACGCCACTTGTCGAAGGTGGTGCACGGGTGGGAGAGGCCCAGGCGGATGACGTCACCGACCTCGACGTCGCTGCCGGGCGGCAGGGAGACGAAGGTGTGCTGGTCGTTCATGGCCGTGGTCGTCGCGCCCGAGAGCGGTTCGACGGTGGCGGATCCGGCGCGGCGGACGCCCTGCACCTCGGGGAGCCCTTCGTCGAAGGGGAAGTCGCGCTTCCCGCCGTCGACGAGCGCCAGGCCGGGTTCGGGGCGGGAGACGATCGTCGCCCAGCCGTGGATCGCGGAGCGGAAGTCGCCGGTACCCTCGTGGCGGCCCAGCGGCGTGATCCCCCGGTAGAAGCCGTCGTCGTGGGTGACATACGCGCCGGAGCGCAGCAGCACGTCGACGGCGCGTCCGCGAGCACCGTCGAGGTCGCGCAGTTCCGCGAGGACCTCGGCGACCACGTCGAAGTAGGCACTGCCCCCGGCGGTCACGATGAGGGTCTCGACGCGATCGTCGTAGCGGCCGTCGGCGAGGAGCCCGGTGTGCAGCTCGGCGAGGGAGGTCAGGTAATCACGCACGATCTGCAGCGAACCGTCGTCGCCGTGGTGCGCGAGGGCCCCCTCGTAGCCGCTGACGCCGGCGAGCGCGAGCTCGGGCGAGGCGACGACGGCCTCGGCGATCTCGAGCGCGGTGGCGTAGTCCCGGGCTCCGGTGCGGCCACCCGGCGCACCGAGTTCCACGAGCACGTGGAGCGGGCGACGCAGTGGCTGCTCGGCGAGCACGCGCGACATGATCTGCACGGCGCGGACGGAGTCGGCCCACACGACGATCTCGGCGTCGCCGCGGTCGAGGGCCCGCCCGACGGCGCGCAGGTGTTCGGGCTGTACGAGGGCGTTGGCCAGCATGATGTGCGGAATCGACCAGTCGAGCGCGACGGAGAGCTGCCACGGGGTCGCGACGGTGATGCCCCAGGCACCCGCGTCGAGCTGACGCTGCCATAGGGCCCGGTTCATCGTGGTCTTGCCGTGCGGCGCGAGGCCCACCCCGGCGCGGTCGCACCACTGGCGCATGGTCTCGACGTTGTCGGTGACCGCCGAGCGGTCGAGCGTGACGAGCGGCGTGGTGAAGTCGGCGAGCGCCGGTCGACCGGCGAGGAACGTGGCGGCGTCGGTCCCGACGGACGCCGGTGGGAAGCCCTTGAGGCTGCCGTCGAGCACGCCCAGCGCACCGGCATCGAAGTCGTCCGTCATGGTCTCCTCGTTTCGCGATCGAGCGCTGCACCCACCGACACCGTGAGCGTCAGACGTTGCGCATCTTGCAACGTACATTGCACTCAGCGCTACATCTGTTCTAGCATTGCATCCACAGGCCGTCAACCGGACCCGGCCGAGACGCGAGGGGAACCGTGATGACGACGTCACCGTCCACCGTGAGCACGATCGGCGAAGCGATGGTCGTCCTCCTGCCCGAGGGGCAGCTCCCGGTCGCCGAAGCCCGCGAATACCGGACGGGCGTCGGCGGTGCCGAGTTCAACGTCGCCTCCAGCCTCGCGCGCCTGGGCGTCCCCACCCACTGGATCTCTCGCCTCGGCGACGACGGGTTCGGTGACTACATCCTCGAGACGGCCCGGCACGACGGTGTCCTCACCGACGCCGTCGAGCGTGACGACCACCGGCCCACCGGCCTCTACGTCAAGGAGACGGTCGTGAGCGCCGACGGCGACCGTCGGCCGCGGATGCATTACTACCGCAGCGAGTCCGCCGCGTCGCAGCTCGGCGCCGACACCCTTCGACACGAAGCGACCCGGGCGGCCATCACCGCCTCGGCCATCGTGCACACCTCCGGCATCACCCCGGCGCTGTCCGACTCGACCGCGCTGCTCGTGGGCGAGCTGGGCGACGCGCTCCCCCGAGACACCGTCCTGAGCGTCGACCTCAACTTCCGGCCGCGACTCTGGGAGCGTCGCTCGACCGCCCCGCTGCATCGCCTGCTCGACCAGGCGTCCGTCCTGTTCCTCGGCGTCGACGAAGCGGAGTTGTTCTTCGGCCACACGGACGCCACCCGCCTCTTCGCCGAGCTGCCGACCCTGCGGCGCATCGTGCTCAAGGACGAGGAGAACGCCGCGACCACCCTCCACCGCGGGTCCGAGGCGGGTGTCGACGTGCGGTCGTTGTCGGTCGACGTCGTCGAGACCGTCGGTGCGGGCGACGCGTTCGCCGCCGGCTACCTCGCCGGGCTGGCCTCGGGTCGCTCCGACACCGCCTGCACGCGGCTCGGCCACGCGGTAGCGGCGTCGACGCTCGTCTGCCACGGCGACCGCCCCGAGCTCGTGCCGGACGCCCAGGGTGTCAGCACCATCGTCGAGGCGACCGATGAGGAATGGGCGTCGTGGCGCGTCACCGCGGAGCGCCCACTGCCGTGGACCACCGTCGGCGCACACGGGATGATCGACGCATGAGCCAGTCCCTGTCCCGCGCGCTCGACCTCCTCCGCGAGATCGTCTCGGGCACCAACTCCCTCGACGCGCTCGCGGCGACGGCCGGTGTGCACAAGACCACGGTGCTGCGCCTGCTCAACACGCTCGAGGAGCACGGCTTCGTCACGCGCGACGCGTCGTTCCGGTACCACCTCGGGCGCGCGATGTTCGAGCTGACCCAGACCGCGCTCGACGAGCAGGACGTCCGCGGCGTCGCCGCTCCGCACATCCGGGCGCTGGGGGCGGCCACGGGCCAGACGGTGCACCTCGCCGCCTACGAGGGCGGCTCCGTCTTCTACATCGACAAGGTCGAGTCCCGTCAGCCCCTCCGCATGTATTCACGCGTCGGTCTGCCGGCCTCCCTGTACGCGACCGGCGTCGCGAAGGTCCTCCTCGGCGGACTCGACGAGGCGGAGCGTCGACGCGTCGTCACGGGCATCGTGTTCGAGCGGTACACCGACAAGACCATCACCGACGCCGACGCCCTGCTCGCCGAGATCGAGCGTTCGACCGAACGCGGATGGGCCGAGGACCACGAGGAGCACGAGAGCTTCATGAACTGCGTGGCCGCTCCGGTCTTCGGGCCCGACGGCCGGGTCACCGCGGCGGTGTCGATCTCGGTCCCGACGATGGTCCTCCCCCACAGCGGCGTCCGAGCCCTCCTGCCGCAGCTCCTCGCCACCACGACCGCGATCTCCGCCGAACTCGGCTACGCACCGCCGACGCCCGCAGAGGCACCCGTCACCTCCTGACCTCCCACCCATCCGGTCCCTGACCACCTACCCCGGTCCCTGAGCTTGTCGAAGGGCCACCAACCGAAGGACACACCCCATGACCGAACGCACCGCCATCTCCACCACCGACGCCCCGGCTCCCGCGCACACCTTCTCCCAGGGCGTCCGCAAGGGCAACTTCGTCCAGGTCTCCGGCCAGGGCCCCGTCGACCCCGCGACGAACGAGTACCTGTTCCCGGGCGACGTCGCCGCGCAGACCACCCGTACCCTGCAGAACGTCGAGGCCATCCTCGCGGCCGGCGGCGCGACCTTCGACGACGTCATGATGCTGCGCGTCTACCTCACCAAGCGCGAGGACTTCGCGATCATGAACGACGCCTACGGCGAGTTCGTCGGCTCGCGCGTCAAGGGTGGCGTCCTGCCCTCCCGCACCACGGTCTTCACGGGCCTCCCCCGCGAGGAGATGCTCGTCGAGATCGACGCCATCGCGATCGTCGACTGACGCACGTCCATTCGCCCGAGTTCGGGCGAAGGAGCGTTCGTTCGCCCATCTTCGGGCGAACGAACACGTCTCGCCGGAGGCTGGTAGCGTGGTGCGCGATAGCGCCTAGGGTTCCGGAGCGACAGCTCGACTGGTCCGAGCGGCGCCACGGTCGGCGGCCAGCCGAAGACCGTCATCTGACAGGACAAAAGCCCGGAGGACCCTGATCGTCGCGCCCGCGAGGATCGGAAGGGTCTCACGTGTCTCTGCTCGCCGTCACCATCGTCCTCGCCGCCGCGGTCTGCCACGCGGCGTGGAACATCGTCGCCCACGGCGTCAGCCGGATCGGCATGCCCTTCCTCTGGTGGGGGGCCGTGTCGAGCACCGTGTTGTGGGCGATCGTCGTGCCGTTCACCGGCGGGCTCGGTACGGACGACCTCACCGGCTTCGCCATCGGCGTCGTGGTCTCCGCCGTGCTGCACTACGTCTACATGCTCGTGCTGCAACGCGGCTACGCCAGCGGACGCCTCTCCACCGTCTACGCCACGGCGCGCGGCACCGGCCCGACGATCAGCGTGATCATCGCCATCCTCATCCTCGGTGAACGCCCGTCACTGCTCGCGCTCCTCGGTGTCGCGGCGATCGTGGTCGGCGTCGTCGCGATCGGGTTCGTCGATCGTGGGAGCGACCCTGCACCGGTCGCCGTCGACGTACGCGCCACGCGACGACGCATCGATCCGGCGGTCGCCTTCGGACTCCTCACCGGGGTCGCGATCGCGGCCTACACGATCTGGGACGCGCACGCCGTCCGCACGTGGGGCGCCTCGCCCGTCGCGTACATGGTCGGCTGCACCGCGGTCGAGGTCGTGCTGTTCTCCGGTTCGCTCGGTCGCCGGGCGCGCGAGCTTCCGGCGGTCCTGCGCGCCCACTGGCCACGCATCCTCGCCTTCGGGGTGCTCTCGCCGATGTCGTACATCCTCGTGCTCGTCGCCATCACCATGGCACCGGTCGCGCTCGTCGCACCGATGCGCGAGGTGAGCGTCATCCTCGTCAGCCTGTTCGGTGCACTCGTGCTCCGCGAGGGCCGACCCGTGCGCCGGATCGCCGCGGCGACCGTCGTCGTGATCGGCGTCGCCCTCCTCGCGGGCTGACCAGCGGACTCCCGGACGCCGGCACTGACCACCGCGACGCCCGCGTCAGGTGACCTTCACCGAGCGCCACGTGCCCTGGTCGTTCACCCACAGCAGGCCGTTGCCGACGAGGAGGTCGCCCGACACTCCGCCGGCCGGGCGTGCCGTACCCATGTGCCTGGTCGTGACATAGCTCGTCGCCGGCTGTGCATTGATGTGCCGAGTGCCGGACACCTGGAGTCGATTGGACGCGATGACCGAGGGCCCGGACGAACCGAATGTGTCGATGCCGGTGGCGCAGGCCTGGACCGTGTTCCCCGCGATGGTGACACCCGCCGAGGAATTGGTGACGGCCAAGGCCACCCTGAAGCCCTCCACCCGGTTGCCGGTGACGTGCACCGTCCCTTCACCCTCGTGTCGGACTCCATACCCGCTCTCCTCCCCTGGTCCGAGGAGGGAGTTGTCTGCGATGAGGAGATTCGCACTGAGGTACGAGACGATGCCACCCCGAGCATCCCACGGCGCGGACACCGTGAACCGGTTGCCGACGACGACCGGACGGAGGGCACGTTGCAGCACCAACCCGCTGGGGCAGCTTCCGCCGGCGATCTGGACGATGTTGGCGCTCACGACGGTGTCGACCGATCCGACGAAGGTCTCCGATTCGTCCTCAGGCATCACCGCGTCCTGCAATCGGATGGCGGCGGAGGCCACCCCTCTGATCTCGATGACGTTGCCGTCGACGACCGTGGAGGAAGCGCTGCGGTAGACCACGATCGGCCCCCGACTCGGCCCCCAGGCCTTCCCCTGGTCATCCTCCTCCGCTCGCGTCCATCGGATCGTATTGTCGGAGATGGTCACCGATCTGGTGTCGATCGCCGCGATTCCCCACCACGTGTTGTCGGAGATGGTGTTCCCGGACACCGTGCCGTGCATCGCCGCCTCCAGCACGATGCCCCGACGGAACGGGCCGGTCACGACGTTGCCGGTGATGGCAAACATCGAGTCGAGGTACTCGCCGGGATCGTTCGCGTACGTCGCGAGGGATTCCGCGTGTATGCCGATGCGCGCATCCGTTCCAGAGAGCGCGGAGACGACGTTGTCGGCGACGACGGCACGCGCACCCCAGATCGTGATGCCGTCGCCGCGATCCTCGCCGTGCCTCGACGTCGAACCACGTCCGCCACCGGCCCCGACGACGTCCACGATCCGGCAGTTGGTAACGATGGTCCCCTCGAATTCCCCGGAGGGTTCGTTGATCACACCGTTCTGAAACCCCACGATGCGCACACCGTCCACCGTCACCTCGCTGGCAGCGATGTCGACGCCGATGTTGCGTTTCCCCGAGGCGGACCCGAGATGATCCGGGTTGCTGAGCACCACCTCGCGAACCGCGACGCCCTCGGCGGTTACACGCAATGCTGGAGCCTGCTCGATGCCTGCCGTCCAACGGAGTTCACCGGTGCCGCGAAGGGTGATCCGGCGGTCGATCAGGAGCGTTGCGTCGAAAGCGAGGACCGCTCCGCTGGGGACCACCACCAGGCACCCCTCCGGGGCCGCCGAGAGCAGCGCTTGCACGGCCTCCGTGGAGGGCGTTGTGCCACTCGGGTCGATACCCGGTCCGGCCAACACGATGGTGCTGTTGTCGGCTGCTCGAGGGTCTAGAGTCGCGTCGGGATCGGCGACAGGGGGCTGAGCGTCTAGTGCCAGGGGAGGCGACCCCGGATCGGGCTCAGGGTTCGGATCGGGCGTCGGCGTGGGCTCCGCTTCCGGAGGCGCAGGTTGCGCGTCGCTGCTCATGGCTGTCCCCTGACCTTCGTATCCTGGGCGATCGACCGACTGCCACGAGAATATTAATATATCAGTAGGACGGTAGCGCCCGGTGCCACCGATCCAGTCAGGTGACCTTCACCGAGCGCCATGTGCCCTGATCGTTCACCCACAGCAGGCCGTTGCCCACCAGCAGGTCGCCGGACCCGCCACCGGCCGGGCGCGCCGTACCCATGTGCCTGGTCGTGACGTAGCTCGTCGCCGGCTGTGCATTGATGTGTGCGGTACCGGAGACCGAGAGACGGTTGGCCGCGACCATGGAGCGGCCGGTGGAGCCATAGGTGTCGATCCCGGTCGCGCACGCCAGAACCGTGTTGCCGACGATGGTCACCCCGCCCGTCGAATTGGTGACGGCGAGCCCGATCCGGAACCCCTCCACCCGGTTGCCGGTGACCTGCACGGCTCCGGCACCCTGATGCTGCACCCCGTACCCGCTGGCCTCACCTGCACCGAGGAGCGAGTTGTCGGCGACGACCATGTCACTGCTGAGATACGAGACGACGCCTCCCGTGGTCCCGCTCGGCGTGGTCACGCTGAGCCGGTTGCCGACGACGAGCGGCCGGATCGCGCGTTGCAGCACCACCCCACTCGGACACGTGCCGCCGGCGAGCCGGATGACGTTGTCGGTGATCACCGTGTCGGTCGAACCGACGGGCGTCGTGGTGTCGCCCGAGGGCATGGTCGCGTCCTGCAGGCGGATGGCAGCGGAGGCGACGCCGCGGATCTCCAGCATGTTGCCGTCCACCACCGTGGCCTCCGCGCTGCGGTAGACCATGATCGGCCCGCGCGACGGACCCCAGACCGACCCCTGGTCGTCCTCAGCCGCCCGCGTCCAGCGCACCGTGTTGTTCGAGATCCCGGTCGAGCGCGTGTCGATCGCGGCGATGCCCCACCAGGTGCTCCCGGTGACGGTGTTCCCCGACACGGTGGCGTGCGACACCGCCTCCGACGCGATGCCGCGGCGGAACGGACCACTGACGACGTTGTCGTTAATCGAGAACATCGCGTCGGGGTAGAGCCCCGGGTCGACCTCGTAGTCCGACAGGCCTTCCGCGTGGATGCCGATCCGCGCGTCCGTGCCGGCGAGCGCGTTCACGACGTTGCTGGACACGAGCGCACGAGCACCCCAGATGGTGATGCCGTCGCCGCGGTCCTCGCCGGCCCTCGAGGTCGAACCTCGGCCACCGCCCACGCCCACGATGTCGACGATGTGGCAGTTCGTGACGATGACGCCCTCGAACTCGCCGGTGGGCTCGTTCACCACGCCGTTCTGGAAGCCGACGATCCGCACCCCGTCGACGATGACGTCGCTCGTCCGGATGTCGATGCCGATGTTGCGCGCACCCGTGGCGGAACCGAGGTGGTTCGGGTTCGTCAGGCGCACCTCCCGCACGGTCGACCCCGGAGCGGTGATGCGGATCGCTGGCGCGTTCGCGATGCCGGCCGTCCACCGCAGCTCGCCGCTCCCCCGCAGTGCCAGCCGACGGTCGAGCAGGAGGGTCGCGTCGAGCGCGATGACGGCGCCGCCCGGCACGATGATCGTGCTGCCGTCCGGCGCCGCCGACAACAGCGCCTGGGCCGCGGTCGTCGACACGGTCGCGCCGGTCGGATCGATGCCGTCACCGGCCAGGACGATCGTGCCGTCGTCCCTCGCCTGCGTCGAGGGGGCTGCCGGATCGGCCTCGGCGGGAGTCTCGGGGGCGTCGGGTGCCGGGCTGGGTGGGGTCGAGGCGGGAGGCTCGGACGCCGGGTCTGGTGTCGGCGATGGGGCGGGGTCGGGCTGGACGTCCGGTGGCTGAGTGTCGTCACTCGTCATCTGTTCCCCCGA
This sequence comes from Plantibacter sp. lyk4-40-MEA-4, assembly GCF_030209415.1. Classification (NCBI taxonomy): domain Bacteria; kingdom Bacillati; phylum Actinomycetota; class Actinomycetes; order Micrococcales; family Microbacteriaceae; genus Plantibacter; species Plantibacter sp. lyk4-40-MEA-4. The sequence goes on from NZ_JARVSA010000003.1 coordinate 561,065, forward strand.
ACCGTCGTGCGCGTCCTCGTACCGCACCACGGTAGCGTGCTGAAATTTTAAATACTAGAGGGGCTTGTGTGACGAGGGTGTGACGCGAGCGCGCCCCTGCGACGTGAGCGCGGGCCTCCGGAGGGGCGCACTCACGCCACAGGGGCGCGGTCGGGTCAGCGCACCGCGCTGGCCGAAGGGGTCACCAGTCGTGGACGGTTCCGTCGGCGAGACGGTTGTAGGGCAGGTACGCCCGCTGGTACGGATACTTGCCCGCTTCGTCCACGTTCAACTCGACACCGAGGCCGGGCTGGTCCCCCGGGTGCAGCATGCCGTCCTCCCACGTGTACGACTGCTCGAACACCGCGTCGGTCTTCGCTCCGTGCTTCATGTACTCCTGGATACCGAAGTTGTGGATCGACAACCCCAAATGCATCGCGGCCGCCATGCCAACCGGGGAGATGTCCGTCGGCCCGTGCATGCCCGACTTGATCTGGTACTGCGCCGCATAGTCCAACGTCTTCTTCAGATGCGAGATCCCACCCATGTGCGTCACCGCACCACGCACATAATCGATGAGCTGCTCGCGGATGATCTGCTGGTAGTCCCACACCGTGTTGAAGATCTCCCCGATCGCCAACGGCGTCGTCGTGTGCTGCCGCACCAGCCGCAACGCCTCCGGGTTCTCCGCCGGCGTGCAGTCCTCCAACCAGAACAGATCGTAGGGTTCCAGGCTCTTCCCGAGCTTCGCGGCCTGGATCGGCGTCATCCGGTGATGCCCGTCATGCAGCAACGGCAACTCCGGACCGAACTCGTTCCGCACCGCCTCGAACACCGTCGGCAGATGCCGCAGATACGACCTCGTGTCCCAGTCCTCCTCGTTCGGCAGCCCGCCACGCTGCGCCGGCTCATGGTCGTACCGGACACCCGTGTTGCCCTCGAACGTCGCGTTCGACGCGATGCCATAGATCGACTGCAACCCCGGCACCGCCGTCTGGATCCGGATGGCCTTGTAGCCCTGCGCCTGATGCTCACGCACACTGTCGAACAACTCCTCGTTGCTCTTCCCCGACGCATGCCCATAGGCGAGCAGCCCCGTCCGCGACGCACCGCCCAGCAACTGATACACCGGCATGCCCGCAGCCTTGCCCTTGATGTCCCACAACGCCATATCGACCGCCGCGACCGCAGCCATCGTCACCGGACCCCGACGCCAATACGCCGACCGGTACAGGAACTGCCACGTGTCCTCGATCCGCGACGCATCCCGCCCCAGCAACAACGGCACCACGTGCTCGGACAGATACGCCACCACCGCCAACTCGCGCCCGTTCAACGTCGCGTCGCCCAAGCCCGTCAGGCCGTCGTCGGTCGTGAGTTTCAACGTCACGAAGTTCCGGTCGGGACTCGTGACGATGACCTCGGCCTTGTCGATGTTCATGGGTGCTACTCCTTCGTGCGTTGCGGCCGATGTGGCCGGGGTGGTTCCGACGGACTGCGGGTCGGCTGCAGTGGCGGGTGTCAGGGGTTCCGTGGGCGTCCGGTCAGCTCGTCGACCAGGTGCTCCAGCTCGATGACGAGCCTGGATCCGTCAGCCGGCTCCGAGTCGAGGAGACGGGGGTCGATCAGGCGCACGAGCGCCGCGGTCCGCTCCCGCCCCTGGAGCCGGAGCGCCTCGGCGACGGCGGCACCGCTCGCGTCACCCGGCCGGTCGTCGCCCTGGACGGCCGCCACCCACGCGGCGATCACGCGCAGGGACCCGGTTCCCGGCCGACCGGCGGCCCGTTCCGCCAAGAGGGTCGACACGATCCGCACCCGCAGCTTGGTGACCCCCTCGAGCGCGATCTGCTGCAGCCGATGCTCGATGCGCGCGTTGTCGAAGCGCTCCAGGAGCGCGGTGCGATACGCCGTCAGCCCGAGGTCGTCCGGCAGGTGGTGCTCCGTCTCGTCCCAGTACTCCTCGACCCAGGCCCGGCACCGCTGGTCGCCGACCGCCTCGGCGACCGTCGCATGACCGCGCAGCGGGCCCGCGTAGGCGAGGAGGCTGTGGGCGCCGTTGAGCAGCCGCAGTTTGCGTTGCTCGTAAGGTTCGAGGTCGTCGACGAACCGGGCGCCCGCGGACTCCCACGCCGGCCGCCCGGCGGGGAAGTCGCCGCTCAGCACCCAGTCGGTGAAGGGCTCGGTGACGACGGGAGCGGCGTCGGCGAATCCGGTGAGCGTCGCGGCCGTCGCTTCGTCGGCGGCCGTGGGACGCGGCGTGATGCGATCGACCGAGGACGAGACGAACGAGACCTCATCGGTGATCCACCGAGCGGTCTCCGGGTGGACCCGGTCAGCAAGGGCGAGCATCGCGCGACGGACGAGCGCACCGCCGTCGGCGATGTTGTCGCACGGCAGGATCGCGATCGGACCGGCCCCGGCACGACGACGGGCTTCGATGCCGAGGAGTAGTCTGCCGAGCGTCGTCGTCGGTCGCGCGGCGCGGAGGTCCCCCTGTTCGGCGAAGGCCTCAGACAGCAGGGCGACGTCCTGCTCGACCGCCGGATCCGATGCATCCGGCCTCCCCTCGGCATCGAGCCGGTACCCGGCCTCGGTGACCGTGAGCGTGACGATGGCGGTGGTCTCGGCGGCGAGGAGGTCGTGGAGCCGTGCGACGTCGCCACCGTCCCGCGCCTCGACGATCGAACCGACGATCGTCGCCGAGTCGCCGTCCGCCGATCGCTCGACGACCGTGTAGAGGCAGTCCTGGGCGTCCAGATCGACTGCGGCCTGCGGACTCCGGCCGGTGAAGGCGGCGATGCCCCACTCGTGATCGGGGTCGGCGAGCTGGGTGTACCAGGCCTGATGGGCACGGTGGAAGGCGCCGAGTCCGAGGTGGACGATCCGGACCGGTGCCGACGGGAACTCGGGCAGCCGCGCGCGGGACAGACGCGGGACCGCCTGCTCCCCCTGGGCTCCGGCAGCGCTGTCCGCGGTCGTCACGGTGCTCACAGTTTGAACACCCGTCGCGGCTGGTCGACGACGAGGTCGAGGATGATGCGTTCGGCCGTCGCCTCGTCGACGCGCCCCTCCCGCACGAGCCGCGCGAGGAACGACGCGTCGAGGCGCCTGGACATGTCGTGTCGGGCGGGGATCGAGAGGAACGCCCGCGTGTCGTCGATGAAGCCCGATCCGCGTGAGAACCCGGCCGTCTCCGTCACGGCGGACCGGAAGCGCAGGACGGCGTCGGGTGCGTCGAGGAACCACCACGGTGCGCCGACGAAGACACTCGGGTAGAACCCGGCGAGCGGTGCGATCTCCCGCGAGTAGCTCGTCTCGTCGACGCTGAAGAGGACGAGGTGGAACCCCGGAGCCGTGCCGAAACGCTCCAGCAGCGGACGCAGGGGACGGACGTAGTCGGTGCGGACCGGGAGGTCGTGGCCGCTGTCGGGCCCGAAGCGGGCGAGGGTCGGCGCGTGATGGTTGCGGTGGACGCCGGGGTGCACCGTCATGACGAGGCCGTCCTCGACGCTCATCCGGGCGCTCTCGAACAGCATGTGCGCTGCGAACCGCTCGAGGTCCGCGGCGTCGGCGGTTCCCGACAGCGCGCGGTCGAACAGCGCCGCGGCGTCCGCCTCCTCGAGTTCGATCGTGAGCGGCTGCAGGACACCGTGGTCGGCCGACACCGCCCCGTGCTCGATGAAGTGGCGACGGCGCCCGACGAGCGCCTCGAGATAGCCGCGGTAGCTGGACTCCGGTGTCCCGTTCCAGGCGGCGAGTGCCGCGACCCGCTCCACCCACCCGGCCTTCGTCGGATCGAGGTACGCGTCGGGCCGGAAGGTCGGCAGGACGCGCCCGCTGAAGGTGGGGTCCGCCGCGAGGGCGGCATGTGCGGCGAGGTCGTCCATCGGGTCGTCGGTGGTCGCGAGCACCTCGATGCGGAAGCGGTCGAACAGCGCACGCGGACGGAACGCCGGCGCTTGGAGCGCCTCCTGGATCGTGTCGAAGAGCCGGTCGGCGTTCGCTCCGTCCGGCTGCTCCGTGACACCGAATTGCTCACCGAGGATCGAGCTCAGCCAGTACCCGGAGGCGGTGCCGGCGTACAGGTGCCAGTGCTCGCAGAAGCGTCGCCAGGCGTCCCGCGGCGCGGCGACGGCACCACCCTCCGCGAGGTCGGGCACGCCGACGTCCGCGAGGGAGAACCCGGCGGCGTGCAGCAGGCGGGTGACGTAGTGGTCGTGCCGGAGGAACAGCTCGGTGGCGTTCGCGAACGGGGTGTCCTCGACGAGGATCACCGGATCCACGTGTCCGTGCGGCGAGACGATCGGCAGGGCCTCGACCGAGCGGTAGAGCGCCCTGGCGACGTCGCGGGTCCCCGGGTCGGCGGGAAGGAGGCGGTCTGGATCGTTCTGCAGCGTCGTTGGCACGCCTCCATTGAAACCGGGAGACCCCCGCCTGTCAACCGATTGCCATGTCCTTCTGGCAATCGCTTGCCAGATCGACGACCGTCTGCGAGACTGATCCCGCTTCCGCCCGGAACCGTCGTGGTCCAGCACCACTGAAACGCTTCAGCGACGCGAGGAGCAGACCCCGCTATCAAAGGAGATTGCAGTGGCAAACAGCGTTCGTATCGGAATCGCGACCGCGGGAATCCTCGCCCTCGCGCTGACCGCGTGCTCGGGACCGGGCGACGACGACTCGGCCGACGGCCCGGTGACGCTCGAGTTCTGGGCCTGGGGCTCGAACATCGACAAGCGCGTCGAGGTGTGGAACCAGGCCAACCCCGACATCCAGGTCAACATCTCGCAACCCGCGAGCGGAGCGGACATGCCCGTTCGTGTCCTGAGCGCGGTGCGAGCCGGCGACGGCCCCGACATCGCGCAGGCGGAGTACACGCAGCTGCCGACCTACGTGTCGGCCGGCGTCCTCGCCCCACTCGACAGCGCGAAGCAGGACCTCGAGGAGGCCTACTCCCCCACGGTGCTCGAGAGCGTGTCCTTCGACGACACGGTCTACGGCGTCCCGCAGGATCTCGGGCCGGCACTCTTCGTCTACCGGAACGACCTCTTCGCACAGTACGGTCTCACCCCGGCTGCGAGCTGGGAGGACTTCCGCGCCCTCGCCGAGCAGGTCCGCACCCTCGACGGTGACCGCTACCTCTTCAACTTCAGCTCGATCGACGCCGACCAGTTCATGGGACTGGCCCTGCAGAACGGCGCCCAGTGGTGGGACTACGCCGACGAGCAATGGGGTGTCGACATCGACAGCGCCGAGACGCGGGAGGTCCTGGACTTCTGGCAGGGCATGGTCGAGGACGACCTCGTGAGCACCTACCAGACCGGCAGCCCCGAGCAGATCGAGGCGACCGCGAGTGGCCGGGTGCTCGGCACGATCGCCGGCGCCTGGGCTCCCGGTCCACTGCTCAACCAGTACCCCGACACCGTCGGGCTCTGGTCGGCCGCGCAGATCCCGCAGTGGGACGCCGCCGATCCGCGGGTCTTCGCCCGCGGCGGTTCGGCCAACGTCATCCTCAAGGAGAGCCCGCACTACGATCAGGCGCTCGAGTTCATCACCTGGCTGAACGCGTCCGATGAGGGCGCCGAGGGGCTCGTCGAGGTCAACAAGTTCACCGGGGCCCTGCACGGCCAGGAGATCGACCGCACGCCGCCGGAGCTCATGCCCGAGGACACCACCTACTGGCCGAGCGCCACGGAAGCCGCGTCGAAGCTCGTCACCGTGCAGTGGGGACCGAACACGCAGGTGGCCTTCACCGCCATCACCGACGAGCTCGGCAACGCCATCGAGGGGACGAGCCCGTGGGCCGATGTGCTCCCGAAGGTGCAGGACATCGTCCAGAAGGACCTGGCCGGCTGATGACCGCGCCGACCATCGAGCGGGGCCGCGGTCGGACGGAGGACGATCCGACCGCGGTCCCCACCAGACGGCGCGTCTCGCTGACCCGCCCGCACCACCTGTTCGCCTGGGTGCTCATCGCCCCCGCGGTGGTCCTGTTCGTCTTCGTGTTCGTCATCCCGATCGTGTACTCCGGCGGCCTCAGTCTCATGGGTACCGCGGCGGGTGCGAGCGCCTACGGCGTGCGCGAGGAGGTCTTCGTCGGTCTCGGCAACTACACGAAGGTGCTCCAGGACCCCACGTTCTGGACGAGCCTCGGCAACCTCGCCGTGTACGCGCTCTTCCTCGTGCCGATCATGATGCTCACGGCGATGCTGTTCGCACTGCTGCTCGACCTCCCGAGAGCCCGCCTCCGCGCGTTCAGCCGCATGGCGATCTTCCTGCCGTACGGCGTGCCGAGCGTCATCGCGGCGCTCATGTGGGGCTTCCTGTACGTGCCCGAGATCAGCCCGATCTACCAGCTCGCCGAGACCTTCGGCCTGCAGTTCCCGACGCTGCTGCGCGGCGACCTCGTCATGACGGCGATCATCAACGTCGTGCTGTGGGGCGGGATCGGCTTCAACACGATCATCCTGTACACCTCGCTGCAGTCGCTACCGAAGGAGCAGATCGACGCCGCCCGCATCGACGGCTGCAACGAACCGCGCATCGCCTGGTACATCAAGCTGCCGCACATCGTGCCCGCCACGATCCTCACCGGGCTCTTCTCGATCATCGGCGCCCTCCAGGTGTACAGCGAGCCGCAGATGCTCTCGAGCCTCACCCCGGCCATCAGCTCGACCTACTTCCCACTGATGCGGGTGTACCGGGACGCCTTCGCCCACGACGACCTCAACTCGGCGTCGGCGGCATCCATCATCCTCGCCCTCGCCACGGTGCTGCTGTCGCTCCTGGTGCTCGGCGGGCAACGCCTCGCAGCTCGGAGGAACGCATGACCACCACCGCACGCACCGCGGAACGCGCGGAGGAGGACCGTCGCGCTCGCGAGACCGTCGTCCGCGCCGATCGCGGCCGCATCGGCAAGCCGAAGGAATCCGTCAGCCTCGTCCACAAGCTCGGCGGAATCCTCCCGACGGTCGTGCTCCTGATCGCCGTCCTCTACTTCCTGCTCCCGATGGTGTGGGTCGTGTTCGCCGCCACGAAGAGCACCGGCGAGCTGTTCTCCACGAGCGCGTTCACCTTCGGGTCGAGCCTCATCGACAACATGACCGACCTGTTCGCGTACGAGAACGGCTCCTTCGCGCGCTGGTTGGGCAACAGCTTCATCTATTCGATCGGCGGCGCACTCCTGTCGACCGCCGTCTCGGCCGCCGCCGGCTACGCGCTCGCGCTCTACCGGTTCCCGGGTAAGAAGGCCGTGATGGTCGGACTGCTCGCGGGTGTGCTGCTCCCGACGATCACGCTGGCGATCCCGCAGTACATGCTCTTCGCACAGCTGAACCTCACGAACACCTACTGGGCGGTGCTCATCCCGATCTCGATCACCCCGTTCGGGATCTACCTCTCCTACGTGTTCGCGCGGGGCTCGGTGCCGCAGGAACTCCTCGAGGCGGCTCGGGTGGACGGGTCGAACGAGGGGCGCACCTTCGTCTCGATCGGCCTGCCGCTCTTGTTCCCCGGTCTCGTGACCGTGTTCCTGTTGCAGTTCATCGGCGCCTGGAACAACTTCCTGCTGCCGTACATCATGCAGTCGAAGTCGGAGCTGTCGCCCATCACGGTCGCCATGTTCCTCATGCTCAACCGTGGCGGTAGCGAACCGGTGCTCTACTCGGTCGCCATCGCCGGGGCGCTCATCGCCGTCATCCCCGTGGTGATCTTCGTGCTCGTCCTCCAGCGGTTCTGGCGCCTCGACCTCATCTCGGGGAGCCTGAAGTAGCGATGACCATCCCACCGACGACGGAACGGAACCACATGTCCGACTCGAACCCGACCGCCCAGCGGTACCCGCTCACCGGGTACGGCGTGATCGTCCCCTCCGAACGCATCCCCGGTGCGTTCGCGTCCGGAGCCGACTACGCCGAACCGACCATCGTCGGCAACCTCGTCGTCGCCGACGGAGACGGGTGGACGCGCCATCCCGACTACGACGCGAGCATCCGACGCGGGTCGTTCGCCATCCTGTTCCCCGGCGACCTGTCGCTCGCCGACCCCGACTTCCCGGCGGAACGCGTCACGGCGTACCTCGACGCCGTCATGCCGATCATCGGTTCGGTCTCGGAGCCCGGCGCGAAGATCGTGTTCGGGAGCGGGACGGCGCGCACCATCCCCGCCGGGGTGGACGTCACGGCCGCCCGCGCGAGGTTCGCAGAAGTCGTCGTCGAGACGCGCGACACGGCGGAGCGGAACGGACTGCAGATCGTCCTCGAACCATTGAACCGGGACGAGACGAACCTGCTCAACTCGCTCGAGGAGACGGTCGCCTTCCTCGACGAGTTCGGGATCGACCGCGTGCCCGTCGTCGCCGACCTCTTCCACATCATGCTGGAGGAGGAGCCGCTCGCCGTCGTCAAGGCCCTCGGCGCCCGCATCGGACACGCCCACATCGCCGACACCGGACGACGGCCGCCCGGCCAGGGCGACTGGCCGCTCACCGAGTTCATCACGGCCCTGCGCGATGGCGGCTACGACGGCCCCGTCACCGTCGAGTGCCTCTTCGAGGACTTCGAACCGGAGCTCGAAGCCGCCCTCGCGCACCTCCGCCAGCTCGCCTGAGCCGGCACGGACACCGACCCACCCCACGCACAGAACTGGAGCGAACCCCCGCATGTCCCGACCGCACCGCATCGCCATCGCCGGCGCCGGCATCATCTCGAAGCAGCACGGCATCGTCATCGACCAGCTTCGCGACGAATTGGAACTCGTCGCCGTCGCCGACCCGGAGCTCGCGAAGGCGGAGGCCCTCGTCGCCGAGCGCGGCGGACGGGCGTTCACGACCCTCGCGGAGGCGCTGGCGCAGACCGACCCCGACATCGTCGTCGTCTGCACCCCCACCGGCCTGCACGCCGACCTCGCCATCGAGGCGCTCGAGGCCGGCAAGCACGTCATCATCGAGAAGCCGGCCGACGTCACCGTCTCGCGGACGGACGACATCATCGCCGCGCAGGAGCGCGCCGGTACCGTCGTGACCGTCATCTCCCAGCACCGCTTCGACCCCTCGACGGAGATCGTCCTCGCCGCAGCCGAACGCGGAGACCTCGGGCGCATCACCTCGGGCATCGCCTCGGTCGACTGGTGGCGCGGGCAGAGCTACTACGACTCCGGCGACTGGCGCGGCACCTGGGCGCTCGACGGCGGCGGCGCGCTCATGAACCAGGGCGTGCACACGGTCGACCTGCTGGTCGCCCTCCTCGGACGTCCCGTCGAGGTCTTCGGGTACACCGCGCTCCTCGCCCACGAGCGCATCGAGACCGAGGACGTCGCGGTCGGTGTCGTCCGCTTCGCATCCGGTGCGCTCGGTGTCATCCACGGCTCGACGGCCGTCTACCCGGGCCTGGTCGCGCGGCTGCAGGTCCACGGCGACCGCGGCTCCGCGGTCATCGAGAACGACCAGCTGACGTACTTCCACTCCACTCCCGCCGGAACGGAGCGCGCCGAGGCCTTCTTCGGCTCGCAGGGCAAGGACACGAACCAGGCGGCGCAGTTCGCCGACGAGACGCAGGCGGGCTCGAGCGTCGCCGGACAGATGTCGGACGCGCACCTGCACCAGTACCGGAACGTCCTCGCCGCGATCCGCGGGGAGGAGCCGCTCCGCGTGACGCTGGCCGAGAACCGCCAGGCGATCTCGATCATCACCGGTCTCTACGAGTCCGCACGCACGGGCCAACCGGTCCGCCTCGACGCCGTTGCGGCGGTGGCCCGATGAGCGCTCAGCGGACGAACCGGGTGGCGGCGAACCCCATCCCGTACTGGAGTGCGCGAGGCAAGACCCGCGAGGTGTTCGAGGAGGCCTTCGCCGACTTCCAGCGCATCGGGTTCACCGCGGTGAAGGCCGACATCCCCGAGGGCATGACCGCGGACGAGTACCGCACGTGGATCGGCGGCTACGGCCTCGCACCGTCGCTCAGCCTGTTCAGCAGCGCGTTCGACGAGACGATCGTCCTCGCCGAGGTCCTCGAGGCGGCGAAGGCGTTCGGGGCGGCCCAGGCCTCCCTCGGACTCGACCGGACGATGATCTCCTCGATGGCGATCCCGGCGCGCATGGCCACGCCGGCGATCGGCGCCGACTTCTCCCAGGGGCGGCTCGACCTGGCCATCGAGAACGCCGGCCGGACCTGCGAGGTCCTGCTCGCCGAGGGGATCCGCCCCCTGCACCACTCGCACGTCGGTGGCGTCTTCGAGACCGAGCACGAGATCCGCAGTCTGCTCGACACCCTCGGACCGGACCTCATCGGGTTCGGGCCTGACACCGGACATCTCCGCTGGGCGGGAGCGGACCCGGTCGCGATGATCACCGACTACCGCGACCGCCTCGGCGGCATCCACATCAAGGACGTCTACGCCGATCACCTCGACGGCGCAGCGGACGGTGCGCTGAGCTACCACGAGACGTCGCAGACGAAGCGGCTGTGGGCGGAACCCGGGCTCGGTGTGCTCGACTTCGACGCGATCGTCGCGGCGATGCCCGCGGACTACGACGGCGACTACATGATCGAGGTCGACTTCCCGAGCGTCGAGAGCGTCTACGAGTCCCACCGCTTGTCGTACGAATGGGCCGGCCACGCACTCGATGTCGCGACCCGCTGACCAGACAGGCCTGAGCCCGTACGCCGAGGCCGCGGCAGTACGATGGCTCAGGTCGCCGAGGGCGGCGATCGAGAGGAGCGGGCCCCATGAGCACCTCTGACGCATCCGCGGAGACGATCGCTCCCGAGCCCGGAACGCCCGAACCCACGGCGGGGGCCGCGAAGACGAAACGTGCCGCGACGATCTACGACATCGCGCAGCTCGCCGGCGTCAACCCGTCGACCGTGTCGCGGGCGCTGAGCCGCCCTGGCCGCATCAACGAGAAGACGGCGCAGAAGATCCACGACGCCGCGAAGCAGCTCAACTACGTGGCGAACCCCGCCGCCCGGGCGCTCCCCACCGGGCGCACCGGCACGCTCGGCCTCATCGTCGCCGACATCACGAACCCGATGTTCTTCGATGTCGTCCGCGGTGCGGAGCGTGAGGCCGCCGAGCGCAACTACACGCTCGTGCTCGCGGAGTTCAAGGAGTCGGCGGAGATGGAGCTGCTGACCGCCAGGCGGCTCATGCCGTCGGTCGACGGTCTCATCCTCGCGACCTCGAGGCTCCTGCCCGACGACGTGCGCGCGCTGGGCCAGGAGAAGCCCGTCGTCGTGATCAACCGTCAGGTCGACGACGTCGACAGCATCGTCGCCGACGTCGACCCGGGCCTCACCGCGGCGATCGACCACCTCGCGGAGCTCGGTCACCGGAGGCTCGCGTTCGTCTCCGGCCCCGGCCGGTCCTGGATGTCGCGGCATCGCTGGAGCCGGACGAGGGAGCTGTGCGCCGAACGCGGCATCGAGACGGTGCGAGTGCCGTCGACGCAGCCGGACATGGCCGCGGGCAGGGCGGCGGCCACGGCCGTGCTCGAGACGGGTGCCACCGCGGTCCTCGCGTACAACGACCTCCTGGCCATCGGCATCATGCTGGAGCTGCGCTCGCGTGGCGTCGAGATGCCCGCCCAACTGAGCCTCATCGGCTTCGACGACATCTTCGGTTCGGACTTCACGACACCGGCGCTCACCTCGATCCGCAGCCCGCACATCGCCTCCGGCTCCTACGCCGTGCAGACCCTCTTCGCGCACCTCGGGGGCACCGACGTCCCGACCATCACCGACCTCGCGACCACGCTCATCATGCGCGAGTCGACCGCCCCGCCGCCGGCCACGGACTGATCCCCGCCGCCGCCCAGCCCTTCGACAGGCTCAGGGACCGGATGGCCCGTCGCCCAGGGATCGACCGCGGGGTACGCTCGGTCCGATGATCGAGCTGAGCCCGCACCGGACGGAGTGGGCGGCGGCGTTCCGACACGAGGCGACACAGCTCTCGGACGTCCTCCATGGACGCGTCGACGCGATCGAGCACATCGGGAGCACCGCCGTCCCCGGTCTCGTCGCCAAGCCGATCATCGACCTCGCTGCGAGAGCGACGGCAGCCGTCGACCCGTTCGCCCTCGGACCACTCCTGGCCGGGCTCGGGTACGAGCCGAACGCCGCCGGACCGAGGACGCATGCCGTGTACGTCCGCTCGGACGGAGTCCATCGCACGCACATCCTCCACGTGTTCGACTCAGACGCGTGGGAGTACTGCAACCAGCGGCTGTTCCGGGACAAGCTGCTGCACGACGCATCCGCTCGGCGCCGCTACCAGGAGCTCAAGCTGGAGCTCGCCAGGACCGACGACGGCCGCGCCTACACGGCGGCGAAGTTGCCGCTCATCGAGGAGCTGCTGAACGAGGAACGCACAGCACGCGGCCTGCCGCCGACCGCGGCCTGGGACAAGTGACCACGCCGGCGCCCGCTCGCAGCGACTCAGGACGTCGACGCGACGAAGGCACGGATCGCCGAGGCGATCGCTCGTGGTGCCGTGTGCTGCACGACGTGCCGGTGGCCGGGCACGACCGCCATCGAACCGTGTGACGCCCGATCACGAAGCAACCGACTCCATCCCGTACCGGCGATCGGGTCGTTCCCGCCGCGGACGACGAGCACGGGAGCGGTGACCTCGACGATGCGGTCCTCGATGGGGAAGTCGACCATCCGTCGCACCTGCCGCAGGAACCACGACGGCCCTGCGCGGAGGTAGTCGACGAATACCCGTCGGTTCACGCTCATGGTCTCACCGACCGTGTCCCACGCGAGTGCCAGCGCCTGCGCCACCATCGACCGATGATCGCGGTCCGTCACCGGACCGATGATGACGACGGCACGCGCCAGATCGGGGCGCTGAGCGGCCAGTTCGACGACCCACTGCGCGCCCATGGAATGACCGACGAGGACGAACGGCGCGGTCCCGAGCGTGTCCAGCGCGTGCCCGAGTGCCGTCGCCATCTCTCCGACCTCGACCGTGCGGACGGGCCTCGCCTGACCACCGAACCCGGGGAGGTCGACGGAGACGGTGTCACTGTCGCGGGCGAGGTCGTCGTGCAGCCGGGCGAAGTACCGGTGCGAGGTGCCGACACCGTGGACGAGGACGAAGCGGGCCGCGCCGGGGTCGCGATCGGCGGTCGTGGAGATGATCCGGAAGGAGAGGTCGTCGAGCACGAGCTGCGCGTCGCGTCGCGTCGCCCCTACTGCCATGGGGAACCGCAGTGTCGTCCAGTCGTCATCCGGACACCGTACCGGGTGCCCGCGCCGGACAGGCCTCGTTGGTGGGAGCACTCAGCTTCGGGGTGCCGCCCTTCGACAGGCTCAGGGACCGGGGGATGCCGCTCAGGGACCGGGATTCCGCTCAGCGGGCGCTCGACGCGAGGGTGACACTCGGGTACTCGCCGAAGCGGCTCGTGTACGACGCCGCGAACCGCCCGAGGTGGGTGAACCCCCACCGTCTGGCGACCTCGGCGACCGTGGCCAGGCCCGGTTCCGCATCCCGCAGCTCCTGTCGCACGCGATCCAGGCGGATCGAGCGCAGGTAGTCCGTGGCGGTGACGTCGTACTCACGGCGGAACGCCGCCTGCAGGCTGCGCAGGCTGAGCCCGGCGGCCTCCGCGATCTCCGCGGTCGCGATGGGTCGGTGGGCGTTCGCGACCATGAACTCGACGGCGGCGCGGGCTTTGCTGCTCGGAGGAACCGCCAGATCGGTCCGTGACTGCAGAGCGAGATGTGGGAAGACCTCGAGCAACGTGACGGCGGCCGCTCGGTTGGCCTCGGCGCGCAGCACCGCGGAACTCCCGTCGTCGTAGATCACGCGCGCGACGGTCGCCACCGTCTCGGTCCAACGCCGCAGGGCGTCGCCCGACGGGCGGAACGTCGTGTCGAACCGGATCGGACCCACCGCCCCCTCGGTGTCCGCCGCGACGCCTTCCAAGTACGCTCCGCCGAAGTGCATCATGTTGAGCCGATAGTCGATGAGATCGAACTGCGCGGGCCGGTCATTCGCGAACATCGAGGGCACGCCAGGGTGGAGCTTCATCGGCGAGCCGAGCAGGTCCATCACGCCCTCGCCACGCGTGAGCCAGGTCACCACGTACTCGCCCTGGGTGAAGGAAGCGCCCGTGATCCGGCCCTCGACCTGCGATGCGCGCAGCGCGAGGTCGGCGTCGCCGATGGACGTGAAGCGGTATCCGAAGTCGGTGGCCGTCGGCTCGACGGTGATCCCGCCGATCTGGTACGCCTCGCGGTACAGCTCGCGCGCGTCGTCGACGTCGCCGCCCGCGGCCTCGAACCGCTCCGCGGGCCCAGCATTCACGCTCATCCTGCCCAGAATCTCACGAGTCCGTGGTAGCTCCATCTTTGGAGGATCGGCGTTCGTTTATCGGATAGGGCCGGGTCTCCGGCGAGCGCCAAGCATCACCCGATGTACGAGGTGTCGGACCGGGCCTCCCCTGCCACGACGGCCGTCAGGTCGACCTCGCGGCCGTCGAGCCGGAAGGTGAACCGACCGGTCTGCTCGACCGTGGGGGTCTCCGTGAGGTACTGCCGGAGTTCGGCTCGCTCGCTCTCGTGCAGCCACACCACCGGATCGGAGGTCGACTTGAACTCGAGGATGGCCGCCACGTCCTGGAGCATGCGTCGCTCGTCCGGGTCGAGGAGGTTGCGGGCGCTGCGGAAGTAGACGGCGTCGGGGTCGACCTCGTAGACGTCCTTCAGCCAGACGCGGTTGACGGAGTCGACGATCGAGTTCCATGCGCCGACGCCCGACGGGTCGCCGACCCGTTCGGCGTTGTCCCAGAACGGACCGACATCCGGCCCCACGCGCGCGCCGTCGAACACCCCGATGGACGGGATCATCGGGACGCCGCAGCCGAGCAGGTACACGTCGTCGCCGACGGTCTCCCTGATGAACGAGATCGCGTCCCGGTAGGCGGTCTCGCGGTGGACGTCCTGATGCCGCCGACCGGCGACGGCCCCCGCGTACATGAAGTCGAGCTTGAGGTAGCTGAAGCCCCACCCGGTGACGCGCTCGAAGACCTCGCGGAGGTGGTCCTGCACCTCCCGCTGCGTGGTGTCGAGCGAGTAGTAGTGGGAGTTCCAGTTGTAGCCGGTCGCCAGCGGGCGGCCGGCGTCGTCCTGCACGAGGAGGTCGGGGCGCTCCCGCGCGATCGTGGAATCGGGAAGCGCGATCATGGGGGCGAGCCAGAGCCCCGGGCGGAACCCGGCCTCGGCGATGCGACCGGCGGTCGCCTGCATGCCGGACGGGAAGTCCGGACCGGCCGTCCAGTCGCCCACGATCGGCTCCCAGCCGTCGTCGAGCTGGAACACGTCGAAGGGGTATCCGGTGAGGTCGGCCACGGTGCGGGCGACCAGCTCCTCGTCGATGCCCTCGTAGTAGGAGTACCAACTGCTCCAGACTCGGCCGGCGCGCTGCGAGCGCCGGCCGAGTCGTTCTGACAGGATCGCCGCATAGTCGGCGAAGGCCTGCTGCTCCGGCCCGAACGTGACGAACCACTCGGCTTCGTCGGTCTCGCTCCGCGCCCAGATCGTGTTGCGGTCGGCACCGACCCTGGGGTTACCGAGCCCGAGGGTCCCGATGAGCAGCACGGTGCCGTCCGGTCCAGCGATGGCTCCGACACCGCTGCCGGAGTGGAGGTGCGGGGTCTCGTTGACCGCATCGTCGGCGGTGAGGAGCCGGTCGGGGTTGTCCTTGATGCCGATGGTCTCGCCGTCCGTGGTGGTCCAGCCGCTCGGGCTCCACGAGTTCCAGCCGTGCCGGTAGAACCCGGTGTCGCCGAAGGGGTGGAGGATCGCGACCGGACCGGCGGGCACGACGAAGCCGGTGCTCGTGGCGGTCGGTTCGCCGGCGAGGTTCGCGGGGACGCGGAGGTCACCGAAGGTGAAGGTGTGCAGCATGGCCGGCTTTCTGTCTGGATGGGCGCTCTCGGGATCGACGCGGGATTCCCTCCTGCCACCGCGGGGCTGCCGCGGGTAGAGTCGAGGAGGCGGAGTTAATACTGCAACGTGCCGTGAAAAGTCGCAAGAGGGGAATGGCGGATGCCTCGAGAGGCGATGGTGGAGCCCTCCGGCGGATCGATGGGCAGTCGATCGTTGCTCCGGAGGATGAACTCGCTCGGTGTGCTGCGCGCCCTGCTCCCGGAGCCACTCACCCTGCGGGAGTTGGCGAATGCGTCCGGGCTGTCTCGGACGGCCATCGACGCGATCGTGACGGACCTCGTCGAGATGGGCTGGCTCGAATCCGTCCAACGCGCCTCGGCGTCCCGGATCGGCAGACCGGCCACCGCCTTCAGCGTGCGGGCCGGACTCGGCCACCTCCTGTCGCTCGACATCGGCGCGAACCACATCCACGCCGTCGTGACGGACCTCGCCGGTGCCGTCCTGGGCCAGCGCACGGCTCGCCTGCCCGAGGACACGGGCGCGACCGAGCGCATCACCCTGGCGCTGGCGACCGGCGATGCGGTGCTCAGCACTCTCGGCCTCACCCGCGGGTCGGTGTGGATCGTCGCCGTGGGCTCCCCGGGCGCGATCGGCCGGGACGGCGAGGTGCTGCACTTCGGCGGAACGGGGCTGCCGGACTGGGTCGGACTGAACCTGCGCGAGCGGTTCGAGCAGGAGTTCGACGGAGCCGTCCTGGTGGAGGGCGACGTCGCGCTCGGCGCCCGCGCGGAACTGACCGTCGGCGCAGCACAGGGCCACCGCGACGTCGTCTACCTGCTCTGCGGCGTGCGCACCAGCGCGGCCTCCATCGTCGACGGGAAGGTGCATCGCGGCGTGCACGGTGCGGCAGGGATCGTCGGCGAGATGCCCGAACTCCGGTGGTCCCGCTTGAACGAGCGGTACGGCGAGTCGGTCCTCGGCTCTCCACGGCCGTCCCGCGAAGCGATCTTCGAGGCGGCTCGCGCCGGTGATCGGATCGCCCTGACGGCGATGGAGGAGTTCGCGGACGACCTGGCCACCGGCGCGGCGGCCATGATCCTGGCGCTCGATCCGGAACTCCTCGTGGTCGGAGGCGGTAGCGCTCCGGGCGCGGACGTCTTCCTGCCGCGCTTCATCCGCACCCTCGGCGGGATCTGCCCGCTGCCACCGGACGTGGTCGTCTCCTCGCTCGGTTCGGAGGCGGTGGCGATGGGTGGCGTCAGCCTGGCGTCCCAGCACCTCGACACCGTCCTGCAGACGGCGGTCCGAGACGTGGAGCGGTTCCCCGACCCGGCGGGAGCGCAGCTGCTCGTCAAGCGGGACGCAGCGTCCTGAGCCGTCGCTGACCCACGACCGATCGTGGCTCAGCGACCGCCGGACTGCGCGGCGAGGACCGGCGACCGTCGCTCGGGGATCGCCGCGTCGTAGACGTCCTGGATCACATCGAACGCCTTCCGCGCTTCTGCGGGGTGGAGCCAGAAGGCGCCCGGTTCGTCGAGCCCCGCGTAGAAGTCCTGGATCAGCCGTTCATGGGAGACGCCCCAGTAGGCACGCGCTCCGCTGGCCGTCACGCGCTCGACCGTGGTCTCGACGCGCCCGTCGGCGAAGCGGGCGGTGAGTTCGGCGCCGAGGCTCAGCCTGCCCCGCTCGCAGACGACGTCGATCGTCACGGGCAGGTTCGCGACCCCGGCGACCGTCGCGTAGACCGTGCTCGTCGCGCCTCCCGCGTGCACGATGCGGAGCTCGGCCGTGTCCTCGACCTCGATCACCTCGGCGAGCGCGCGGGTGGCGATCGATCCCGTCGCCTCGACCGGATCGCCGACCAACCACTGCACGAGGTCGATCGTGTGGATCGCCTGGTTCATGAGGAGTCCGCCGCCGCCGGTCGCCCAGCGACCACGCCAAGGGCGATCCTCGTAGTAGGCCGCCGTCCGATGCCACGGCACGACCGCCGAGGCGCCGAGCACTGCGCCGAGCTCACCCGAGTCGAGGAGTTCCTTGGCGCGTTCCGCCGGCTGGTTGTAGCGGTTCTGGAAGCACACCGCGATCTTCGCGCGACTGTGCTCCGCCGCGGCCAGGAGCCGTTCGGCCTCCTCGCGCGTGTGGGCAAGGGGCTTCTCGAGGATGACGCTGATCCCGCGCTCGAGCGCTCGGATCGCCTGGTCGGCGTGCAAGTGGTGCGGGGTGCAGATGTGCACGACGTCGGGTCGCGCCTCGTCGAACAGTCGATCGAGGTCGGTGAAGCCCGGGACACCCGTCGTAGCCATCGCGGCATCGAGCCGGCCGGTGTCGACGTCGCACACCGCCACGAGCTGCGCGCCGGGGACCGTTCCGATCGCCGCGAGGTGGAGGGCAGCGATGTCACCGCACCCGATCACGGCGACGCGGCGGAGGACGGGGGCTGGCCCGCGGCTCATCGCAGCTCGATCCCCAGCTCGTCGGTGAGCCTCCGGAAGGCCCGGGCGGCGACGCCGAACGAGGCGGGACCGGAGAAGCCGCCGAGCGCGTGGGTGTCGGCGAGGTGCGGCTCGAGCGAGGCGAACCCGGTGTAGCCGTCGTCGCGCAACGCCGTGAGCGTCTCACGCAGTTGCCCGTCACCATCGCCGGACGGCACGACCTGGCCGCTCGCGGCGACCGCGTCCTTGACCTGCAGGTAGTCGAGGTAGGGGCGCAGCATCGCGTAGCCGTCGTCGAACGGAGCTACGCCCACCTGGACGAAGTTCGCGTTGTCCCAGGCGAGACGGAGTGCCGGTGATCCGACCGATTCGACGAGGTCGAGGATGCGCTCCGGGACGTCGCCGTAGATGTCCTTCTCGTTCTCGTGCAGGAGCACGACCCCCTCACGCTCGGCGAGGTCGGCGAGCAGGCGCATGCGGACCAGGACGTCGTCGCGGGTGGCCTCCACCGGGACGCCCTCGCCGCGGAAGAACGAGAAGATGCGGATGTTCGGGGTCCCGAGGGCGTGTGCAGCGGCGATCGCTCGCGCGAGGCGGGCGACCTCCAGCTCGGCGTCGAGGGCCACGTCGACCTTGCCGATCGGTGATCCGATGGCGGACACGCCCATGCCCGACCGCTCCAGCTGCGCACCGAGTCGGGCGAGCTGGTCGGCGTCGAGGTCGATGACGTTGACGCCCCATGCGCTCCGGACCTCGATGTGCGATGCACCGAGCGCCTCGAGGACGGCGATCTGCGTCGTCGGGTCGGCGTCGATCTCGTCGCCGAAACCCGACAGGGTCCAGCTCACCGGGTGTTGTGCATTCACGTGCGCTTCCGCCTTCGCGTTCGTTCTCGTCATCGGGAACCAGGCAGTCGCGCTGCCGGTCCTGTCAGCCTACGACTCTGGCAACCGGTTGACAACCCTGCCTGATGGGAGGGGTCGCCCTAGGATGGAGCGTGTGACCGATCTCTACCTCGCCAGTACGACCGTGTCCTTCCACCGCAGCTGGTCCTGCGTGCTGTTCGACCTCGACGGCACGATCGTGGACTCGGCTCCCGGCATCATCTCCCGCATGAAGGCGACCCTGGCGAACGTCGGTGCCCCCGTCCCGTCCGACGAATCCCTACTGCGCTGGGTCGGGCCGCCGCTGCTCGACTCCTTCCGCGACTTCGCGGGCATGGACCCGCTGCAGTCGCAGCTCGCCCTCACCGAGTACCGCCGCCAGGTCGCCATCGAGGGCGCCGAAGTCGGCACCGCGGTGTTCCCAGGCGTCGCCGGGTTGCTCGCGCGCATCTCCGAGGCCGGGATCCCGATCGGGCTCGCGACCTCGAAGCCCGAGTCACAGGCGAACACGATCCTCGACCACTTCGGTCTGAGCCAGTACTTCACCGTCGTCACCGGCGCCTCAGAGGACGAGGTGCGCAGCAGCAAGGCCGACGTCGTCGGCGAGGCCCTCCGGCGTCTCACGGCCGCCGGCGTCGACACGTCCCGCACCGTGCTCGTCGGCGACCGCCTCCACGACATCGAGGGCGCAGCGGCGCACGGGATTCCGACGATCCTCGTCGAGTGGGGCTACGGCTCGCCGGCGGAGGCCACCGGCGCCCTCGCCGTCGTCCACTCGATCGACGCGCTGTCGAACCTCATCACCGGCTGAGCCAGGCCGGAACGACTTGGTGACCCCAGGAGGGTCTGGCTTCACCGACACCCGCTCACTAGGGTGATGACCATCCTGAGGAGGTCGACATGGCGGTGTTCACACGCGGTTTCGGAGGACGGGCACGGGAGCAGGACGATCGACTCCCGCCCGGGCAGTTCCTCACCGAGGACTTCCCCGTCCTGTCCGCCGGGCCCACGCCGCGGATCGACACCGATGAGTGGGAGTTCCAGATCCGGACGGAGACGGGTGAGACCCACCGTTGGGACTGGGCGGCCATGCAGGCACTCCAGCAGGACGACATCACCCGCGACATCCACTGCGTGACGCGCTGGACGAAGCTCGGCACGAGCTGGCAGGGCGTCTCCCTCGACACGCTCTTCGCCGAGGTCGAGAGCGGCTACGACTTCGTGATGGCCCACTCCTACGGCGGTTACACGACCAACGTCCCACTCGACGACCTCCTGGACGGCAAGGCCTGGATCGCCACCGGCTTCGACGGCGAGCCGCTCGCCGCGGAGCACGGCGGGCCGGCGAGGCTCCTCATCCCGCACCTCTACTTCTGGAAGAGCGCGAAGTGGATCCGCGGCCTCGTCATGCAACAGGACGACGAACCGGGGTTCTGGGAGCAGAACGGCTATCACGCCTACGGTGACCCCTGGCTCGAACAGCGGTACTCGTGAGGCGCACAGGCCATGTCGACGTCTGGAAGGCGGCAACCGTGGTCACGGCGACGCAGCTGACCCCGTCGGGGCGGAGCCTCATCCTCGACGCCCCCGGCTGGGGCGGGAACCTCGCCGGGCAGCACGCCGACGTCCGCCTCACCGCACCCGACGGCTACCAGGCGGTCCGCTCCTATTCGATCGCCTCGGCGGACGCCGGTGACCGCATCGAGATCGCCGTCGACCGGGTCCCCGACGGCGAGGTTTCACCGTTCCTCGTCGACGCGATCGAGGTCGGCGACCAGGTCGAGGTGCGGGGGCCGTTGGGCGGCTGGTTCGTCTGGCGGCCCGAGGACACGGAGCCGGTCCTCCTGATCGGCGGCGGTTCGGGCATCGTGCCGCTCATGGCGATGGTGCGAGCGCACGAGGCGGCCGGGAGCACGGCGCCGTTCCGACTCGTCTACTCCGTCCGCTCACCGCAGGACGCCTTCTTCGCCGACGAGCTCGCCACTGCGACCGGGGTCGAGGTCACCTGGATCTACACCCGGCGAGCGCCCGACGGCTGGGCTCGTCCCGCCGGCCGCCTCGTCGCGGCCGACCTCCAGGCACTCGAGGCCGCCGGCGACGAGGCCCCGTCGGTGTTCGTCTGCGGACCGACCGGCTTCGTCGAGTCCGTCGCCGACACCCTGGTCGCGATCGGCCATGATCCCGCCCGCATCAAGACCGAGCGGTTCGGAGGCGCGTGATGACCTCGCATCTCGACGGGAACGTCCTCGCCGGCACCCTGTCGGAACTGACCGGCACCGACCCGAGCGACACGATGTCACAGTGCCTCGGATGCCGCGACGTCTCGCCCCTCGCCGCGGAGCTGGTGTTCGGCACCCCGGACGCGTGGGTGGTGCGCTGTCGACACTGCGACGACGTCCTGCTCGTCGTCCTCCATCACGAGGAGACCACGCGCGTCACCCTCGACGGCGTCCGCTGGTGGACAGACCTCGCCTGACGCCCCCTCCCCCGCACTCGTTCGCCCATTCTTGGGCGAACGGAGCTTCTGTCGCCCAAAGATGGGCGAATGGACCTCGTCCGTAAAAGCTATTGACATTAGCTGAAAGGCAATGCACACTAGCTTCATGAACACCAACCCGGCATCGACAGGGCCCGCCACCCGCCACCTCGACCGCCCCGAGGGCAAGATCGCCTACGAGCTCCAGGGCGACGGCCCGCTCGTCGTCCTCGTCCCGGGAATGGGCGAGCTCCGCTCCTCCTACCGCTTCCTCGCCCCCGCACTCGTCCAGGCCGGCTACCGCGTCGCCTCCACCGACCTCCGTGGTCACGGCGACAGCGACACGACGTTCTCGTCCTACGGCGACGTCGCGACCGCCTCGGACATCCACGCCCTCATCCGCGAACTGGGCACCCCGGCCGTCATCGTCGGCAACTCCCTCGCTGCCGGCGCGGGCGTGATCGTCGCCGCCGAGCACCCCGACGATGTGTCCGGTCTCGTGCTCGTCGGGCCCTTCGTCCGCAACCCGAAGGCGAGCGGGTTCATGCTCGCCGTGTTCCGCGCCATGATGGCTCCGCTGTGGGTCGCACGGGTCTGGAAGGCCTACCTCCCCACGTTGAACGCGGGCCGGAAGCCGGTCGACTTCGACGACCACCTCGCCGCCGTCTTCGCGAGCCTGCGTCGCCCCGCCTACGGCAAGGCCTTCTCGCAGACGACGAGACAGACCGACCACGCCCCGGCCGAGGCTGCGCTCCCCGGCGTGAGCGCTCCGACGCTCGTGATCATGGGCACCGAGGACCCCGACTTCCCCGACCCCGCGGCAGAGGCCCGCTGGATCGGCGACACCCTGCAGGCGGAGGTCGTCCTCGTCGAGGACGCCGGCCACTACCCGCAGGCCCAACAGCCCGAGGTCACCTCACAGGCCGTCCTCGGCTTCCTCCAGTCGGCGCTGCACCGTGCCTAGGGCGGGACTCAG
The DNA here is from genome assembly GCF_030209415.1 of Plantibacter sp. lyk4-40-MEA-4. Classification (NCBI taxonomy): domain Bacteria; kingdom Bacillati; phylum Actinomycetota; class Actinomycetes; order Micrococcales; family Microbacteriaceae; genus Plantibacter; species Plantibacter sp. lyk4-40-MEA-4. Next base: position 583,702 of record NZ_JARVSA010000003.1, read on the forward strand.
CCGCACGCGCGTGGTGGACGAAGCGGCTGAACTCGCCGACGAAGTGGGGCTCGAGGGGCTGACCCTCGCCGCCCTCGCCGAACGGCTCGGCGTCCGGCAGCCCTCGCTCTACAAACACCTCGACTCGCTCGCCGGACTCCGCCGGAGCATCTCCCTCCAGGCGAAGGGCGAACTCGGCGACGTCCTACGGCGCGCGGCCGTCGGCCGTTCGGGCGCGGACGCGATCACGGTGATGGCCGGGGCCTACCGGGAGTGGGCCCTGAAGCACCCGGCACGCTATACGGCCGCGCAGTGGATCGCCGGGCCGGAGGACGAGGAGGACACGGCGGCATCGCTCGGCGCCATCCAGGTCATCAGCGACGTCCTCACAGCCTATGAACTTCGCGGCGACGACGCCATCGACGCGATCCGCGCGTTCCGGTCCACCCTGCACGGCTTCGTCTCGCTCGAGGCGGCCGGCTCCTTCGGCCTCGATCGAGACCTCGACCGCAGCTTCGACCGCCTCGTCCGTGGCTTCGTGATCACACTGACCGACTGCGCCGAGACGGACCGTGGCGTGTCCGACGGTCGATAGCTCCGCAACGGCTTCCGCCACGAGGAACGCGCCGGTACATTGCGGTCATGTCATGTCGCATCAGTGAACTCGTCCTGGACTGCCGCGATCCGGAAGCGCTCGCCCGCTTCTGGTGCGAGGTCCTCGACTTCGTCGTGCTCGACCGAGACGAGGACGGGGTGGAGATCGGAGCCCGGGACGGCTTCGGTGGATCGCAGCCGACGATCATCCTCAGCCGCAGCGACGACCCGCCGCAGCCGAAGTCGAAGCTCCACATCGACGTCAGCCCGACCGACGGCGACCAGGACGCCGAGCTCGAGCGACTGCTGGCCCTCGGTGCACGCCCGACGGACATCGGGCAGACGGGCGACGAGTCGTGGCACGTGCTCGCCGATCCCGAGGGCAACGCCTTCTGCCTCCTGCGCACGCCGGTCAAGCCGGTCTGAGGGTCGTCGGGCACGGTGCCGGTGGGATAATCGGCGCATGTCCTCGACCGCGCGGTACGCCAGGCAGCTCGCCCTCCCCGGGTTCGGACCAGCGGCGCAGCAGCGCCTCGCAGACGCACGGGTACTGATCGTCGGCGCAGGTGGCCTCGGCAGCATCGTCATCCCGGCGCTGGCCGCTGCCGGTGTCGGTTCCGGCGAAGGCGCGATCCACCTGGTGGACGACGACACGGTCGAGCTCAGCAATCTCCATCGCCAGACCGTCCATCGCACCGCGGACGTCGGCCGTCCGAAGGTCGACTCCGCCGCCGACCGCGCCCTCGCCGTCAACACCGACGCGACGATCCTCAGACACCGCCTCCGCCTCGGACCCGGCGAGATCATGGGCCTCCTGGCCGACGCGGAGATCGACCTCGTCATCGACGGCAGCGACAACTTCGAGACCCGGTATCTGGTCGACGACGCCGCGACGCTCGCCGACGTCCCGCTCGTCTGGGGTGCGGTCTCGCAGTACGGCGGGCAGGCCGGGCTCAGCTGGTCGTCCCGCGGCCCGCGCTACCGCGACCTCTTCCCCCACCCGCCGACGGACGGTTCGGTGCTCTCCTGCGAGGCCGGCGGCGTCCTGCCCACCACGGTCGGGGTCATCGGGTCCATCATGGCGACCGAGGCGATCAAGGTGCTCACCGGGGTCGGGACCCTCTCGCTCGGCCGTGTGACGATGTTCGACGGACTGAGCGGCGGGTTCCGCGAACTCCGGTACGAGCGAGACCCCGCGGGCGCCCGGCAGGTGTCGCTGGACGAGCACCTGCACCGGACGCCGGGAGGGGATGCGGCGAGCGCCGCAGCGGCAGCACCCCATGAGCCGCGACACGCCGGACGCACGATCACCGCACCACAGCTGGCGGCGAGCGACGACGAGGCCGTCCTGCTCGACGTCCGGGAGCCGTGGGAGGCGGAGATCGCCCGGTTGCCCGGTTCGACGCTGATGCCACTCGGCTCGCTCCCCGAGACACTCCACGGGCTCGACCCCGGGACGCCCGTGGTCGTCTACTGCCACCACGGCATCCGGTCCGAGTCAGCGCTCCGTCTGCTCCTCGAGCGCGGCTACTCCGCAGTCCATCTCGAGGGCGGCATCGACGCGTGGTCGCGCCTCGTGGATCCGACCGTCCCCCGCTACTGACCGCGGCTCCGAACACCCCGTGCAGCCCCACCGACCGACCTCTCCGACGGGAACCACCATGACGACGCCACCGCCCACGAGTCGGAAGACCGTCGAGCAGCACGCCTCCGACGTCGCAGCCCTCCTCGACGACGTGACCGACACCAGCGCCGAGCACGTGCCGATCGACGAGGCCGCAGCTCGGGTGACGGCCGTGGCGGTGCCATCACCGGTCGACCTGCCGCTGTTCCGCAACTCGCAGATGGACGGTTTCGCGGTTCGGGCGGCAGACCTCTCGGGTAATGAGACGCGACTGCGAGTGGTGGGCGAGATCGCCGCGCGCCCGATCGACCCGGCGCCGCTCGAGCCGGGAACCTCGGTGCGCATCATGACGGGCGCGGTCGTTCCGCCGGGTGCGGACGTCGTCGTGCCCGTCGAGGAGAGCGAGGTCGAGACGGATTCCCACGGTGTCGAGACCGTCGTCCTCGGTCGTCCGCGCAACGGCGGCGAGCGCCCGGTGGGACTGTTCGTCCGGGAGCGCGGGAGCGACGTCCGCGCCGGTGAGGAGCTGCTGCCGGCCGGCCTCCGCCTCGCTTCACGACACCTCGCCGTGTTGGCTGCGGCCGGCATCACGACCGTCGAGGTGCGTCAGCGGGTGCGGGTCGCGATCGTCACGACCGGTGCCGAACTCGTCGAACCCGGCGAGACGCCGACGCTCGGCCAGACCTTCGACTCCAACGGGACCGCGCTGGCGGCCGCCGTCGTCGCAGCCGGGGCCGAGGTCGCCGCTCGTGCGCGCGTCGTCGACGACGCCGACGTCCTGCTCGCGCTGCTCGACGACCTCCACGGCGAGGTCGATCTCATCCTCACCTCCGGCGGGATCTCCATGGGAGAACATGAGGTCGTCCGTGACGTCCTCGGGCCGCTGGGGGGCTGGATCGGCTCGGTCGCGATGCAGCCCGGCGGTCCACAGGCGCTCGGTGCCCACCGGGGCGTGCCGATCATCGCGTTCCCCGGCAACCCGGTGAGCACCCAGCTCTCGTTCGAGGTCTTCGTCGCTCCGGTCCTCCGCCGGGTCGCCGGGCTGCCGCAGGCGTCGCGTGTGCCGGCCGAACTCGCGGTGGCCGTGCGTTCGGTGCCCGGCAAGCGCCAGTTCCTCCGCGGACGCCGACGAGACGACGGCCGGGTCGAACCGGTCGCAGGTCCCGGCTCCCACCTCGTGGCCGGACTCGCGGCGTCCGACGTGCTGATCGTGATCCCGGAGGACACCCTCGAGCTCGACGCCGGTGACGCTGTGGAAGCATGGGCACTATGACCGGGCTCACACATCTCGACGACGACGGCCGCGCACGCATGGTCGATGTCGGCGACAAGGCCACGACGAAGCGGGTCGCGACGGCGACGGCGACGTTCACCACCCGACCGGACGTGATCGCGCTCGTCCAGGCGGACGGTCTGCCGAAGGCGGACGTCATCGCGACCGCGCGCATCGCGGGGATCGCGGGGGCCAAGCGGACGAGCGAGCTCATCCCGCTGTGCCACCAGCTCGCGCTGTCGTCGGTGAGCCTCGACTTCGCCTTCACCGAGGACTCGATCGTCATCACCGCGACGGCGAAGACCACCGGCCAGACCGGGGTCGAGATGGAGGCCCTGACGGCCGCTTCGATCGCCGGCCTGACGCTGCACGACATGGTCAAGGCCGTCGACCCGGCCTCGGTCCTCGGCGACATCCGGCTGCTCGAGAAGTCCGGCGGCAAGCGCGGGAACTGGACGCCGGAGGCGTCGGAGCCGATCAAAGCACCTGTGGCGCGGACGGTCCGTCCGCGAACCGCGGCCGTCATCGTCGCGTCGACCGCCGGCGCGGCCGGCACGCGCGAGGACCTCACGGGGCCCCGCATCTCCGCCTGGTTGTCCGAGCACGACTATGCGGTGGATGCGGTGACGGTCGTGTCCGACGCCGACGTGCACCTCGCGATCACGGCAGCCCTGGACGCCGCGCCCGCGGTGCTCATCACGACGGGCGGCACCGGCCTCTCGCCGAGCGATCGCACCCCGGAGGCGACGCAGCCCCACCTCGACCGCGAACTGCCCGGCATCTCGGAGGCGATCCGCACCCTCGGGTCGACCAAGACCCCGACCGCGGCGCTCAGTCGCGGGCTCGCGGGGGTGTCCGGCGGCACCGTCGTGGTGAACCTGCCGGGGTCCACCGGCGGCGTGAAGGACGGACTCGCGGTCCTCGACGGCCTGCTCGACCACCTCGTCGCCCAGATCGCCGGAGGTGGCGCGCATGAGTGAGTCGACGGTTCCCGAGGTCTTCGCCCTCATCTCGGAGTCGCCCCTCGACGCGCACGCGATCGAGGACTTCGTCGCGGCGCCCGCCAACGGTGCACTCGTGGCCTTCCGAGGGATCGTGCGCGACCACGACCACGGCGAGGCGGTCGACGCCCTCGACTACCGCGCCCACCCCGACGCCCAACGGTTCCTCGAGGACTGCTGCCGGACGGTCGCCGCGGAGACCGGCCTCCGGGTCGCCGCCGCCCACCGCGTCGGGTCGCTCGTCGTCGGCGACCTGGCCCTCGTGGCCGCCGTCGCCGCTGCGCACCGGGCCGAGGCGTTCGCCGCCTGCGAGCGTCTGGTCGAGGAGATCAAGCGCACCGTCCCCATCTGGAAGCGCCAGTACCTGGCCGACGGCGAGACGGAGTGGGTCGGTCTGTAGCACCCGACGGTCCGTCGGCATAGGCTCGAACCGTGGGTGGGGGCAGGCGTTGACGGATCGACGGATGGTCATGCGGCGGCGCACGGTGGTCAGGCTGCTGGTCACCGCAGGCCTCGTCCTCCTCGCGGTGCTGCTCGTCCGGGCCTGTGCGCCGATGACGATCGCCGCGATCGGGGCGAAGGCCGCGGTCGAAGCCGTCCTCGGCGATCAGGGGACGGTGACGGTCCGGACGATCGAGCCGAAGATCAACGTCGTCCCGATGTGCGAGCTCCGCGTATCAGTGCATGAGGGTGCGACCTCGAGCGAAGTCGGCGACATGCTGGCGACCATCGTCTCCGAGTCTGATCTCGCCCCGTGCGAGGTGTCGGCTCTCGAACTCGCCAACGGTTCCACGCTGCTCCTCGGCTCGACGACCGATTTCGCCGCCGAGCAGTGGTCGGCGATCGCTGCGCACCTCGGTCGCGGCCGCGAGACCATCAGTGTCCGAAGGGAGGATGCACCCGCGTCGGTCGTGCCGCGGATCGCGGCGGACTCCGTCACCCGGTACCTCGACGTGCTGCGGTCGCTCACCGCGGGCGCCCGACTGGAGGACTCGATCGGGCCGGTGGTCTGGAAGGACTCCTGGTCGCTCGAGCGTGCCCCGTTCCACGCCGTCGACATCGACACCGACGGCACACCGCCGGCTGAACTGATCACGTTCCTCCAAGCCCTGGAGCCGGTGCTCTCAACGACCCCCACCGCGGTGAACATCCGTCATCAGACGTCGGCCGGCGGACCGGTCACCCGCGTCGAGCTGCTCATCGCCGACGCGGTGCTCGAGGAGCGCATCACGACGGCGTTCGCGGACAGCGGCCTGCCCGGCACGCTCAACATCGCCTACCGGACGTCGGCTCCGCTCGACTGAGGCGGACCGACCGCCGAGTGGGGTCAGCGCGGCAGCACGTCGTAGGTGATGCGCACGAGCCCGTCCTCGGGCGTCGCGTGGGTGCCGCGGAGCCGCAGACCGACGTCGGCGTCGAGGTCGCCGAAGAGGCGGGCGCCCGAGCCGATGAGCACCGGTGCGACGGACACGGTGATCTCGTCGACGAGGCCCGCACCGAGGAACGCCTGGATGGTCCTGCCTCCGTCGACGTAGACGCGGCCGGCCCCGGCCTCGTCGAGCAGGGCGGTCGCTTCGTCGAGCGACCCGGCGACCGTGATGCGGTCGTCCCCGGCCTCGAGCGTGGTGCTCAGCACGACGACCCGCTTGCCCTCGAACGGCCACTCGCCGAAGCCGAGCACAGTGTCGTAGGTGGTACGTCCCATCACGAGGGTGTCGATCGTCGGGAAGAACGAATCCCAGTCGAGCGCCGGGTGCCTCCCCGGCGCATCCGCGGCATGCTCCCGCGGCTCGAGCTCCGTGAGCCAGCCGAGGTCGCCGTCGGGCCCCGCGATGAACCCGTCGAGGCTCACCCCGATGAAGACGCAGCCGTGCCAGGAACGTTCACGAGTCATGAGGACGATCCTGCCTCCGACCTCCGACATCGACTCCGTACGGAAGATTGCCGTACAATGACGGCATGGCATCTCCACTGAAAGACAAGCGCATCGAGGTCCGCGTCACCAGCGCACAGAAGGACGCGATCGCCGCCGCCGCCGCGATCGAAGGCCGGTCCATCACCGATTTCACCACGTCCGCCGCTACGGAACGGGCGGCTGATGTCATCCGCCGTGAGCGCGACATCCGCGTGGACGCGGCCGCATTCGAACAGTTCGAAGCGATCCTGGAACGCCCAGCGCGTTCGATCGACGGACTCCGCGACCTCCTGAACCGACCCACGATCTTCGTTGACTGACTTCCGGACCCCACGACCGCTCGCTACTGGAGACGTCCTCTCCGACTTCCGCTGCGGCGTCGACGTCCTCGACAGCTGGCTCCGCGGATACGCACGGAACAACGACCGCAGCGGTGGGTCGAAGACGATGGTCTCGGTGACGACCGAGGGTCGCGTCGCGGGTTACTACTGCCTCTCGGCGAGTTCGCTCGTTCGAGAAGATGCGCCGCAGCGGCTCGCGCACCGGGCACCCGATCCGATTCCCGTCGTCCTGATCGGCCGGCTCGCCATCGATCAGGAGTTCACCGGCCTCGGCCTTGGAACCGCCCTCCTGCAGCATGCCGTCCTTCAAGCGATCAGCGCGGCGGAGATCATCGGGATGCGAGCGATCCTGGTCCACGCCCTGACCGACGACGTCATCCCGTTCTACGAGCGATTCGGCTTCGAACGATTTCCCGGTTCGAGTCGCGCCCTGTACCTGTTGGTCTCCGACGCACGCGCGACCCTGGTCGGCTGAGTGCACGTCGATCGCCGCCCGCACACCTGCGGGGGCGCGTCAACCACTCCGCATCACGGCAGCGAGCGACGTAGGGTGATCTGATGCCCGAAAACGCCCCCGAAGCATCCGACCCGTTCGTCCGCGTCCGGGGAGCCAACGAGAACAACCTCCGCAACGTGGACGTCGACGTGCCGCGCGATGCGATCGTCGCCTTCACCGGGGTCTCCGGCTCGGGCAAGTCGTCGCTCGCGTTCGGCACCATCTTCACCGAGGCGCAGCGACGATACCTCGAGTCCGTCGCCCCATACGCCAGGCGATTGATCCAGCAGGGTCACGACCCGCACGTCGACTCGATCTCCGGCCTGCCACCGGCGGTCGCCCTGCAGCAACGACGCGGCGCCCCCAGCTCGCGCTCCAGCGTCGGCACGGTGACGACCCTCTCGAACTCAGTCCGCATGCTCTTCTCGCGCGCCGGCACGTTCCCGGAGGGGTTCACGACCCGACTCGACTCCGACGCCTTCTCCCCCAACACCGCCGTCGGCGCCTGCCCGGAGTGCCACGGCATCGGCGTCGCGCACACGGTCACCGAGGACTCCCTCGTGCCCGACCCGTCGCTGAGCATCCGCGAGGGAGCGATCGCCGCCTGGCCGGGAGCCTGGCAGGCGAAGAACCTCCGCGACATCACCATCGCCCTCGGATACGACGTCGACCGCCCCTGGCGGGAGCTCGACCAGGAGGACCGCGACTGGATCCTCTTCACCGAGGAGCAGCCGGTCGTGCAGATCACGCCGCAACGAGACCGCGTCGCCAAGCCGTACAACGGGATGTTCTGGAGCGCCAAGCAGTACGTCTTCCACACCCTCTCCGACTCGAAGAGCCAGATGATGCGGAACAAGGTGCTGCAGTTCGTGCGCTCGGGTCCGTGCCCGCTCTGCCACGGCACGGGACTCCGCCGCGAGGCGCTCGCGGTCACCTTCGCCGGCCGCACGATCGCCGAGCTCAACGCCCTGCCGATGACGGAGCTCGCCGAGGTCATCCGCCCCACCACTGAGCTGAAGGACGCGGCGCCCGCACTCCCGACCACGCTCTCCGGCGAGCGCACCGACGTCGCCGTCGCCATCACGACCGATCTCCTCGCGCGCATCCGCGTGCTCACCGACCTCGGACTCGGCTACCTCGGGCTCGGGCGCGTGACGACGACGCTCTCCCCCGGCGAGATGCAACGGCTCCGGCTCGCGACCCAGCTGCGCTCCGGGCTCTTCGGCGTGGTCTACGTCCTCGACGAACCGTCAGCGGGTCTGCACCCGGCCGATGCGGAGCCCCTCCTCGAGGTGCTGGAGCAGCTGAAGCGCTCGGGCAACTCGGTCTACGTCGTCGAGCACAACATGGACGTCGTCCGGAACGCGGACTGGATCGTCGACGTCGGCCCCGGTGCAGGCGAGGGTGGCGGCGACGTGCTCTACAGCGGGGCCGTCGAGGGTCTCGCCGAGGTCGAGGCCTCGGCGACCCGCCCGTTCCTCTTCCCCGAACAGCACGGTCCGGCTCCCGAGCGACGAGCACTCCGTGAGACGCGCGATTGGCTCGAGGTCGAGGGCATCACGCTCCACAACCTCGCCGGCGTCGACGCCTCGATCCCCCTCGGGACCTTCGTCGCCGTCACCGGTGTCTCGGGTTCCGGTAAATCGACCCTCGTGAGCCGCGTCCTCCGCGACGTCGTGCGCGACCACCTGCGGGCAGCCGGCCGGACGACGGACGACACTGCAGACGATGACGACGAGGTGCCCACCGAGACCGATGCGACCGAGGGTTCCGGCCTGGCGGAGGCGACGGTGCCGGACGGACACGCCGACACGCTCACCGTGCGTCGGGTGCGAGGCCTCGAGCATGTGGACCGCCTCGTCCGGGTCGACCAGAAGCCCATCGGTCGAACCCCGCGGTCGAACCTCGCGACCTACACCGGGCTGTTCGACGCCGTCCGCACCGCGTTCGCCGCCACGGACCTCGCCCGCGAGCGCGGGTACACGGCCGGCCGGTTCTCGTTCAACGTCGCGGGAGGTCGCTGCGAGACCTGCCTCGGTGAGGGCTTCGTGTCGGTCGAACTGCTGTTCCTCCCCGGCAGCTACGGGAAGTGCCCGACGTGCAACGGCGCCCGGTACAACGCCGAGACCCTCGAGGTCACCTACGACGGGAAGTCGATCGCAGACGTCCTCGCACTCACCGTCGAGCAGGCGGCCGAGTTCCTCGCGGCCGTCCCGGCGGCAGCACGCAGCCTCCGCACTTTGCTCGAAGTCGGCCTGGGATACCTGCGGCTCGGCCAGCCGGCCACCGAACTGTCGGGTGGCGAGGCGCAGCGTATCAAGCTCGCGACGGAACTCCAGCGGGTGCGACGCGGTCACACCCTCTACCTCCTCGACGAGCCGACGACCGGCCTCCACCCGGCCGACGTCCGTCGTCTCCTGGCGCAGTTGAACGCGCTCGTCGACTCCGGCGACACCGTCGTCGTGGTCGAGCACGAGATGGACGTCGTCGCGGCGGCCGACTGGGTGATCGACCTCGGACCGTCCGGTGGTGACGCTGGTGGACGCATCGTGGCCGCGGGCACCCCGGATGCCGTCGCCGCAGACCCCGACAGCCGCACCGCGCCCTACCTGGCGAAGCGACTGGCACTGCTCGGTGCGGCACCCGCGGCATCGGCGGCCGACGCCGCGGGGTGAACCCGTCTCCGGGGCCGAGCACCTATCGTGGAGGGCGTGTCCGTCCACGATCCGCGCCGTGACCTCCGCTCCCGTCGCATCGCCGTCATCGTCTGCGCACTCGCCGCGGCGGCCATGCTGGTGTTCGCCCCCATCGAGGAACTCGTCTGGGCACCCATCGCGATGACGGACGGCGCGTACGACCTCGAGACGATCTACGGTGTCTTCACCCCGAACGCGCTGGCGATGGGACTGGTCAGCGTCGCCGTCGCGTTCCTTCTCGGACTCGCGGCCATCACGGCGTTCGTCCACCTCGGCTGGCGCGGCCGGCTCGGGTCGCACTGGGTCCACGTGGCGACGCTCGGATCGATGCTCGTCTGGCTCGGACTCCCAGCCATGTTCTTCGCCGGTTTCGGCATCGGGCACACCGTGTCCGACGAACTGCCGCCCTACGTCGGCCGGTCCTCGGCGGCCGGCGAGCTGCTGCAGGCGTTCGCGCTCGTCGCGTTCGTGGCGACCGTGCTGGGGGCGATCGTCTCGCTCGTCCTCATGTTCCGCTCGGCGGCGGTCGAGCGACGCGTTTGGCAGGCTGCCCGCCGATCGGGCTGAGCCCACCCCTCCGTCGCTGTACGTCGTCAGCTCAGGACCCGACACCCTCGGCAAGGGGAATCCCCCGATCAGACCTGATCGGGGGGACGAAGTCGGCCCATCGACCGTGTACTGTGCGAACCGTGGTGCACTCCGAAACAGCGGTCCGGTCCGTGACGTACGTGAGCCGGGCGACGAGCCCGCTGACGCAGGCGTCCCTCGAAGCGCTGCTCGTCGAGTGTCGCGGCAACAACGAGCGTTCCGGCCTGACCGGCATGCTCGCCGTGCGCGGCGACGACTTCTTCCAGGTGGTCGAAGGACCCGACGACGCCATCTCCGCGCTCCTGGACGGCCTCTCCCGTGACGCGCGCCACACGGACATGCGCGTCCTCAATGAGGAGACCGTGCCCTTCCGCCAGTTCCCGGACTGGCGGATGCGCTGCGAGCGCCTCGACGACTACCCGGTCGACGAGATTCCGGGATTTCACGCGATCGGCGGCGGCGACGATCCCGCGGGGTCGCGGACGCGAGGCGTCCTGGACCTGGTCCGATGGTTGCAGCTTCGCGCTACTCGGGCACTCTCCGAGCGCAACTCGTCGGCGGCTTCGTAGACCACGCACGCACGCACGATGTCATCCGCGCGGCGCATTCGCGACCTAGCCGCCGGCGAAGGGCGGGAGGACGTCGACCCGGGCGCCGAGCGGACGGGCGTCGTCACGACTGACGACGCCGTCGACCAGGAACGAGCCCGACGCGAGGACCTTCGCCATCGGGTCGCCGTAGCGGTCGAGCAGCACCGACTTGAGCTCGCCCACCGTCGCGACCGCGGGGAGGGACTCCTCGGGCACGCCTGCCGCCTCTTCGGCTGCGGCGAAGTAGCGCACGAGCACCTGCATCAGCGTCGTCTCAGCCACCGATCGCTCCCATGCTCCGCTCCGGACGGACGAAGTCGGGCGACGCGATCCGGTGTCCGGCCTGCTTGTGCCACATCGCCGCGCGCCAGCGGTCGGCGATCTCGACGTCCTCGACGCCCGAACGCAGCATGCCCCGGAGGTCGGTCTCGTCGTCGCCGAAGAGGCAGGAGCGGATCGTCCCCTCGGCCGTGAGCCGGGTTCGGTCGCAGTCGTCGCAGAACGAGCGCGTGACCGACGCGATGATGCCGACCGTCGCCGGTCCGCCGTCGACGAGCCACTCCTCCGCGGGAGCCGAGGGATCCTCGCGGTGCGGAGCGGTGAGGGTGAATCGGGAGCCGAGGACGTCGAGCAACTCGGCCGCGTCGACCATGTTCTCCCGCACCCACGCCTCGTCGGCGTCGAGCGGCATCTGCTCGATGAAGCGGAGACGGCAACCGTTCTCGATCGCCCAAGAGAGCAGGGCGACCGCGCCGTCCAGTGTGTCGCGCATGAGGACGGCGTTGATCTTCAGCGGCGTCAGCCCGGCGCGCTTGGCGGCATCGATGCCGGCCAGGACGGCGGGCAGGCGGTCGCGGCGCGTGAGCCGCGCGAAGTGGTCGCGGTCGACGGTGTCGAGGGAGATGTTCACGCGGGTGAGCCCGGCTGCCACGAGCTCGTCGACACGCTTGTCGAGTCCGATGCCGTTCGTGGTCATGGAGATCGACGCATCGCCGGCGACAGCCGAGCTGCGGGCGATGATCTCCGCGAGGTCGGGACGCATGAGCGGCTCGCCGCCCGTGAACCGGATGTCGTGCACGCCGAGGTCGCGGACGGCGATCTCGACGAGTCGACCGATCTCGGTCGGTGTGAGGAGGTCGTCGCGGGCGATCGCCGGGAGCCCCTGCTCGGGCATGCAGTACGTGCAGCGCAGGGAGCACTTCTCCGTGATCGACACCCGGAGGTCGCGCGCCACGCGACCGAACCGGTCGATGAGGCCGTCGACGTCGGGGCGCCCTGCAGCGTCCGGGATGTGCCTGAGCGGCGACCCGATGCGTGGGATTCCGAGCCCGACTGTGGTCATCCCCCCAGGGTACGGGGACGGACGGCCGTCTTGCCCCTCTAGGGCCTCTTCGGGGAGGAACGCACAGCGGGCGCGCGTAGCATGACGGACATGGAGCCCCGCCGCCGCACCCTGCTCGCCGGTGCGTCCGGCGTCGTCGCAGCCGTCGCGACCCTCGGCTCGGCCGAGGCCGTCGCGGCGTTCGTCGCCCCCGCGAGCTCGCCCCTGCTCTCCGTGGGTTCCCTCGTGATCGACCTCGTGCCCGGCTGGGTCAAGGACCTCGTCATCGCCCTGTTCGGCACCAACGACAAGCTCGTGCTGCTCATCGTGCTCGGCGTGCTGGTCGCGGCCCTCGCCGTCGGGATCGGTGTCCTCGAGGAGCGTCGGCCGGCGGTCGGGAGCATCGCGCTCGCGCTCGTCGGCGTCGTCGCGGTCGTCGCAGCGATCACCCGTGCCGACGCGGGCCTCGACTGGGCCTTCCCGAGCGTCGTCGGCACGGCGGTCGGCATCCTGGTGCTGCGATTGCTCGTGACCCGCCTCCGCACCTGGGACGATGCGACGGTCGCGGACGAGGCCAGGCCGGTCGTCGGGGCCTCCCGAGCCGAACTCCCCCGACGCTCCTTCCTCGTCCTGCTCGGCGGCACCGCGGTCGGTGCCCTCGTCGTCGGGGTCGGCGCACGCGTCGCCTCGGCCGGAGCGGTCGCCGTGGAGAGCATCCGGAAGGCGCTCAAGCTCCCGACGGCCGCCGTGGCCGCGCCGCCGGTCCCGGCCGGAGCCGAACTCGGCATCGACGGGCTCACGCCGGTCGTGTCGGCGAACGACTCCTTCTACCGGATCGACACCGCCCTCCAGGTGCCGAACATCGACCCCTCGACCTGGAGCCTCAAGATCACCGGCATGGTCGAGCAGGAGGTCGAGATCGGGTTCGAGGAACTCCTCGCCCTCCCGCTGCAGGAGTCGATCATCACGCTGACCTGCGTCTCGAACCCCGTCGGCGGCGACCTCATCGGCAACGCGCTCTGGCTCGGGTACCCGATCCGCGAGCTGCTGGCGCGCGCGAAACCCAAGGCCGGTGCCGACATGGTCCTGTCGCGGAGCATCGACGGCTTCACCGCCGGGACCCCGCTCGAGGTCCTGCAGGACGAGGACCGCGACAGCCTCCTGGCCGTCGGGATGAACGGGCAACCGCTCCCGCTGCAGCACGGCTTCCCGGTGCGCATGGCCGTCCCGGGCCTGTACGGGTACGTCTCCGCCACCAAGTGGGTCGTCGAGCTGGAGGTGACCCGCTACGCGGACGCCCGGGCCTATTGGACCGACCGCGGCTGGTCGGAGCGCGGGCCCATCAAGACGGAGTCACGCATCGACGTGCCGCGTGACGGTGGACGTGTCGCGGCGGGGAACGTCGCGATCGCCGGCGTCGCCTGGGCGCAGCACACGGGCGTCAACCGGGTCCAGGTCCGGATCGACGACGGCGACTGGCTCGACACGACGCTCGCGACCGCCATCTCCGACGACACCTGGGTGCAGTGGGTCCTCCAGTGGGACGCCCCGGCCGGCGACCACACCATCGCCGTCCGCGCGACCGACGCCGCGGGCAAGACGCAGAGCGAGACCCCCGTCGACGTCGTCCCCGACGGCGCGGAGGGCTGGCACACCATCAGCGTGGGCGTCGACTGATCGGGTCGTCACCCCGGTTCGACCTCTGGAATTCCAGAGGATAAGATCGATCCCCGGTCGGTCGACGCTGGATTCGCGATCATCACGATCCCGAATCGACCCACCACCGTGTCACCGGCTCGGAGTATCGTCACTCGGGCACGTCCTTCATGGTCTCCGTCGGTCCGCGCCGCCGCCGGAGGCACTGGTCTCGCGCCAGCCCAGTTCCGCCTCTCCGTCCGCACGGTGCTCCGCCGCGGACATGAACCACAAAGGACCTCACGTGGCCCTCCTCGCCCTCGCCCTCCGACACGCCAAGCCGTACGCGGCCTGGGTCGTCGCGGTGTTCGTGCTGCAGCTCATCTCGACGATCGCGGCCCTCTACCTCCCCAGCCTGAACGCCCAGATCATCGACCAGGGCGTCTCCCGTGGCGACACGGACTTCATCTGGTCCACCGGCATGACCATGCTGCTCGTCTGCCTCGTCCAGGTGGCCGCAGCCATCGGCGGGGTCTACTTCGGCGCCCGCACCGCCATGGCCATCGGCCGCGACCTGCGCCGGGAGTTCTACCGGAAGGTCGACTCGCTCGGCGCACTCGAGATCGGCGGCTTCGGCAGCGCGACGCTCATCACCCGCGGCACGAACGACGTCCAGCAGGTCCAGATGCTCGTCCTCATGACCCTCAACTTCATGGTGTCCGCGCCCATCATGTGCGTCGGCGGCATCATCATGGCGCTCCGCGAGGACGCGGGGCTGTCCTGGCTGGTCTGGGTCTCCGTGCCGGTGCTGTTCATCATCGTCGGGTTCCTGGTCTACCTCCTCATGCCGCTGTTCCGCCAGATGCAGGACCGCATCGACGGCATCAACAGTGTGCTGCGCGAGCAGATCATCGGCATCCGCGTCGTCCGGGCGTTCGTCCGCGAGCCGTTCGAGTCGGAGCGGTACAACCGTGCCAACGAGGCGCTCACGCGCGTGTCGATCAAGGTCGGCAACATCTTCGTCCTCATGTTCCCGGTCATCATGATGATCCTGCACCTGGCGACGGCTGCCGTGCTCTGGTTCGGTGGCCAGCGGGTCGACGCCGGCCAGATGCAGGTCGGTTCCCTCACCGCGTTCCTCCAGTACCTGCTCCAGATCCTCACCTCGGTGATGATGGGCGTCTTCATGGTCATGATGATCCCTCGCGCGGTCGTGTGCGCCGAGCGCATCCAGAGCGTCCTCGACACCGAGCCGAGCCTCACCGTGCCGACGAGCACCGACATCCGCGTGCCGTCGGTCGGACGGGTCGAGTTCACCGGCGTCACCTTCGGCTACCCCGGCGCGGAGCGACCGGTCCTGTCGGACGTCACGTTCACGGCGGAGCCGGGCAAGACCACCGCGATCGTCGGCTCGACCGGCTCAGGCAAGACGACGCTCCTCTCGCTCATCCCGCGCCTCTACGACCCGCAGCAGGGTCACGTCACCATCGACGGCGTCCCCGTCTCGCAGCTCACCAGGCAGCAGATCGCCGGGGTCGTCGGGATCGTGCCGCAGAAGCCGTACCTGTTCTCGGGCACGATCGCGTCGAACCTCCGATTCGGACGCCCCGACGCCACCGACGACGAGCTGTGGAGCGCCCTCGACGTCGCGCAGGCGGAGGACTTCGTCCGCGCGAAGCCGAAGATGCTGAACGACGGCGTCGCCCAGGGCGGCACGAACGTCTCCGGCGGCCAGCGTCAACGTCTGTGCATCGCCAGGGCCCTCGTCGCGAAGCCCCTGGTCTACCTCTTCGACGACTCGTTCTCGGCCCTCGACGTCGCCACCGACGCCCGACTCCGGGCAGCCCTCGGCGACAGCACCGCCGACGCGACCGTCATCATCGTCGCGCAACGCATCGCGACGATCCGCGAGGCCGACCACATCATCGTCATGAACGACGGCGGCATCGTCGGCCGCGGCACCCACGACGAACTCCTGGACTCCAACGAGACGTATCGCGAGATCGTCCAATCGCAGCTCGCTGTGGAAGGGGTGGCGTGACCATGGCCCGTTCACCACGTGACAAGCGCTCCTCCGGCACCTCGAAGGACACCGCTCAGGCTCCCGAGCTGAACGCGGTCGAGGAGGAGGCGCTCGCACCGGAGTTCACCCCGGGTGAGTCCGACGGCGACATGTTCGGCGGCACCCCGTCGAAGAAGGCCGAGCAGTTCTGGCCCTCCGCGAAGCGACTCGTCGGACTCCTCGCCCCCGAGAAGGTCAAGATGAGCATCGTCGTCGGGCTCGTCGTGCTCTCGGTCGTGCTCACGGTCATCGCCCCGAAGATCCTCGGTCTCGCGATGGACGCGATCTTCAACGGCGTGATGGGGTCGCAGCTCCCGGCCGGCGCGACGCTCGACCAGGTCGTCGACCAGGCACGCGCATCCGGCAACGACCAGTACGCCGACATGCTCGAGAAATCGGACATCACCCCGGGGCAGGGGATCGACTTCACCCTGCTGGGCCGTCTGATCATCATCGTGCTCGGCATGTACATCGTCGCGTCGATCCTCAACTGGGCCCAGGGGTACATCCTCAACGGGCTCGTCATGCGCGTGGTCTACAACCTCCGTCGGGACATCGAGCGCAAGCTCAACCGCCTTCCGCTGAGCTACTTCGACACCCGTCAGCGCGGAGACCTCATGTCGCGTGTCACGAACGACGTCGACAACATCCAGACCGCCCTCCAACAGGCGTTCTCGCAACTCGTGCAGTCGGCCCTCACGGTGCTCGGCATCACGGCGATGATGTTCATCGTGTCGTGGCAGCTCGCACTCATCGCGCTGATCGCACTGCCGCTGTCCGCGCTGATCGCCGGAGTCATCGGCTCGCGGTCACAGAAGCTCTTCACCGCGCAGTGGAAGAACACCGGCTCGCTCAACGGGCACATCGAGGAGTCGTTCTCAGGCCTCGAGCTCGTGCGGGTCTTCGGCCGCGACAAGGAGATGCTCGCCGAGTTCGACGAGCGCAACGAGAAGCTCTACCGGGCGGCGTTCGGCGCGCAGTTCGTGTCCGGCATGATCATGCCGGCGATGACCTTCGTCTCCTACCTGTCCTACGTGCTCATCGCCGTCGTGGGCGGCCTCCGGGTCGCCTCCGGCCAGATGACCCTCGGCGACGCGACCGCGTTCATCCAGTACTCGCGTGAGTTCTCGCAGCCGCTCAGCCAGATCGCCGGCATGGCGAACCAGCTGCAGTCGGGCGTCGCGTCCGCCGAGCGCACCTTCGAGCTGCTCGACGCCGAGGAACAGGACCCGGAGACCGCGGACGCACACCTGCCCGAGCACACCGACGGCCACGTCGAGTTCGACGGCGTCTCCTTCAGCTACGACCCCGAGAAGCCGCTCATCGAGGACCTCTCCTTCTCCGCGCAGCCGGGTCAGACCGTCGCGATCGTCGGGCCGACCGGGGCCGGGAAGACGACCCTCGTGAACCTCGTCATGCGGTTCTACGAGCTCACGGGCGGTCGCATCCTGCTCGACGGCGTCGACATCACCGCCCTGACGCGCGCCGAGCTGCGGTCGCAGGTCGGGATGGTGCTGCAGGACGCCTGGCTGTTCGATGGGACGATCCGCGAGAACATCCGGTACGGGCGACTCGACGCGAGCGACGCGGAGGTCGTCGAGGCCGCCGAGGCGACGATGGTCGACCGCTTCGTGCGCCAGCTGCCCGACGGCTACGACACCGTCCTCGACGCGGACGGCGGCAGCGTCTCGGCCGGTGAACGCCAGCTCATCACGATCGCCCGTGCGTTCATCGCGAAGCCGAAGCTGCTCATCCTCGACGAGGCGACGTCCTCCGTCGACACACGGACGGAGCTGCTCGTGCAGCACGCGATGGCGGCACTGCGCTCCGACCGGACCTCCTTCGTCATCGCCCACCGCTTGTCGACCATCCGCGACGCGGACACGATCCTCGTGATGGAGAACGGGCGGATCGTCGAGCAGGGCTCGCACGCGCAGCTCCTCGAGGTCGACGGCGCGTACGCCGAGCTCTACCGCACGCAGTTCCGCGGCGGCGAGGAGCAGTCGGCGATCGACGAGGCGGCCGTCGCCAGCGGGTCCGACACGGCACACGCCCCGCGCAGCTGAGTCGGCTCCCACACCGCGTCAGGCGGGCCCCGATCATCGGGGCCCGCCTGACGCGCGTTCAGCTGAGGGTGGCCGACCGCCAGGTGCCCTGATCGTTCACCCACAGCCTTCCGTTCCCGACGAGGATGTCGCCGGACTGGCCACCGTACGGCCGCGCGAGACCCATGTGCCGGGTGGAGAGGTAGCTCGTGTTCGGCTGCGCGTTCGCGTGTGCCGTGTTGTTCGACTCCCAACGGTTGCCGTGGACCACGGATGGACCGGTCGTGCCGAAGGTGTCGAGGCCGTACTCGCAGTCGCGTCCGGTGTTGCCGATGATCGTCGCGCCACCGGTGCAGTTGTTCACGGCGACCGCGGCTCTGACGCGGTCGATGCGGTTCCCCATGACCACGATCGAGCCGGCACCCTGGTGGAGCACCCCGAACCCGTTGGAGGTCGCGGCCCCGGTGATGGAGTTGTCGGAGACCACCGCGTCGTGGGCGAGGTACGACACGACACCGCCCACCGAGCCCGATGCGAGCGTGACGGCGACGCGGTTGCCCGAGACGACAGGCTGTCCGGTCCGATCGAGCGCGATCCCGATCGGACAGGTGCCGCCTCCGATCCGGACCACGTTGTCGGTGATGAGCGCGTCGACGGCGCCGATGACGGTGGTCGAACCGCCCGGCGGTGCCGCCGCCTGGGCCATGATGCCCGCAGCAGCGACGCCGCGGATCTCGATGACGTTCCCGGAGACCACGGTTCCCTGCGCATCGCGGTAGATCATCACCGGGCAGCGCTTGGGCCCCCAGGCGGACCCCTGGTCGTCGTCGGCCATCCGCGTCCAGCGCACCGTGTTCGCGACCAGGGCGACCGATCGGGTGTCGATGACGGCGAGTCCCCACCAGGTGGCGTCGGACACGGTGTTACCGGTCACGACGGTGTGGGCCATCCCCTCCACGGCTATGGACCGGCGGAACGGCCCGGTGACGACGTTGCCCTCGATCGTGACCATCGAGTCGGCCCAGGAACCGGGGTCGACCGCGTAGTCGGGCAGGTTCTCGGCGTGGATGCCGACCCGTGCGTCGGTTCCGGGGGCGGCCGAGACGATGTTGCCGACGACCGCCGAACGCGCACCCCAGACCGTGATGCCGTCGCCACGATCCTCGCCCGCGGATGAGGCGGAGCCTCGCCCTCCGCCCGAGCCGAGGATGTTCAGGACATGGCACCCCGAGATGACGACGCCCTCGAACTCACCTGACGGTTGCACGGCGATGCCGTTCTGGAACCCGTCGACGGTGACGCCGTCGATCAGGACGTCGCTCGCCCAGATGCTGATCGCGGTGTTGCGCTCACCCGTGCTCGATGCGGTCGGGCCCGCGTAGCTGACCCGGACGCCGGTCACCGAGCTGCCCGACACGATGAGCTTCAGCGCCGGGGCCGCCTCGACACCTCCGACGAACCGGAGCTCGCCGCGCCCGCGGAGGTGCAGGCGACGGTCGATCCTGATCGTCGCGTCCACGGCGATGACGTCGCCGCCGCGGACGACCACGGTGCCACCGGCCGGGACGGCCGCGAACCAGGCGAGGACCGCGGCGGTGCTGACGGAGGCACCGGTCGGGTCGATCCCGGGACCTTCGAGGACGAGCTCGACGGGCGGGACGGCCTGGGTGTCCGCGTTCCCGGTCGGTGCCGACGGTGCGGGATCGGGTTCGGGTGGCGACGACGGGGCCTCACGGTCGGGATCGGGTTCGGGCTCGACGGCCGTCGGTTCGGGTTCCGGGACCGGTCCGGGTTCGGCTCCGGTCCTCCGCCACCGAGCTGTTCCGGCGCTTCGTGATGTCCTGTCCACAGTCCACACAGTACAGAACCATGAGGTACAGAAGCATCCTAGAGTGGAGATCCGGCGTGACCACCGCCGTCCGATCATCCTGGAGCACCATGCCGTCACCGGAGAACCACGCGACCGGAAACCCCCGACGCGACCGCCGACCGGCACCCCGCGTCGACCACACCGCCTTCGCCGGTGCCCGCGCCGTCGCCGCCTGGTGGGTGGTGTTCTCACACTCCGCGGACTGGCTGTTCTCCGTGCTCCCCGAGCTCTCGTGGCTCGCGCCGATGGCCCACACCGGACTCGCCGTCGACGTGTTCTTCGTCTTGAGCGGGTACACGATCGCCCGGGCCTACCTGCATCGACGCTGGACCTGGCCCACCTACGGTCGCTACCTCCGGAACCGCTTCGCGCGGATATACCCGGCACACGTGACCGTGCTCCTCGCCTTCGTGCTGCTCTGCGTCGGCGGGGCGATGGTCGGTGTCCCAACGGACGACGGGGCGTTCCCGCCCATCGGCCTCCTCGCCGAACTCACCCTCACCCGCGCATGGTTCGGCGACGCACTCTGGTGGAACCCACCCGCCTGGTCGCTGTCGGCCCAATTCCTCACGTTCATCCTGTTCCCGGTGTTCGCCCTCGCCCTCCGCGACCGGATGCGCGGCCCGGTCCCGGTGATCGCCCTCTCGGTCGGGCTCGTCTCCACGACGACGATCGCCGCCGCCATCGCCCCGTCGGCCATGAACGGCATGGCGACCCCGGCCGTCCGGGTGCTGTGCTGCTTCGCGCTCGGCATCTGTCTGGCGGAGTGGACGGCAGCCCTCCCGGTCACCCGACGAGCGGCGTGGGTCGCCGCAGGAGGCGCCAGCGGCCTGGTGGCGGCGGCGATCGCACTCGAACCCGGAGCACCACGAGCCTGGGCCGCGATCACCTTCGCGGCGATCATCGTCGGAGGGCTGGCGGTCGCGAGCCCGCGCTCCACCGCGGTGCTGCGCAGTCGCCCCGCGCGCATCCTGGGGCAGCTCTCGTTCTCCACGTACCTCGTGCACGTCTTCGTGCTCATCCTGCTGGCGAAGGCGATCCCGCCGAACGCCGTCGACGGCATGCCGTTCCTCCTCCGGGCTCCGATCAGCCTGGTCTGGTTCGGCTCGATCCTCGCCGCGTCCTGGCTGCTCCACACGCTCGTGGAGGTGCCGTGGCATCGCAGACTCGCAGCACCGCGGACGAGCCGGGCCGTCCATGCGGACGGATCGGCCACCGGCGCTTAGGCGTTCGTGCCCGCCAGCGGACGCCGCGCCGCCCGGACGCCCCGCGCGATGCGCTCGGGGAGCCGCAACGCGGCGCTGACGAAGGCGAGGACCGCCACGGTGAGCGACACCCACAGTACGGACCAGGCCGCATCGGTGGGTGGGCCCAGCAGGAGCGACGCCGCCGCGTCCCCGACGCCGCCGGGGATCGCGACCGACACCGCGAGGACGAGGGCGAGTCGGGCAGCGCCGAGCAGGAGGAGCGTCAGGCCCGCTGCGAGGAGGACACCGATCGCCGCTCCGGCGACGGTCCGGCTCGGGTTGCGGCGGCCCAGCCAGAGCAGGATCACCCCGAGTGCGATGAGCCCGATCGCGAGCCAGGGCGACCAACCAGCCGCCGTCTCGATCACCTGGATCCCACCGAGTACCGGCGCGACCTGCGACGCCGGGACGACGTCGACCACGCGGTCGACGTCCGGGATGGCGGCCGCGAAGCCGAATCCCGCGTCGACCAGCCACGAGCGGGTCGCGGAGACGATCGGCCCCAACTGCACACCCAAGCCCTGCTCGGCCGAGACGTCGATGACCGCCCCCTGGGAACCGGAGACGCCGGCGACGAGCTGCTCATGCGTGACCCGGAGGGCTTCGGTCCAGGCGGTCGCGAACGCGGGCGAAGCCGCGAACTCGGCGACGTTCCGGCGCAGGACCTCGCGCAGCGCATCCGCGGTGTCGCCACCGATCGCACCCAGCACGTCCGAGATCGCCGGCGGGAGCGAGAGGGTCGCCGCGAGGTCGGCCGGCACCGCAGCCGCCGCGTCGAGGTCGACCTGACTCTCCAGCGCGGCGAGCGCCTGGTCCCCCACGAAGGCTTGGACGGCCGGGTCCGTGGCCAGTGGGGCGAGGGTGTCGACGAACGCGTCGGTGTCGCGGAGCATCGTGTCCGCCCACGTGCTCACGAGGGCGACCGGGATCAACAGGGCGCCGATCACGATCGCGACTGTGCCGAAGAACCCCCACGCGCCCGCTCCGCGTCGAACCGGCTGCTCGACGGCCTCCGCACGGAGCGCGTCGAAGGTGACGAAGTCGTTGCGGGCGTCGGACGACGGGTGATCGGTCACGCGCCCGAGTCTACGAGTGGGCGCCGCCCGGGCGCCTGAATTCCCGAGACCGAGCGATCGCCTCGACCGCCGCCACCGTCGACACGGTCACCCGTTCCGGCAACGCGTCGAGCCGGAACCACCGGAGACCGCCGTGCTTCTCCGGCTCTCGGAGTTCAGGCTCGCCCGCGGTGTCCTCCGCGAGGTACACCGGCGAGATCCAGTGCTGGTGCAGCGCCTGCTCGAAATGGTCGACGACGCACAACAGCTCGATCGAGCCGAGCTCGAGCCCGGTCTCCTCCCGAGCCTCACGGCGGACGGCATCCTCGAGGCGCTCCATCCAGTCGACCTTTCCGCCGGGGATGCCCCAGGAACCGGCCTCGGGCTCGCGGAGGCGCTCGAGCAGGAGGATCCGACCCTCGCGGACGATCGCGACCCCGCATCCGGAGCGCGGGTGCGGCAGAGGCTCTCCAGCGGGTGGAAGCGTGGTGGACGACACGTGCTCACGCTACTCGACGCCGCACCGGCCCGGCCGTGAACGATCACGGTACGCTTGCTCCCGGCACCACGACGATTCGATGATGAAAGCGCAGACCATGCCCTACGAAGCAGCCGAAACCCGTTACGACGACATGACCTACCGCCGAGTGGGCCGCAGCGGACTGCGCCTCCCCGCGCTGTCCCTCGGTCTCTGGCACAACTTCGGCGAAGGCCGCAGCATCGAGGTCCAGCGGGCCATCGTGCGCCGCGCCTTCGACCTCGGGATCACCCACTTCGACCTCGCCAACAACTACGGCCCGCCCGCGGGTTCCGCCGAGACCGCCTTCGGCCGCATCTTCGCCGAGGACCTCGCCGCCCACCGTGACGAGATCATCATCACCTCGAAGGCCGGCTACTACATGTGGCAGGGCCCCTACGGCGAGTGGGGCTCGCGCAAGACCATGCTGTCGTCGCTCGACCAGAGCCTCGGCCGTATCGGTGTCGAGTACGTCGACGTCTTCTACTCGCACCGCCCCGACCCGGAGACCCCGATCGAGGAGACGATGGGTGCGCTCGCGACGGCGGTCAAGCAGGGCAAGGCGCTGTACGCCGGCATCTCGAACTACTCCCCCGAGCAGACCATCGCCGCGGTGGCCGCGCTGCGTGAGCACGGTGTCCCGCTGCTCGTGCACCAGCCCCGCTACTCGATGTTCTCCCGCGAGGTCGAGGACGGCCTGCTCGACACCCTCGACGACCTCGGTCTCGGTGCCGTCGTGTTCAGCCCCCTCGCGCAGGGCATGCTGACCGACCGCTACCTCGGCGGCACGGTCCCGTCGGACTCGCGTGCGGCGACGAGCCACTTCCTCAACGAGGAGTCGATCACGGACACCTACCTCGAGCGCGCCCGCGGCCTGCAGGCGATCGCCGAAGAACGCGGCCAGACGCTGGCGCAGCTGGCGCTCTCGTGGGTACTGCGTCGCGACACGGTCACGTCCGCGATCATCGGCGCCAGCTCGGTCGAGCAGCTCGAGGGCAACTACGCGGCGATCCACCGGTTGGACTTCGACGACGCCGAGCTCGCGCGCATCGACGAGTTCGCCGTCCACGGCACCCTGCGCTAGCCACCGCTCCCTTCGGCCGATCCCCCGCTCTGTCCCCGACTCAGGAAAGCTCCGGCGCGTCGCCCCCGCACCCACCCGACCCGCCGAGGTTCTCCTGAGACAGGTCCACAACTCAGGAGGATGCCGGCGTGTGATACAGAACGCCCCGGTGTGTCGGGATGACACGCCGGGGCGTTCCTGCGTTGCGAACCGCGCGGAGTCGGATCAGATGAGCTCGTCCGAGAGGTGGTTCGGCGTGCCGAAGCGGTGCGCCGTGATCGAGACCGCCTGCTCCTGGAGGAACGGCAGCAGCTCGATGCGGCCGGCCTCGGTGACGTCGCCCGCGTAGATCGCGACGTCGGGGCTGCCGGAGGTCGCGTGGGCGACACCCTCGGTCGTCCCGCCGATGATCCGGACGCGCGCGCCGGCCTTCGTCCCGACGAGTGAGGCGGCGGTCACGTACCAGCGGTCCTCGCTCTCGACGGTGATCCCACCGGCGATGGCCTCGACGGCCGGGACGAGCTTCGGCGGCAGCGCGACGGCGGACGACACGTGCACGGTCGCGCCCGCGGTCGCACCGGCGGCGACGACGCGGAGGAGTTCCGCGACCGAACCACCGTCCACAAGACGCACGTGGACCTCACGAGGCACGTACCGGAACACGTTGCGCTCGGCGGTCAGCTTCGAGACGTCCTTCGCGACCCCGAACTCGTCCGCCCACGCGGCAGCGTCGCTCGCGACAGACCGACGCAGGAACGCGAACTCGTCGGCGGTGAGCACCGCGTCAGCGGCACGCAGCAACGAGGCGACAGCGGGCTTCGGGCCGCGGCGCTCCGCCGACCGACCGACGGTGCGCTCAGCCGTGCTCTCGGCGCTGGTCCACGAGCCGAGACCGATGAGGTAGTTCGGTCCGCCGGCCTTCGTCCCCGCACCGACGGCCGACTTCTTCCAACCGCCGAACGGCTGACGCTGCACGATCGCGCCGGTGATGCCGCGGTTCACGTACAGGTTGCCCGCCTGGATGCCGTCGAGCCACAGGCGCAGCTCGGCCGGGTTCAGGGAGTGCAGCCCGGCGGTGAGGCCGTAGTCGATCTCGTTCTGGATCGCGATGGCCTCCTCGAGGGTCTCGGCCGTCATGATCCCGAGGATCGGGCCGAAGTACTCGGTGAGGTGGTACTCGGAGCCGCGCGCGACGCCCGCACGGACGCCTGGGCTCCACAGCTTGCCGCTGTCGTCGAGCTGCTTCGGCTCGACGAGCCACGACTCACCGGTGCCGAGCGTCGTCAGGCCGCCGAGCAGCTTGCCCTTCGCCGGCTCGATGATCGGGCCCATCTGCGTGCTCGGGTCGACCGGGTAGCCGACCTTGAGCGACGTGACGGCGTCGACGAGCTGGTGACGGAAGCGGCGCGAGGAGGCGACCGAACCGACCAGGATCACGAGCGACGCGGCCGAGCACTTCTGGCCGGCGTGACCGAAGGCCGACGCGACGACGTCCTTCACCGCGAGGTCGAGGTCGGCGCTCGGCGTGACGATGATCGCGTTCTTCCCCGACGTCTCGGCGAGGAGCGGCAACTCGGGGCGGAAGGAGCGGAACAGCTCCGCGGTCTCGTAGCCACCGGTGAGGATGACGCGCTCCACCGCCGGGTGGGCGATCAGGCGCTCACCGAGCGAGTTGTCGGCCAGCTGGGCGAAGCGGAGCACCTCGCGCGGCACACCGGCCTCCCACAGCGCCTCGATCATGACGGCACCGCTGCGGCGAGCCTGACGGGCGGGCTTGATGATGACGGGCGATCCGGCGGCGAGCGCCGCGAGGGTCGAGCCGGCGGGGATGGCGACGGGGAAGTTCCACGGCGGGGTGACGACGGTGAGCTTCGCGGGGGTGAAGGTCGCGCCGTCCACGTGATCGAGCTCGCGGGCGCGCTCGGCGTAGTAGTGGGCGAAGTCGATCGCCTCCGACACCTCGGGGTCGGACTGGTCGAGGGTCTTGCCGGTCTCGGACGCCATGACCTCCATGAGGTCGGCGCGACGCTGCTCGAGGACGTCGCCGGCGCGGTGCAGGATGACCGCACGCTCGGCGCCGGAGAGCGACCCCCACGAGGCGCCCGCTGCGGTCGCCCCGTCGATGACGGCGTCGAGGGCTTCGACGCTGTCGAGGATGGACGCGGCGACGGTGTCGTTCCCGAGCCGCGACTCGGCGACGCGGGTGAGGATGTCGCGTCCCCAGACGCGGTTCGCGGGGAGCGACGGGTCGGTGTCGGGGGTGTTCTCGAACGCGTCCACCGGCGAGGCCTCTGCGGGCTTCGTGCGGTCCTGCTGCCGGTTCGGCGCGGGGACGGTGGTGTCAAGCTCCGCAAGCGACGCGAGGAATCGCTGCTGCTCACGGGCGAAGAGGGTCTCGTTCTCACTCAGCTCGAACACGGCGGACATGAAGTTGTCCTGGCTCGCGCCCTCCTCCAGGCGGCGGATGAGGTACGCGATGGCGACGTCGAACTCCTGCGGGTGCACGACCGGCGTGTAGAGCAGGAGCTCGCCGACGTCGCGCTTCACGGCCTCGGCCTGACCCTGGGCCATGCCGAGCAGCATCTCGAACTCGACGCCGCGCTCGACGCCACGCTGCTTGGCGAGCAGCCAGGCGAAGGCGATGTCGAAGAGGTTGTGGCCGGCGACGCCGATGCGCACGTTGTCGATGCGGTCGGGGTGCAGGGCGTACTCGACGACGCGCTTGTAGTTGGTGTCGGAGTCCTGCTTGGTGGACCAGGTGGCGAGCGGCCAGTCGTGGAGGGAGGACTCGACCTGTTCCATGGGGAGGTTGGCGCCCTTGACGATGCGCACCTTGATGCCGGCTCCGCCCGCGGCACGACGACCGGCCGACCACTCCTGGAGACGGATCATCGCGGAGAGCGCGTCGGGGAGGTAGGCCTGCAGGACGATGCCGGCCTCGAGGTCGTGGAACTGCGGAAGGTCGAGGAGCTTGGTGAAGACCGCGATGGTGAGGTCGAGGTCCTTGTACTCCTCCATGTCGAGGTTGATGAACTTCGCAGGTGTCGCCTTGGCGGCACGCTCGAACAGCGGGGTGAGGCTGGTGACGACGTGCTCGACGGCTTCGTCGAACGCCCAGACCGAGTGGGGGCTGACGGTCGACGACACCTTGATCGACACGTAGTCGACGTCGGGGCGCGCGAGCAGCTTGTGGGTGCCCTCGAGACGACGTGCCGCCTCACCCGTGCCGAGGACGGCCTCGCCGAGCAGGTTGACGTTGAGCCGCGTGCCGGGCGTCTTGATCTTCGCGATCGCGGGGCCGAGCTTCTTATCGGTGGCGTCGACGACGAGGTGGCCGACCATGTTCCGGAGCACCTTGCGGGAGATCGGGATGACGACGCCGGGCAGGATCGGGGCGAACGCACCACCGCAGCGGACGGCGGCCTTCAAGTACCAGGGGAGGAATGCGGGCACCTTCGGGGCGATCGTCTGCAGGGTGCGGGCCGCGACGCGGAGGTCCTCCGGACGCACGACGCCGTCGACGAAGCCGACCGTGAACTCGAGGCCGGTCGGGTCCTTCAATACACCGGCGAGCTGCTGCGCGGAGGCGTCGGCGGGGATCGTCGAGGCCGTCTGGAGCCAGCGGCGGACGAGGGCGATGGCCTCGGTGGCGAGGGCGTCGCGGTCGAGCTGCTGCGTCGATGCAAGAGTGTCGGTCATGGAGCCAGTATCGGCGTCTGGACCAATAAGATACAGCGAAGGTTTTCGAATGATATCCATCGGTTGAGCCGATGGTTTTGGAGGGCACCGTGCTGGACGTCCGACGGCTCCGCCTGCTGCGCGAACTCAAGATCCGCGGGACGATCGCCGAGGTCGCCTCCGCCCTCAACTTCAGCCCCTCTTCGGTGTCGCAACAGCTCTCGGTCCTCGAGCAGGAGACCGGCGTCGAGCTCCTGCGGAAGGTCGGTCGACGGGTGCAGCTCACCCCACAGGCCGAGATCCTCGTGGGGCACACGGACGCGCTCCTCGACACGCTCGAGCGCGCCGAGGCCGACCTCGGGGCGTCCCTCACGACCGTGTCGGGCACCATCCGCGTCGCGGTCTTCCAGTCGGCGGCGCTCGCGCTCATGCCGGCGGCCCTGAGCGCCATGCGGCGCGACCACCCGGACGTCCGCGTGGAGATGGTGCAACACGAGCCGGAGACCGCCCTGGCCGAGACCTGGGCGCGCGACTTCGACGTCGTCGTCGCGGAGCAGTACCCCGCACACGCCGCCCCGCGGCACCCCGGGCTCGACCGCCGTCAGCTCGCCACCGACCCGATCCGACTCGCGTGCCCGCCGGTCGCGAACGAGATCCACCCGGTGCTGCGCATCGAGGATGCGGCCGACCTCCCCTGGGTGATGGAGCCGCACGGAGCGGCGTCACGCCACTTCGCCGAGCAGTTGTGCCGCCGCGCGGGGTTCGAGCCCGACGTCCGTTACCAGACCGCCGACCTGCAGGCGCAGATCCGGTTGATCGAGTCCGGCAACGCGGTCGCCCTCATCCCCGACCTCCAGTGGGCGGGCCAGCCGGCCAGCTGTCGCCTCGTCGACCTGCCCGACCTCCCGCGACGCACCATCTTCACCTCAGCGCGCGAGGCCGGCGTCACCCGCCCGGCGATCGTCGCCTTCCGCGCCGCCCTCGAGGCCGCTGCGGCCTGACGGCCACCGAGGGACCCCGTCGAGAGGCT
Organism: Plantibacter sp. lyk4-40-MEA-4; assembly: GCF_030209415.1. Classification (NCBI taxonomy): domain Bacteria; kingdom Bacillati; phylum Actinomycetota; class Actinomycetes; order Micrococcales; family Microbacteriaceae; genus Plantibacter; species Plantibacter sp. lyk4-40-MEA-4. The sequence goes on from NZ_JARVSA010000003.1 coordinate 612,322, forward strand.
CGGGGACCGAACGCAAGGGGGGTGCGCCTCCCAGCCGCCGGTGCTTGGCTGGACTTTCCGCATTCCTCCGAAGGAGCACCCGCATGACCGACACCACCACACGCCCCGCAACCGCCGCCGGCACCTTCTCGCTCGGCGGCGACCTCACCGTCAACCGACTCGGCTACGGCACGATGCAGCTGACCGGCGAGGGTGTCTGGGGCGAGCCCGACGACCGCGACGGCGCCATCCGCCTGATCAAGCGCGCCGCCGAGCTCGGCGTGAACTTCTTCGACAGCGCCGACGCCTACGGCCCAGACGTCACCGACACCCTCCTCCGCGAAGCGCTGCACCCCTACGACGACATCGTGATCGCGACGAAGGTCGGACAGACGCGACAGGGTCCCGGCGAGTGGACGCCAACCGGCGTGCCCGCCTACCTCCGCCAGCAGGTCGAGCTCGGCCTCCGTCGTCTCGCCGTCGACCGCATCGACCTCCTGCAGTTGCACCGGATCGACCCGACCGTGCCGTTCGAGGACCAGATCGGCGAACTGCGCAAGCTGCAGGACGAGGGCAAGATCCGACACATCGGCCTCAGCCAGGTCAGCGTCGCCGAGGTCGAGGCGGCCCAGCAGATCGCTCCGATCGCGTCGGTGCAGAACCTCTACAACCTCACCGACCGCTCCTCGGAGGACCTCCTCGACTGGTCGACCGAGCACGGCGTCGCCTTCATCCCGTGGTTCCCGCTGGCGACCGGCGCCCTCAGCAAAGAGGACGGCCCGCTCACACAGCTCGCCGAGCGACACGACGCGACCCCGTCGCAGCTCGCGCTGGCCTGGCTGCTCAAGCGCTCGCCCGTCATGCTCCCGATCCCGGGGACGTCGAGCATCGAGCACCTCGAGGACAACCTGCAGGGCGCGACGATCGAGCTCACCGACGACGAGTTCGAGGAGCTGTCCGCCGTCTCGGAGTAGTACTCGCCCTTCGACAGGCTCAGGGACCGGACCGCCGGTCACTGAGCCTGTCGAAGTGCGGCTCGGCGCAGGGACCGACCGCCCGCCTCAGCGGAGGCGCTTCGACAGCTCGTGCGCCTGCTCCAGCAGCAGGCCACCGAGGAACGCCTGGCGCTCAGGCCGGAACCGGGACTCGATCCCGGTGAGACTGAGCGCCCAGGCGGGCTTCCCCGCCGCATCGAAGACCGCCGCACCCATGCCCCAGCTGCCTTCGAGGATGAGCGCCGGGTTCACCGCGTACCCGCGCTCGCGCGTCTCACGGATCCGCTCGCGCACGCGATCGGCGGCATGGGCCTCGCCCCACCGCTCGTCGAGGTCGGCGCGACCCAGGTAGTCGTCGATCTCCCCGTCGCTAGAGAACGCGAGGATCGCCAGTCCTGCCGACGCGACCCCCAGCGGGAAGCGGACCCCCTCCGTCAGGACGAACGACCGCACTGGGAAACTCCCCTCCTCGCGCAACAGACACACGGTCTCGAAGCCACGGCGCACCGACAGGAAGGCGCTTTCGCCGCTCTCGTGCGCGAGGATCCGCACGCTCTCCCGGGCGAGCTCCGCGACGTCGTACCGCTCCGCCGCGAGCGATCCGAGGAGGAACAGCTCCGGACCGAGGTGCCACCGGGCGGCGCGGAGGTCGTGGTCGAGGAAGCCCTCGGCAGCGAGCGAGGCGAGCAGGCGGTGCGCCGTCGGCCGTGTGAGCCCGGCGGCCGCGGCCACCGCCGAAGACGACGCCCCGCCGGGATGCTCCGACACGATCTTGAGGATCCGACTCACGCGCGAGACGACCTGGGCGCCGCGCATCCCCTCAGCCACGTCGCACCATCAGCTTGTCCACATGGTGAGCCTACGCCGCAGCCGGGACCACGTCATGAGCGAATCCGGGATCGGGCCCGATGCCACCTTTGACACCGCAGTACGGCTGTGACTGACTACTGGAGAGACGATCGGCTTGCACCACCATGTGGTCAAGCCGGCACGCCATCCACAAGGGAGTGACATGACGAAACACTGGTCGAGCGCCGCCGAGGCGTTGCACGAGGTCGTCCAGGACGGAGCGACCGTCGCGGTCGGCGGGTTCGGCCTGAGCGGCAACCCGACCGACCTCATCGAGGCCCTCCGGGACACCGGTGCCACCGACCTCACGATCGTCTCCAACAACATGGGCGTCGACGGAAAGGGCCTCGGCATCCTCCTCGAGAACCGACAGGTGCGGAAGGTCGTCGCGTCGTACGTGGGCGAGAACAAGCTCTTCGCCAAGCAGTTCCTCGACGGCGAGCTCGAGGTCGAATTCACGCCGCAGGGCACGCTCGCCGAGCGGCTGCGCGCGGGCGGCGCCGGTATCGCCGGGTTCTACACGAAGACCGGCGTCGGCACCCCGGTCGCCGAGGGCAAGCCGACGGAGGTGTTCGACGGGGAGACCTACGTCCTCGAGCGCGGCATCGTCGCCGACGTGGCCCTCGTGCACGCGTTCCGCGCCGATCGCGAGGGCAACCTCGTCTTCCGGCACACCGCGCGGAACTTCAACCCGATCGTCGCGACCGCCGGCCGGCTGACGATCGCCGAGGCCGAGGAGGTCGTCGAGGACGGCTACCTCGACCCGAACAGCGTCGTCACCCCCGGCATCTTCGTCCAGCGCCTCGTCACGGCGACGCCGCGGGTGAAGGACATCGAACAGCGCACCGTCCGCCCGGCGGCCGCCACCACGACACCGGCAGGAGCCTGATCATCATGTGGACGAGAGACGACATGGCCGCGATCGCGGCGACCGAACTCCGCGACGGCGAGTACGTGAACCTCGGCATCGGGATCCCGACGCTCGTCGCGAACCACGTCCCGCCGGGGGTCCACGTCACGCTCCAGAGCGAGAACGGCCTGCTCGGCATGGGTCCGTTCCCGATCGAGGGCGAGGAGGACGCCGACCTCATCAACGCCGGGAAGCAGACGGTCACGCTCCTGGAGGGCGGGAGCTACTTCGACTCGGCGACCTCGTTCGGCATGATCCGCGGCGGCCACGTGCAACTGGCCATCCTCGGTGCGCTCCAGGTCTCGGGTGCGGGCGACCTCGCGAACTGGACGATCCCGGGCAAGCTCGTCAAGGGCATGGGCGGCGCGATGGACCTCGTCGCCGGGACCCCGCGGGTGGTGGTCGTCACCGAGCACGTCGCGAAGGACGGCAGCCCGAAGATCGTCGAGCGGTGCGATCTCCCGCTCACCGGCGTCGGTGTCGTCGACCGCATCATCAGCGACCGCGCCGTCTTCGATATCGTCGAGGGGACGCTCGTCCTGCGGGCCTTCGCGCCCGACACGAGCGTCGCCGAGCTGCGCACCCTGACGGGCGCGGAGTTCTCCGTCGAACTCGACCCCACCACCACCGGCGAGGTGCCGACCGCACCCGCCACGCCTCAGGAGGCACACGCATGAGCACCGTCATCGTCGGGTACGCCCGCACCCCGTTCGTGAAGTTCAACGGGGCGTTCGCGTCCGTACCCGCCACCGAGCTCGGCGCCCACGCCATCCGCGCGGCCCTGTCGCGGGCGGGGGTCGACGCCGCCGACGTCCAGCAGGTCATCGCCGGCCAGGTGTTGCAGGGCGCCGCCGGCCAGAACCCCGCCCGGCAGTCCGCCGTCGGGGCCGACATCCCCTTCACCGTCCCCGCCATCACCGTCAACGCCGTGTGCCTCTCCGGCATGGAGGCGATCGTCACCGGCACGCGTCTCATCGACGCCGGCGAGGTCGACGTCGTCGTCGCGCTCGGCCAGGAGTCGATGAGCCTCGCCCCGCACGCCTGGTCGGGCTCGCGCGCCGGCAAGCGCTATGGCGCCATCGAGCTCGTCGACACCCTCGACCACGACGGCCTGACCGATGCGTTCGAGCACCGGTCGATGGGTTCGTCCACCGAGGAGCGCAACGGCCCGCTCGGCATCGCACGCCCGGAGCAGGACGCCTGGGCGGCCGGGTCACACCAGCGGCTCGCAGCAGCTGCGGACGTCCAGGCCGAGGAGATCGAACCCTTCTCCGTGCCGGGTCGCAAGGGTCCGACCGTCGTGAGCGCCGACGACGGACTGCGCGCCGACACCACGGCCGAGTCGCTGGCCGGGCTGCGTCCCGCGTTCGGCGGCGAGGGAACGATCACCGCGGGCAACTCCTCCCAGATCACCGACGGAGCGGCTGCAATCGTGCTCATGAGCGAGCAAGCCGCTGCGGCACGGGGACTCACCCCGATCGCACGCGTCGTCGCGCACGCGCTCGTCGCCGGACCCGACGTCAGCCTGCACGCCCAGCCCTCGAACGCGATCGTCGCAGCCCTCGCGAAGACCTCCCACACGACGGGCGACCTCGCAGCGGTCGAAATCAACGAGGCGTTCGCCGCCGTGTCGGTCCACTCCACGAACGAGCTCGGCGTGGATCCCGCGATCGTGAACGCGAACGGCGGCGCGATCGCCCTCGGTCACCCGATCGGCGCTTCCGGTACGCGGATCGTCGGCCACCTCGCCCGTCGTCTCGCCGCCGCCGGCTCGGGTTCGATCGGTGCCGCCGGTATCTGCGGTGGTGGCGGCCAGGGCTCCGCGATCATCCTCGAGGCCGTCTGATCCGTGAGGTGAGGCATCTGGTCGCTCCCGGGGTATCCCCGCGACAGACTGCCTCACCTCAGACGGGCTCGCCGGTGACGGTGTAGCGGAGGTGGACGACGCCGGCCTCGAAGCGACGCTCGTCGACGAGTTCCAGGCGTCGCCGGAGGTTGGCCGGCAGCGCACGCAAGCCGCCACCGACGATCACCGGTGAGAGGAACAGCTGCACCTCGTCGACGAGCCCCGCTGCCATCGCCTCGGCTGCGAGGTGCGGGCCGCCGACGCTGAGGTCGCGGTCCGATTCCGCCTTCCACCGGCGAACGGCCTCCGGGTCGAACGATCGCTCGAGCGTGGTCCGTGCCGTCGAGACCGCATCGAGCGACGTGGAGTACACGACCTTGTCGGCCGCGAGCCACAGAGCCGCGAAGTCGGCGATCTCGCGAGGCTCGTCCGGCAGCTCGTCCGCCGTCTCCCAGAACGTCATGATCTCGTACATGCGTCGGCCGAACAGGTAGGTGCCGATCGGCCGGGAGAGCTCGTTCACGAAGGCGTGCACCTCGGCATCCGGGGCGCTCCAGTCGAAGCGGCCCTCCTCATCGGCGAGGTAGCCGTCGAGCGAGCTGATCGCCGAATAGATGAGCCTGCCCATGTGTCCTCCGTCGCCGGTGCCGGTACGCGAGAGGCTAGGCCGCAGAGGCGACCGCCCACAAGGGGTGGCTCCGGCACCGACGGTCAGGCGGGCGGGATCACGAGCGTCACGAAGGAGTCGGCCGGCAGGGTCGGGGTGATGACGTCGTCGCCCACCACGATCTGGACGGGGAGCGGCTCGCCGAGGTCGTTCTGCATCACGAGCACGACGACGCCGTCCGGGTTGCGGAAGGCGAGCAGGTTCTCGTGCCCGGTCCAGCTCATCGTTGCGAGCCGCTGCGCTCCCGGCTGCAGGAAGTGCCCCAGGTGCCGCATGAGGAAGTACTCGTGCGTGTAGCGGAAGGCCCGGGTCTCGGGATCCACGACGACGAGCGAGTTCTGCGCCCAGCCCCAGCGACTGACCCCTCCCTCGGTGAGCGCGAGGTTCCAGTACGTGTAGGCCTGCGCGCCGTGCGTGAAGAAGTGGCGCATGAGTCCCCAGGTGTGCCGCACGAAGCGCCAGTCGTTCCGGCCGTCACCGCACTCCTGCTCGGTCTGGTACAGCGCGAGGTCCGGGTGGGCGTGATGCACCGCGGCGATCGCGCCCTTGCCGGCCCATTGGAATCCGACTCCGGCGACCCAGGGACCGGCCGCCGGATCCCGGAGCACGGTCTCGATCTGCGCGTCGTGCGGCCGCTCCTGCGTGCCGAGGAAGACCCGCACTCCGAGACGGTCCATCTCCGGCCCGAGGACGGCGATGAACCGAGCGAGCCCCTCGGCCGTCCACACACAGCTCGGGAACACCTGCGCCGAGTTGAACTCGTTCTGCGGCATGACCATCTCGACCCGGATGCCCTCCTCGCCGTAGGCCTCGACGAAGCGGGCGAAGTACCGGGCGTAGGTCTCGAGGTAGCGGTCCTCGAGGATGAAGAGATCCGTCCCCTCGGAGCCCAGCTGGTCGTCACGGATGCCGTTGTCGACGCCTGACTCCGCCCAGGGTCGCGCGGCCGCGTAGTGCCCGTTCGTCTTCATCCAGGTGGGCGGGCTCCACGGCGACGCCCAGAGGCGCAGGTCGCCCTGGTAGCGCTGTGCCGCCTGGATGAAGGGGACGAGCGTCGCGCGGTCGTGGTCGATGCTGAACTGCTCGAGGTCGAAGTCGCCGTCGACCTCGTCGTAGGAGTACCAGTCGGTGGAGAAGTCGTTGGCGCCGACGGGCATGCGGCAGAGCGAGAGGTTGAGCCCCGCGCCCGGCGTGAAGAGGTCGGACAGGATGCCCTCTCGGTCCTCCTCGGACAGGAGCCCGAGCGCGGTCCAGCCGAGTTCGTTGAAACACCCGCCGATGCCGTCGACGGTCTGTTGCGGGTTCGTCACGTCGACCATGACGTTCGGCATACCCGCGAGTCGACCGAACCCGAGGGCCTGCTGCTCCTGCCAGGGGGCGTCCTGGGTGGTCACGACCCAGGCGACCGACCGCGCCGATGCCGTGGTGCCTCCGCTGGCGACGGGGCTGCTACTGGCGGGACTGCTGCTCGTCATCGAGTGCCTTTCGACGGGGGTCCTCCGTGGACCGCGACCGGTGCTCCCACCAGTATGTTGCAGAACCCGCGAAAACCGAAGACCGGTCGCCATTCACGATCGAGCGCGTCGCGCAGCAGGGCTCTCCCGGGCGGCGCCCCCCCCCCCCCCCGGGACATCCCGCTCGTATGCGGTTCGCAGGCGGTCGTACACTCGATGGATGGCCGATTCCACGACGGTCCGGGAGCCGCAACCCGGAGCAGACCTCCCCGACGCCCGCGGGCGCACCGGCCTGCACCGGACCGGTCTCGACCTCACCGGCAACCCGCGCGTCCAGGTGACCGACGTGGAACTGGTCGCCGCCGCCTGGCACGTCCTCCGCCGGACGACCCTGCGGGTCCAGGACCGCTCAGGCGCATGGTCGACGCAGCAGCGCGAGACCTACGACCGCGGCAACGGCGCGACCATCCTGCTCTACCACGGTGACTCCCGGAAGGTCCTGCTCACCAGGCAGTTCCGCTACCCGGCCTACGTCAACGGACACCCGACCGGCGAGCTCATCGAGACCGCCGCGGGCCTGCTCGACGACGACGATCCCGAGACGGCGGTCGCCCGCGAGGCCCGCGAGGAGACCGGATTCGCGGTCGAGGCCGTCCAGCACGTGTTCGACGCCTTCATGAGCCCCGGCTCCGTGACCGAGCGCCTGCACTTCTACGCGGCCGAGTACGACCCCGCTGCGCGTCGCGGCGACTGGGGCGGGCTCGCCGAGGAGGGCGAGGAGATCGAACTCCTCGAACTCGACATCGACGACGCGGTCGCGCGCATCGGTGACGACATCATCGACGCGAAGACCATCATGCTGCTGCAGTGGGCGAGGCTCTCCGGTCCGTTCGCAACGGCGACGACGCCTGTTCCGCCTGCACCACCCGCACGCTAGTACCGCCGAGACTCCCGGACCCCGAGCTCGCCAGAACCCCGTGCCACCCGACCCCGGGTGGCCGATCGGCGAACCCGAACACCGGTCGGCCCCCGGTCCCCTGCCCGTCAGACCGAGCGGATGATGTCTGTGAGCACCGCGCAGCCGAAGTCGAGCGCATCGAGTGGCACACGTTCGTCGACACCGTGGAACATCCCGGGGAAGTCGAAGTCCGCCGGCAACCTGAGCGGGATGAACCCGTACCCCGTGATGCCGAGTCGGCTGAGCGCCTTCGCGTCGGTGCCGCCGGGGATGAGGTGCGGGAGCACGGTCGCACCGGGATCGTGCCGCTCGATGACCGCTTCGATCACCGAGACGAGCTCACCGTCGTTCGGCGACTCCATCGCGATGAGCTCCAGCTGGACCTCGACGTCGACCCCCTCGCCCGCCGCCTCCCGGATGCGCGCGATGACCTCGTCCCGCTGGCCGGGCAGGAACCGGGCGTCGACCGTCGCGGTCGCGGACTCGGGGATCACGTTCTCCTTGTACCCGCCGGTGATCATGGTGACGTTCGCCACGTTCTGCAGGCCGGCGCGCAGCCGCGATGCGCTGGGACCGACGAGCGCGGCGAGTTCGAACGGCGACAGCTCGGAGGACGCTCCGGTCAGTTCGCGCAGTCGCTGGAACAGGTGCGTCGTGGTCTCGGTGAACGACACCGGCCAGTCGAGCGCGCCGATCCGGCCGACGGCGGCGGCGAGCTTCACGATCGCCGAATCCTGGCTCGCGAGCGAGGCGTGACCGGCGGCACCGTGGGCGGTCAGGCGCAACCAGAGCACGCCCTTCTCACCGGTGTTGAGCAGGTACGCGCGGGTGTCGGCCCGTTCGCCGAGGGTGACGCTGTACCCGCCGCCCTCGCTGATCGCGTCGCGGACGCCGGCGAACTGCTCCGGGTGGTGCTCCACCATCCACTGCGAGCCGAGGACGCACCCGGCCTCCTCGTCGGCGAAGAACGCCAGGACGACGTCGCGCTCGGGCTGCTCCCCAGCCGTCACCATGCGCCGGACCGACGCGACGATCATCGCCACCATGTTCTTCATGTCGACGGCGCCGCGGCCCCACAGCATGCCGTCGGCGATCTCACCGCCGAACGGGTCGACCGTCCACGCGGCCGCGTCGACCGGGACGACGTCGAGGTGCCCGTGCAGCAGCAGACCGGGCAGCGTGCGGTCACGACCCGGCCATCGCGCGACGAGGTTCGTCCTGCCGGGCTCTGCCTCGAAGCGCTCGCACACGATCCCGACCTCACCGAGCAGGCGTTCGACGAGGTCCGCCGCGCGGGACTCGCCGACGGCACGCCCGCCGCCGTAGTTCGAGGTATCGATCCGGATGAGGTCGCGCGTGATGGAGACGACCTCCGAGAGACCGACCGGGTCGCTCACGCGTTCGCCCACGCTCATTCGGCGGTCCGCGGGACCACGGTGAACCGGCGGTTGGCGAGCGAAGGCACCCGCGCCCGCAAGGTGTCGAGCCGCGCCGGATCGAGCTCGGCGAACACCACACCGGGTGCCTCGCCGGCGGCGGCGATGACGACGCCGGCGGGGTCGACGATGATCGAGTTGCCGGTGGCGAGCGGGCCGGTCTGGTTGGCGCTCACGACGTAGGCGGTGTTCTCGATGGCCCGGGCGCGGACGAGGGTGGTCCAGGCGTCCTCCTTGCCCGGGCCGACGATCCACATCGCGGGCAGCAGGATGACGTTGGCGCCGGCGTCGATGAGGCGCCGCGCGCTCTCCGGGAAGCGGAGGTCGTAGCAGGTGAAGGCCCCGATGCGGAGGTCGCCGAGCTCGAGGACGAACGGTTCGGTGAGCTCGCCGGCCGAGATGCCGTCACTCTCGGCGTAGCCGAAGGCGTCGTAGAGGTGCACCTTCCGGTACGTCGCGGTGATGTTCCCCTCGGCGTCGATCGCCACGAGCGTGTTGTAGGGCAACCCTCCGGGGTTCTCCTCGATGGTGCCGACGACCGTCGGGAGGGAGCGCGCTGCGGCTGCGGCGGCGACGCCCGTGATGAAGGGGCCGTCGAGTGGCTGGGCGATCGCGGCGAGCGCGCTCGGCGGCTCCGAGGTGGCGTAGCTGCTCATCTCCGGCAGCACGAGCAGTTCGGCGCCGCCCGCCGCGGCCTCACCGAGCAGGGCGACCACACTGGCGAGGTTCTCGTCGATGTCCGTTCCGGCGGAGAACTGCCCTGATGCGATGCGCATGTGAAACCTCGTTCCGTGGGAAGGGCCGTGACCGTCAGCGCGCGGCCGTCCAGCCACCCTATGCCGAGAGTGGGGGCGTGCGCCGCCGGAGCCGGAGCCGGCCCTGGCTCACGAGGATGCCGAGCACGACGATCACGCCGCCCACCGGCTCGTTCCAGTGCAGGACCTCACCGAGCACGAGGATGCCGAGGACGACACCGACGAGGGGTGTGAGGTAGGTGACGGTGGACGCCGCCGTCGGACCCCAGGAGTCGACGATCGTCGTCATCCAGATGTAGGCGACGCCGGTACCGAGTGCTCCCAGGGCGAGCATGCTGAGGACGACCGGGACGTCGAGCGACACCGGCTGCATCGCGATGAACGGCGAGAGCACGAGCATGATGACGGCGGCGAGCGAGATCTCCACGGCCGAGATGACCACCGCGTCGTAGCCGTGGGTGCCGAGGACGAACTTCCGGAGGTAGACGAAGGCGATGCCGTAGCAGAGGGTCGCGCCGAGGCAGGCGAGCTGAGCCGGGATGGACTCGAGGATCGCCGGGTCGGCCAGGACGCGCCAGGGACCGACGACGATCGCGACGCCGAGGGCTCCGACGAAGATACCGAACACCTGCAGGCCGTTCAGCCGCTCCTTCGGGAGGAACACCGCGCCGACGGCGAGCGTCATGATCGGTGTGGTCGCGTTGAGGATGCTCGACAGTCCGGACGGCAGGAACTGTCCCGCCCAGGAGAACAGGAGGAACGGGGCGACGCAGAGGAAGACGGAGACGACGGCGAGGTGCGCCCAGAGTCGACGCTCCCGCGGCCAGCGGCGTCGGGTGACGAGCATGATGATGCAGAGCGTGACGGCGCCGAGCACGACGCGGGACAGTGCGACCTGCGTCGGAGCGAGTCCGGTGAGGCCCGTCTTCATGAAGAGGAAGCTGGCGCCCCAGATGAGCGCAGCGCCGAGATAGGCGCCCAGCACCCTGCGGGAGCCTGGTGCGACGAGCGCGGTGACACGGGTGTTCGGTGCTGCGGTGCTCATCGTGCTCCCTCGGGTCGGACGACTCAGCTTGGCATCACCCGCCGACGCGCCTGCACCGTTCTGCGACGCAAACGTCCTTGTTTCAGGCCTCCTCCGGCACGCCGCCCTGCTCCCCGGGCGACGCGCCGGAGTTCTCCTGAGAACGGTCCGGTCGATCAGACGGTGGACGGGACGGGCTCCAACCGGTGGATCGCTTCCACGAGCGGCGCGAGCTCCGGGAGCGACTCCGCGATGGTGAGCGACTCCTCCAGGGCGCGATCGTGCACCGGTCGGGCCTCCTCGAGCAGCGCCTTCCCGGCCGCCGTGAGCTCGGTGTAGACCCCGCGGCGGTCGTCGGCGCACAGCACACGGGTGAGGAGCGCGCGATCCTCGAGGCGGTTGACGAGCCGGGTGGTGGCGCTCGGCGACAAGGCCGTCGCGCGGGCGAGCTGCTGCATGCGCATGTGCCAGCCGTCCTGGCGCCCCAGGGCGTCGAGCACGGTGTACTCGACCACCGAGAGCCGGGCCTCGGCCTGCAGCGCACGTTCCAGATCGGACTCGATCGATCCGTACAGGGCGGCGAGCGTCCGCCACCCCTGCGCGCGGATCTCAACAGCGTCGTCGGCGATGCCCATCGGGACTCCTCGGTTCGAACATGGATCAATTGATTGCAGACGCACATAGTTGCTTGCGCTATTACCTAGCGCGTGCAACGATATCGATCACGCGTCTGCAACTATCAGCGTACGCGTCCCACCCTCCGGCCACCAGCACTCCCCCACGACCCCCAGGAATCGCAGGAATCGTCATGCCACTCGGTCTCATCGCCCTCGCCCTCGGCGGCTTCGGCATCGGCCTCACGGAATTCGTCATCATGGGGCTGCTGCCCGAGGTGGCGGCCGACTTCAGCGTCTCGGAGGCCGCAGCCGGCTGGCTCATCTCCGGCTACGCCCTGGCCGTCGTCGTCGGGGCGCTCGCCCTCACCGCGGCGGTCACCCGGCTGCCGAAGAAGCCCGTCCTGCTGGCCCTGATGGTGCTCTTCATCGCCGGCAACCTCGTCTCCGCACTCGCCGGCGACTACCAGGTCATGCTCGCGGGCCGCATCCTCGCCGCCCTCAGCCACGGAGCGTTCTTCGGTATCGGCTCGGTGCTGGCGGCGGCGATGGTCCCCGCACACAGACAGGCCGGCGCGATCGCGATCATGTTCACCGGCCTCACCGCGGCGAACGTGCTCGGCGTCCCCTTCGGCACACTGCTCGGCCAGCACTTCGGCTGGCGCTCGACCTTCTGGGCCATCACGGTGATCGGGGTCATCGCCTTCATCGGCATCCTGACCCTCGTGCCGAAGCCGAAGCGCGACGGGGCCCCGGCATCACTGCTCGCCGAGCTGCGCGCATTCCGCTCCGGACAGGTCTGGCTCTCGATCGCCGTCACGGTCCTCGGCTACGGCGGCATGTTCGGCGCCTTCACTTACATCGCGTACACACTCACGGAGGTCAGCGGCTTCGCCTCGATCACGGTGCCGTGGCTGCTCATCCTCTTCGGCGTCGGACTCCTGGTCGGCAACATCGTCGGCGGCAAGGCGGCGGATCGGAACATCGACCGGACGCTCATCGTCGTGATCGCGGTGCTGACCGTCATCCTGGTCATCTTCGCCGCGACCGCGCAGTCGCCCGTAGCCACCGTGATCGCCCTTGTCCTCATGGGTGGCTTCGGATTCGCGACCGTGCCCGGCCTGCAGATGCGGGTGATGCGGTACGCGTCGGCTGCGCCCACGCTCGCCTCGGGAGCGAACATCGCCGCGTTCAACCTCGGCAACGCGCTCGGCGCCTGGCTCGGCGGCGTCACGATCACCGCGGGTCTCGGCTACACCTCGCCGATCTGGGCCGGTGCGGCCATCACCCTGCTCGGGCTGATCGTCATCATCGGCGCGTCGAGCGCCGCGAAACGCGCCCGCCGTCGTCCACGACTCCTGCAGGATGAGCCCGCCGACGCCGCCCGCCAGGAGATCCCGCACCCCGCGTGATCCGCGCACGACTCCAGCAGGAGTTGTGGACGCTCAGGGCTGCGCACCTCGACAAGCTCGGTGACCGCGGTAGGGGCGCTCGGCGAGCTGGCCAGCGGAGGGCGAAGGTCGCGGGGCGCGCTACCGTGGGCGGATGAGCCGAACGCCTCGCCCCAGTGACACCATGATCGCGGTCGCCGAGCACTGGGCGGCCGAGCGACCGGCGATGCAGCCCGGCGGCCCGACCATCACGATGCTCGGGGCGGGCACGGCGAACGAGGTCGCAGCGGTCGAACTCGACGGCGGCGAGCGCGTCATCGTCAAGCTCTCCCCCGCCGACGCCGACGGGCTCACCTACGAGCGCTCACTCATGGCGACCGAGGCGCTCGCGCTGCGCATCCTCGGGCGTGCGGAGGTGCCGCAGCCGGAGATCGTCTTCGAGGCGACGCTCGACGGACGCGACGCGCTCGTCATGAACGAGCTCACCGGCCGGCCGGCGAACAGCACCGAGACCGTCCCCCTCGCCCGCGACGTCCTCGGCCGCACGCTCGCCCGTCTGCACGAGGCGGGTCGCACGCCGTTCCACGTGGAACCAGGCGACGTCGACATCCCGGCGCAGGCTGCGTCCACCGATCCGTCGACCGGGCTCGCCGAGGGGAAGCGGTTCGGCTACCCCGTACGCCCGGAGCTCCAGGCGGCGAGCGCAGCCGACGCCTACCGACTCGTCGTGGAGGCCGTCCTCGCCGACGCCCTGCGGTTCGACGTCGACCTCCCGGTCGCGGCGGACGAGATCCGACGCCTGATCGACACCGCACTTCCGGCCTTCGACAGCGTGAGGGAGCCGACACTGGTCCACTTCGACCTCTGGGAGGGCAACCTCCTCGTCATGCCCGAGCACGGGGCGGAGGCCGCCCAACTGACCGGCGTCATCGACCATGAACGCGCGCACTGGGCCGACCCGACCGCCGACCTCGTCTCCCTGGCGCTCTTCACCGACGTGCCGGAGACGGTCGCCGCCGACTCGGAACTCCTCCGCGCCTACCGTGAGGTAGCCGGCCGCGAGCTCCTCCCCGACGAGGACGCCCGGACCCGCGCGCGCCTGTGGTCGCTGTACCTCGCACTCGTCATGGTGGTGGAGGGCGTTCCGCGCGGCTACGAGGGTGACTGGTTCGACGAGCACGACGCGTCGGTGCGCACGTGGATCCGCGACATCGCCGCATCGCTCGCCTGAGCCGCCTCCCACCCGCGGTCCCTGGTCAGCCCTCCCTCGGTCCCTGAGCCCGCCGAAGGGCGCCGACCAGCCCCGGTCCCTGAGCCTGTCGAAGGGCACCCCGTGGACACTTCGACAAGCTCAGTGACCGAAACCCGAGCCCAGCGACCAGGACCCACCGATCCGGACGCCCAGTCCCTGAGCGTGACCTCCCCCGGTCCCTGAGCCTGTCGAAGGGCACCCCGTGGACACTTCGACAAGCTCAGT